>DATJDU010000023.1:0-1641 GCA_035497315.1 Sphingomonadaceae bacterium
CGGTCGCTTCGGCTTCTGCCGCGCGCTTTTCCTGTTCCAGCTTCAGGCAGTCGAGCAACTTGCCGCCGGCCATGAACACGGCGCCGGTGCAGGCGAGGAACAGCAGCTTGCCGCCAAAGCCCGGATATTGCCCCAGATAGACGCTGCCACGCTCGACCGCGCCCAGCGCCAGAGCATAGATGATCAGAAAGGCTTCGACCTTCGTCTTGATCGTAAACAGCCGTCTGATCTTTCCGAGCATGCGTTCCCCTCTTCCTTAACGCATTGAGGAGCAACGATCATGCCAGACTTGGAAATCCATGCAAGTGGCTGGTTAACGGCCGGTCGCATTGTAAACCCGCCCGACAGCGTCAGGCGAGCTCCGCAAGGTTGAGCGCGTCGAGCAATCTGTGGCGCGCGCGGGCCACGTCCTGTTCCAGCGCGACGGAGCCCAGCGTGCCCGGATCGATCTGCGCGGGCCACCATTCCTCCACCACTGCCGCGATCCGTTCGGCCCTGGCCGGGGTAAGGAGAAAGCGCGGGTCGACCGTTTGCGGATCGGCCACCACGCGCAGGCGCAGGCAGGCGGGGCCACCGCCATTGGCCATGCTTTGCTTCACATCCACCGGGATCACCCGGCGGATCGGCCCATTGCCTGCCAGCATCGCATCCAGCCAGCCGCGCACGGCCGGGCTTTCATGGGCTTCCAGCGGGATCACCAGCGCCATTCCCGCCCCATCGGGCAGGGTGAGGAGCTGGGCGTTGAACAGATAGGTCCGTATCGCCTCGGCCAGGCTGACGGCGCTGGCGGGGACGATCACGATCTCCGCCTCCGGCAGTTTCTCGCGGATCGCGGCATAGGTGCCTGCCGGATCGGCAAAGGCGAGTTCATGGGTGAACAGCACACGCTCATTCGCCACGGCCACAACATCATTATGGAAGGCGCCCGCCGCGATGGCGTCGGGGTTCTGCTCCACGAACAGGACATTTTCGGGATCGAGGCCATGGGCGCGGGCGACGATGCGGCTGGCCTGTTCGTGCTGCCGGGCGGGGAAGGGGCCGCCACGCTTGCCATAGACAAAGATCTCCAGCCCCGGTTCGCCATGGCTGCGGCACAGGCGCATGTGATTGGCCGCACCTTCATCGCCAAAGCAAGGCAGCACCGGTTCGTGGATCGCAAAATGCTGCTGATCCGCAAAGGCCAGCCGCAACTGGCGCGACGTATGCGACCATTCCTGGAAACGGTGCGGCATGGTTACCAGATTGGCGGTGGTCACATGACATCGCCCGTCGCGCGTGTCGGGCGCGGGAGAAATGGTGGCGGCATTGGCCGTCCACATGGAGGAGGCGGACCAGGCAGCCGCGATCAGCGCTGGATCGGTTTGCGCGTCGGTGGCGATTTCGGTCAGGAAACGGTGATTGGGGCGGGGCAGGGGCATGAAGAACCCCTGTGCAAGCCCCAGTTCCATATTGCCGCGCATCTTGGCGAGGCCCTGGAGAGCAGCGGCGCGGGGAAAGGAAACCTCGCCCGCATGGGCGGTGGCGGCCAGATTACCCAGGCTCAACCCGGCATAATTGTGGCTTGGGCCAACCAATCCGTCGAAATTGATCTCGACCAGCATCCTCGCTCTCCCTGGATCTATCGCGCTACGCTCCATATCT
>DATJDU010000024.1:0-28276 GCA_035497315.1 Sphingomonadaceae bacterium
TCTTCTTCGACAATGACAAGGAAGTGCACTGGATCGGTACGATCGAGCGTTTCCTGGCCCGCGTTGCCGCCGTGGAGGCGATCGAGATCGGCTTGCTGCTGCTGGTGCTGTGGGGTGTTTCCGGCCTGCTCGAACCGGCCGAGGCGCATACTTTCCTGATCGCGGGCATTCTGGGCATCGTCACTTTCATTTCGGTGGGAGCGATCAACACCTGGCTGGAAATCCGCGACCAGAAGCGCGCCCTTGCCGGCGCTGCCGTGCGCAGCGGGCTTGGCGGGTTCCTCTACCTCAATGTGCTCGACGCCAGCTTCAGCTTCGACGGTGTGATCGGCGCTTTCGCCCTTTCCAACAATATGATCGTGATCGCGCTGGGCCTGTCCATCGGTGCCTTCTTCGTGCGTTCGATGACGATCATGCTGGTGAGGAAAGGCACGCTCACCGAATATCGCTTCCTCGAACATGGCGCCTTCTGGGCAATCATTGCGCTGGGCGGGATCATGCTGGCATCGGCCAAATTCCATATCCCCGAAGCGGTCACCGGGCTGATCGGCGCCGTGCTGATCGGGCTATCCCTCTGGTGGTCGGCCCGCCACAATCGCAAGCAGGCGCAATCTGAATCTATCGCGAATGCGCTGCTAGACGACTAGCCAGCGGGGCCGAGAGGACGAGCTGCAGCAGGTGATAGACCAGCACCGGCAGCAGCACGATCCCGGCCACTTCCGGTGGGAACAGCACGGCGGCCAATGGCGCGCCCATGGCAATGCTCTTCTGCCCGCCGGAAAACAGCATCGCCACCCGGTCCCCCCGGGCAAGGCCGATGATCCCGCCCAATAGCCACGACCCGCCAAAGGCGAAGAGGATCAACACGCAGACCCCGCCCACCAGCGCCGCCCATGCGGCCGGGCCCAGCTTGTCCCATATCCCCTGCTCGACCGCGCCCGAAAAGGCGACATAGACGGCGATGGCGATGGAGGTCCGGTCCATCCAGGTGGCAAGCTGGCGATGTTCGCGCACCACATGGCCGAAACGATGCTGGGCAAGCTGCCCGATGGCGAAGGGCAGCAGCAGCACAAGGCCGACCTTCAGCAGCCCGTCCGTATCGATCCCCGCCGCCGTGCTTCCTGCAAGGGCCGAGAAGATCGGCGCGGTAAGGAACACGCCCAATATGTTGAGCAAGGCGGCGGCGACCACCGAACTCGCCACATTCCCGCCCGCGATGGAGCTGTAGGCCGTGGCCGATTGCACCGTGGAAGGCAGCGCGCCGAGATAAAGGAAGCCCAGCGCCACCAGCGGCGGCAGGACCCCGGCAAGCGCATCGGAAAAGAGATGCGCCATGCCCCAGCCGGCCAGCGCCATCGCCCCGAAGCACCAGAACACCAGCGGGGCGAGGAAACGCAGATTGCCGATCCCCTTCACTACCTCGTCGCGCGGCAAACGCAGGCCGTTGAGCAGGAAGAGGAGGAACACCGCCGTGTTGGAAACGAACTGCGCAACCGTGCGCGCATCGCCTTTTACCGGCAGCAATGTCGCCAGCAGGATCGCGGCCAGCAGCAGCCGCACCAGCGGATCGACATGACGAATTACACGCCTCACCATGCCCGCAAATCCGCCGAAGTTGACACAGTTGACACTGTGCGATGCGGCAACTTCCGCCCCTTTCCGACAAATGGCGAACGGGGCGATCCGGACCTGAGAGTGATGCTGGGCATGGGCGCGCCGCTAGCAGCTTTTGCCAGCGCGGGAAAATGCTGGATGCGCCCTGCCCGGCTGCGGCGCGGCGGATGTGTCACCTTTCCCGGCAGGAAAATACCCTGTTCCGTTCGAGCCGTTCCGCTCTCGTATGGCGCGGTTTCAAGCCATTTTCCGGGACTGCGCGACGCCCAGAGTGTCACCTTCCATTTCGGGTTTTCGTGCAGGCCCCGCGCGCTGGGGTTTACCGGGCCGGAGAGTGCGCAAGGCAGAGTTTGGGCGAGGCGGTTCATCGGGCAGGATAAACGCCATTTGGGGGCCTGTAGGAAAGTGCTTTCGATGTCCGGCGACGGTCTGACTGGAGCCCCGCCCCCCTTACCTTCGTCATTCCCGCGAAGGCGGGAATCCAGTTCCAACGGCTGCCGCTGGATTCCCGCCTTCGCGGGAATGACGAATAGAAAGACTCTGGCCGCGATAATCATCCCGCACCGGGCAGCCGCCGCGCCTTTGCCAGCAGAGCGCTCGCCGCCTCTTTCTGCCCCGCGCTTTCCAGCACACGGGCCAGCGTCAGCACAGCACGGCGGTTTGTGCGCTGGGCTGCGAAAGCAGCCTGCGCGTCGGCAAGAGCAGCCTTGCCATCGCCAGACCGCATGGAAGCATCGGCCAGCATCGCCAGCAGCAGCGGATCGCGCCCGCCGCCGTCGCGCTGGAGCCGGGCGAAGCGCAGGAGCATTTCCGCCCGCTTCCACTCGCCCGCCTCGGCGCTGAGATAGCCAAGGAATTCCGCCGCTTCGCCATCCTGCGGATGCTGAGCGAGATAGGCACTTACCAGCGCGCGCGCATCCCCCTCTCGGCCAAGCAATTGCAGCGCGGCGGCCATCCGCTCGACCAGCGGGAAGCTGCGACGAATCTGCGCGGCGGAGGAATAAAGTGCCAGCGCCCTTGTGCCGTCGCCGCGCGCCAGGGCCACGTCGCCGGCCAGAACCTCGATATCGGCCGAACCCGAGAAGCGCCGGCTCAGCCCATCCACGATGGTCTGCGCCGTAGCCACATCGCCCGAGGCAAGCAGCTTGCGCAGGCGGGGCACGGCGGCGTCCAGCCGATCCGGATCGTCGCCCCAGCGGAAGATCGCCAGCTCGCCCGCCTCGCCCACCGGCAGCGGATGCGTTGCCGCCGGCGCGAGGCTGGCGGCCCGGTCCAGCAAAGGAGCCGCAGCAGCCCTGTCGCCCGTCACCTCATAGGCGCGGCCCAGCAGCGTGAGCAGATAGGGCGAGGCATCGGCACTCTGCACATTGGCGGCATAGCGCGCGATCACTTCGCTGGCGTCGCCATTTTCCAGCATCGCCCGGCCCAGCAGCAGGGCGGCGCGTTCATTGTCGGGCTGGCGGCGGGCAAGCTCGTCCAGAACATCCACCGCCAGCGCCCAGTTTTCGGCCTGCATTTCCAGCACGCCTTCCAGCAGCATGGCAGCCGGCACTTCGCTGAAGCGTTCCTTCGTGCGCCACAGCAGCCTGCGGGCGAGATTGTAATTCCCCGCCCGCGCGGCGAGCACGGCCTGGAGATAGAAGGCGCGCGGATTTGCGCCATCCAGCTCGATCATCCGGCGGGTAACGCGCAGCATCTCTTTCGCCCGGCCCGCCTCGCCCAGAGTCGCGGCATATTCGCCGAGCAGGGAGAGATCGTCGGGCGCGCTTTTCAGCCCCTTCTCGAACCATGGCAGCGCCGCGATCAGGCCATCGGCATCGCGGGCAAGCTGGCCGCGAAATTCCAGCGCGCGCGGGTCTTTCCCGTTGCGCCTCAAGGCCTCTTCCGCCGCAGCCAGTGCCTGATGGTGCTGCCCCGCGCGATAGCGCAGCCGGCCGATATCGACCCACATTTCCGCCGTGCCGGGATCGCCTTCCAGCGCCTTGTCGAAAGCGGCGCTGGCGGCATCGAGATTACCCTCGGCCATTTCCAGCCGGGCGAGCATATGGAAACCGTGGCGGCGCTGATCGGGCGCGAAATTGCCCTCCCCCAGCCAGCGGCGGGCATCGTCGTAATTGCCCTGCTGGAGATAGGCCTCGCCCAGCAGGGCCGAAACCGTCGCTTCGGGCACGCCGCCGTCCAGCGCGCGGCGCAGCGCCACTTCGGCCGCCACGCCATCGCCGCGTTGCAACGCCTCGCGCCCCAGCGTCACTTCGGCCTGAACGCGCTCCTGTGCCGCCAGTGTCGGGGGCGCGAGCACGAGCAGGGCCAGCGCCGCAAGCGCCGCCCTTCCCCGCAGCCGCCGCCGAAATGGCCCGATATCAGGCGTGCAGATCATATTGCTTGAGGAGATCGTAAAGCGTGGGCCGGCTGATCCCCAGCAGCTTGGCGGTATTGGAAATATTGCCTTCGCTGCGGGCCAGCGCATGGCGGATCACCCGCCGGTCGGCCTGTTCGCGCGCGCTCTTGAGGTTGAGCGGCTGCGCATCCTCGTCCTGCGTGCCCTCAAGGTCGAGATCGGCGGCATTCACCAGCTTGCCATCGGCCATGATCACCGCGCGTTTCACGCGGTTTTCCAGCTCGCGGACATTGCCGGGCCATTTCCACGCATCGATCGCGGCCAGCGCATCGGCGGCAAAGCCCTTCACCTGCTGGTTCATCTCGCGTGCGAACCGTTTGACGAAGACCTTGGCGAGCAAAGTGGCATCGCCCGGCCGTTCCGCCAGCGAGGGGATCTTCACTACGATCTCGGCGAGGCGATAGAACAAATCCTCGCGGAAGCGCCCGTCGGCGATCATCGCCTCCAGATCTTGATGGGTGGCGCAGACGATCCGCGTATCGACCGAGATCGACTTGCGCCCGCCGATCCGCTCGATCGTGCGTTCCTGCAGAAAGCGCAGCAGCTTGACCTGCAATGGCAGCGGAATGTCGCCCACTTCGTCAAGGAACAGCGTGCCGCCGCTGGCCAGTTCGATCTTGCCCTCGGTGGTTTTCACTGCCCCGGTGAAGGCCCCCTTTTCATGCCCGAACAGCTCGCTTTCCAGCAGGTTCTCAGGGATAGCGGCGCAGTTGATCGCCACGAAGGCCCCGCCCTTGCGGTCGCTTGCATCATGCAGTCCCCGCGCCAGCAATTCCTTGCCCGTGCCGCTGGCCCCCAGCAGCATGACGGAAACATTGGTGTTGGCCACCCGCTCGATCGTACGCGCCACGCGGACCATTTCCGGCGCGGCGGTGATGAGGCCGCCCAGCACCGTATTGCCATCGCCTGCCCGGGCCTGGAGCGCGCGGTTTTCCGTCTCGATCCGATGGAGATTATAGGCGCGGCGTACGATCAGCCCCAGTTCCTCGATATCGACGGGCTTCTGGTAGAAATCATAGGCGCCCCGCTCGATCGCATTGAGCGCGCTTTCCCGTGCGCCATGGCCGCTGGCGACGATCACCTTGGTATCTGGCTTGATCGCCATGATCTCTTCAAGCACGGCAAAGCCCTCGCTCGTCCCGTCGGGATCGGGCGGCAGGCCCAGGTCCAGCGTCACGACCGGCGGCTCTTCCGCGCGCAGGGCAGCCAGCGCCGAAGCTCGATCGCCCACGATGGTAACGTCGAAATCGTCATAGGCCCATTTGAGCTGCGCCTGCAGGCCCTCATCGTCCTCGACGATCAGCAGGCGCGGCAGGGATCTGGATTTGCTCTCGGACATTATGCAACCTCGGTCTTGCCCGACGGACCAAAGCCCTGCCGGAACGCGTTATTGTCGCCTGATGCGTCGATCTGCGTGGCGAGCGGCAGGCGGATGATGAAGCGCGTGCCGATCCCTTCGCGGCTTTCCACATCCAGCCGGCCGTTCATGGCGCGGATCAGCTCGCGCGCCTCGAAGGCGCCGATGCCGAAGCCGCCGGGCTTGGAGGAATGGAACGGCTTGAACAGGCGCGAGCGGATGAATTCGGCGCTCATGCCCGTGCCGGAATCGAGCACTTCGATGCGGCAGTAAAGCCCGTCCACCAGCACACTCAGCAACACCGGCGCATCGGGCTCGCTGGCCTCGATCGCGTTCTGCACCAGATGGACCAGCGCCTGCTCCAGCGATTCCGCGCGGGCCAGCAGCACGCAGGCCTGGCGTTCCACCAGATGCACGGGATGCTGGGTCATATAACGGCTGACGACCCGCTCCACCGCGGCCACCGCATCGATCTGTTCCGAGGGCTCATTGCCGCCCGCGCCATAGCGGCCAAGGCGGGCAAGCAGCGCGTTGAGCTTGTCGGTGCTGTTGCGCAGGGTGACGAGCATATCGGCGCGGAATTCCGGCTTGTCGGCATGCTTTTCCGCATTACGCGCCAGCAGGGAAAGCTGGCTCGCAAGGTTCTTGATGTCGTGCATCACGAAAGCCATGCGGCGGTTGAATTCGTCGAAGCGATGCGCCTCGCCCAATGCCTCCTGCCCGGCCTGTTCGGCCAGATAGCTTGCCAGCTGCTGGCCTACCACGCGCAACAGATCGAAATCCTCCCAGTCGAGCCGGCGCACCACCGGCGGACGGGCCAGCACCACGATGCCGGTGAGGCGCTGATAGTGGATCAGCGGCACCATCGCCCAGGCGCGGCGGCTTTCGACCAGCCATTCCGGCACATACTGGCCCTCGCCGTGGCTCTGGCGCCCCTGCCTGAGATCGTCGAGATCGAGGATGAAGCGGTGCTGCTCGAAGAAGCGTGCCGCCTCGACGCTCAGCGCCTCGGCCGGAACGTCCATCTCCGGCCATTGCCAGCGGGAATCGAGCGTGAAGATTCCACCCTCGCCCGGAGTGAGCAGCAAGCCCGCCGGGCTGTCGGTAATATCCGCCACGGCCTGGACCACACGCTCATGCAACGGCATGACCTGCTCGCCGCCGCGCGCAATGGTTTCGGTGAAGCGCAGCCATTCGGCACGGTAATCATAGCGGTGCTGGAACAGATGCTTGGCCAGCATCACCCTGATCCAGCCCCTCAGCCGCCGCGAAGGCAGTACCAGCAGCGCCGCCACGCTGGCCGCCGCAAGGAAGGCAAGCTGGATGATATAGGCAAAGTCGCTGCCGACATAGGCCAGCCCCTGCGCCACCACCACCATGGCCACCAGATAGGCCCCGATCACCAGCAGCGAGAAAGACTGGAACGTCACCGAACGCGAAGCACGCAGGCGCAATTCGCTCGCTCCGTGAGCCGTTCCCAGTGCCAGCAACGCCACCATCACCACCGCCACCAGCCCGCGCAATTCGCCCAGCGTCCGGGGTGCGCTGCCGGTGAGATAGGCAATGGTGTAGAAATTGAGATCATACAGCCACATCACGGCCAGAGCGGCGGCAGGCCAACGCAGGGTCAGCCGCCCGGCTGGCGACGCGCCGACATAGAGATTGTGCACCAGCACCAGCGCGCCCACCGTGCAGAGCAGGCGGAAGGTCATCGACATCTCGAAGATCATCAGTTCCGCGCCGGGTGCCTGCGTGAAGCGTGAGGCCGCCACAATCAGCCCGAGCTGGAGCATCTCCACAAACCCCAGTGCCATCACCACGGGCCGGATCGGACGCACGCTTTCATGCCGCCCATCATTGGTGAAGAGCCGATAGAGCGCCCAGAACCAGCCAAGATAACTGAGGCTGAGGAATATCTGCGGGCCCGTTGCATCAATACCCATCACTGCCACGGACACCGCCCACAGGCCGGTAATCGCCAGAGCAGAGAGGATCGAATCCCCCGCCTGCCCCATCTTCGCCCTGCGTGCATATAGCCAGCCGGCAAAGCCGAGCAGCGCCGTCGCCCCTGCGACGTGGATCACGACGATCAGCGTATTCCAGGCCCCGCCCATCAGCGCGCGCCCTCGTGCCACAGCACCACGCGCAGAGTCTGCAGCAGGATCAGCAGATCGAGGAAGGGCGTGTAATTCTTGGCGTAATAGAGATCATATTCCAGCTTCTGCCGCGCATCGTCGATCGACGCGCCATAGGGATAGTTGATCTGCGCCCAGCCGGTGATGCCGGGTTTCACCATGTGCCGCTCCGCATAATAGGGCAGCTTTTCGTCCAGGTCCTCGACGAATTCCGGGCGTTCGGGGCGCGGACCTACAAAGCTCATCTCGCCCTTCAGGACGCTCCAGGTCTGGGGAAGCTCGTCGATGCGGGCCTTGCGGATGAAGCGGCCCACGCGGGTCACGCGCGGATCGTCGGTCTGGGCCCACTTCGCGCCGTCTTTCTCGGCATCGGTGCGCATGGAGCGCAGCTTGACCAGCTCGAAGGTCTGGCCATAGAGCCCCACCCGCGTCTGGCGGAAGAAGGCCGGGCCGCGGCTGTCGATCTTCACCAGCAGGGCGAAGAGCAGGATCAGCGGGAAAGTCAGGAACAACAGGATCGAGCTGGCCAGAATGTCGAACATCCGCTTCGCCGCGCTGGAAACCGCACGACCGGAACTGAACCCATCGGAAAAGATCAGCCAGGACGGGTTCACCGTATCGAGATCGACGCGACCCGTCTCTCGCTCCATGAAGCTGGAAAAATCGTTTACATGGACCCCGGCGGTCTTGATCCGCAGCAGGTCCTTCATCGGAATGGCGTTACGCCGTTCCTCCAGCGCCAGCACCACTTCGGACACGCCGAGATTTTCGACATAACGGTTGAGATCGTGGATCGCCGAGCGCGGGATCGCTTCCTCCACCACCTTGGCCGCGTCGCTCATGGCGATGTAGCCGACAATGGAAAATCCGCTTTCCGGGCGCATCCCGAGTTCGCGCAAACGCTGCGAGCGCTTGCCCGAACCGAGCACCAGAACCCGGCGGCGGAAGGCATTCGCACCCAGGATACCGCCCACGATCAGCCGGTTGAGCATCAGAAATACGATCGAAAGGCCCATCGCGTAAGCCAGGGTCGAACGCCAGAAAGTCTGCCCCGGCACCAGGAAATCAATGAAGGTCAGCGCAATGATGCCGAGGCTTACCGCCACCAGCAGCCTTGCGCCCGCAAAGCGCATGGAGCGCAGCGAATCCGAACCATAGACGCCAACCGCAATCATCGCGGTAAGCACGATCACCGCCGCGCCGGCCAGCAGCGGCAAGCGCACGGCAAACAGGCCCATAGCCATGCCGATCTGCCCCGCCCGCAGCTTCCACGCCAGTTCGCCGGCCACGATCAGCAGCCCGAAATCGAACAGGCCCAGCAGCAAAACGGCATGTGGTATGTAATGTTTGAAAAGACGGATCATTACCCAAACCGGCCAAACGCCCGCCTCTTGCGGACAGCGCCATGAGTAATGGGGAGAGATGAAATGTCGGTAAATTTTACAGCCGGGAAAGAACCTTCGGCGATTGCTGGATTTTCCCGGTTACGATGCGATTCACCATGCAGTGATGCGGACCCTGGGCGGCGTGGACAAATTCGGCATGGATCACGCTTGGCCGAATTTGTCCAAGCCGCCTAGCGCCTCGAGACAGAAATCCTGGACCAGACCGTCGGCTCGTCTGACACCTCACCTTTTTCCACCCGCGCGACATAGGCCAGCGCGACAGCTTTCAGCCCTTCGAGGCTGGTGAAGGTGCAGACGCTGGAACTGCGCTCCATTCCAGCAAAATCGCCTGGCGTATCGTCGCAACTGGCGGAATAGATATAGAGACGGCGGCCCGCAACGCGCAGCGGCTGGTAGAGATAGACAACCTCGCCCGTTTCATCGTCTTCGTCCCTGCCGTCATATTGGGCCAGGTACCAGTCGTCCTTCAGCCGTAGATAGCGCGTCGGCACCTTGTCCTTGCCCTGATGCAATTCATAGGCGCCCTCGCCCTTGCTCCTTATCACGAGATCGCTGCGATCTTGCTCGTCTCTCACACGATAGGTACCGGTGAAATCCACCTCGGAAGAAGTCTGTGCGGTCAGCAGCGGCTTTTCCGACAGCCAGCAAGCGGACAGCAGGCACAAAAGCGCGGCCGAAATGCCGATGCGGACGAGTTCGCGCGCGCTCATCATCCTCATCCCAGCCGGATGCGCTCAATCGCCCAGCCATCCTTGTGCCTGACGTAATCGGCCCTGAACACACGCCTATCGCTGCAGCGATAGGCGCTGTTGCCTTGCAATCGGGCCATCTGGATCAGCGTATGATCGCCTTCCAGCGCATGTTCCGTTTCCACCACGCAGCTATAATGAGCGCTGGCGCGTGAGCCGTCCCCGGCCAGTTCGAGATGCTCCGGCTCCGCCGCATTCTCCAGCACAAGGCCCACAGTGCCGCTTGCCAGATCCGGCGCCTTGCCATCAGCGAAAAGCGCAGCGGTCGCTTCTGCACCCGAGGCGTTGAACTGGCGCAGGAAAGCGCGGTTCAGCGCCTCTATCGCGCGGGTATCCTCCAGTCGGGCGAGGCGCGCGCGGCTGTCGTCATCGGCCATGGCCGCAGCGGCCGCGGGCGCACCCACCACTGCCAGAGGGGCAGCAAAAATCGCCCCGGACTTGAGGAAGGAACGCCGAGAAGTCATGGGTTTGTCAGCCATTTATCTAACCCCATCTCAAGTCTTGTTCTTGAAGAAACGATCGATGTCGAACTTTCCGGCGTGGCGGGCATGAGCGCCCACCTGGCTCATGCTCAAGCCCTCTTCGCCGCAATGATAGCCGATGCCGGAATCATGCATGGTGCGCATGTTGATCACGATGGTGCCCAGCGTGCCGTTGCAGGCATCTTCCAGCCAATAGGCGAAATAGAGATCTTCGCGGATCTTCACGAAATCGCCCGGCCCGCTCCACTCCAGCCCGCCCGCACCCGTATCGGTGAAGATGATCCACGATACAGTGTGCGGCGTGGAATAGAGATGCATGGATGTCAGCCCCGGCGCGTAATTCCAGGTGATCGCCCGGCCCAGCAGCTCATCGGTCCGCCCGTGCCGCGCCTTGCCCGGTGGCGCGAGGCCTTGCATCTCGATCACGCCGAACAATGTGCGCGCACCCGCCTCATTCGCGAAGAAGGGCGTGTTGAGATAGCCGTTGAAGGTGGTGACAAGGCCGTTCTCGAAATCGGCACAGATGCAGTGCCCGTCATGATCGGGCTCGCTATCCAGCACATGGCCGAACAGGATCACGCCCGGCGCAGGCTCATAGGCCTGATAGCGCGCCGTGGCCCAGGGCCCGCCATCCTTGCGCCATTGGAGCGAATCCGCGCTCGTCACCTTGTAATCCATCACCGGGCCGCCGTCGTAGCGCAGGGTGAAGCTCTTGCCCGAAAGCCAGTCGACCGAAGGGAGCCCGTTAGTGGCCATGCCGGCCGCGCCGCTGCCTTCCCCGGTGCGCGGGGCGAAGACGCGCGTATGCTCCTTCACTGCCGCAGCCACTTCTGCCTTCGTCATCTTGGGCATGGTGCCAAGCGGGCGATAGACCCCGCGCGAACCCTTGGCATTGGGATCGAGCTTGCCGGTCTGCCCCGGCCCGGGGCGCGGCTTGGACGGGCCCCCACTGATATCGCCGAATTTCTCGAACTGCGCGATCTGGCCCAGCCATTCGCCCGTGCCGGTGAAGGCCCGATATTCCAGCTCGTCCGCCGCGTTGAAGCCCAGCCGCAGCCCCACTTGCCGCAACCGGTCGAGATCCATCAGATAGAGCGAGAAAATACCCGAAAACTCGGCTTCCGTGCGGGTGTAGAGATAGAAGCGGTCGTCGATCTGGATATAGTCGGACGGCGCGCAGTAACCCTGTTTTCCGTCCAGCCGTGTCAGTTCCACCCAATGCGAATAGGAAACGGAGGGATAGAAATCGAGGGTCTCGTCACCCGTATCGGTCTTCCAGTAGAGCCCCTTACCCTCCACACGATTGGTCGGCCGGTGGCGGTCTGGCGGGGCATCCCTGCCCTTTTCGTAGACATAACCCTGCCACACGGCGCGGCTCACCTCGCGCTTCGCATCCTGTCCGCCGAACCACAGCTCGAACACGGTGGCGAGGCCGGTGTGATTGTCCACAATTATGGCATAGCCCCGCAGCGTGCCGGGGATGAGGTGGGCAAAGAAGGTAAAACGCTCCAGCGACAGCGCGGCATAGCCCGCGTTTACTGCATTGCCGCCATTCTCCGTCAGGATCAGCCGGTTGCCGGTGGTGAAACGATAGGAAAGCGAAGGACCTGCGTTGGGACCATCGGCGTCGGTAACGAGCTGCAGCGTCTTCCCCGCTAGCGACAGATCCAGCGACGAGGCGCATTGCGGCCCCTGCATCGCTACCTGATCGATCGCAGCGCCGATTGTGGCCTCGCTCAGCTTGCTCCAATCATATCGATAGAGCTGCACATCGGGATATGCTTTCCCCGGCATCGGTTCCCCCTGGCTCCCATGGCCCGGCCTCGCTGGGCAGAGCTCAATGGACAGGAACCTATCATGCGCATCCGCCGCGTCCAGCACGCATACGGTAGGTAATATTCACATGCCGTAGCTGAATACGAGCAGGATGGAGAGCGTCACCACCATCAACAACACCAGCGGCACGCCCGTGCGAAGGTAGTCTGCGAAAGTATAGTTCCCCTCGCCCATGATCAGCATATTCGTCTGATAAGCGATGGGAGTGGCATAGCACAGATTGCAACCGAACAGCACGGCCAGGATCAACGGTTCCTGCGGCATGCCAAGCTGGCTCGCGATATTGAAGGCGATGGGGGTACCGATGGTCGCAGCCGTGGCGTTTGAGGCAAAATTGGTCATCAATGTCACGAACAGCATCACGGCCGCCAGCACCGCGGCAGGCGGAAGATGCTGCAACCCCAGCGCCATCGACTCGCCCAGCCAGGCAGCAGCGCCGCTTTCCAGCACCAATTGGCCCACCGCGATGCTGGCCGCCACAAGCACGATCACCTTGGCGGACAGCGCCCTTCCCACCCGATCGAACTTCACGCATCCGGTGATGAACATCATGATCGCCCCGGCGAGTGCGGAAATGGCGATCGGCAGCAAGCCGGCCGACGCAAGTCCGACCGAGCCGAGCATAATACCCAGCGCGACGATCGCCTTGGAGCGGCGCGGCACTTCGCGCGCGCCGTCGAGAATCAGCAGGCCATCGTTACGTGCAAATTCCTGCAGATCCGTGGGCAGGCCCATGGCCAGCAGCACATCGCCTTCCCCGATCTCCATCTCATCGCCACGCACGCGGACACTGCCTATCGGCCTGCGCGGCTTGTGCACGCCCAGCACGGCCGTGCTGTAGAGATCCGCAATACCGGATGTAGCGAGCGTATGGCCGATCAGGCGCGAATCCGCCGTCACCGCCATCTCCATCACTACAATATCCTCGCCCTCCGTCTTGGCCTTGCGCTCGATCCGGTCGAGTACCCACCCCGGAGCGACTTGCCCCTTGAGCATACGGATGGCTTCCTCCAGCGCCTCATGCGTTCCGGACACGGCAATGCGATGCCCTGCCTCGAGCGGGCCGGAGAAATCCCCATCAAATGCGAAGTTCGCCGGGAGCTTCACAGTCACCTGCTCGATGGTCTTGCCATGCAGATCGCTACCTGCCGGGATACGCAGCAGCGCGGAAAAACGCCGCGGCTCGAAGCTGGGTTCCTTGCTGTGATCAGGCAGCAGACGCGGCATCACCAGCCAGAGATAGGGCAACGCCACCAATGCGGCCATCAGGACGATGGGCGTGAAATGGAACACATTCATCTGCGGCATACCCAGATCGCGAGCGATCGAGACTACCAGAAGATTGGTGGATGTACCGATGGTTGTCGCCATCCCGCCGATCAGCACCGCGGCGTTCAGCGGCATCAGCGTCTTCGAAGCGGGCATCGCCCCTTGTGCGGCGAGTTGAACGAAGATCGGCAGCAACAGCACCAGCACCGGCGTGTCGTTGACGATCATCGACAGGGTGAAGGCAAGCAGCAGCGAGACCAGCATTCCCAGTTGGCGATTGACCTTCCACACCCGTGCCAGCAGCCGCGCTGCCGGATCGAGCGCGCCAGTCACCACCAGCGCGCGCCCCATGATCATCAGCGCGCAAATGGTGATCAGCGCGTAATGGCCAAAGCCCGAAAAGGCGAGCCGCAGCCCGTCGGTCGGCAAGCTATGCGGCAGAGGATAGAAATAGAGCCCCACCGCGATAAGCGCGATGGTGAGAAGCGAGACGATCTCTGCCGGCATCCTTCCTCGCGCAAAGGCGACAAACATACCGATGGTCAGAAGGATCGTGGCGATGGCGTGGAGGGAAGGTACAGCTATCATCCAGCGCAACCTAGCAAGAGCGTCACCTAAACGCGAACCCGCAATGGCACTTGCCTTCGTTAGCGCTGGTGCCCCTGGCCCGACTCGAACGGGCACGTATTGCTACAAACGATTTTGAGTCGTTCGCGTCTACCATTCCGCCACAGGGGCCCTGCGCCCGCAGCGCTTAGCGGGCAGTGGCGCATGGTTCAAGCGTGGTCGGAAATTCCCGCCTAAATGGATGCCATTGCCCCCATCTTCGGAGCCGCCTTGCCCTTGTCCCAGTCAAAATGCGGGAAAATGCCAGGCACTGCGGACGGCACTGGTACTGCGACTCGAGGAGGTGCCTCCATCGCGCGGCCCACGATGGGCATGGCACGGCTTACCGTGGCCACGCCGTCGGAGTGAAGCCGATTCCCAGATCGTCCCCGATATGTTTCGGATGGCGCTTATGGATGCCGCAGTCCCGGAAGCTGCTCAGCCCTTGAGCGCCCCTGCGACGAGCTTGTGGAGCCGTGAATGCAGCGGATCGTTGCCCGCAATCACCTGCTTGTCGCAGATCGCCTCCGAACGGCCGCGGTAGTCGGTGACGAAGCCACCGGCCTCACGCACGAGCAGGCATCCTGCTGCCGTGTCCCACGGTGCCAGATCGCTTTCCCAGAACCCGTCGAAGCGCCCGGCGGCAACCCAGGCAAGATCGAGCGAGGCAGCGCCAAAACGGCGAATTCCTGCCACTTGCGGGCCAATAGCCGCGAAGATGCGTGTCCATTCGTTGAAGTCACCATGTGCATGGTAGGGCACGCCCGTGGCAATCAGGGCATCTGCCAGGTGGCGACGGGCAGAAACGCGCAGCCGGGCATCCTGCAGCCAGGCACCGCGGCTCTTCTCCGCCCAGAAGGTCTGGTCGGTAATCGGCTGATACACCATGCCCGCAACCACATCGCCCCAGCCCGAACCGTCAAGCTTTGGCTCCTGCACTGCGATGGAGATCGCGAAATGCGGAATACCGTGAAGAAAGTTCGACGTCCCGTCGAGCGGGTCGACGATCCAGCGTGGGGCGGCTGGATTTGGATCGATCTCGCCTGCTTCTTCAAGCAGGAAGCCCCAATCGGGGCGAGCCTGCCTCAGCTCGTCATAAATCGTGCGCTCGGCCGCGATATCGGCCTTCGACACGAAATCCGACGGCCCCTTGCGGCTGGCCTGCAGATGCTCGACCTCGCCAAAGTCGCGGCGCAAGCGACCGCCCGCCTTGCGGGCGGCGCGCTCCATCACGCGGATGAGGCCAGAAACTGCTGCCATCGAAGTATTCCCCTGTTACAGCGCCGGAGCGCCGCCGGCACTCCAATGCGCGATTCTGTCAGCGGCCCTCGCCGCTGGGCTTGGCTGTCGGCTTGGGCGCCGCGCCACCGCCGGCCTGTTCCTTCGGCTTGAAGGAAATGCCGCACACACCAGCCGCAGCACGATAGATGTCGCTCGCATTCTTCTGGTCGAGCCCGTTCTGCGTCATCGCACGACCGGCCGCCACGCTGATTGTCCCCAGCGAGTTGCTGAACATGCATGAGAGCAGTTTGTTCTTCACCGGCTGTTCGACTTCCTTCGATGTGAAGGCTGCATTGAACAGGCGAAAAATAACGGCCGAGCGCTGAATGTCGGCCTGCTGCTCAAGCGTCGGCTGGGCAGGAGCCGCCTTAGCCGCGCCTTCCTTCTCTGCGGCCTGGGCTGCCGGAGCAACCGACGCAAGCAGAGCGGCGGTGGCGGTGATAAGAAGGAGCGGTTTTCTCATGATCAGTCGGCCTTTCTTACATATTCGCGCGCATAGACGTCTACTACGATGCGGGTGCCGCTTTCGATATGCGGCGGCACCATCACCCGAACGCCATTTTCAAGAATGGCGGGCTTATAGCTGGAACTGGCAGTCTGCCCCTTCACAACTGCGTCAGCCTCCACAATTAGCGCTTCAACCTGTTCTGGAAGCTGAACGGAAATCGGACGCTCGTCATACATTTCGAGCACCACATCCATCCCGTCGGTCAGGAATGCACGGGCATCGCCCAGCAGATCCGACGCGAGAGTGATCTGGTCGTAATTGTCCTTGTCCATGAAGACGAGTTGGTCCCCATCCTCGTAAAGGAACTGGAAATCCTTGGTATCGAGGCGCACTCGCTCAACTGTGTCGGCGCTACGGAAGCGGACATTCGTCTTTCGGCCGTCGATGAGGTTCTTCATCTCGACCTGCATGAAGGCCCCGCCTTTGCCCGGCTGGGTATGCTGGATCTTTGCGACTCTCCAGATCCCGCCTTCATATTCAAGAATGTTGCCGGGGCGAATATCCACGCCACTGATTTTCATGGGGTTCAGCTTTCCAATTGCAAAGAGCGTTGCGCATATAAGCGTGCGAGCGCGCGCACTAGCGCGTGGCGTGGCCTTCGGCAAGAACCCCCGACCAGGGATCGTTCTTGGACACTGGCGTGGCAGCGCAGCGCATGCTAGCCGCCGTTTCGGAAAGAGGAGCCATGAAGCAGGCGCTCAACATACTTGCCCTGGCCGGTCTGGCCGCGATTGCCAACGCAAGCGTTTCCGCACGAGCGGATAACGATGGACGCCTGTCGACGCTGGAACGCGGCACCTATGCTTGCGAAATGCCCGGCGATGCGGCCACCAGTCGCGGCGTGCCGGCGCCCGAAGAAGGCTTCGTTATCACAAATGGTTCCGCCTATACTGCTGACGGCAAGAGCGGGACCTATCTGCGCGTGGGCGATCTGGTGACGATGACCAGCGGCCCGCGCAAGGGCAACCGTTATGAAGTGAAGAGCGGGCGCTACCTGCGCAAGCTGGATCAGGCGGGCGAACCCACCGGACTGCGCTGTGTCAGGATCGGCGCGACACCGAAGTAAGCTTCGCGGTGAAGGCCCGCACAGCCTCGGCTTCATCACCGTTCCAGACCGCCCCGGAAACGGCGAGGAAATCCGCGCCTTCCTCGATCAAGACGTCGCAGTTTCCTGGCGTGATCCCGCCAATTGCCACGCAAGGCAACTCAAACAGGTTCGACCACCAAGTCAGGATTTCAGGCTCGGCGCGATGTTCGGTCTCTTTCGTTCCGCTCGGAAAAAAAGCTCCAAAGGCCACATAATCGGCCCCGGCCTCACCTGCTTCCATCGCGAAGTGGCGGCTGGCGTTACAGGTCACGCCGATCTGCGCATCCCGCCCCAGCCTCTCCCGCGCTTCCTTTACCGAACCGTCGGACTGGCCGAGATGAATCCCATCGGCCTTGAGCCGCTTGGCTAGCGAAATGCTGTCATTCACGATGAAGGCCACGTCGCGCTCCGCACAGATTCGCTGCAGTGGTTCGGCAAGACGCGCCGCTTCATGATCATCCAGACCTTTTACCCGGAACTGGAAGGCAGCAACCGGCCCGGCATCAAGCGCCCTTGCCAGTCGCGCGGGGAAGTCTCCGCCGACATCGAGCGGCGAGATCAGGTAAAGCTGGCAAGCGGGTGTTTCGACTGTCATGCCAGCGCCTGTAGATTTTCCGGAGGGACTAGCCAAGCGTTCCGGCACGGTTCATCTACTGGCGGCATGAAGCACGCCATGATGCACGCACTCAAGCCCGCCGTCCTCTTGCTCGCCCCGCTGGCCCTTGGCGCCTGCACTCACGTGCAAGGCACTCCGATCATGGATGCCCAACAGGTCCAGCCCTCGGGAACGGTTCCGCTCGGCCAGCCAGTGCGGGTCGGCAGCATGGTTGCCACACCGCTTGAAGTGGCGGAAGATAGCCGCTGCCCGATGAATGCGCGCTGCGTATGGGCTGGCCGGGTGATTCTCGTCACCCGGATCGACGGTGCAGGCTGGAGCGAGACGGTACCGCTAACGCTGGGTGAGCCCCATGGCACGCCAAAGGGCGTAACCATATCCCTCACCTCCGTCAGCCCCGAACGGGTCACCGGCAAGGAGCCGGTGCCCGGGGAATATCGCTTCGGCTTCGAAGGCGGGAACTAGGGGCAGGCCCTATTGCGCCCCGCCGGAGGATCAGGAAAACACCTCGTCCATCTCGCCTGCATCGGCGGAGTGGGTGACGAGGCCATGCAGCAAGGCATGAACCACGAAAATCAGAACACCCACGTGCATCACCATGTGAACCAGCAGCGCGAAGTTGCTCGAGTCAAGCTGCGGCACCTCCAGAAAGGCCAGGAAATTCACGCCGAGCGAAATCACCTCGAACGCGACCACGCCATAAGCCGACGCCTTGGAAGCACGCCAGACCGCCCAGATCAGAAGCGCGGCGGAGGCTACGATGTCGATCAATACGGAAGCCAGCGCTTCGGGCACGAACATCACACCCACAACCATCCAGAGCGCCTGGCCCGAGAGAATGGCCAATCCATAGCGATAGGATTCCGACAGTACGGGCCGGAACCGACGAAGCCCGAAATATGCCACCAAAGAAAGCAGCACCGGCAACCACAGGTTCAATCCAAACACCCGTGAAACACCATATGCGCCGACGCCAACCAGCCCGCCGGCCCTATATGGCGGCGGTTCGTCCAGATATGACATATGCCCCACTCCCCCAAACTTCGTTGAGGGAGCGGGAATATTTGGCCTGAAAGCAGGTGGCAATCGCGATTGCCACCTAATCGGATGTCAGGTGATCGAAGCGCGGTAGATTTCGTCGATCGCGCTGGCGAGCGAAGCGTCGAATTCCGCATCGCTCATGCCCGCGCGCAGATCTTCCAGCAGCGCGCGGCTGAAGCTGGCGATCATGCCTGGGTTCTTCGCCAACTCCGCGCAGGCATCGGGGCGGCTGTAACCGCCCGAAAGCGCCACCACCCGCGCCACCGCCGGATGATCGATCAGCGCCTTGTAATGGTTTGCCACTTCGGGAATCGAAAGCTTGAGCATCACCATCTGGCCATCAGGCATGGCGTTGAGCTGCTTGAGGATTTCCTCGCGCAGCAGCGTTTCACCCTCGGCGCGGCCAGCACTCTTGATGTTATATTCCGGCTCCAGGATCGGGATCAGCCCGGCCTTGCATATCTGCGCGCCCACTTCGAATTGCTGGGCGACATTGGCGGCAATGCCCGCCGGGTTCGCCGCATTGATCACGCTGCGCATCTTGGTGCCGACTACGCCCAGCGCCTTGGCGCGGGCGAGCAATTCGTCGAGATCGGGCATCGGCTTCATCATCTGAACGCCGTCCACCTCATCCTCCAGCCCCTTGTCGACCTTGAGGAAGGGCACCACGTTCCGCTCGCGCAGCAGGGTGGGAACCGGCTTGCCTTCGGCCAGGCCATCCATGGTCCGCTCGAACAGGATCGCACCCAGCACCTTTTCGCCGGTGAAGGAAGGCGAGGTGATGATCCGCACGCGCATCTGGTGGATGAGGCCGAACATCTCCTCGTCAGTCGACCAAGCGCCTTCCTCAATACCGTAGCCCTTCAGGGCCTTGGGGGTCGATCCGCCGCTCTGGTCAAGCGCGGCGATGAAGCCCTTGCCTGTGCGAATCCGTTCCAGCATCCCAGCTTCGATCATCGTCCCCTCCTAGGTCCGTGTTGGTAACTTAGCGTTCCAGCGCCGCAACTCCGGGCAATTCGCGCCCTTCCATCCATTCGAGGAAAGCGCCGCCTGCGGTTGAAATATAAGTAAAATCCTTGGCCGCGCCCGCATGGTTGAGTGCAGCCACAGTGTCGCCCCCGCCTACGACCGAAACGAGCGAACCTTCCTTGGAAAGCGCCGCTGCAATTTTCGCCAGCGCCACGGTTGCCGCATCGAAAGGCGGCGTTTCGAAGGCCCCCAACGGGCCGTTCCACACCAGCGTGCGGCAGGTCTTGAGCACATCGCCCAGTGCCTCCACCGCCTGCGGCCCGACGTCGAGGATCATCTCGTCATCCGCGACTTCGTGGACATTGCAGATGCGCATGCTGGGCGGATTGGCCGCAAATTCCTTCGCCACCACCACATCGTAGGGCAGGTGAACCGTGCAACCGGCGATATCGGCCGCATCCATGATTTCCTCGGCCGTCGCGGCCAGATCGTGTTCGCACAGCGACTTGCCCACATCCACGCCGCGCGCGGCAAGGAAAGTGTTGGCCATGCCGCCACCGATGATCAGGTGATCGACCTTGCCAACCAGATGCTTGAGAACGGCCAGCTTGCTCGAAACCTTAGCCCCGCCGACCACGGCCGCCACCGGTTTTTCCGGATTGCCGAGCGCCTTTTCAAGCGCTTCAAGCTCCGCCTGCATCGAGCGGCCAGCGTAAGACGGCAGCAGGTGAGCAAGGCCCTCGGTCGTGGCATGAGCGCGATGCGCGGCGGAGAATGCGTCGTTCACGAAGAGGTCCGCATTGGCCGCGATCGCCTTGGCGAATTCGGGATCGTTCGCCTCTTCGCCCGGCCAGAAGCGGGTGTTTTCGAGGATCGCGATGTCGCCATTGCGCAGGATGCCTATAGTCTGTTCCACCACCGGTCCGGCGACTTCGGGCACGAACATCACTTCCTTGCCCAGAACGTCCTGCACTGCGTCGATCACCATGGAAAGCGACTGAGTGGAACTACGCTGCCCCTTGGGGCGGCCGAAATGCGCCAGAAGCAGGACCTTGGCGCCCTTGCGCGACAATTCGAGGATGGTCGGCGCGCTGGCGCGGACGCGGGTATCGTCCGTCACCCGGCCGCCATCCATGGGCAGGTTGAGATCGACGCGAACCAGCGCGACCTTTCCGGTCACATCACCTGCATCGTCGAGCGTCTTGAAACCGGCCATCTCACCCACCTCGCCATTCGGTTCGAGCGCAGTCGAGAACGATACCGTTCGTGCCTCGACTGCGCGCGGCACGAACGGTTCAACCAGGGATCAGAGGAAGCGCGCCATCGCACCGGCAGTGTCGAGCATCCGGTTAGAGAAGCCCCATTCATTGTCGTACCAGGAAAGCACGCGCACCAGCTTGC
Source organism: Sphingomonadaceae bacterium (assembly GCA_035497315.1). Classification (GTDB taxonomy): domain Bacteria; phylum Pseudomonadota; class Alphaproteobacteria; order Sphingomonadales; family Sphingomonadaceae; genus Andeanibacterium. The sequence continues at coordinate 20,756 of DATJDU010000024.1, forward strand.
CTTCGATCACGGCCGTCTCCAGGCTGTCGATCGTCGAACTGGCCGGGCAGTGGTTGTAATCGATCGAGACCAGCGGCTCTTCCGAATAGGCGAGAACTCCCTTGAGCGGGCCTTCCGCGGCAGCCTTGAGCAACGCGTTGACCTCTTCGGCAGACGTGTCGCGGCCCGGCTGGAAAGTCAGGTCCACCACCGAGACATTCGGGGTAGGCACGCGGACAGATGAACCGTCCAGCTTGCCCTTCAGTTCAGGCAGAACCTCGCCCACGGCGCGGGCGGCGCCCGTGGTGGTGGGGATCATGCTCATCGCGGCGGCGCGGGCACGGCGCGGGTCTGAGTGGATCTGGTCGAGGATCTTCTGATCGTTGGTGTAAGCATGGATCGTGGTCATCAGACCGCGTTCGATGCCGATGGCGTCGTTCAGCACCTTTGCCAGCGGGGCGAGGCAATTGGTGGTGCAGGAAGCGTTGGAAACGATCGTATGATCGGCCGTCAGCTTCTCGTGATTCACGCCATAGACGACCGTGAGATCGACATTCTTGCCCGGGGCAGAGATCAGCACGCGCTTGGCGCCAGCGGTCAGGTGCTTCTGACAGCTGTCACGATCGGTGAAGAAACCGGTGCATTCCATCGCGATGTCGACGCCGTTGGCGGCATGCGGCAGATTTGCCGGATCGCGCTCGGCCGTCACATGAATGCGCTTGCCATTGATGATCAGATCATTGCCGTCCACTTCGACAGTGCCGGAAAAGGCGCCGTGCACGCTGTCATGCTTGAACAGCCGGGCATTGGCTTTCGCATCGCCCAGATCGTTGATCGAGACCAGTTCCAGATCGTGATCGGTCCGCTCGAAGATCGCGCGGGCTACGTTGCGTCCGATACGTCCGAACCCGTTGATTGCAACCTTGATCGCCATGGTGTGCTCCTTTGCGATGCCAGCTTGGATTACTGGCCCAGTTTCGCCGTGATCTGCGGCACGATGGCTTCTGCGCTGAAGCCGAAATGCTTGAAGAGGACTTCCGCCGGTGCAGAAGCACCAAAACGATCAAGCCCGATGTTGAGCCCGTCGCGGCCGGTGATGGCCTGCCAGCCCAGCGTGGTACCCGCTTCGATGGAAACGATCAGCGCGTCGCGCGGCAGCAGGTCGGCGCGATAGGCCGCATCCTGCGCGTGGAACAACTCCATGCAGGGCATGGAGACGACATCGGCGCCGATGCCCTGTGCTTCGAGGCTGTCGGCGGTCGCCAGCGCGACTTCCACTTCGGAACCGGTAGCGACCAGCACCACCTTGCGCGCCGCAGTGGCCGCGCGCAGACGATAGGCGCCCTTGGCCGAGCGGTTGGTCGCCGGGGTCCAGGCCTCGTCACCCTCGCCGCGCAGCGCAGGCAGGTTCTGGCGCGACAGGGCCAGGACCGAAGGCGTGTTAGGTGTTGCGAGCGCCAGCGCCCAGCATTCCGCAGTCTCCAGCGCATCGCAGGGGCGATAGACGTTGAGATTGGGGATCAGACGCAGGCTCATCACCTGTTCCACTGGCTGGTGGGTCGGACCGTCTTCGCCCAGACCGATGGAATCATGGGTAAGGACATAGACCACGCCCACCTTCTGCAGCGCAGAAAGGCGGATGGCGTTGCGGGCGTAATCGCTGAAGATCAGGAAAGTGCCGCCATAAGGCACGATCCCGCCATGCAGCGCCATGCCGTTCATCGCTGCGGCCATGCCGAATTCGCGAATGCCGTAATAGACATAGCGGCCGGAATAATCCTGCGCGGAGAAGGGCTTAGTGAAGGAAGTTTTGGTGTTGTTGGAACCGGTAAGGTCCGCCGAACCGCCCACCAGCTGCGGCAGCTTTTCGGTCAGCGGGCCAAGCGCCAGTTCGGAAGCCTTGCGGGTGGCGATCTTGGGCGCATCCTTGGCGACCGACCGGACATAATCGGTCAGCGCATCGCCGGCCTTGCCCGCCACACCAGCAAGCTGGGCCTCGAACGCATCCTTGCTGGCGCTGGCTGCAAGACGTGCTTCCCATTCCGCGCGGGCAGCGGCGCCCTTTGCGCCGAGCGAGCGCCAATCAGCCAGAATATCGTCAGGCACCACGAAGGGTTCGTAATCCCAGCCCAGTTCGACGCGGGCGGCGGCGACTTCGTCGGCGCCCAGCGGCGAGCCATGCACGGCCGAAGTACCTTGCTTGTTGGGCGCGCCCTTGCCGATGATGGTGTTGCAGGCAACAATCGAGGGGCGCGGATCAGCCAGCGCCTCGTCAATCGCGCGGCGGATATCGGCCGGATCGTGGCCGTCGCAGCTCACCGTATGCCAGTTGGTTGCGCGATAGCGAGCCAGCACGTCCTCGCTGGAGGACAGATCGACCTTGCCGTCGATCGTGATCTTGTTGTCGTCCCACAGAACGATCAGATTGCCGAGCTTGAGGTGGCCGGCAAGGCCGATGGCTTCGTGGTTGATGCCTTCCATCAGGCAGCCGTCGCCGGCGATCACCCAGGTGCGGTGATCGACCAGATCGGCGCCATAAACGGCGTTCAGGTGACGCTCCGCCATGGCCATGCCCACGCCCATTGCCAGACCCTGGCCCAGCGGGCCGGTGGTGGCTTCGACACCGTCGAGCAGGAAATTTTCCGGGTGGCCGGCGCAGGGGCTGCCGAGCTGGCGGAAATTGCGGATATCCTCCATCGTCGGCCGTTCGAAGCCGGTGAGGTGCAGCAGCGCGTAAATTAGCATCGAGCCATGGCCAGCCGACAGCACGAAGCGGTCACGATCCGCCCAACGCGGCGCCGCAGGATCGAACTTCAGATAGTCAGACCACAACACGGTGGCGACATCCGCCATACCCATCGGCATCCCGGGATGGCCGATATTGGCGGCCTGCACTGCATCCATCGAGAGAGCCCGGATGGCGTTGGCCATGGGCGCAAGGCGGGACGGATCGATGGTCATTCTGGCTGGCTCCTGCGGGTGCGCTGCAAACTGGCTGAATTGTGACGATTCGGCGCGCGGCCCCCTTTGCGGAGTGCATGCCCACCCGTCAAGCATAGGGGGAGCCGCTCGCTCACAGTCCTCGGCCCGGCGAACCCGACGCCCGTGCCGAAAGGTAATTCACAACTTTCGTAGGCAAGTTTTTGCACTGATGGGGAAGTTTGCGCTAGCCAGCGGTCATGGAACGGCAACGTATCGAACATGCGCTTGCCCGAATTGAGGCTGCCGCAGGCCGGATCGAGGCTGCCGCGCGGCGCCCCGCATCGGGCGATCCAACCCTCGCCCGGAAGCATGGCGAATTACGCGCGACGGTGAGCGCCTCTCTGCGAGAACTCGATGCGCTGATCGGATCGCTTGAGCAATGAGCAATGTCCAACTCACCATCGGCGGCCGGGTTTACACGGTTTCATGCGAGGATGGGCAGGAAGCGCATATCGCGCGGCTGGGCCAGGCAATCGACGCCAAGCTCGCCTCGCTGGGCGGCAATGCCGGCCAGAACGAGCCACGCACCTTGCTGTTCGCCGCGTTGCTGCTGGCCGATGAAGTGCATGAGCTGAAAAGCCGTGCCCAGGCCGCGCCTGCGCCCACCCTGCCGCTGGATGCGCCACCCCTTCCCGCCGAGCGGTTCGAGGCATTGGCCGAGCGGCTCGAAAAACTTGCAGAGAGCCTTGAGGGCTGAGCCGACGTTCCCTAGATAGAGGGTGACGGGTACTGCCCGGTACGCGCTGATCGAATATCCCTGAGGCTATAAGCAATCCTTGGGGGCTATCCCTGGCTGGGCCGTGGCCCGGCACACATGGTTCCCACCTGACGTCAGGCGTCAGAGGATTTCTCCGGCACCGGCCCATGGTGGTCCCGTCACTCGATTTCTTCCGGCCGCACGCGCCGGCCATGCGGAGCGGATGCGTGACCAGCCCTGGCGAACCCAAGCCTGTCGACGAGCAGAAGCAGCAATTGCGCCGCGCCATGCGCAAGGCCCGACGCGAACATGCCGCCTCTCTCGATCCTGCCGTTCGTGCGCTACTGTTCCGCCGCCCACCCAATCCGGTGCTGGAACTGATCCCGCAAGGCGCCACGATAGGCCTCTACTATAATACGCCCGATGAGGCGCCCGCCCTGTCTTATGCTCGCTTCCTGTTCGAGCAGGGCCATAAGGTCGCCCTGCCCTGGATCGCCGCGCCCGATGCACCGATGGAATTTCGCAAGTGGCTGGACCCCATTGGCGAAAGCGATATCGAGGATGGCCCCTATGGGCCGCAACCTTCGGCCGGAAATCCGATTGTGGCGCCCGATGTACTGTTCTGCCCGCTGGTGGCCTTTACCGAACGCGGCGAACGCATGGGCCAGGGCGGCGCCTTCTATGACAGGTGGCTGGGCCGCAATTCCGGCACGATCACCATCGGCATGGCCTGGGACGTGCAGAAAGTCGATTCGCTGCCGCTCGAACCGCATGATGCGCCGCTGAAGGCGATCGTCACCCCCACCCGCCTTTACGGACCGTTCTGATGCGCACGAAACCAACCTTGCGAATCCCGTTCGGCATATTGGGCATGCTTGCTGCGCTGACGCTCTATGCGCTGTTCGTGGCATGGGCATCGCAATGGATCGGCACGCTGCATATCCTGCTGCAAACGCCGATCTATATCGTGCTGGGAACGATCTGGCTTCTGCCCCTGCGGCGCTTCCTGATCTGGATGGAAACCGGCCGCTGGGGATAGTCCCCGTACGCTCTCCCGACTGACGATCGCGCCACCTGCGTAGCGCATGGCCACGCGCGAAGGCGCGCCCGGAACCGGGATCTTCACTCTGATTTCAAAGGAAATTCCCCAAGTGGCGCGAGTGACGGGACTTGAACCCGCGACCTCCGGCGTGACAGGCCGGCGCTCTAACCAACTGAGCTACACCCGCGTATTCTTGGGCGTGCACCCCTTGGGGAGCGCCGCCACTAGGGCAGGCTCGCCGCCCTGTCAACAGGGGTGATGACGCCTTTTTTACATCAGCATGGTGAGTGGCGCGTTAACTATATCTTGGTGCTTCGCTGAGAGGATTCCGCCGGACTACGGAGGGGGCATTCTCATGCGGAAACTGCTGTGGACGGCACTGGCCGTTGTTACGATCTCTGGCGCGGCCAATGCGCAGAAGCCGGTCTCACTGGACAGCGCGGTGTTTGTGGAACGGCTTGGCCACACGCGCGACGGGCGCGTCGAACGGCGGATCGAGCCTGCCAGCCAGCTCAAGCGCGGAGACCGGCTGGTGCTGGTGGTTGAATGGCAATCTCTTGCCGAAGCCAAGGGTTTCGCGGTTACCAGCGCGGTCCCACGCAGTATCGCCTTTCAGGACACAAGCACCGAAGCGCTTGAGGTTTCCGTCGATGGAGGAAAGAGCTGGGGGCGACTGGGCACGCTGAGAACGAATGATCGCTATGGCGCCCGCCTGGCCTCGGCGGAGGACGTCACGCATCTGCGCTGGATAGTTGCTCCCGCCGATGCTCGGCGCGGTGCCGGGCGCGTGACCTATTCCGCAATCGTACGCTGAACGTCCTGAAAATCAGATCGCAACCGGCGCCTTGATTGCGCCCTGCGGTGCATAACCCGTCACTTCGAAATCTTCGATCCGGTAATCGAAAATCGTATCCGGCTTACGCAGAAGATTCAGCCTAGGTTCGCCTGCCGGTTCGCGACCCAACTGCTCACACACCAAATCGGCGTGATTGAGATAAAGGTGGGTATCCCCACCCATCCACACGAATTCTCCCGGCTCCAGCCCCACCTGCTGCGCGATCATGCGCTGCAGGAGCGCCCCGCCCCACAGGTTGAACGGCAACCCCAGCGCGACATCGCAGCTGCGCTGGTAAAGCAGGCAGTTCAGCCGCGCGCCTTGTCCTTGGCCCGCAACATGGAACTGGTAGGTTTTGTGGCAAGGCGGCAACGCCATTCGGTCAAGTTCCGCTACATTCCAGCCTTCGATAATGTGGCGGCGACTGCCTGGATTGGTCTTGAGGCTATCGATCACGTCGGCGACCTGATTAACACCCTTCCCTTTGCGAAAGGTCCCGTCGCCATTGTCCTCATAGGTCGGCCAGTCGACCCATTGCTTGCCATAGACCGGGCCGAGATCGCCCCACTGCATGGCGAATGCTTCATCCTCGCCAATCCGCCTGACGAAATCCTCGAGCGAAATGGCATCGCCGGTCGCACGGACATATTTCACGTGCGGCCATTCATTCCAGATCTTCACTCCCTGCAGTACCAGCGGACGAATGTTGGTGTCGCCAGTGAGAAACCACAGAATCTCGCGGCTGGAGGTCTTCCAATAGACCCGCTTGGTTGTGATCAGCGGCATCCGCCCGTCAGACAAGTCAAAGCGCAATTGCGCCCCGAAGACAGACCGTGTGCCGATACCGGTGCGATCAATCCGCTCGTCGCCCTGCTCCCACACCTGCCGCAGCAGGTCGAGATATTGCCATTCAGGGTGGCGCGACTCGCGCGCAGGATCATTGAAATGAAATACTGGACCGGAAGCCATGCAGCCAATCTAACGCCCGGCAGGCACCGCGGCAAACACGCTGTGCCATGTTAGGTGGATAGGCTGTGGACGGCCTGCGGCGATTCCAAATCGGCGCCACAGAAGTAAAATGGTCGGGGAGAGAGGATTCGAACCTCCGGCCCCTGCCTCCCGAAGACAGTGCTCTACCAGGCTGAGCTACTCCCCGACCGGCGCCCCACAGATAACCGCAGGGCGAGACAGAGGCGGCCCAATAGCGGCGCGATGCCAGAGTGGCAAGCAGGCATTTCGCGGATGGGCAAATGCGCGGCTTTGCACCGCCGCAGGAGGTTTCAACTGCCACCACCTCCTGCAATCGGCCCCTTGTAATCGAGGCGTAACATCGCCATTGGGGCCGCGAAGGAGTGCGTAGTGCGCTCCAAGGCTGGCGAGTCACCCAAAAATCATGATCGAACGCGATTCCCTGCGCGACGCAACCCCGTGGGACATCTGGTCCGACGAATCGGGGGACGACAAGCTTCACGAGGAATGCGGTGTCTTCGGTGTGATCGGTGCGGCAGATGCTTCGGCGATCTGTGCGCTCGGTCTGCACGCGTTGCAGCATCGCGGCCAGGAAGCAGCCGGCATCACCAGCTTCGACGGCGGCGAATTCTATTCCCGCCGCGGCCTTGGCCATGTAGCGGACAATTTCTCGTCCGGCGAGGCGTTGGCTGAGTTGCCCGGCCGCACCGCAGCGGGCCATGTGCGCTATTCCACCACCGGTGGATCGGGCCTCCGGAACATCCAGCCGCTCTATGCAGATCTTGCTTCGGGCGGCTTTGCCATTGCTCACAACGGCAACATCTCCAACGCCATGTCCCTGAAGCAGGACCTAGTCAAAAACGGAGCGATCTTCCAATCGACCTCCGACACGGAGGTGATCATTCACCTGGTTGCCACCAGCCGTTTTCCCATTCTGCTTGACCGGTTCATCGATGCCCTGCGGATGCTGGAAGGCGCCTATTCGCTGATCGTCATGACCACCGAAGGCATGATCGC
>DATJDU010000025.1:0-53668 GCA_035497315.1 Sphingomonadaceae bacterium
CCGCTCAGCGGGGGCCTTTACCGGCGATTTTTTCAAGGAGGGTTGGGGCTTCATCTTCGTTCCTTCGTCACTACGACGAAGCCCCAACCCTCCTTAATTCACAACCTCAAATCTGTGCCATTGGTGCTGACGGGGGACAGCACCAAGCTCTACGAATTGATCGCGGATGGTGAGGTCGAAACGGTGAAGCTGGGCAAATCCACCCGTGTCATCACCGCCAGCCTCCACCGTCTCGTCATGCGGCAGCGCGGGTCAGAATAGGCTCGCCTGCCGCTTCGACTACGTGATGGGCTATGCTGGTCGGCCCACCGTCCAAATGCCGTGCCCACCGCGCCATCAGATCGCGCCGCTTCTCCAGAAAATCCGTCCGGCGATAGGCAGCCTCGACCTGATTGGTCAATTTGTGCGCCAGCGCCTTGTCGGCAACTTCCTTCGGGAAATCGGTTTTCTCTGCCGCCCAATCCGTGAAAGCGGAACGGAAGCCGTGGACGGTCACACCCTTGATGCCGCCATCACGCAACAATTTGGTCATGGTCATATCGCTCATGGGCTTTTCGCCGTCAGGGGAAAATACCAGTCCGGTATCGTTGGCGCGTTCATTTGGGCAATCGCAGCGCGATCGATTGGGCGCTGGACCGTTCGGATTGAGAATGGGCAGCTCCCCCCAAAAAAAGGTCTCCCGTTGACGGGAGAAGGGTGAAGAGCAGCAAAGGCTGGTCCGCCCGCCACCTATTTCATCGTCGGCCCTATTTCATCGTGGGCATAGTGAATTCCGCACCCGCGCGGATGCCCTTGGGCCAGCGGCTCGTCACTGTCTTGAGGCGGGTGTAGAAGCGCACCCCTTCGGGCCCGTGCATGTGGTGATCGCCGAACAGCGAGGCTTTCCAGCCGCCGAAGCTGTGGAACGCCATCGGCACGGGGATCGGCACGTTCACCCCCACCATGCCCGCCTGGATGCGATTGGAAAATTCGCGCGCGGCATCCCCGTCGCGCGTGAAGATCGCGGCGCCATTGCCATATTCATGCTCGTTCACCAGCCGCACCGCTTCCTCGAAGGTGGGGCTGCGCACCACGGCGAGGACCGGCCCGAAAATCTCCTCGCGATAGATCGCCATGTCGGGCCCCACATCGTCGAACAGGGTGCCGCCCAGGAAATAGCCGCCTTCATAGCCCTGCAGCTCGATCCCGCGCCCATCGACCACCAGCTTCGCGCCCTCGGCAATGCCGCTGTCGATATAGGCTGCCACCTTGTCGCGGTGGGCGGCGGTGACGAGCGGGCCCATCTCGGCCTCCGGATCGGTGCCCGGCCCGACCTTGAGCGCGCGGACCCGTGGGGCGAGCTTCGCGATCAGCGCGTCGGCCGTTTCCTTGCCCACTGGCACGGCGACCGAAACCGCCATGCAGCGTTCCCCAGCAGAACCATAGGCCGCGCCCATCAAGGCATCGGCCGCCTGATCGAGATCGGCATCGGGCAGGATCACCATATGGTTCTTCGCCCCGCCCAGCGCCTGGCAGCGCTTGCCGTTCTGGGCGGCCGTCTCGTAAATATAGCGGGCGATGGGCGTGGAGCCGACGAAGCTGATCGCCTTCACCAGCGGATCGGCCAGCAGCGCGTCCACCGCAGCCTTGTCGCCATGCACCACGTTGAACACGCCCGCCGGGAGCCCCGCCTCGGTCAGCCATTCGGCGATCAGCAGCGAAGCGGAAGGATCGCGTTCCGAAGGCTTGAGGATGAAGCAATTGCCGCAGGCCAGCGCCACGGGGAACATCCACATCGGCACCATGGCCGGGAAGTTGAACGGGGTGATCCCCGCCACTACGCCCAAGGGCTGGCGGATGGCGTGGCTATCGATATCGCGGCCGACATTCTCGCTGAAATCGCCCTTGAGCAGTTGCGGGGCCGAGGTTGCGAATTCCACCACTTCCAGCCCGCGCTGGACCTCACCCAGAGCGTCGGACAAGACCTTGCCGTGTTCGGCTGTAATCGTGGCAGCCAGTTCGCCCGAGCGGCTTTCCAGAATGCGCAGGAAGCGGTTGAGCACGCGGGCGCGCTGCAGCGGCGGGGTGGCCGCCCAGCCGGGAAAGGCCGCCTGCGCCGCGCGCACCGCCGCGCCGACTTCCGCCGCCGAAGCCAGCGGGACGCGGCCACTCTGCTCCCCTGTGGCGGGGTTGAACACGGGGGCGTTGCGCCCGCTGCCACCGGCCACGCGGCGGCCGGCGATGTAATGGGTAATCTGGGCCATGGGGCGCGGAACTTTCTTTCAGGCGGCCAGCATCGTGGCGGGATCGGTAAAGGCAAGGCCCAGCGCATCGGCCACCGGGCGGCAAGTGACCTGCCCGGCGCAGATATTGAGCCCCGCCAGCAGATGGGGATCGCGCCGCAGCGCCTCCTTCCAGCCCAGCCCGGCCAGACGCAATATATGCGGCAGAGTAACATTGCCCAGCGCATAGGTGGAAGTGCGCGCCACGGCACCGGGCATATTGGCCACGCAATAATGGACGATGCCGTCCACCACATAGGTGGGATCGGCATGGGTGGTGGGGTGGCTGGTCTCGAAGCAGCCGCCCTGATCGATGGCGACATCCACCAGCACCGCGCCCGGCTTCATCGTATGGAGCATGGCGCGAGTTACGAGCTTGGGCGCTTCCGCGCCCGGGATCAGCACCGCGCCGATCACCAGATCGGCCTCGGCCACGCAGGCCGCGAGGTTGGCCTTGTTGGAAAAGCGCGTCTTGGCGCGCGCTTCGAAATGGATGCCCAGCTTTTCCAGCACTTCGGCGGAGCGATCGAGAATGGTCACATCCGCGCCTAGGCCAGCGGCCATCTGTGCGGCGTTGAAGCCCACCACGCCGCCGCCGATCACCACTACCTTGCCCGGCAGCACGCCCGGCACGCCGCCCAGCAGCACGCCGCGCCCGCCATGGGCCTTCTCCAGCGCGGTCGCCCCCGCCTGCACCGCCATTCGCCCGGCCACCTGGCTCATCGGCTTGAGCAGCGGCAGGCCGCCGGAAGCATCCGTCACCGTTTCATAGGCGATGCACACCGCGCCGCTGGCGATGAGGTCCGCCGCCTGATCGGGATCGGGCGCGAGGTGGAGGTAGGTGAACAATATCTGCCCTTCGCGCAGCATGGCGCGTTCGCGCGGCTGGGGCTCCTTCACTTTCACCACCAGATCGGCCCGGGCGAAAACTTGCGCCGGATCGGCCACGATTTCCGCCCCGGCCCGGACATAGGCCTCGTCCGAGGAACCGATGCCCAGCCCCGCGCCGCTTTCCACCAGAACCTGATGGCCGGAATGGACAAGTTCTTCCGCCCCCTCGGGGGTCAGGCCCACCCGGAATTCGTTGTTCTTGATCTCGCGTACCGTACCGACGATCATGATCGCACTCCTTTGGCGGGGGTAATCCAGCGCGTTCTATTCAACCTGGGCGAGCACTTCGGCCAATTTGCCGAAGATCTCGTCAATGTGGGATTTTTCCACGATCAGCGGCGGCGAAAGGGCAATGATATCCCCCGTCACCCGGATCAGCAGCCCGTTGTCGAAGGCGCGGTGGAAGGCTTCCATCGCACGCTTGCCCGGCGCATCGGGGCGCGGTTCCAGCTCGATCCCGCCAATCAGGCCGATATTGCGGCAATCGATAACGTTGCGCGCGCCTTTCAGCGAATGGACCGCATCGGCCCAGTAATCCTCCAGCTCGATCGCCTTTTCGAACAGGCCTTCCTTCTCATAGACCCCCAGCGTCGCGATCGCGGCGGCGGAGGCCAGCGGATGGCCCGAATAGGTATAGCCGTGGAACAGGTCGATCGTCCCCGGCGCGGCGGCATTGACGATAGTGTCATGCACTTCCCGTCGCACTGCCACCGCGCCCATGGGGACAGAGGCATTGGTCAGGCCCTTGGCCATGGTGATGATATCGGGCGTGACGCCGAAACGTTCGGACGCGGTGGCCTTGCCCACACGGCCGAAGGCAGTGATGACTTCATCGAAGATCAGCAGCAGATCGTGCTTGTCGCAAATTTCGCGCAATCGCTGGAGATAGCCGACAGGCGGCACCAGTACGCCGGTGGAGCCTGAAACCGGCTCCACGATTACCGCCGCGATGGTCTCTGCCCCGTGGAGCGCGATCAGCCGTTCCAGATCCTCCGCCAGTTCCGCACCGTGGAGCGGCTGGCCACGCGTGAAGGCATTGCGCGCCGGATCATGCGTGTGGCGCAGATGGTCCACGCCCGGCAGCAGCGTGGGATAGGGGCGGCGATTGCCGACGATCCCGCCCACCGAAATGCCGCCAAAGCCAACCCCGTGATAGGCCCGTTCGCGCCCGATGAAGCGATAACGCCCGGCCTGCCCGCGGGCGCGCTGATAGGCGAGCGCGATCTTCAGCGCGCTGTCCACCGATTCCGAGCCGGAATTGACGAAGAACACCCGGTCCAGCCCTTCCGGCATGATCAGCGCCAGCCGCGAAGCCGCTTCGAAGGCGAGCGGATGGCCAAGCTGGAAAGTGGGCGCAAAGTCCATTTCCCCGGCGGTCTTGCGGATCGCCTCCACGATTTCCGGCCGCGCATGGCCGGCATTGACGCACCACAGCCCGCCCGTGGCATCCAGCACCTTGTGCCCGGCAGCGGCGGTATAATGCATCCCTTCGGCCGCCACGAACATGCGCGGATTGGCCTTGAAGCCGCGATTGTCCGAGAAAGGCATCCAGAATGCCGAAAGATCGTTGGGCTCGCTCATGGAGACTCCTGAGTGGGAATTTGGGCTTTGGCCGACAGTAACCGCCTGAGAGGGCGACCGCTATTCGGTTCGCATCGTTTTCACCTATCGGAAAAGCTGATAGCCATAGCCCCAATAAATCCCATTGGCGTTAAAGGCCGATGACCGACACAATGCAGGCTGGAACAGTGACACTACGCGCGGCTTCGCAAAAGCAGGACATTGCAGGCCGCTTCTGAACTTCCGGCCCGGCCCCATAAGGGGAGGCCCAATGAGAGGGGGTATGTCATGAAGTTGATCAGACTGCTGGCGGTGGCGGCCATTCCGTTTGCCGCGTTTCCGGCCGTTGCCCATGCCCAGGACGAAGAAGAAGCGTCCGGCGCGTGGGAAGTCGATGCCGGGGTCGCCGCGCTCAGCGACTATCGCTTCCGCGGCATTTCGCTTTCGGGCAATGATCCGGAAGTCACCGCAGAGCTGACCGTCTCCCACGAATCCGGCTTCTATGCCGGAACATGGCTTTCCAATGTCGATCTGGATGACGGGGCGGACGATCTGGAAGTCGATCTGTCAGCCGGTTTCGCCACCGATCTTGGCGGGGCCAGCATCGATGTGGGCGCGGTCTATTACCTCTACCCCGGCAATGACGATTTCAATTACATCGAATTCACCGGATCGATCGGCACCACTATCGGCCCGGCGGATATCACATTGGGCGTGGCCTATGCCCCCAGCCAGGATGCGCTGGGCAATGTCGACAATACCTATGTCTATGTTTCCGCCGAAGTACCGATTTCGGGCACTCCGCTTTCGCTGCATGGCACATTCGGCTATGAAGACGGAGGCTTTGCCGACAATAAGAAGGACTGGCTGGTAGGGGCCAGCCTGGATCTGGGCGCGGGTTTCACTGCCACGCTCGACTATGTGGACACCGCCCATTCGTTCACTTCGCTGGGCGATCCGACTGCGGTATTCTCCATCGCCAAGTCGTTTTAAGATATACGTCATTCTGGATTTCACGCGGGGGAGGCAAGGTGCCCCCCCGCCCCAACATCGGGACAAGCATGACCACCGATATCGCCAGCTGGATCAGGGAACGCGGGATCGCCGAAGTCGAGTGCATCGTGCCCGACATGAACGGCATCCAGCGCGGCAAGGTCCTGCTCGCCAACAAATTCCTCAAGAGCCTGACCGACAAGACCCTTCGCATTCCGGGCAGTGTGTTCATGGTCACGGTCACAGGCGATTATCCCGAAGGGATGGACGGGATCATGCCCGGCTACGATCCCGATCTGGTGCTGATCCCCGATGCGACCACGATCCGCGAAGCGCCCGGCTTCACTACGCCCACCGCCTATGTCATCGCCGATGCATTCGACGGCAAGGACAACCCGATCGAAATCGCCCCGCGCCAGATCCTCAAGAAGGTGCTGGGCCTTTATGAAAAGCGCGGCTGGAAACCGGTGATCGCGCCTGAACTGGAATTCTACCTCGTTTCCAAGAATCTCGACGCCGATTTGCCGCTGGTGCCGCCGGTGGGCCGTTCGGGCCGGGCGGAAACCGCAAGCCAGCCTTTCGGCCTGGAAGCGCTGGGTGAGTTCGAGGATATTATCGAACAAATCTACGATTGGTGCGAAAAGGCCGAGCTGAACATCGACACGATGATCCACGAGGCCGGCGCCGCCCAGCTGGAAGTGAACTTCATCCACGGCGATGCGCTGGAGCTGGCGGACCAGAGCATGTTGTTCAAGCGGATCGTGCGCCAGGTGGCGCTGGAACACGGTGTGTATGGCACCTTCCTGGCCAAGCCCATGTCGAACCAGCCGGGCAGCGCGATGCATATCCACCAGTCGATCCTGGACATGGAGACGGGGCGCAACATCTTCTCCACCCAGAACGGGCGCGATAGTGCGCTGTTCCGCAGCTATATCGCCGGGCTGGTGCGGCTGATGCCGCAAGTGCTCCCGCTGTTTGCGCCCAACGTCAATTCCTTCCGCCGGATGCAGCCCGATACGGCAGCGCCGATCAATGTCCATTGGGGCACGGACAATCGCAGCTGCGGGCTGCGCGTGCCCATGTCGGGCTCCAAGGACCGGCGGATCGAAAACCGCCTGCCGGGCGCGGATGCCAATCCCTATCTCTCCATCGCCGCCTCGCTGGTATGCGGCTATATCGGCATGGTCGAACGGATGCAGCCGCCCAAGAGCATCACCGGCAATGCCTATAATCGCGCACGCACCCTGCCCCGCACGCTGGAGGCCGCGCTGGACCGCTTCAGCCATTGCCGCCCGGTAAAACAGATCCTTGGCGAGGATTTCTTCGATCTGTTCTACGCCATCAAAGAGACCGAATTGTTCGCCTATCAATCGGTGATCAGTTCATGGGAACGCGAACATCTGCTGCTGAAGGTGTGAGATGAGCGATCACGCGCCGTCATTCTATGCGGCGACCGCCAATCCCTTTTCCGGCCAGCTCGCGCTGGCGGGCGAGGTTTCGGCGGATGTAGTGGTCGTGGGCGGCGGCTATACCGGCCTTTCCGCCGCGCTCCACGCGGCCGAGGCGGGATTTTCCGTGGTGCTGGTGGAGGCCAACCGCATCGGCTGTGGCGCCTCGGGCCGCAATGGCGGGCAGATGATCCCCGGAATGCGTTGGGGCATTGTCGAACTGGCGCAGGCCTTCGGGGAAGATCGCGCGCGCCAGCTCGTCTCGGTGGCGAATGAGGCAGGCGACAGGGTGCGCGCACGCATCGCGAAGCACGGAATTGAGTGCGACCTGAAGCAAGGCCATTTCCAGGCCGCCGCCAAGCCCGGCCACCTCGATGCCATGCAGCGCGAGCTCGACTGCCTCGAACGACTGCTTGGCTATGAGGGTGCCAGGATCGTGCCACAACGCGATGTGGGCGGCTATGTCGCCAGCCCGATCTACCATGGCGGGCTTTATGACCGGAACGGCGGCCATCTCCATCCGCTCAACTATGCGCTGGGGCTGGCGCAAGCGGCGCTGGATGCCGGGGTAAGGATCTTCGAGGGCACGCCCGCCCTGTCGGTGGATCACGGCAGCCCGGTGGTGGTCGAAACACCGCAAGGCCGGGTGACGGCAAACCATGGCGTGCTGGCCTGCGATGCCTTCATGGGATCGGTCGACAAGGCACTGGGGCGGATGACCATGCCGGTCGCCAATTACAACGTCGCCACTGCCCCGCTGGGGCCCGATCGGGCCGCGGCACTGATCCCTTCGGGCGCGGCAGTGGCGGATAGCAAGTTCGTGCTCAATTATTATCGCCTGAGCGCCGATAACCGCCTGATCTTCGGCGGAGGCGAGAAATACACCCCCAGCCCGCCGCCCGACATTGCCGGCTTTGTGCGCCCCTATCTGGAGGGCGTGTTTCCTCAACTAAATGGTGTGCCGATAGACTACGCCTGGGGTGGCCTCGTTGGCGTCACGCTTAATCGGCTCCCCCATTTCGGACGCAGGGGCAATTGCTTCTACGCCCACGGCTGGTCGGGCCACGGCGTGTTGCTCACCACGCTGGCTGGAGAACTGATCGCCAACGCCATGCGCGGCCATGCCGAGCGGTTCGACCTGTTCGCCAGCCTCCCCGGTCGCCCCTTCCCCGGCGGACCGCTGCTGCGCCACCCGCTCTATGTGCTGGGCATGTTGTGGTTTGCCTTGAAGGACCGGCTATGATCGCCGAACAATCCATCAAGGCGATGATCGCCGCCGAACGTGACCTGTTCGTGGAGCGCAACCCCCGTTCCGCCGCCCTCGCTATGGAGGCCGCGCACCACTGGCACCGGGGGGTGCCGTTCCACTGGATGCTCGATTGGGGTACGCCCTTCCCGCTCTTCGTCGACCGCGCACAGGGCGCGGAGCTGTGGGACGTAGACGGCCATCGCTTCGACGATTTCTGCCTGGGCGACACCGGATCGATGTTCGGCCACTCCCCCGCTCCCGTCGCGGAAGCCATCACGCGACAGGCGAGCCGAGGCCTCACCTATATGCTCCCTTCCGAAGACGCCGTCGTGGTCGCGGAAGAGCTGGCCACCCGCTTCCGCCTGCCCTTCTGGCAGGTCACCGCCAGCGCGAGCGACGCCAACCGCGCCGTAATCCGCTGGTGCCGGGGCATCACCGGGCGCAGGCGCATTCTGGTGTTCAACGGCTGCTATCACGGCGCAGTGGACGATGTATTCGTGGATCTGCGCGACGGCGTGCCCGAACTTCGCCGCAGCCTTGTCGGTCAGGTCTATGACGTACGCGAACATACCGCCGTCATTGAATTCAACGATCTTGCCGCGCTGGAGGTCGAACTGGCCAAAGGCGACATTGCCGCAGTTCTGACCGAACCGGCGCTCACCAATGTCGGCATGGTGCTGCCTGATCCCTTCTATCTGGAGGCGATGCGCGATCTGTGCACCCGCCACGGCACATTGCTGGTGTTCGACGAGACGCATACGATCTCCACCGGCTATGGCGGCCATACCGGCACTTACGGCCCGCTGCCGGACATGTTCGTGCTGGGCAAGCCGGTGGCGGGCGGCGTGCCCTGCGCGGTCTATGGCTTTTCCGCCGAAGTGGCCGACCGGATGGAGCGGGTGCGGGCCGAAGGAGAAACCGGCCATTCCGGCATCGGCACCACGCTTTCGGCCAATGCCCTGGCGCTTGCCGCCATGCGCGCCTGCCTCACCCAAGTGATGACGCCTGCCGCCTATGCCCACATGCTGCCGCTGGCCGAGCATCTCGCTGCTCGCCTGCGAGAAGTGATCGCCGGGCACGGGCTGGAATGGCATGTCGCCCATATCGGCGCCCGGGGCGAGTTCATCTGCGCCCCCTCCCCGCCGCGCAACGGCACGCAGGCCCGCGCCGCGATGCATGGCCCGCTGGAACAGGCCCTGCACCTGTTCCTCGTCAATCGCGGCGTGCTTATCGCCCCGTTCCACAATATGACGCTGGTCAGCCCCACTACGACCCAAGCCCAGGTCGAGCGGCTGGCAAACGTGCTCGACGATTGCCTCAAGACACTGATCGGATGCCCCGGATGACCAAGCCGCCTTACAGCTCGAACAAGATCGCTTCCGCCGCGGAGGCCTATGATTTCTTCAAGGCCAATCCGGATGTCGATGCGGTCGATATCATCTTCACCAATATGTGCGGCGTGCCGCGCGGCAAGCGCCTGCGCCAGCATGAGGTGATCGCGGTCTATGAATCGGGCCGCTTCCTGCCCGGATCGGTGCTGGTGGTGGACATCACCGGGCGCGATACGGAAGAGACGGGCCTCGTCTGGGAAGACGGCGATGCGGACCGCCATGTGAAGCCCGTGCCCGGCACACTGGTGCGCGCGCCGTGGCTGGGCGACAAGGCCGCGCAGTTCCTGACCAGTTTCTACGAGCTGGACGGCACGCCCAACGATCTCGACCCGCGCCACGTGCTGGGCCGCGTGGTGGATCGGCTGGAGGCGGACGGACTTACTCCGGTGGTAGCAGTGGAACTGGAATTCTACCTCGTCGAGGCAAAGGGCGGGAAGATCGAGCCTGCCGCCGGCCAGCTGACTGGGCATCGCAGCAGCGACATACAGGTCTATGGCCTGACCGAGCTTCAGGAATTCAAGCCTTTCTTCGACGATCTCTACGCCGCATGCGACATGCAGGGCCTGCCGCTCGAATCCGCAATCTCGGAATTCGCGCCCGGCCAGTTCGAACTGACCCTGCGCCACAAGGCAGACGCGCTGCGCGCCACGGATGAGGCCGTGATGTACAAGCGGCTGGTAAAGGCCATTGCCATGAAGCACGGCTTCGAGGCGACCTTCATGGCCAAGCCCTTTGCCGATCAGGCGGGCAACGGGATGCACCTGCACATCTCCATGGCGGACGAGACCGGCAACAATGCCTTCGCCAGCGAAGACCCGGAAGGCGCGCCGATCCTGCGCCATGCCATCGGCGGCATGAAGGCGCTGCTGGCGGATTCCATGGCGATCTTCGCCCCCAATGCGAACAGCTATCGCCGGTTCAAGGCCAATTCCTATGCCCCGGTCGCACCGACCTGGGGCGTGAACAACCGCACCGTCAGCCTGCGCGTGCCCGCCGGGCCGCCGGCCTCCCGCCATGTCGAACATCGGGTCTGCGGCGCGGATGCGCATCCCACGCTGGCGACTGCCGCAGTGCTGGCCGCGATGCATCACGGCATCAGCAACAGGATCGATCCCGGTCCGGCCGTGGTGGGCAATGGCTATGCCGATTCCGCTTCCGAAACCCGCCTGCCCAATCACTGGGCTGCAGCTATCGAAGCCTTCGAAAATTCCGATCTGCTGAAGGACTATCTGGGCGAACGCTTCGTGAAGAATTACGCCATTGTGAAGCAGGTGGAGATGGCCAATTTCCTCGGTCAGGTGACCGAACTGGATTACGCCTGGTATCTGCGGAACGCCTGACCTTCTGCCGGCGCTATTGCCGCCGGTGGTTGTGCGCCGTTTCCATGAACATGTTCGCCGCATCGCTGTGGCGGGTTAGGCGCCGCCAGCCGATGCCGATATCCACCGTGGGCAGGCTTTCGCGGGTGCGCTTGGAGAGGATACGGTCGCCTTCAAGGCTCCACGGGCGATAGACGAGGTCCGGCATCAGGGTGATCCCGGCCCCGGTGCCTACCAGGCTGCGTACGCCCTCCATCGACGAGGTGCGGAAGGCCACGCGCGGAGGATGGTCGAATTTCGACCATATCCCTTTCACCAGCCCTTCCAGTTCATCGAGCGAGAGCATCAGGACCGGATCGTTCTCCAGTTGGGCCAGGGACAGGCCGTCGACATTCGCCAGCGGATGCGAGGGCGCCAGCCAGGCACGGCATTCGCTGCGCAGCAGAACTTCGTGATCTATCGCGCTGCGCTGTTCGAGATTGGAGACGATCAGCAACGCCAGATCCAGCTCGCCATTGACCAGCATGTGCTCGATATAGGCGCGTTTGTCCTCCACCAGCGAGACCTGGATGCGGGGGAAGAGGCGCTGGAAGCGAGACAGCAGGTCCGACAGGAAATAGCCTGTTACCAGCGGAGTCACGCCGATGCGGATATGGCCCGCGGTCTGGTCCTCCCCCTGCCCCACGCCGCCCGCAAGGTTGGAGACCGCATCCACGATGGATCGGGCGTGGCGCAGGAACTGGCTGCCTTCGCGCGTCAGCGTCACGCCCTTGGCATGGCGGTGGAACAGGGTGACGCCGGTTTCCAGCTCCAGCGTTCGGATCGCGTCGGTCACAGCCGATTGCGAAATCCCCACCGCGCTCGATCCGCCCGAGACGGAACGGGCCTCTGCCACGGCAATGAAGTAGCGAATCTGGCGGAAGGTGATGTTCATATCTGTCTTTCCGATAGCTCTCGCTTTGCATAATCGACTGGCGCAACGCGCGATAGAGAGGTTTCATATCAATTGTGCGCTTGCAGCATTCTCTGCCTGAGGTAGCATCCGCGCCGAGGGGAGCAGCTCCGGTGATAACCGGGCATCAAAAAGGGGTCAGTCCAGATGAACGACTTCGAATTTCCGGTACGCAAGGGAATGGGCCGCCGCTCGCTGCTTCAGGCGCTGGGCGTTGCGGCAGTGGGCATCAGCTTTGGCGGGCTGGCAGCCTGTAGCAAGTCGGGCGGAGGCAAGGCCTCCACGGGCGAAGAAGCCACGCTCAATTTCTACAATTGGGACACTTACATCGGTGAAACCACGCTGGACGACTTCAAGGAAGCCAGCGGCATTACCGTGAATATGAGCCTGTTCGCCACCAATGACGAGCTATTCGCCAAGCTGCGCGCGGGCAATCCCGGCTTTGATGTGATCGTGCCTTCCAACGATTTCGTGGAACGCATGGTCCAGTCCGATCTGATCGAACCGCTGGATCATTCGCTCATCCCCAATATGAAAAATGTCGATCCGACTTTCATCGATGTCGCCTATGATCCGGGCCGGAAATATTCGATGCCCTACACTTGGCTGACGCTGGGCATCGGCTATCGCAAGTCCAAGGTGAAGGGCGTGCCGGACAGCTGGAAATATCTGTTCGATTCGCCCGAATATGCCGGCCGCATCGCCCTGCTTTCCGAAGCGGGCGACGTAATCCGCCTGGGCGCGAAATATCTCGGCCATTCGGTGAATGCGCTGACGCCCGAGATCATCAAGCAGGTCGAAACGATGATGATCAGGCAGAAGCCCCGCATAAAGACCTTCCACGAGGACAATGGGCAGGATCTGCTGCTGTCCGGCGAAGTGGACGTGGTGATGGAATATAATGGCGACATCGCCCAGATCATGACCGAGGACGACGATATCGACTTCGTCCTGCCCAAGGAGGGCAGCCAGCTCAATTCCGATACTTTGTGCATCCCCAAGGGCGCTCCGCATCCGAAGAACGCCCATGCCTTCATCAACAATCTGCTCGATGCCGAAGTGGGCAAGAAGATCACCGAGACGATCCTCTACCCCACGCCCAATGCGGCGGCGAAGGCGCTGATGCCGGATTCCTACAAGAACAATCCGGTGATCTTCCCGCCGGCGGACCTGCTCGCGAAGTGCGAATACGCTTCCTACAACGAGAAGCTCCAGCCGCTCTACGAAGAAGCCTTCACGCGGATCAGGGCAGCCTGAAAAACCAGTTAGCCAGCAACCGGGGGGACGCGAATGGAGAGCTGGAAGAACCACAAGGCAATGTTCGCCGCGATCGCGACGGCGCCGATGACGTGGCTCATCCTGTTCTTCCTCATCCCCCTGGGAATAGTCTGGCTCTACAGCTTCGGCACCAATCTGGGCCTGACCGAAATCGAGATATCCGGGACGTTCGCCAATTATGCGCGGGCGCTGGAGCCGCTCTATCTCGGCATTCTCTGGAAATCGATTCTGGTCGCGGCGGCCACCACCGTGATCTGCCTGGTGGTGGGCTTCCCGGTGGCACTGGCGATCGTCTTTGCCAGCGACAAATGGAAGCCCTGGCTGCTGCTGGGCATCATGCTGCCCTTCTGGACCAATCTGCTGATCCGCACCTATGCGCTGATGGCGGTGCTGCGGACCGAAGGCTATGCCAACCAGACCATCGGCTGGCTGCATGACAAATTCGGCGGGCTGATGACGCTGATCGGCCTGCCGCCGCCCGGCGCCTATGAGCCGATGCACCTGCTCTACAACAATTTCGCGGTGATCTTCGGGCTGGTCTATGTCCATCTGCCCTTCATGGTCCTGCCGCTCTACGCCGCGCTGGACAAGCTGGACAAATCGCTGATCGAGGCAAGCCTGGATCTGGGCGCGGGGCATCTGCGAACGCTGCTGCTGATCGTCGCCCCACTCGCCGCGCCGGGTATCATCTCGGGCATCATCATCACCTTTGTGCCCGCCTTGGGCGCCTATCTGACGCCCGACCTGCTGGGCGGGCCCGACAGCCAGATGATCGCCAATGTGATCGAACGCCAGTTCAAGCGCGCGAATGACTGGCCCTTCGGCGCGGCGCTCTCCTTCATCCTGATGTATGCCACCTTCATCGCCATTGCCTTCCAGGCCATGAAAGCGCGGCAGGCGGAGGCCCGCCAATGAGCCTGCCCTTCCTGAAACACCGCACGCCGATCGCCCCGCTGGAATATACCCGCCGCCTGTGGATGAGGGGCTGGGTCGCGCTGGTGTTGTTCTTCCTTTACGCGCCGCTGGTCACGCTGGTCGCCTTCAGTTTCAACGACAGCCGCCGCAATATCGTGTGGCGCGGCTTCACCTTCAAATATTACGAGAAAGCCCTCAATAACGACAGCCTGATGGAGGCGCTGCTGAACTCCATCACCATCGCCGCGCTGGCCACCGCGGCCAGCGTGGTGCTGGGCGCGCTGGCCGCCGTGATGTTGTGGCGCTTCCGCTTCCCGTTCAAGGCCGCGGCGGAAGGGGCGATGGCCCTGCCCATCGTGGTGCCGGAAATCTGCATGGGCGTGGCAATGCTGGTGTTCTTCGCCCGCATCGGCTTCCCCAGCGATCTCGTCTGGCCCTTCAATCTGGGCGCGATCACCATCGCCCATATCACTTTCTGCTTCCCCTTCGTGACGATGGTGGTCCGATCCCGCCTGACCAGCTTCAACCGTGAGGAGGAGGAAGCCGCCAAGGATCTGGGCGCCAATGAATGGCAGGCTTTCCGCGACGTGCTTCTGCCGCACATGAAACCTGGGCTGGTGGCGGGCGCGCTGCTGGCGTTCACGCTCAGCCTCGACGATTTCGTGATTACCTTCTTCACTTCGGGGCCGAACACAGTGACCTTCCCGGTGAAGGTCTATTCGATGGTCCGCTTCTCGGTGACGCCTGAGGTTAACGCCGCCTCGGCCATGGTCATCGCCCTCACCGTCATTCTCACCACGATCACGCTCAAGATGCAAAGCCGCATGGGCACGATCGCGCAAGGTCACTGATCGCATGGAAGACAAGCAACCGATCATCTCGATCCGCAATGTGTCCAAACGCTTCGGGCAGGTCACGGCGGTCGACAATGTCTCGCTCAACATCATGCCGGGCGAATTCTTCGTGCTGCTCGGGCCTTCGGGCTGCGGCAAGACGACCCTGCTGCGCATGATCGCGGGCTTCGAACTGCCTACCGAGGGCGAGATCCTGATCGACGGGCAGGACATGGCGAAAGTGCCGCCCAACAGGCGTCCGGTGAACATGGTGTTCCAATCCTATGCCGTGTTTCCGCATATGTCGGTGGCGGATAACGTCGGCTATGGACTCAAGATCGCGGGCGTCGGCAAGGCCGAGCGTGACAGCCGGGTGAGGGAGGCCCTGGAACTGGTGAAGCTCGACGGTTTCGGCGCGCGCAAGCCCAACCAGCTTTCCGGCGGACAGCGCCAGCGTGTGGCCCTTGCCCGCAGCCTGGTAATGCGGCCCAAGGTGCTGCTGCTGGACGAGCCGCTTTCCGCGCTCGACGCGAAATTGCGTGCCCAGATGCAGTTCGAACTGGCCGACCTTCAGGACGAGGTGGGGATCACTTTCATCACCGTCACCCACGATCAGGACGAGGCGCTTTCGATGGCCGGGCGCATCGCGGTGATGAACAAGGGCGATGTCGCCCAACTCGCCACGCCTTCCGATCTTTACGAATATCCGGCCAACCGCTTCGTCGCGGATTTCGTCGGTTCGGTAAACCTGTTCGAGGGCAAGTTGACCTTGGACGAACCTCATCGCGCGGCAGTCGATTGCGCCGGCCTGGGTAAGGTCTATCTCAACCACGGCGTCACCGGGCCGCACGGGGCGGACGTATGGGTCGCGCTGCGTCCGGAGAAGATATATCTGCATGTCCCCGGCGAGGGGAAGGCCATCCGCGGCGCCGCGCAGGATGCGCCCGATGGTCACAATTTCGCGCGCGGCCAGATCAAGGGCATGAGCTATCTGGGGGACATCACTCTGTTCGACATCCGGCTCGAATCCGGGGCCATGCTGCGCGTATCGCGCCCCAACCTCTCGCGCCACGATCAGGAAGATTTCACCTGGGACGATCGCGTTTCCATGCACTGGCGCGCGGACAGCCCCATCGTGCTGCTTTCCTGAGCTGCGCCCCGGCCTATCGGTTAATTCGATGACCTGCGCTTTTCTTTTCGTATTTCCCCCTCTGCCGGGCGGAGCCTAACCTCCACCCTGCAAGAGTAAGGCAGGAATCCCATGGTCGATATGCATAGCCAATTCATCGCCGGCCAGAAGGCGAATGGGGAAGAAGCACCCGAAAAGGTCTTCAATCCGGCCACCGGAAGCGAGATCGCCAGGCTCGCCAGCGCCAGCCGCGCGCAGGTGCAAGGCGCAGTGGCGGCGGCCGAGAAGGCCTTTGCGGTCTGGTCGCGGATGACGCCGGGCGAAAGGTCGTGCCGGATGCTCAGGATCGCCGACCGGATCGAGCAGCTCACCGAGGAATTCGCCCAGATCGAAATGGCCAATTGCGGCAAGCCCATCGGAACGGCCCGCGCAGTGGACGTGGGCAATACAGTGGACGTGTTCCGCTTCTTCGCCGGGGCCGCGCGCACGGTGCCGGGCATTCCGGCAGGCGAATACCGGCCCGGCCACACATCCATGCTGCGGCGCGATCCGCTGGGCGTCTGTGTAGGCATCGCGCCGTGGAATTATCCGCTGATGATGGCTAGCTGGAAGATCGCCCCCGTCATCGCCGCTGGGAATACGGTGGTGCTGAAGCCTTCCGAGCACACACCTCTCAGCGCGCTCAAGCTGGCGGAAGTCTGCGCTGAATTCCTGCCCGAAGGGGTGGTGAACGTCGTCACCGGCAATGGCTCCAGCGTTGGCGCGCAGCTTGTCGCCCATCCGCGCGTCCGCATGGTCTCTCTGACCGGCGACGTTGCCACCGGGCGCAAGATCCTGGAGGCCGTGGCCCCAACCATCAAGCGAACCCATTTCGAACTGGGCGGCAAGGCCCCGGTGATCGTGCTGGAAGATGCCGATATCGAGGCCGCCGTCGCCGCCATTGCCGAGGGTGGATATTACAACGCCGGGCAGGACTGCACTGCCGCCTGCCGCGTCTATGCCCATGCCAGCGTGCATGACCGGCTGGTGGCCGAATTGCAGGCCGCCATCGAGGCCATCCCCATGGGCGATCCGGCCGAGGCGGGAACCCAGCTCGGCCCGCTGATCACCGCCCGCCAGCGTGACCGGGTGGACGGCTTCGTCGCCCGCGCCGCCGCCGATACACCCGCCGAGATCGTGACCGGCGGCTATGCCCCCGAAGGGCAGGGCTTCTTTTATGCCCCCACCCTGATCGCCGGCGCGCGCCATACGGACGAGATCGTGCAGAAGGAAGTGTTCGGCCCTGTCGTATCGGTCACGCGCTTTTCGGAGGATGCCCAGGCGCTCGATTGGGCGAACGATTGCGAATATGGCCTCGCCTCTTCGGTGTGGACGCGCAACGTGGGCAAGGCCGCGCAATTCGCAGCCGAGCTTCAATATGGCGTGACTTGGATCAACACCCACTCGGTCAACGCCACGGAAATGCCGCATGGCGGGGTTAAAAGCTCTGGCTATGGATCGGATCTGTCGATCTACTGCCTCGAACATTACATGACGACGCGCCATGTCATGATTAAGCATTGAACCCATGCCACGCCCCGTCCTTGGAGTCATAGCCTGCCAGCGTACGGTCGGCACCGAGCCAGCGCAGACGGTGATCGAGCGTTACATCCGTTCGGCGATGGAATATGCCGATGTCGCAGCGCTGATCATCCCTTCCCTACCCGATCTGATGAGCGCCGCCGAAGTCGCCCCCAGACTCGACGGCGTGCTGCTGACGGGCAGCCCCTCCAATATACAGGGAAGCCGCTATCAGGATGAGGGGGGAGAAGGCCCCTTCGATCCGGGCCGGGACGAGATCGCCCTTTCCATGGTCGATCGCATGACCGAACTGGGCAAGCCTGTGTTCGGCATCTGCCGGGGCTTTCAGGAAATCAACGTCGCGCTGGGCGGCACCCTGCGGCGCGATGTTTCGGCCAGCGACGATCTGCTGCGCCACCATGCGCCGGATAGTGTGTCTTTCGATGCGATGTTCGATCACATGCACCCGGTTCACCTCGCGCAGGGCGGCGTGCTGGCACAGGCTTTCGGCAAGCAGGACCTCACCGTCAATTCGGTCCATTTTCAGGGCGTCGGCCGGCTGGCAGACGGTCTGAGCGTGGAAGCCACCGCGCCAGATGGGCTGGTGGAGGCATATTCGGCCCGGATTGGCACTTCGCCCGTGCTTGCGGTACAGTGGCATCCCGAGTGGCACCCCGAAGGCAATGAAGACAGTCAGGCCTTCTTCCAACTGCTCGGCCGGATATTGCGAGGAGAATGATGCCCATCACACGCACCAATCGCTTCCTCGCCAGGATCGGGTTCTCTCCCTGAAGGCCCGGGCCGCCCACGCGGCTTTGCCTTCCACCCCTTTCCGAGAGAGAACGAACATGCCCCGCAATTACGATATCGCCGAACTCAAGCGCCTGGACGTGGCGCATCATCTGCCCGCGCAGCAGGATTACAAGCTGATCGAAGACATGGGCGGCAGCCGCATCGTGACCCATGCGGAAGGCTGCTACATCCATGATGGCGACGGTAACCGCATTCTGGACGGCATGGCCGGCCTGTGGTGCGTCAATGTCGGCTATGGGCGCGAAGAACTGGTGGAAGTCGCGGCCGAGCAGATGCGCGAGCTGCCCTTCTACAACACCTTCTTCAAGACCGCGACGCCCGCCACCGTGCTGCTGGCCCACCGCATTGCCGGACTGACCGGCGGCAAACTGCAGCATATCTTCTTCAACGGATCGGGTTCGGAAGCCAATGACACCGTGTTCCGCATGGTGCGCCATTATTGGAAGCTGAAGGGCGAGCCCAAGCGCAAGATCTTCATCAGCCGCTGGAACGCCTATCACGGCTCCACCGTGGCCGGGGTGAGCCTGGGGGGCATGAAATTCATGCACGAGCAGGGCGATCTGCCGATCCCCGGCATTGAGCATGTCCGCCAGCCCTATTGGTTCGGCGAAGGCTTCGGCATGGACAAGCGGGAATTCGCCCATGCCTGCGCCGCCGCGATCGAGGAGCGCATCCTTGAAGTCGGGCCGGAAAACGTCGCTGCATTCATCGGAGAGCCGGTGCAGGGCGCGGGCGGCGTGGTGATACCGCCCGAAGGCTATTGGCAGGAGGTCGAGGCGATCTGTCGCAAATATGGCATTTTGCTGGTGGCGGACGAAGTGATCTGCGGTTTCGGCCGCACCGGCGAATGGTTCGGCCACCAGACGCTGGGCTTCACGCCCGATCTCGTGCCGATGGCCAAGGGGCTATCCTCCGGCTATCTGCCGATCAGCGCCACCGCCGTTTCCAGCGATATCGTGGAAGTGCTGAAGACCGGCGGCGATTTCGTCCATGGCTTCACCTACTCAGGCCATCCGGTCTGCGCCGCCGTGGCCCTGCGCAATATCGACATTATCGAGCGCGAGGGGCTGGTTGCCCGAACGCGCGACGATACCGGCCCCTATCTGGCCGAGGCGCTGGCCCGGCTCGCCAATCACCCGCTGGTGGGCGAGGCACGCTCCATCGGCCTGCTCGGCGCGGTGGAAATCGTCAGCAAGAAGGGCACGAACGAGCGTTTCGGCGGCAAGGAAGGCACTGCCGGGCCGATCGTGCGCGATCACTGCATCGCCAATGGCCTGATGGTGCGCGGCATCCGCGATACGATCGTGATGTGCCCGCCACTGACCATCTCGCGCCAGCAGATCGACGATCTGGTGGAAATCATCCGCAAATCGCTGGATCAGGCCCTGCCGGAACTGCGCGCTATCGGCTGAACCGGGCGGTGGACACCTTCTGCCAATATCAGTTGCGCAAGGCGGCGGCCGGATAGCCAGGCCGCCTCCACGCGCGCGCCGATCAGCCAGTCCCCGCAGACGCCAAGGCGGGAAGTACTGTCCCACAGCGCTTTCCGCCCGGCATCGCCGGAAAGGGCGAACCGCCAGCGATGGGCGACAGCAACGGCAGGTTCCTGAACGCTCCCCGCTGCGGCGAGGAAGGCCCGGGTCAGGGCCTCTGCGGCGAATTCGGGCGTCTGCTCCAGATGTTCTTGTGACCATTCGGTGCCGGCGTGGATGGTCCACGCCTCCGGCCCGGTCCGCCCGGGTTTCGAACCATTGCGCGCTGCCCAGGCAATGATGCCGTGATGGCGGATCACCGGCGGGCAATCGAGCGGCTGGGCAAAGGTCAGCATCGCCGCCCAGCAAGGCGTGGAAGGCGCCAGCACGGCAATCCGCGCCATATCGAGGCAATAGAGCCCCAGCAAAGGCGCGGCTTGTTCGGCCGGTACGGCAATGACCAGCGCATCGAAGGGCCCGGCCGAACCCTGCGCGAAAGCCAGGCTCCAGCCGAGCGGGCTCCGCGCGATGCCGCGCACATGCGCTCCAACCGTCACATCCAGGCCCTGCGCCATATGCCTGGGAATGGCATTCATCGCCGGAACCCCTACCCAGGCGTCCGCCCTCGCTTCGGGCCAGCGGGAAGCCGCGCCCGCCGCTTCCCAGCGTCCGATCTGATCGACGAATTCCGGATCGCGGGCCGTGATGAACTGCGCGCCGTGATCGAACACCGCCGCGCCGCAGGGCGTTTCCATCCGGCGGGAAGACATGCGCCCGCCCGGTCCACGCCCCTTGTCGAACAGGCGGACTTCCACCCCGCAGGCAGCCAGCATTTGCCCGCAGGCGAGGCCGGCCATACCGGCGCCGACGACCCCCACTCTCATGTCAGCGGGCGACCTCTGCGGGACGGGCGCGAAAAGTGATGGCGGGGGCTGTTCATAAACAGCAGCGTTGCCCCCGCAGCCCCAATTCGCCAACATGGCCGAAAGGGCAGTGGCTTGCCCCAATTCGGCGAAGTGGTAGTTTCAGGCCATGGCCATACACGACATAATCGACGCCAGCCCAACCGCCGCCGTGATCAGCGATCCGCGCCAGGCAGACAATCCGATCATCGCCTGCAACGATGCCTTCGTGCGGCTGACCGGCTATGCGCGGGAGGAAATCGTCGGGCGCAATTGCCGCTTCCTGAGCGGGCCGGATACCGAACCCGCGCTGACCGAAGTGCTGCGCAGCGCCATCCGCAAACGCCATCCGGCGATGGTGGAAATCCTCAATTACAAGAAGGACGGCACGCCCTTCCGCAATGCCGTAATGGTGGCCCCGATCTTCGACGATGCGGGCGAACTGGAATATTTCCTGGGTTCGCAGATGGAAGTGATCGGCACATCCGGGCTTTCCAGCGCGGACCGGCGCAGCACGGCGCAGGGCAAGATCGCCGGCCTTACCGGCCGTCAGCGCGAGATTCTGGAGATGCTGTCCTCCGGCAAGCTCAACAAGCAGATCGCCTATGTGCTGGGCCTGAGCGAGCGCACGGTGAAGATGCACCGCGCCGCCCTGCTCAAGGCGCTGGACGTCAGGACCAGCGCCGATGCGATCCGGCTGGCAGTGGAAGCGGGATTCTGACCGGTCCGCCTTCCCGCTCCTGCCCTAAAGGACGGGTCGTGCTTCGGCGGCGGGTCGGATATCTCTACAGACACTGATAAGGGCCTCACTGCCCGACCCCCCTTGGGTAGTGAGGCCCGCCTCTCATCCGCCGATATGTCAGGCGCTGCGGATCAACCGATCTCCAGCCCTTCCAGTGCCCCCGGCAGATCCGCCACGCTATCCACCACCACATGGGCGCCGGCAGCCAGCAGTTTCGCGCGCGCGCCTGCCAGCCGCTCCTCCCGCTCTGTCGGATCGAGCGCGGCAAGTTCTTCCGCGGTAAGGCCGATCTCGTTGCCGCTGGCGGCCACGCCCACGGTCCACAAGCCCGCCGCGCGCCCTTCGGCAATGCCCACTTCGGTATCGTCCACCTTCACGCAGGCACTGGCGGGCCATGCGCCCAGCTCCAACAGATTCTTCCACGCCATCAGCGGCGAAGGGCGGCCTTCCGCCGTTTCGCCGGCGCAAACTACGCAATCGGGAACATAGCCCTGATCGGCGATCAGCGGCATGATCTGGTCCATCATCTCGCGAGTATAGCCGGTGCAGGACCCGATTTTGACCCCCGCCTGCTGCAGATCGCGCGCCACATCGGCCGCGCCGGGGATCAGCACCGCGCATTCGCGCGCGGCGGCGATCATGGCCGGGCCGATCTTGTCGAACAGGCGCAGGGCATCGTCGGGCTGCGGAGGAGTGCCCTTGGCTGCTCCCCATGCAGCGGCAATGCGCGGCTTGGCCAGCAGGCAGGCGATATGATCCCATTTGGCCCGGCCCATGTCCTCATGCGCTTCGGCTTCGGTGATGGGCACGCCCTGTTCCTCGAACAGCTTGACCAGTGCGATCACCGGGGCGCGGCTGCCGAAATCCATCATCGTGCCTGCCCAGTCGAAGATCACCGCCTTCAGAGCGGGGGGATATTTTGCCTGCATGAGATGCCTTTCAGTCTTCAAGGATAGAGGAGATCACCTCTTCCGCCAGCGCGAAGGAGGTGGAAGCGCCGGTGCCGCTGGTGACCACCACCAGCCGCACGCCCGGCATGGGCTGGCGCATGATGCTGTGCTCCGGCCCGCTGGCGTAAGTCCCCGTCCAGCGCTGGATCACGGGCGGCGCATGGCCGAACAATTCGGCAAATTGCCGCAGCATCAGATCGTCGATCGCGGCATCGGCAAAGGGGGGAGGCGTAGCGGCATAGACATGGCTGTCCCCCACCACCAGCGAGCCATCGGCGCCCTGCACCGCGATCAGATGGATGCCGAATTCCAGCTCCTCCGCCGCTTCGCGCGCAAGGCGGCGACGCAGCGGGCCAGTGGCGCACAGCTCGCTATAGCCCAGATAGCGCACCATGCTGAGATCGCTCATCACCGGATGGGGCAGGCGCCAGCCCGGCGCGGCGAGGCGCAGCATCTGAAGCTGACAGCGGGTGATCCCTTCGGCCGCATATTCGGCCGGGAACAGCCCTGCCCAATCGTCACCCGGACAGGCCACAATCCGGGGTGCGGCCAGCCGCGTTCCATCGGACAGCATCACACTGCCCGGCTCGATCCGGCTTACCGCAGCGCCTCTGAATATCTCCACGCCCTGCGCCTGTTCCAGCCAGCGCGCCAGCAGCGGAATAGCCGTGCGCGATTCAACCCTCAGATCCGCCGTGGAGAGCAGCGCACCGCCCAGTTCGCCGTGCAATTGCGGGCAATAATCGCGCGCTTGCGCAGGAGTGAGCAGGCGGCACTCATCGCCCATTTCGGTCTCGGCAAAGGCTTCGATCACATCCACCGCCTCAGGCCGGCGGGCAAGCAGCAGCAGCCCTTCCTGCTCCACCTCGATGCCGGCCTGAGGTGCGATTTCGCGCCAGATTTCCGCGCTGCGCCGTGCAAGGTTCCACACCCGGCCACGCTGCTGCCCGGTAACGGTGACGAAACCGAAATTGCGGATCGAGGCGCCATTGGCCTGCGCATCCCGGTCCACCATCAACACGCGCAGCCCCTTGCGGGCAGCCGCCAGCGCATGGGCGAGACCGACAATCCCCGCCCCGACGACGATCAGGTCAGGCTGCGGCTGTGACATGGGCGTGCCTCTTTGCCAGACGGAGATGGAAATAGAGCGCGGAACACAGTGTCAGCAGGGCAACGGCCCCCGCCGTCCAATATGCGCAGTCGATATAGAAGGGCAGCCAGTCCATCGTCGGCGCCGCAAAACTGCGATAAAGCAGCAGGGCGACACTGCCGACATAGCCGGAACTGTCCGCAATATAGATCAGGAAGCCGGCATTTCCCGCATGACCGATCGCCGCGATCATCCGGTCGAACAGCATGGCGTTGAACGGCGTATAGGCAAAATAGAGCCCCGCCCCGGTGAGAATCATATAGGGCAGCGGAGAAAGCAACCCCATCTGGAAGGCCAGGGTCGAAAGGCCCAGCAGCACCGCGCCTGCAAAGATGATCGCATGCATGGCCAGCAGCGCGCGCATATTGTCGCGGATCAGCATCAGCGCACCCAGCGCCGCCAGCGCCACGACCGCCACCGGCAGTTCGCTGGCGGAAAAGACCGAGGCAACCCCGCCATAGCCCATCGCGGTCCACAGCTCGGCCGCGAAATTGTCGCGGAAATCGCGCATCGCCGTCAGCAGCACATAGCCTGAGACGAGCAGCACCATGGCAAGCCCGTAATTGCGCAGGAAGGCGGCCCGATCCTGTCGGAGCATCGGCACGCGCACGGTACGCTCCGCCTCGTCATGCTCGTCGGGCGGCGGCATGCGCTCCAGCAGCACCAGAGAAACAAGCAGCAGGGGGAAGAACAGCGCACCGGTAATGGCGGGCATCCAGGCCTCGCTCACGCCCCAACCCATCACGAGCACGGCCACGGATTTCACCGCGCCGGAGGAAATGATGAAGCTGGCGCATAGCACCGCGCCCAGCACTTCGGAAACGCGCCGCCCCTCGACATAGCTGAATACCAGCCCCCAGATCATCCCCAGCGGCAAGCCGTTGAGAAACATGCAGGCCACGTTCCACGGCGCCGGGATGATTGCGAATAGCAGCAGCGCCACCCA
Organism: Sphingomonadaceae bacterium; assembly: GCA_035497315.1. Lineage (GTDB taxonomy): Bacteria > Pseudomonadota > Alphaproteobacteria > Sphingomonadales > Sphingomonadaceae > Andeanibacterium. The sequence continues at coordinate 24,755 of DATJDU010000025.1, forward strand.
GGACGTGACGATCAGCCCCAGAATGGCCAGCGCCCGCCCGCGCCGCCCGAATTCCGCGATCACCCTGATGCCGATCAGCTTGGACAGGGCATAGCCCAGCACCTGCGCGATCAGCAGTACGGTCTTGTAATCGAGCCCGCCCAGAATGCTCCCATGATCGGCAAAGGTTGCCGCCGCGAAGGGCTTGCGAAAAGCGTACATGGCGAAATAGGCGCTGAAGGCGGCAATGCCGCCCAGGATGAGCGCAGCCTTGCGTCCGGGGCCGGACCCGGAGCCGGACGAAGCGGGATGAAGCAAGAAAATCACCGTCAGCTGAAATGGAGAATCTGGTCTAGGCCAGTTTCACTGCACTTTCATGACGGCGGCGACGGAGGGCGCCGATGCGATATGCCCTTCGCCAGTGCCCCGCGCGGATGTTTGTCGCCGCCGTCGGCCATCTTGTGCACACTCTCTGCCCCTTTGTGCACACTCTTGCCCTGGTACTCAGACGGTCACTCTCAGTGTCCCAATTCCGGGGTCGGTGAGGCCGGCGGTGCCATTGTCCACCTTGCCCGCAAAACGGCGCAGGAAGCCCTCCACGCTGGCTGACGTCACGGTGAAATCATACCAGCCCTGCGTGGCAGCGAGCGCTAGGGCGACGTTGGAGGATTGGCCCGGCGCCACCGCCACTTCGCGCCTCGCCGGCTGCTCGCCAACATAGTCAGGCGCCATCTCGATCACAAAAACCAGCGGTTTTTCGCCATTATTGGCCAGCTGAAGCCGGATCGCCTCAGCCTTCCGGTCTTCTTCAAGGGTCGCCTCCGCAATGGCAGCACCTGGCGCCCCGGCATAGCGCCGCCAATAGCCGTTCGGCCCGTGCAGGGTGAGATCGTAAGCCGCAGGAGCCACGCTTTTCTGCCAATCCTGCGCCACATGGTGATCGCCCGCACCGATGGTGAAATGGCTCGGCTCCAGCCGGTCGAGATTGTCATGCACAGTGAAAGTCACCCCCACCGGCCCGTCGTTCGCCAGCTCGATCCGCAGCCGCCCATCCGGCGCAACCCGGCCCTGAGCGGCAAACCGATAGGGCAGCGGGCGATGCGGGCGACGGCCCTCCATCTGGCGCGCGGGCTGCTGCACTTCGGGAATGGCATTGGCCGTCCCCGCCAGAGAAAGCGCCACGCGATCCTTGAAATCCGCCGTTTCGGGCAGGCCGATCCGATGTGCCAGCTCATCCGGATTGGCGAAATCGAAAGCCGAGGTGAGATCCCCGCAGACCGAGCGGCGCCAGTCGCTGATATTGGGCTCCTTAACTCCGAACCGCTCTTCCATCAGCCGCAGAACCGAGGTGTGATCGAACAGCTGCGAACAGACGAAACCGCCCCGACTCCAGGGCGAAACCACCACGGTCGGCGTGCGGATGCCAAGGCCGATGGGATGCGGCCCCCGTACCTTTTCCGCATCCGGGCCCCAATGCTTGGTCTCCCCGGCCACCGAGACAGTGCTGTGCCCGCGATAATCGCCCACCGGCGGCACTGGCGGCGGCATGTGATCGTAGAAGCCGCCGGCCTCGTCATAATTGAGGATGAAGGCAGTCCGCGCGAAAACCTCGGGATTATCGACCAGTGCGGCAATCAGCCCGGCCGTGACGTGCTCGCCCTTGGCAGGTTCCGCCTTGGGATGTTCCGAAAGGTCGGCGGCGGTCACGATCCAGCTGATCTGCGGCAATTGGCCGGATTCCACATCCGCACGGAAGGCTGCGACGAGTTGCTCCCCGTCCGAACGGGTGCGATCTGCCCCCTCCTTGTGTTCGCTCACCCAGGAACGGCCCCGGCGATACAGTTCGGAATCCGGCGGACAGGGGCGGAATGCCGGGAAGACCGACAGCAGATTGTCGCCGAAATTGTCGTATTCCTGATAGACCTTCCAATTGATCCCGGCTTCCTGCAGCCGCTCCGCGTAAGTGCTCCAGGTGTAAGCATCCGGGTCCAGCGGATGGTCCTCGCGCATGTCGGCGCTGGGCGTCTCGTCCTCACCATAATTGTGCATCTGAGGGTCGCGGCCCACCGTGCCCCCTCCATTGCACCCGCTGAACAAATGCAGGCGATTGGGGTAGGTCTGCGTCATCGTGGAGCAGTGATAGGCATCGCAAACCGTGAAGGCGTCAGCCAGCGCGTAATAGAAGGGCAGGTCCCCGGCCGCATAATGGAGCATGCGGTCCTGCAATTCGTCCGTATGACCCCAGCGGTCGTACCGGCCGCGATTGAAGATCACCATATTTTCCTGATGGGACTGGTCCGCTCCATCGACCTTGAAGGACCGCGTCGTCTTCGAATCCCCGTGATAGGGCAGCACGAAGCCGTCGGGATGCTGGGCAGATGGCTGGACCCAAACGCTGCGCCCACCCGGCAGGCGCAGCGGGCGCGGATCGCCCAGCCCGCGCACTCCGTTGAGCATGCCGAGATAGTGATCGAAGGACCGGTTCTCCTGCATATGGATCACGATATGGTCGATATCCTGCAGCGTTCCGGTGCGCCGGCGGGCCGGAATGGCCATCGCGCGCTCGATGAGGTTCGGATAGAGCGAGGCGATCGCTGCCCCCCCTGTCATTCCGAGAAATCGCCGCCGCGAACTGCGAATCATCTTTCCTTGCTCCTGACGTTGCGCTAGATGTGCACCTCAGATTTGGTATAGTCCAAAAGCTACAATCCTGCGTCAACCCAGGCAATTCCGCTCCGGTTTTCCACCCAGGTTGTTGGCAAACGCACGGGCGGTGACGAACGCGATGATCGATTCCATTTTCTCCTTGTTCGACAAATTCGGCAGTGAGCATTACGGCGAAAATGCCAGCCAGCTTCAGCACGCGCTGCAATGCGCCATGCTCGCACAGGATCATGGCTGCGACGCCAGCCTTATCGCAGCATCCCTGCTGCACGACGTCGGCCAGCTTATCGACGACGCCGGAAACGCTGCCGTAAAACTCAACGTCGATGGCAAGCACGAGATCAACGGCGCGGCCTTCCTGGCGCGCAGTTTCGGCCCGGAAGTGACGGAACCAGTGAGGCTACACGTCGATGCCAAGCGCTATCTATGCACGGTAGAGCCGACCTATGAGGCAGGGCTGAGCGACGCATCGCTGCTGAGCCTGCAGTTGCAGGGCGGCAGGATGAGCGACGGAGAGGTCGAAGCCTTCCGGGCCGAGCCCTTCTTCGAACAGGCTGTGCTGCTGCGCCATTTCGACGATGAGGGCAAGCGTCCGGACCGGATCGTGCCCGGGCTCGAAACCTATCGCGACCTGCTCCAGTCACTCATCCGCGAAAATCCCGCCGCCGATTGATCGACCGCCGGAAGAGCCCCTCCTCCCTCCTCCCTCCTTCCGCCCGCCCCTCATCCGCTCCATTCATCCGCCCGCGTCATCATGCGCGGTGCGGACGAACTCACATGTGCGGCGGTCGTCCATTCGCGCCTAGCGATCAGCCGCCAGTCTTATGCTGCGGCGCAGTATTATTTAATCCTTTAATATCAATATATTAATCTTAAGATCACTGGACTCTCTCTGCAATTCACTCGCCAGTGTCACGCTGATGTAATCCGAATCTGGCCTATACCAGATCACCGGCAGCAACGACTCGCCGTGACAAAGGAACCGGCAAAAAATCACCTGCGGGAGCTCCTTCCGCAAGCGACGCCATGCGCCTTTGCCTGACAGCAACCACCTGATTTCTAAAAACCTTCTTTGCGAAACATGAGGGCTATCATGGAACATGCAATGTCTCGCCGTGCTCTGAAGCGATCCCTATTCTATTCCGCCGGCCTTGTTGCTTCCCTCAGCGCGGGCATTGCCCACGCCGAGGGCGAAGACGGCACCGCCATCGTCGTGACTGGCCAGAAGCTGAGCGTTGAAAGCGCCATCGCGGCCAAGAAAGACGCCGCAACCGTGATCGACGAGGTTTCGGCCGATGATCTGGGCAAGCTGCCCGATGCCAATGTAGCCGATGCTCTCGCCCGCCTACCCGGCGTCAACGTAGTGGTAAATCAGGATACGGGTGAAGGCGAATATGTCACCATCCGCGGCTTTTCCGGTACTTACAACGCCGTAACCGTAAACGGTGTGCGCGTGGCGCAGACCGATCCGAGCAGCCGCGACGTCTCTCTTAGCGTCCTGCCGCCCAACGGGCTGGCCGCGATCCGCGTGACCAAGACACTCATGCCCGATCAGGATGGCGATGCGATCGCGGGGGTGATCGATTTCCGCACACCCAATGCCTTCGACTTCATGAAGCCGACCACCGTGCGCCTCTATGCAAATGGCGGGCTTAACGGCCGGGCGGATTCCGCAGGCGAGGATGCGTCGATCTATCAGGGCCAGGCCGACTTCGCCCAACGCTTTGCCGATGGCCGCTTCGGCGTGTTCATCTCCGCCAATTACGGCGTTTCGCATGGCAATGGGCAGGAAACCGAGAATGACGGTGAGTGGGAACCGCATATCTGGCGCAAGAACTCGACTGAGACGATCTCGGAGCAGAACATGCATCTGCCGGGCATCGACCTCGATTATCGCCGCGTGAAGCAGACCCGCTATGGCGGCAATTTCTCCTTCGACTATCACGGCGAGACGACCGAGCTTTACCTGCGCGGGCAATATGCGCGGCAGGAACTGGTCGGCACCAATGATTATACCGACTATCGCAATCGCCCAACCCCGCGCCTGACGCAGGTAAATCTGGAAGACACCAGCCTTCGCCAACCAGAAGACATGATCATCGGCCACGATGATGTGCTGGGCAATATCTATGGCTACACCACTGCCCAGATCGTGGACACGGACGACGACGGCAAGATCACCGATGCGGACCGTTCGGCCAGCAAATACTGGTCGCTCAATGGCCGTTCGGGCGTGTGGAACCCGCAGGCGTTCCAGTTCGCCCGCAGTTTCTCCACCATCGACGTCACGCAAACGCTGGGCACAGCCGAATTCGGCGGCAAAAGCACCTTCGGCGGCCTGACGTTGAACTACAGCCTGAGTTATTCGGGCGGTGCGCGCGAGAACCCCGACAGCTATTCGATCGGCTATAATTGCGACAAATGCGCTTATCCGCTCAACGCCACGGGGATCGACTGGGTATCGAACGATCCACGCTTCCCGCACGCCAGCCTGCCTGCCTATGCAGTGCCCGTCGAAACCGACAGCTCGCTGCTGCCCTTTGACGGCGCCAGCCATTCGCGTTCCAAGCAGACCGACAGCCGCTTCGCCGCAAAGCTCGATGCCCGCTACGATGTCGGCAGCGCACTGGATTATGTCCAGGCCGGCGCCAAGTGGCTGCGCTCCAAGCGCGAATATGACAATACGCCGATCTGGGATGGCGATTTCTCGGGCACTGCGCTCGATGGGCTGAACCTCGAGGAATCGGGTCTGGTCGACAAGGAAGTCACCAGCATGCTGGGCGGCCAGTATTATTACGGCGACGTGTTCAGCCGCGATGCGGTGGTGGCCGCGATCAAGGCAGCCGAAGCCGCCAATCCCGACAGCGTGAGCGAGGAAGATCTGTTGCGCGACGACAAGCGCGGGACGGAGAGCACCTATTCAGCCTATGCCCTTGCCGCGTTCAAATGGGACAAGGTGAAGCTGGTCGCAGGTGGCCGCCTCGAACATCGCAGCATCCACAACATCTATTGGGTGGATGATGGCGACAATAGCGGGTTCGGGAGTTCGGACAGTAAATACACTATCTTCTTGCCCAGCATCACTGCAACTTACCGCCCCAGCGACAAGATAGCCGTCCGCGGGGCGCTGTGGACGGGCTATTCGCCGCCGGAATATGGCAATATCTCCGCCGGGGAATCCATCACACGCGACGATATCACCAACGAGATCACCAAGATCAGCCGAGGCAATCCGGACCTGAAGCCCGCCAGGGCCTATAATGCCGACCTCTCGCTGGAAGTCTATCCCGACCGCTCCAGCGTCTTCTCGGTCGCCGGATATTACAAACATATCAATGACTTCATCTTCACCAACGGCAATCAGGTGGATGCCGCCACCACTATCGGCACGATCGAGATTACCCAGCCCAAGAATGGCGAGACGGCCACGGTCTATGGCGTGGAACTGAACCTGATCAAGGGCTTCGAGGGTCTGCCCGCACCCTTCGACGGCTTCGGCTTCGAAGGCAATCTGACCCTGCAGCACAGCGAGGCGGAAAGCGGGCTGGACTATCGCGCGGGCGAGAAGATGCGCCTCGTGAACACGCCGCATGTGCTCTATAATCTGGCGCTGACCTTCCAGAAATACGGGTTCGAGGCGAAGCTGTCCTATAATTATCGCGGCAAGTTCGTCGAAGATCTGCGCGACAATGCGGTGGACAAATGGGTGCAGCACAACCGCAGCGTGGATCTGCACACGCGCTATAATCTTACCGGCAATCTCGCGCTCGATTTCGACGTGGGCAATCTGCTGAACGACTGGAAATATTACACCACCAAGGGCGATAATCCTTCCTATCAGAAGGATTACCTGGAGCCCGGCCGCACCTTCCTCGCGCGGCTGAGCTACACCTACTGATCGCCTGAATGCCGATAGCGGAGCCCATGGTTCCGCGACATGGGCGGATGGAAGCAAGGGTTGGTCCCCTCGCGCTTCCATCCGCCCTCTTGCGTTTGCGGCGCCCCATGCCGCAATAGTCTTCACAGGGGGGCACTACCGCCCTCATTTCGCATCGTTCCCGTGAAGGCCCGCCCGATCATGCCATCAAGGCCCGACCAGACATCCAGCGCCCCCGCCGCCGACTCTCCAGCCGAACGCCGGGCGAAGGCGCCTGCAAAGGTGGCCGCGCCCAAGGTGGCCAGCGAACCTGCGATGCCGCAATATCTCGCCCTGCGGGATCAGATCGCCGAAGGGATCGAGCTGGGCAAGCTGCCCCCCGGCGCGCGCCTGCCGTCCGAACGGCGGATGCAGACCGATAATGGCGCGGCGCGCGGCACCATTCGCGAGGCGCTGTTCCAACTGGAGGCCGAAGGGCTGATCTACCGCCGCGATCGCAGCGGCTGGTATGTCTCCCCCCCGCCGGTCACTTACGATCCCACCCGCTGGGCCAGCTTCATGAGCTATGTCGCCGAACAGGGCCGCACCCCTTCCACCGAGACGCTCTCCACCGAGGAACTGCCCGCTCTGCCCGCCATCGCGGATATCTTCCGCGTCGCCCCCGGCACGCGCCTCTATGTCATCACCCGCCGCCGCTCGATCGACGGGCGGCCGGTGCTAATCGAGCGGATCACGGTCGATCCCAAGCTGGCCCCGGGCCTGTGCGACCGTTCGCTCGACGGCTCGCTCACCCAGATTCTCAGCCAGAATTACGGCCTGTCCGTCGCCCGCAACCGCGTCAGCATGCGGCCCTGCGCGCTGGTGAAAAGCGCGGCGGACGAGCTGGGCGTTAAGGCCGGCACCCCGGGCCTGCTGGTCGTGCGCACCTGCTTCGACGCGGCCGGGCGCGTGGTCGAATACGATCAGGAATATTGGCGCCACGACGCCATCCGCATCCATGTGGATCTGGATGTGAGCTAGGCGGCGTGGATAAATTCCGAACTGGATAATCGTCCGCTTTTGGTAAGCTGTTTTGCGAACGGTACGACAGGAATGTTGTGGAAAGCGGACGCTTTGAGCGATAGAAAAGACTGATGGAAAATCCTGCGCTTCCGCGTTCACCAGAGGAATTGACGGAAGTTCACCGTAGCCTGAGAATGAGCCGAGACATCGACCCTTACAGCCGCTGGCTCCAACTTATTAAAGAGCTTCGCGCACGGCACAACGTGAGCATCCTCGAAGCCGAGCGGATTGCCCTTTCCAACCGCCATCGTCGCCGGTGGGTCGAGAAACAGATCAACACCCACCGGCAATGCCGAAAGCACGCGCTATCCCATATCCGCCACAACGGTGCAGCTTCGTTGATCAACCGGGAACCGGACACGTTCAATTTTTCGATACCCTGAAGTGGTGTTCGCCTTACGGAAGCTTTGTTGTCGTGTCCGGAATGGTGGCATTGGCAGGCAAGTTGTGGAGGGCGAACGTAGGGCGTTCAACTTTCGGTCCATTCCCGGAAAACGCCGATCACATTAGAGAGGTCTGTGGGGCCACAAGCGGCTTTGAACCGAAATCCATCGGCCTCTGCCACCCACCAGCTTCCGAGCGTCCGCCATTCGTCCAAATCGCTAGCGGGCTCACCACGCTTGGACTCAAATGACCTTCCTTCCAATGAGGTCTCTCTTAGGTCGATCTCTATTGTCCATCCGGGATTATCCAAGGTGTCAATTTTGACCCCGTAGGAATGTTCCCAGTCATTGTTACACTCTTGAACAAACCAATTCATGAGCCAACCAAGATTATCGTTTGCCATGCCTCGTTGTGGCTGAGCACTTGGATGTCCGCAATGTTGTCGTGTCCGGAAAGGCTGCTCTTGGTCGAATTCCATAGTTAGCTGCCGAATTTGTCCACGCCGCCTAGGCTCTGGAGGATGGTCTCTCAGCTTCCCGCTGCCGGATAGGCCCCGGCAAGCATCCTCGGAATGCCCCCCGCGCGGAACAGTGCCACATCCTGCGCGGTGGCAAGCTGGGCAATGCCGGTGAATTCACCGCCGCCCGGACCACTCACTTCGATCCGCAGCGGGGTGTGGATACCGGCATCTTCCAGCCCATGCACCGTCACCCGGCTCGCCGCGCTTAGCGCCGGTTCCGCAGTCCCTTCCAGCCGGATCGGCAGCACGCCCATGGCGATCAGATTGCTGCGGTGGATGCGCTCGAAACTGCGGGCGATCACGGCGCGGATGCCCAGCAGGGCGGTGCCCTTTGCAGCCCAGTCCCGCGCGGAGCCGCAGCCATAGGCCTCGCCCGCCCAGACGACCATCGCCCGCCCTTCGGCCAGATGAGACTGGGCGGCCTCATAAATGCTCGTCTCGATCCCGGCGGCATCGGGCGCGCGATTGCCCTCGCCCGAGGCGAGGCGGTTCACCAGCCGCCGATTGTCGAAAGTGCCGCGCAGCATTACTTCGTGATTGCCACGAAAATCGCCATAGCCGCCATGATCGGCGCGCTGCCAGCCGTGCTCGCGCAGCCAGCGGGCGGCAGGCGAATCCGCCGCGATCGCGCCGATGGGGGAGATGTGATCGGTGGTGATGCTGTCGCCCAGCCACAGCAGCACGGCGGCATCGCGGATCGCAGCCTCCGGCGGTGTGGCACTATCGTCGAAGAAGGGCGGCCGGCGGATAATGAGCGAGCGCCTCTCCCACGCGAACAGATCGCCATAGGGCGCGGGCAGGCCATCCCAATGCGCATTGTCCAGCGGCGCGGAGGGCAGGCCTTCGCGCTCCAGCTCGGCCAGAATGCCCGCTGCCTCGCCGGGGGCGGGCCACAGATCGGCAAAGAGCACGTCCTTCCCTCGCGCATCGGTTCCAAGCGGCGCGGAGGCGAGATCGACCGTGACCCTGCCCGCCAGCGCGGCGGCGACCACCAGCGGCGGGGAGGCGAGATAATTGGCCCGCACGCGCGGATGGATGCGGTTGGGGAAGTTGCGATTGCCGGAGAGGACCGCCGCCCCGACCAGTGCTGGATCGGCCTCAAGCATGGCCAGCGCTTCGGGCATGAGTTCGCCCGAATTGCCCACACAAGTGGTGCAGCCGAAGCCGACCACCGAAAAGCCGATCTGCTCCAGATAGGGCAGCAGGCCCGCGCGGCTCAGCAGATCGGCCATGGAGCGCGATCCGGGCGCGAGGCTGGTCTTGACCCAGGGCGGCGGGCGCAGGCCAAGCTCTGCCGCGCGGCGAGCCACCAGCCCTGCCTCCAGCATCAGCACGGGATTGGCGGTGTTGGTGCAGCTGGTGATCGCCGCGATCAGCACCGCGCCATCCGCGCTGCCTTCCCGCGCGGGCAGGCTGGCCGGAACCTGCGGCAGGGGCAGGATATCCTGCGGCCGGGCAGGCCCCGCCATCACCGGCACCACGCCGGACAGGTCGAAACGCAAGGTCCGGCTATAGTGGCGCGCCGTCTCGTCATCCGCCCACAGGCCGCTCTGGCGGGCATAGGCTTCGTAAAGCGCCAGGTCCTCGCCGCTGCGGCCCATGGAGCCGAGGTAGCGCAGCGTCTCCGCATCCACCGCGAACAGGCCGGCGGTCGCCCCATATTCGGGGCACATATTGGCGATGGCAGCCCGGTCCGGCAGGCTGAGACCTGCCGCGCCCGGGCCGGTGAATTCGACGATCTGGTCCACCACCTGCTGCCCGCGCAGGAAGGCGGTGAGCGACAGCGCGACATCGGTGGCGCTTACGCCCGGGGCGGGCGCGCCTTCCAGCACCAGCTGCGTGACCGGGGGGATCGGGATATCCGCAAGCTGGCCCAGCGCCGCCACTTCCGCCTCGATCCCGCCCACGCCCCAGCCGAGGATGCCCAGCGCATTGATCATGGTGGTGTGGCTATCGGTGCCGATCACCACTTCGGGCAGGATCAGGCCGCTGCCATCCGCTGCCGAGCGGGCGATGGCGGAGAGGCGCTCCAGATTGATCTGGTGGCAGATGCCATTGCCCGGCGGCACCACCCGCAGCGAGGCAAAGGCGCGCTCGGCCCATTTGAAGAAGCCGTAGCGTTCTCCGTTGCGCTGGAACTCCAGCGCGATGTTGCGTTCCGCCGCGTCGGGCATGCCGCTGAAATCGACCTTCACCGAATGGTCGATCACCAGGTCGATAGGCACGCTGGCATCGACTTTGGCGCCGCTTTGCGCCGCCCGGTCCCGCAGGGCAGCAAGATCGACCAGTGCGGCGACGCCCGCCGTATCCTGCATCAGGATGCGCGTGGGGGCGAAGGGCACGGTCAGCCCTTCTCCCCTTCCCGCCAGCCGGGCAGCGAAGCCTTCCGCCACCTGCGGCCCGGCGCCATGGCCCAGCGCGTTCTCCAGCAGCAATCGCAGCGAGCGCGGCAGGCACGCGAGCCGCTGCTGCATCGCGCCGTCCAGCCTGCCCCAGGCGGTGGGAAGCGTTCCTGTCATCCTGCGCGGCCTTCTCTCAGCCCGCGATCCTGCTGCGCAGCCTTGCCAGAGTGCCGCCCTGCTTGACCTTGCCGGGCAGCGGGTGGCCCACGATATCCTCGGCCAGCAGCGCGCATTCGATCAGCTTTTCCAGATCGACCCCGGTGGCGATGCCCATTTCTTCGCACATCAGCACGAAATCCTCGGTGCAGATATTGCCCGCCGCACCCTTGTGGGCGGCAAAGGGACAGCCGCCCAGCCCGGCCACGGCCGCGTCGAAATGGCGCACGCCCATCTGCAGTCCGGCATAGGCATTGGCGAGACCCAGCCCGCGCGTGTCATGCAGGTGGAGCGAGAGTTCCAGCTGGGGATAGGCATCGCGCACCATGCCCACCACACGGCGGATACGCTCCGGCGTGGCCCAGGCCATAGTATCGCCCAGCCCCACGATCTCCAGCGTCTCGCCTTCCGCCGCCGCGATATCTTGCAACTGGCCCACCAGTTCCACCACGCGAGCAGGCGCTACATCGCCGGCGAAATTGCAGCCGAAAGCGGCAGTGACGAAGCCGGTGCGCACCGGAATGGCGTGATCGCGATACATGCGGATCAGTTCCGGCTGGGCGGCCAGTTGCTGATCGGGCGTGCGGTTCTGGTTGCGCTTGAGGAACGCGTCGGAGGCATAGAGCGTCAGCTTGCCGTCCAGCGCCAGCCGGCCCGTGGCGATCGCGCGTTCCAGCCCCTTGCTGTTGAGCCACAGCCCGGCATAGGCCACCCCCGGCTGCGGCGTGAAACCGGCCACCACCTGTTCCGCATCGGCCATTCCCGGCACCAGAGAGGGGTTTACGAAGGACACGGTCTGGATATGACGGAGCCCGGTCTGCGAGAGGGCATCGATCAGTTCGATCTTGCGGGCGGTGGGAACATCGCCGCCTTCGATCTGGAAGCCTTCACGGGGGCCTTCTTCCTTGATGAAGACGCGGTCGGGGAGTTGGGTCATGCCGTCAAATTTCCTGCAAAGCCTTGTTGACAAGGATATTCATCGTTCTACATAGCAGAACGATGGTTCGTAATTGAATGTGGGAGGGGTAACATGAATTCCAAGGGCGGCGTGGCTGCAGTGGATCGGGCGTTTGCGATCATGCAGGCGTTCACGCATCAGCGGCCGGTCATGACGCTGGCGGAACTTTCGCGCGCGACGGGGCTCTACAAGAGCACGATCCTGCGCCTGCTGGGTTCTCTGGAAAAGTCCTATTTCGTGATCCAGCGCGCCGATGGCAGCTACCAGTTGGGCCCCGGCCTGCTGGAACTGGCCAGCATCTATCAGGATTCCTTCGACCTGCGGCAGTTCGTGCATCCCACGTTGGAACGGCTGGTGGTCGAAACCGGCGAAGGCGCCAGCTTCTTCATCCGCCATGCGGAAATGCAGATGTGCCTGTTCCGCGTGGACGGGAACCAGACGATCCGGGACTATACCATCCGCCTGGGTGACCGTCGCCCGCTGGACAAGGGCGCTTCGGCCACCGCCTTCCTCAAATTCGAAGGCTCGGGCGGTCCCTATACGCTGGACGATCTGGTGGTCGGCTCCTTTGGCACGGTGACGCCGGAAATGGCCGCGCTGGCCGCGCCCGTCTTCGGGCAGGGCAACGAACTGGTGGGCGTGGTTACCCTGTCCGGCCCGATCTCCCGCTTCAACGACGCCAAGGTCGCCGAGCTGAAGCCGATCCTGGCCGAACAGGTGATTACCCTCTCGCGGATGCTGGGCGCGCAGCCGGGGCTGTTCCGGGGCGTCTGACCTGCCGAAACTCGCCGCCGCCCGGCGATCGCACGGCGCCATCACACGACACCGGCATCCCGCAGCCGTTCCAGCTCCGCCTCGTCCACGCCCAGCGAGCCGAGAATCTCGCCGCTATGTTCGCCAAGGCGCGGCGGCGGGCAGGCGGCGGAAGGCTGGGCATCGGCCATCAGGAAGCCGCTGCGCGCAACCGTGATCCCACCGGTTTCCTGCAGGAAATTGCGCTGCCGGGTCTGCGGGTGATCGAGTATCTGCGGGATGGTGAGGATGCGCCCGGCGGGGATGTTCGCGCGGTTGAGCAATTCCTCCCACTCGGCGCCCGGGCGCGTGGCGAACACGCGATTGAGGATGGCGTTCAATTCTTCGCGATGGCGCTTGCGAGCCTCGCGTTCGGCAAAACGCGGGTCTTCCATCAACTCCGGCAGGCCCATCGCCTCGCACAGCGCCTCGAACTGTTCCTGCTTGTTGGCCGCGACATTGATCTGGCCGTCCGCCGCAGTGAAGGCGCCCGACGGGGCTGCAGTCATGTTCTGATTGCCCAGCGGCCGCGGCTCAACCCCGGCAATGAGATAGTTCGACACTGCCCAGCCCATGGCCGAAAGCGTGGCGTCCAGCATGGACACGTCGATGAAGCAGCCCTTGCCCGTCCGGTCCCGCCCATAGAGCGAACTGGAAATGGCGAAGGCCGCCGTCAGCCCGCCCAGAGTGTCGCACAGGGGATAGCCCACGCGCAAAGGCGCCGACTGCGCATCGCCGGTGATGCTCATCACCCCGGAATAGCCCTGGATGATCTGGTCATAGGCGGGATTGCCGCTGAGCGGCCCTTCCTGCCCGAAGCCGGTGATCGCGCAATAGATCAGGCCGGGATTGTCCTGCGCCAGCGTCTCGTATCCCAGCCCCAGCCGGTCCATTACGCCGGGACGGAAATTCTCGATCAACACGTCCGCCGTCGCCGCCAGCCGCCGGAACAGCGCCCTGCCCTCGGGCTTCTTGAGATCGAGCGTGACGGACTTCTTCCCCGCATTCTGCGCTAGGAAGGATGTGCCCATCATCTGTTCGTTCAACGCCGGATCGGCGCCCAGCTTGCGCGCCAGATCGCCGCCGTCGGGCCGTTCGACCTTGATCACCTCCGCACCGAGCAGGGCGAGCTGGAAGGCGGCATAGGGGCCGGAGAGGATATTCGTCAGGTCAAGGACCCGGATCCCCTCCAGCTGCCGCGCGGGCGCTGGCGCTGCGCTCATATTTCGGCGGTCTCCACGTCATAGCGATAGAGCCAGTCGTAGCGGTCCTTGATCGGATCGCGGCTCCATTCGCTTTCCATGTAGGCAACGGCGCCTTCCTCGGTCTTGAGCGCGGCTTCGTGGAAGCGGGCGGTGTTGTCCTTGGCCCCGCGCACCATCTTGCTGGTGCGCTCCACACGTGCCTGCTCGTACTTCTTCAGTGCTTCCACCGGATCGGCATATTTGTCGAGGCAGCGGCCCAGGATGACGCCATCCTCGATCGACATCACCGCACCCTGCGCAAGGAATGGCAGCGTGGCATGGCAGGCATCGCCCAGCAGGCTGGCGCGGCCCATGCTCCAGATCTGGCGCGGCGGGCGTTCCATGAAGGCCCATTTCAGCACCTTGGGCGCGGCGCGGATCAGCGTCTGCACATCTTCGTGCCAGCCGGCGAAATCGCGCAAGCATTCTTCCACCGAACCTTCGGCATACCAGGATTCCACCTGCCAGTCGTCGCGCTCGATCGTGCCAATCATGTTCATCAGCTTGCCGCCGCGCAGGGGGTAATTCACCAGATGGCCACCCGGCCCGATCCAGGTCCAGCCCACCAGTTCGCGGAAGCGTTCCGGCAGTAATTCCATGGGGATCACAGCGCGCCAAGCGATCATGCCGGTGAATTCGGTGTGATCGTCGCCGAACAGGCTCTTGCGCACATTCGATTTCACGCCATCCGCACCGATCAGCACGTCGCTTTCGATGCGGCGCCCGTCCTTGAGGGTCAGCACGGCCTTGTCGTCATCGGCTTCGGCGCCCACCACTTCGCAGCCCAGATGCACCGCGTTGGGATCGATTGCGCGCACCGCGTCATACAGCGTGCTCAGCAGGTCGGGCCGGAATACGGTGAGATAGGGATAGCCATATTTCTCGATCGCCACCGGCCCCAGATCGAACATCGGCCAGGCGCGGCCGGTGTTCCACAGGCGGAATTCCTTGCGCTTGGGGGCGCAGGATTGCGCACGCAGCGCCTCGAACACACCCAGCGAATCCAGCGCACGCGAACCGTTGGGGCTGATCTGCACCCCGGCGCCCACTTCGCCAAGCTCGGGCGCCTGTTCATAGACCTCAACGGGAAAGCCACGGCGCAGGAGGGAAAGCGCGGCAGCCATGCCGCCAATACCGCCACCGGCAATCGTGATGCGAGGCTTATCTGCCATAAATTACTCCAGACTTGTGTGGGGGGCGGGTCATGAGGGAAGCGCGGGCGATCACGCCGCTTCACCGGCACCGCCACGGCGGTACCACCCGAGTTTCTGCATGAGGGGGCGGTCCGAAACCTTGAGGAGCTTTGCTCCCTTCGGCCCCGCCGCTAGCGAATGCGGGCGCCAGGCGGGCACCGCGATCGTATCGCCGAAGGACCAGGCGAAGTTCTGGCCGTCGATCTCGATCGCGCCTTCGCCCGCCATCACGGCATAGATGGCGTTACTGGTCTCGCGGATTTCCCCGCCCTGCTGGCCCGGATCGAGCCGGATCACGTCGAGCGCGATGGAAGCCAGTTCCGCGGGCCCAAGCGTAATCGCCCTCAGGCCACCCTGCGCGGGATCAGGCGCTGCTTGCGCGAGCCCGCGATCGATATCCTCGGCGCGGAAGGCGATGGGTGCGGTCTCGATACGCTCGGGCGAAGGTTCCACGCCCTGCGGATGGGGCTGGTAGAACATCGGCTCCAGCAGATGCACCAGCGGCACATCGAGGAAATCCATCCAGTAACAATTCTCGGCCCCGAGATTCTCGTGCGAATGCCAGGCCCAATTGGGCGTCAGCAGCACGTCCCCGGGGCGCATCTCCACCTGCTTGCCATCCACTACCGTATAGGTGCCGTGACCTTCCAGGATCAGCCGCAGGGCGTTGGGCGTGTGGCGGTGAGCCCGCGCGACCTCGCCCGGTTTGACCATCTGATAGGCCGCCACGATCGTCCGCACAGTGGAGTAGATGTTCCCTTCGACGGGATTGAACATCGTCAGATTGCGGCGCTCGGCAAATTCCGTGTCGACCAGTTCGCCCGCCCGGTCGAGGATCGGCCGGACATCGGCATAGTGCCAGACATGCGGCAGGAAATTGGCGCGCGGCTCGGGCCAGAGCGCGGGCACCTTGCGATGCCAGCCACCTTCCATGTTGAGATCGGAGAAAGAGGCGTAAAGCGCCTCCAGCTCGGCGGCGGGGGCGCTCATTTTGCCGTCAGCTCCTGCTTGACGATCGGCGGGACATAAGCTTCCGCAAAGACCTCGGTCATGCCGCGGCTGCCCTGCACCACCGGAATGGACATCTCGCCCACGCCTTCGATCACGATGCGGATCGTGTCGCCATCCTTCACCGGGCCGACGCCCTCGGGCGTGCCGGTGGCGATGATGTCGCCGGGATAGAGCGTCATCACGGCAGACGCGGTCTCGATCATGCCGGGAATGTCCAGCACCAGATCGCGCGTATTTGCCGCCTGGCGCAACTCGCCATTCACCCACAGCTTCATCGAAAGCGCGTCGGGATGTCCCACCTCGTCGGCAGTGACGATCCACGGGCCGACCGGGCAGAAGCTGTCATAAGCCTTGCGGAACACCCGCTCTTCCCGGCCGCGCACCACCATGTCGAGCAGGCAGGCATAGCCGAACACCGCCTCGTGCCAGCGTTCGCGCGGCAGGGCACGGCATTCCTTGCCGATGATGATGCCCAGTTCCGCTTCGTGATGGACTTCGCGCCCCGGGACGGCAGGCAGTTCCACCGGATCGCTCGGTCCGCTGACCGAAGAGCTGGGCTTCAGGAAGAAGCCCTGGTTCTTGGCGCGATAGCCCGCGCCCATCTCCCGCCCATGGGCGTGGTAGTTCACCGGATAGGCGATCACCTTGTTCGGCCAGGGGATCGGGGTTTCCAGCCGCACATCGGCCAACGGCACCGCTACACGCTCGCGCAGGGCAGCTTCGAGCGCGGGCCGGAGCTTTTCGAAATCGCGGATCAGGCGCAGCGGCGCCGTGTCGGGCCATGCTTCGGGCGAAACACCGGCGATGTCGGAAACGTCGATGACGCCGCCATCCGCCACCAACCCAATCTTGCCACCATCGTATCGTGCCAAACGCATACTGAAATCCGTTTTATTTGATAGAACGTCGTTCTGTTAAATACTCATGCTTCGCCCCGGAGCGGCGAAGGCAGCAGGTGTTCATCCTGCCGCCCCCGCCGCCGGGGAGGAAACCTAGAACCCGTAGCGGACGCGCATGCCGTAGGTACGCGGCGGCTGGATATCGAGCCCGGTGTAGTTGGCAATGAACGGTGCCTGCTGCGAACCGGTGTACACAGCCTCATTGGTGATGTTCCGCACGAATGCCTGAACCGAGAGGTTCTCGTTTGCCGTGCGATAGGTCAGGCTGGCATTGAACACCGCGTAACCCTTGGCCCGCGCATTTTCGACGAATTCGGCCGAGAGCCAGCGCGAGCTGGCAAAGGTCATGTTCGGCGAGAAGGCAATCGTGGCACCACTGGCGAGATCGAATGTGTGATCGTAGCTGACCGAGCCGGACCAGTTGGGCGTGCGCGGCAGCTGGAATCCGTTGCAGTCAATCTGCCAATAGCCAATCTGTGCATTGCCGTTAGGCACTGCGGAGACGGCGCAAGCCGTGCGCGGATCGGGGTTGGATGTCTTGTAATTGTAGTAGGTGAAGTCCTTGTACTCGCTGTCGACATATTCGACACCGGCACGGAAGGAGTCATTATGCGTCGGCTCCCACGCGAACTCGACGCTGCCGCCCTTGGCGGTCGCCTTGCCTGCGTTGAACAGCGAGGAAACCTGAGCGCCGCCACGATCGAGCGAGGCGAAGTTCTCCTGCCTGTCCTTATACTCGTAATAGAAGCCTTCGAGGTTGAGAGTGATTGTCCTGCCGAGGAACTGGTTCTTCGAACCGACGGCAAAGGCAGTCACGTCCTCCGGCTTATAGGGATCGAGATCGGCATTGGCCTGACCGCCCGATTTGAAGCCGGTGGTGACATTGGCGTAAAGCAGGTTGTCCGCCCCGGCATCGAATTCGAAGCCGGCCTTGTAGTTCAGGCGATCGGCTGAATAGCTGCCCTGTACCCAGGTCCCGCCCGAGGTCAGCAGCTCGCAGCTATCGCCCGGGCCCGTGCCGCCAGCAGGACAAGCAAAGCTGCCCTTCCTGGCATAGCGATGGGCATCGACCGTCTTGGTCTCATCCGTGTAACGCAGGCCAGCGGTGAGGCGGAGGCTGTCGGTGAGCGAATAGGTTGCCTCGCCGAAGGCCGCATAAGCCCTGGTATTGAGATCCGCGACAAAGGCGGTGTCGCTGGCCAGACCAAGCGACACTTCATTGAGGCTGTCCTGATCCTCGTTGAAATAATAGCCGCCTACAACCCAGGTGAGCGCGCCATCCGAATTTCCGAGGCGGACTTCCAGCGTCTGGGCGTCGGAAGTCGTCGGATCGCCAGTGTAGGGATTGACCGAAAGATAGCTCAGCGCGGGGTATGACTGGGAATCATTCACTACGCGCTGATAGGCGGGAATGACGGTGAGGGTCGCGGGGCCCAGATCCCAGTCGAGATGGCCACTGATGCCCCAGGCGTCGATATCCTGCTGCACCTTGCTGGTATCGATCAGATAAGACCCCGGAGGCGCAACCAGCTGACTGGTCAGGTCGTTGAAGGAATCGTTGATCGAGGTCCAGCGATCCTTGGGCGTGATCGGCTGCGGATTGGCGATACCCGGGCCGGTCGGCGCGGTTTCGGCATAGATCACCTGACCATGGCCACGACCGC
Source organism: Sphingomonadaceae bacterium (assembly GCA_035497315.1). Taxonomy (GTDB): domain Bacteria; phylum Pseudomonadota; class Alphaproteobacteria; order Sphingomonadales; family Sphingomonadaceae; genus Andeanibacterium. The sequence continues at coordinate 43,560 of DATJDU010000025.1, forward strand.
CGAGATGCTGGTAATTGCCAGCCAGACGCAGAGTCAGATCCGGGGTCGGCTCCACCTTGATCTGTCCGCGAACCGACTGATGCTTGTCGTCATCGGTACCGTCGCTGATGTAACCGTCGCGCCACGATCCCTGATAGGCAAGGCGGATGGCAGCCTTATCGCCGATCGGCACGTTGACGGCGCCTTCGGCCAGGAAGCCGTCATAGTTCTGGACGCCGGCCAGCACATAGCCGGAAGTCTCGCCCAGCTGGGGCTGCACCGGCAGGATGTTCAGCACACCGCCGGTGGAATTGCGGCCATAGAGCGTACCCTGCGGCCCCTTGAGCACTTCCACACGCTCAAGGTCGAAGAAGGTGCCAGCCACCCACTGCGTGCGGGCAGAAAAAACCCCATCGAAGCTCTGCGCCACGGCTGCGTCATTATAGGAGGTGGTCGAGAAATCGCCCGCGCCGCGAATGAATATCTGCAACGCCGTTCCGCCCTGGCTGACCTGCACGCCGGGCGCAACGCGGTTGAGATCGGTAAGCTGGGTCACACCGGCCTTGGCCAGATCGTCAGCCGACAGCACTTCCAGAGAGATAGCCGTGTCCTGGGCGCTAGCCTCGCGGAACTGGGCGGTCACGATGATCTCATTGGTCTCATCCGCAGCCTTCGGCTCCCCATCCTGCGCAAACGCAGCGACCGGAAGCAAGGCGGCAGCCCCGGCTCCGACAAGCAGCATCGAACGGAGATTGCTCATTCGCATCAATTTTCTCCCGAATAACGCCAGCATTGGAACTGGTCGTTCTTTCTAACAGAACTATGTTCTTTTTCGTTTAGGCGATGATTCCTGCCTTTGTCAAATCCGTGATGCACCGAGGGCAAAACCCTCACGAAATGCTGGACATATCTCTGTTTCATTAATAGAATGATGTTCTGTCAATAAGAACACTCAGGAGAGATGTGTGACAAGTTTCCCCGACGTTCCGGCATTCACGGGCTTCAACAAGCCCTCGCGAGTCGAAGCCGATGTGCAGGATCTCAACTTCCATGGAACGATTCCGCCCGAACTGGACGGCGCGTTTTTCCGTGTGCAGCCGGAACATCAGTTTCCGCCCAAGCTGGGCAATGACATTGCCTTCAATGGCGATGGCATGATCTCCATGTTCCGCTTCAAGGACGGGAAGGTCGATTACCACCAGCGCTGGGCCAAGACCGACAAGTGGAAGCTGGAAAACGCGGCGGGTCGCGCCGTGTTCGGCGCCTATCGCAATCCGCTGACGGACGATGAAGAGGTGAAGGGCAAGATTCGCGGCACCGCGAACACCAATGCCTATATCCACGGCGGACGCCTCTATGCGCTGAAGGAAGATTCGCCCGCTCTGGTGATGGACCCGGGTTCGCTCGAAACCTTCGGCTACACCGATTTCGACGGCAAGATGACCGGCGAAACCTTCACCGCCCATCCCAAGACCGATCCGGCCACCGGCAATCTGTGCGGCTTCGGCTATGCCTCCAAGGGCATCCTCACCCGCGACATGACCTATTACGAGATCGATGCGGACGGCAATCTGCTGTTCGATATCTGGTTCGAAACGCCTTACTATTGCATGATGCATGATTTCGCGATCACGCCGGATTATGCGCTGTTCACGGTAATGGGCATGACCAGCAGCTGGGATCGCCTGAAGGCGGGCAAGCCGCATTTCGGCTTCGACACCTCGCTGCCCAGCCATCTCGCCGTAGTGCCCCGCAAACCGGGAACGACGGCTGAGGATATCCGCTGGTTCACCGGTCCCAGCTGCTTCACCGCCCATGTGATGAACGCCTTCCAGGATGGGACGAAGATTCATCTCGACCTGCCGGTGGCCGCCAACAACATGATGCCGTTCTTCCCCGACATCAACGATGCGCCCTTCGATCCGGTGGCTGGCGCAACCTATCTCACGCGCTGGACCGTCGACATGGCCCAGAATGCGGAAGAATATCAGTCGCAGCGCCTGTCCGACATGATCGGCGAATTCCCGCGCTTCGACGATCGCTATTGCGGCAGCAAGTACCGCTATGGCTGGCTGGTCGTGATCGACCCCTCGCAGCCGGTCGAACTGAAGGGCGGCAGCGCGGGCGGCTGGGTGATGAACACGCTGGGCATGGTCGATCTGGAAACCGGCAAGGAACAGAAATGGTGGTGCGGCCCCGTCTCCAGCATTCAGGAGCCGTGCTTCATCCCGCGCAGCCCCGATGCGGCCGAAGGCGACGGCTGGATCGTGATGGTCTGCAACCGGCTGGAAGAACGTGGCAGCGAATTGCTGCTGTTCGAAGCCACCAATATCGAACAGGGCCCGATCGCTACGATCGACATCCCGGTGCGCCTGCGCTTCGGCCTGCACGGCAATTGGGCCAATGCATCGGACGTGCCCGCGCTCGAAGCGGCCTGAATTTACGTCAACCGGGTTTCCCCCGTGGCCGGGCCACGGGGGGTTACCTTAATAGCCGAGCATCACAGACTTGGTTTCGGTGAAGGCCAGCACGCCGTGGCGGCCGTTCTCGCGGCCCAGCCCGGACTGGCCGAAACCGCCGAAGGGCAGCGTGAATTCCATGCCCGAGCCGTTGATCTTCACCGATCCGGCGCGCAGCAGCCGGGCCATGGATTGCGCGCGTTCCAGATCCCGGGTCCAGGCATAGGCTGACAGGCCATAGTCGCTATCATTGGCGCGGGCGGCGAGTGCTTCCAGTTCTTCATCGTCCGAAAAACGCTGGACGCACAGGACCGGGCCGAAGATTTCCTCACGCACAGCGCGCATGTCGGGCGTGACGCGGTCCAGAATCGTAGGCGGAACGAAATAGCCTGGTCCTTCAGGCACTTCGCCGCGGAAGGCCAGCTTCGCCCCAGCTTCCAACGCGCCGGATATGAAGCCTTCCACCTTGTCGCGCTGCGCCGCGGAAATCAGCGGACCAAGGGCGCTGCCTTCCCTGTCGCCCGGGCCGAGCACCAGCTTCGCGGCGAAGGCGCAGAGCTGCTCCATGAAGCTCTCATAGATCGCATCGTGCAGGAACAGGCGCGAACCGGCTGCGCAGACCTGCCCGCTATTGGCGAAAATGCCCATGGCAACGCCCGGAACGGCGCGGGCGAGATCGGCATCGCCGAACACCACAACCGGAGATTTTCCGCCCAGTTCCAATGAGATGCGCGTGACCTTTTCTGCCGCCTGACGCATGATCGTCTTGCCGGTCGCGGTCGATCCGGTGAAGGATATCTTGTCCACTCCGGGATGGGCCGCCAGCGCTGCTCCCGCCGAAACGCCGGTGCCGTTGACGAGGTTGATCGCCCCTGCCGGAATGCCCGCCTGATGCGCCAGTTCCACCAGCCGAATGCAGCTGAAAGGTGCCAGTTCCGCGGGTTTGAGCACTGCCGTGCAGCCCGCCGCTAGCGCTGCAGAGACCTTGTTGCAGGCAATGGCCAGCGGCGCGTTCCATGGGACGATCAGCGCGGCGACACCCAAAGGCTCGTTCACCGTATAGGCATGCCAGCGGCCTGGGGCCGAGGGTTCCGCCGTTTCCCCGCCCAGACGGCGGGTCCAGCCAGCGTTGTAGCGGATCGCGGAAGGGCCTCCCTTGCCTGCCATGGCCAGTGCCATGGGATAGGGCACGCCATTGTCCAGCGTCTCGATCGCGGCCAGCTGCGCGGTGTTTTCCTCCACCAGCGTGGCAAACCGCAGCAGCAATTCCTCCCTCCGGGCAGGCGGCATGTCGCGCCATTCGCGTGAGGCAAAGGTGCGCTCACAAGCACCTACCGCGCGCTCAACGTCCTCCAGCGTGCCTTCAGAGACCCTTCCGAGCACCGTTTCGTCCGCAGGGTTCAGCACCTCGATCGTCGCGCCGGAAATCGCCTGTGTTTCCCCGCCGATGATGTGCCCGCCCGCCCCGGCGATCCATTCGCGCGCGGATTGGAAGGCAGCTTCACGCGCCATGTCGGTCATGTCGAAATACCTTTCAGTTACGGGCGGCGGCACGGATCATGTCCGCGCCCTTCTCGCCGATCATCACGGCGGCGGCATTGGTGTTGGCGCCGACCAGCAGCGGCATGACCGAGGCATCGGCTACGCGCAGTCCTTCGATGCCATGCACGCGCAATTGCGGATCGACCACGGCCTGATCGCCAATGCCCATGGCGCAGGTGCCCACCGGGTGATGGACCACGCCGAGCAGATCGGGCCGCATAGCGTCGATCTGTTCCTCCATCGTCCCGCGCGGGCCGGGGATCGTCTCGGCAATCACATGGCTGGCAAGCGGTTCCTGCGCGAAGAGCTTGCGCGACAGGGCAAGGCCATCCTTCAGGCGGCGCCAGTCGTCATCGTCGGACAGCATGTTGAGCTGAATCTTCGGGTTCGATCGGAAATCCGCATCGCGCAGGGTCACTGCCCCCCGGCTGCGCGGGCGCAGCAGGCAGACCGAGCTGTAGAAGCAATCCTGCTTGGCCTTGCGGATGCCGGGGAACCAGATGTTCGCATCCACCCGCACCGGGCTGACCATGATCTGGATATCCGGCCGGTCCAGCCCCTCGCGGCTGCGCAGCAACAGGCAGCCCGCCGCGATCTGGTTGGTGAAGGCGCCCTTGCCCCGGAAATACCAGTTGAGGAAGGAAAGCGTCGCCCGGTCGAAGCGCAATTCCTGCGCGAAGCTGTGATTGAGCCGCGCGTCATATTGATTGGCGACGCGGGGGTGCTCCTGAAGGTTCCGCCCTACGCCCGGCAGGTGATGGACCGGATCGATCCCCAGTGCGCGCAGTTCCTCCCCATCGCCAATGCCGGAGAGCATCAACAGCTGCGGCGAATTGTAAGTCCCGCCGCTCAGCACGATTTCGCGCCGGGCCTTCACTGTGACGCGCCGCCCCTTGCGCTCGATCTCCACCGCGCGCACCCTGCCTTCCGCCACTTCCAGCTTCACGGCCAGGCTGTCGGTCCAGACGGCAAGGTTGCGGCGGGAGGACCGGATCGGCTCCAGATAGGCGCGGGCGCTGCCGCAGCGGCTGCCGTCCTTCAACGCGACATGGACATCGGCCAGCCCTTCATTGGTCCTGCCATCGTAGTCGCCGACATAGGCGACCCCCATGGCGGCGGCAGCCTTGCGCAATTCCTTGCCCATCAGGCGCGAATTATCGACCGGGCGCACCGCAATCGGCCCGCCCGCCCCGCGCCTGTCGCTGGCGCCCTGCCAGAAATCCTCAGAGCGTTTGAAGAACGGCAGGACGGATTCGTAATCCCAGCCGCTGCAACCAAGCTGCGCCCAATCGTCGAAATCCTTGGGATGCCCGCGAAAATGAACCGTGCCGTTGATCGAGGAGGAACCGCCCAGCACCCGCCCGCGCGGCAAAGGGAACACCTTGCCGCCCAGATGCGGCTCCGGCTCGGAAGCGAATTGCCAGGTCAGGCGTGGATTGCGCAGGGCCTGCAGGAAGCCCAGCGGCATGCGGATATAGGGGTGGTTCGCCTCCCCGCCCGCTTCCAGCAGCAGCACCGTACAGGCCGGGTCCTCGCTCAGCCGGTTGGCGACCACTGCCCCCGCGCTGCCCGCACCCACTACGATGTAATCGAATTCCGCCTCGCTCACACCAGTCTCTCGCTTCAGGAATCGCGCGCCGGAACGGCCAGCCACGCAAAGGCCGTCTCAGGCGATTTCGCGCCCTTCCCGCCGGTCAGCCCGCCCAGCAGGGGGCGCCACTTCTCTTGCGCGGCACTGCCCAGCCAGCGATCCTGCCGGCCAAGCTGCATCAGGGGCACCACGCGACGTCCGGCCATGCGGGCAATATCGGCGGCGAGGAGATATTCGGAATGGCCGGTGATCCCCAGCACGGGCTGCGTGCCCGCGAACAGCCGTTCGCGCAGCAGCAATGCGGCGATTTCCCCGCCGGTTTCCCGCGCCTGCGTGCCCCCGGCGCTCGCCAGCCGGGCTGCCCGCGCCGCACGCGGCAGATGCGCATTATAGAGCAGCAGCGGTGCCTCAGCCGCAAAGGCACCCGTCGCGCCGAAACCCAGCCCCAGCACCACGGGAGCGGCCATGGCCCCGGCGAGCAGTTCCCGCCGCCTCACTTGCTCTTGTCCTTCGCCAGATAGGCCGCGATCTGCGCCAGTTCCGCATCGCTGACTTCAACGCGGGAGAAGGCTGGCATGTTCATCAGCCCATTGCGCACCACGGCGGTCACGTAATCCGCGCTCAGATCCGTGCGCTGGTGAAGCTGGGCGGGCATGTCTTCCGGCAGGCGCTTTTGCAGCATGATCGTGCCGGTGTTCCGGCCGACATGGCAGAAGGCGCATTCCCGGCCATAAAGCCGCTCGCCCGGATCGGCGGATTTCTGGCCGAAAGTCACGGCCTCGATCTGGGAAGGAAGCGCCGGTTTGGCCTTTTCCTCTCCCGCGTCGGATTTTGCCGAACAGGCGGCGATCAGGGTGACGGCCGCAAGGCCCAGGATCATGCGGTCGATCGCCATCACTTGGCCCCCCCGATGCCGTTGCGCCCGGGGGCGATGATGTTTTTGGGATCGAGCGCCGCCTTCACCCGGTTGTTCAGCCGGTTGAGCGCATGATCGTTGAAATCGTAGGTCTGGGCGATCGTGTCCATATAATCGATATGGCCGCGATATTCGGCATAGCCGTCCTTCGCCGCTTCCACGACAAGTCGCTTGAACAGGCTATTGGCCCGGCCGGTGCTGGCCGGATCGTCCCGGTCATACAGGATCAGGCTGACATTGTTGATGTGGCGCCGCCCGATAGTGAAGGTGGAATAATAATCCTGGCCCACTTCGCCATAGATCTGCTTCACGCGCTTGGCATAGGCCAGCACCTTCGCCCCGTCCTGCGGCATCACCGGCGCAAAGCCGATATGGCCGCCGCGCCCGCCATACCAATTGACCGACTGCAGCCCCAGGGTGGACGGCACGCCGCGCGCGGATGTGTCATAGGGTTCGCCCTGGTGCCAGATGCGGAACTTCAGTTCCGTGCCCAGCCTGGCTTCGAACAATTCGCGCATCTGGCGCATATTGCCTTCGACCACATAGGCCGGACCGAAGAAGCTGATCTTGGCGTTCCACCAGCCGAGGCCGAATTTTGCCATCATCGCGCGCTCCGCCTCTTCAGGCAGGGCCCCTTCCCCATCGTACCATTCGGAACGCTGGGTAAGCACCGAGGCCGCGCGCACCGGGCTGCCAAACACGATATTGTGCTGGATGATGTCGCGCCGCCGCAGATCGGTCAGAATATCGATCGCCCATGCCGCATCGTCGAAATTGGGGAAGGCGATCTCCACCGAGGCAGTCATTTCCGGTTCGGGCTGCAGCCACAGCCCCGCCTTGGTAACGATGCCCAGATTGGACTGCGCGAACATCTGGTCCCAGCCGGGGCCATAGCCATGCTTGTAATTGCGCCAGGTCGCGCCCTTGCCCACTGCGCCCATGCCGGTGCGCACCAGATCGCCATCGGGCAGCACCACTTCCAGCCCGCACAGCGCATCGCAATTATCGCCCAGCGGGGTGTAGCCGATCCCGCGATCGAGCGCATTGCCCAGCACGCTGCCCCAGCTGTTGCCGGGCACGGACATCCACAGCGGCATGTTGTTGGCCCACAGGTGATCGAACAGATCGAAGAAGCTCACGCCCGGTTCGATCAGGCAATTGGCCTGCTGCACGTCCACATCCAGCACCCGGTTCATCCGGCTGAGATCCAGGATCATGTCCCCCCGGCGGACCGGCGCGGCCGAGCCATAGCCGAAATTCTTGCCCCGGCTGACCGGCCAGAGCGGAATGCCGTGGCGATTGGCGATGCGGACCACTTCCTGCACTTCGGCCACTTCGGCCGGGGCCAGGATACCGGCGGATTCATGATCGAGCCCGTCGCCAAAGGCATAGGGATCGAGATAGGCGGTGCGATCCTCGTCACGGTCGAGGACGCCATCGGCGCCAAGGGCGGCGCGAAACGCGATTATCGCCGCGCGGAAATCCTCCGCGCTTACGCCTGTCGGCAAGGGACTGGGCTGCATGTCATCTCTCCTCGGCTGATCGGCCTATGGCCCTAAGCCGGATTTTGTTCTGTCAGACAGATTGCTATTCTGTAATTTTTAGGCACGAGCATGGATGGAGTCAATCGGCCCCCATCATGCCAGTCCAGATCAACCGCAAAGCAAGGGCGCTGACAAGCAGGCGCATGATAATACGGAACTTTTCCTCCGGAATATGGCCGATCAGCTGCTTGCCGCACCAGGTTCCGGCAAAACCGGCCACAGTGGCGATCGCAATGGCCGCCGCATAGGGCGCATAGGCAAAGCCGGTGATGGCATAACCGCCCGCGCGGATCGCCTCCAGCACCAGCAGGCACGAGGCAAAGGTGCCCACCAGCGCGCGCCGGTCGATCCCGGAATTGAGCAGCACCGGCTGCAGCACCGAACCCATGCCCAGCACCGTTCCGCTCATCCCGTGGGCCACGCCCACTCCGGCCATGCCCGGCTGCGACTGGATATGGCGCATCGGCATCTGCGCCCAGCTGAGCACCAGCATCATCGCGCCCACGCCCAGCGCCAGCGCACGTTCGGGAATCGTGTGATAAAGCGCCAGCCCCGCGGCCACGCCCACCAGCGATCCCAGCGTGAAGGGCCGCACGATCCGCCAGGTGATCGCCTGCCGGAAAGTGACCGCGCGCGCCACCAGCGAGGCATAGGACAGCGCCGGTTGCAGCGCGATGGCAGCCGGCAGCGGGTAAAGCAGGGTCGTCGCCCCGAACAAGACATAGCCGCCGCCGACGGAAAGGCTGGCGCTGACGAGGGCCGCCAGGAAGGATGCCCCCGCCAGTAGCGCCAGCGTCAGCAGATCGCTCACCCCTTGGGCCCGGTATAGCCGCTCCAGTAACGCGGCTGGAAGCGCAGGGCCATCAGCGCGGCGGCAAAGGCGATTACCATCACTACCGTGAAGGGTACGGTGAAACCGCCGGTCCAGTCCACCGCCAGGCCGATGGCGCCGATGCCCACTGCCGCGCCGATATGGAAGGTGGCGTTCAGCACCGCGATCAGCTGCGCGATCGGGCGCACGCCGTAGATGTGCCGCCCCAGCACCGGCGCCTGCACCACGATCCCGCCATGCGAAAGCCCGCGTACCACAGTGAACAGCATGAAAGTGAACAGGCCGGAGACCGGGAAGGCCAGCAGCACGGCAATGCCGCACAGGGCCCAGCACATCGCCACGCCGCGGGTGGAGAACTTGTCGAACAGCCAGCCGAACAGCAGCTTGCCGAGGCCCGACAGCACGATCACGATGGTGAAGCCCAGGGCGGCCATATAGCTGCCAAGGTCGGTCTGCCGTTCGATGAACAGCGGAATATATTCGTTGATGCCGTTGCTGATCACGCCCGAAAGGCCGGTGGCCACCACCAGCAGGATGAACGGGCCGGTGCGCACGATGTCGCGGAATTCCGGGCCGGGGTCGCGCGCGGCGGCAGGTGGGCCGCCCTTGCCCTCGGCGCGGGCGCCATGGTCCAGCTCTTCGGCGGTATAGCCGTAATCCTCGGGCTTCTCATGGACGAGGAACATCACCACCAGCGAAAGCGTGACCAGCACGATCAGGCCGGAAATCCCCGCAGTTGCCTGCCAGCCGAAATGCTCCAGGCCATAGGTCGTCGCCAGCGGCACCACTACGCCGGCGGCAGCCCCGCCCATCATCGCCACGCCGGTCGCCCGGCCCAGCTTGTTGTCGAACCAGCGCGCCAGGGTAAGCTGGATGGCGATCAGGCACAGGATCGAGGCAAAGCCCGATACTGCCGCCAGCACATAATATTCCCACAGGCTGTCGATGAAATAGAGCCCGGCCGAACTGAGGCCGACAGCCCAGATGGCGGGCAGATAGACCCGCTTGATCCCGAAGCGGACGAAGATCGCCCCAGCGAACAGACCCGCCACCGCCGAAACAGTGGATTTGATCACCATGAAGCTGGTGGTCTGCGCCACGGTCCAGCCCATGTCTTTGGAGATAGTGGCATACATCACCGGCATCATCATCGAGATACCGGCCAGCGCGATGCCCCAGACGAGGAAGCCGGTCGCCACATTGGTCCAGGCATAGCGCCGCATCGTAGCGATGGAGGGGCGAGCTT
>DATJDU010000026.1:0-25189 GCA_035497315.1 Sphingomonadaceae bacterium
ACCGCGATGCCACGCACGAAACTTCGCACGGGCGATGCGGGTCTCGATGGTCGGGGCAGAGGACATTCTGTCAGGCCTTGAGTGCTTCAAGGATGTCGGCGGGTTTGTGGCCCAGCAGATCCTTGTGGAATTCGCCCAGCAGCGCCTGTTCGGTCTGCTTGTGATAATGCTTGCGCAATTCGCCCAGAGTGCGGGGCGCGGCAATTACCACCAGCTTGTCGATCTTGTGGCCCAGAACCTGGCTGTTGAGCCAGCTCGCCACTCCGGCAGCATGGGCGTCTTCATCCTGCAGGCTGGCCTGCGGATTGCCCGCGCTGGAATAATGGCGCCCGCCGGAGCCGTGATTGTGCTCATCCAGCTTGGGGACGGGCAGGGCAGTGAGTTCAGGCTCGGCCTCGTTGCCGCTGTTACGATAGAGTTCGAACTTGGTTCCATCGGCCAGCGCGACAATTGCACCATGGGGCAGCAGCATTCACCTTCTCCTCATTCACGGTCCTCTTGGGGACGGACGCCATATGGGGATATGACAGTCGCATTTTAATGCGCTGTGTCAAATCTGGCGAAATTTCCCTCATTGGGGCAAGGAGGGTCAATGCGGCCCGACCAGCTCAACCCCCTCTTCGTGGAAGCCGACGCGCTTGAAGGCGTGGGCCCCAAGCTGCGCAAGCCGCTGGAAAAGCTCGGCCTGGCGCGGGTTAAGGACATTGCCTATCATCTGCCGGAGCGCTTCGTGCTGCGCCATGCGGTGGAGAATCTCGACCAGGCGAGTGTGGGCGAGCAGATCGTTGTGGCGCTCACTCCGGTGGAGCAGCGTGCCTCCGCCGGGCGCGGGCCCTATCGGGTGCTGGCGCAGGACTCGCTCGGCAATATCTGCGCGCTGACCTATTTCGGTCGCGCCTCCTACAGCGCACGCAAGCAGCTTCCGCTGGGCGAGACGCGCTGGATCGCCGGGCGGCTCGATCAATATGGCCAGATGCTCCAGATCGTTCACCCCGATCATGTGGAGGAGGAAAGCAGCCGCCTTGCGGGCAAGCTGGTGGAGCCGGTCTATCGCCTGGCCGAAGGGCTGACCCAGCCGCGTGTGGCCGGGCTGGTGGCGCAGGCACTGGCGCGCTCGCCGCAACTGCCCGAATGGATCGAGCCGACATTGCTCGACCGGCAGAAATGGCCCGCCTGGCGCGATGCGCTGGTGCTGGCTCATAAGGACGAGCATGCCAGCGCGCGCGACAGGCTGGCTTATGACGAATTGCTTGCCAGCAGTCTTGCGCTGATGCTGGTGAAGGAAAGTAACCGCACAAGGCGCGGCCAGCCGCTGAAGGGCGACGGATCGCTGCGCGCAAAGCTGCAATTGCCCTTCGGCCTCACCGGAGCGCAGAAGCGTTCCATCGCGGAGATCGAGGGCGATATGGAGCAGGCCCACCCGATGCTGCGCCTGCTGCAGGGCGATGTCGGCGCGGGCAAGACGGTGGTGGCGCTGGAATCCATGCTGGTGGCGGTGGAGGCAGGTGCGCAGGCCGCGATGCTGGCGCCGACCGAAATCCTTGCCCGCCAGCATTTCGAAACGATCCGCCGTCTTGCCGCGCCCACCGGGGTCAGTGTCGCGCTGCTGACCGGGCGGGACAAGGGAAGAGCGCGCGAGAGCATCCTGATGGGGCTGGTCGATGGCAGCATCGACATCGTGATCGGCACCCATGCGATCTTTCAGGAGGCCGTGGCCTATCGCAATCTCGGCCTGGTGGTGATCGACGAGCAACACCGCTTCGGCGTGGGCCAGCGCCTGATGCTGACGCAGAAGGGCAGAGTGACGCCGCATTGCCTGGCAATGACGGCCACCCCGATCCCGCGCACGCTCACCCTGGCGCAATATGGCGAGATGGACGTCTCCCGCCTCGACGAGATGCCGCCGGGCCGCCAGCCGATCGACACAAGGGTGGTCGCGCTTGAACGGCTTGCCGACGTGGTCGGGGCGATCGAGCGGCATATCGCAGGCGGGCAGCAGGCCTATTGGGTCTGCCCCATGGTGCGCGAGAACGAGGGCGAAGACCTCGCCGCCGCAGAGGCGCGGTTCGCTGCGCTGAGGGAACGGCTCGGGGATGCGGTGGTGCTGGTCCACGGCCAGCTCAGGCCCGAGATCAAGGATGCGGCGATGGAGCGCTTCGCCAGCGGGCAGGCCAAAGTGCTGGTCGCCACCACGGTGATCGAAGTGGGGGTGGACGTTCCCAATGCCACGCTGATGGTGATCGAACAGGCCGAGCGTTTCGGCCTTGCCCAGCTCCACCAGTTGCGGGGCCGCGTGGGGCGCGGGTCGGAGAAATCGGTCTGCCTGCTGCTGCGGGGGAACGAGCTGTCCGAAACGGCTAAACAGCGCCTTGCCCTGATGCGCGAGACGCAGGATGGGTTCCGCATTGCCGAGGAAGACCTTGAGTTGCGCGGCGGCGGCGAATTGCTGGGCACACGCCAATCGGGCGAAAGCGCCTTCAACGTCGCCTCGCTCGACCAGATCCAGCGGCTCCTGCCGCTTGCCCATGACGATGCGCGTCTGCTGATCGAACGCGACGGGGGCCTTGCCAGCCCGCGAGGGGAGGCTGCGCGGCTGCTGCTCTATCTGTTCGAGCGCGACTGGGGCGTGCAATTGCTGCGCGGCGGGTGAGCGGTTCGCTCCGCTGATCCCTTCATTCGACCAACGGCCTACAGGGCCGGGCAGGCGCTTTGCGGGACGGGCCTTTTCCATTGCCTCGCCATCGGGGCGCCTCTAAACCCCGCCCACTTGGACGGAAACAACGAAAAGCGACCCGCTTGATCCTATCACCTTTCGAATGGATGATCGCCAAGCGCTACATGCTGCCCGGCAGGGGAGAGGCCTTCATTGCCCTCGTCGCCGGGATCAGCCTTGTGGCGGTGATGCTTGGCGTCGCCGCGCTGGTCATTGTGATGAGCGTGATGAACGGCTTCCGTGCCGAACTGCTGGACAAGATCGTGGGCCTGAATGGCCACGCGATTATCCAGGCCTATGGCGGGCGGCTCGAAAACTGGCAGGACGTGCTGAAGGAAGTCAGGAAGACGCCCGGCGTGGTGCGCGCTTCCCCGCTGATCGAACAGCCGTTGCTGGCCAGCTTCAACGGCCGCGTGGAAGCGATCCTTGTGCGCGGCAACACCATGTCCGACATCAAGCGGCTTGAAGAGAAGAAGGTTTCGGGCAGTTTTGCCGAACTGCGCCCCGGCGCGAGCAAGGTGGCGATCGGCGCCCGGCTGGCCGAAAATCTCGGCGCCCGGATTGGCGATACGATCACGATTATCAATCCGCAGGGGCGCGCCACGCCTTTCGGCACGGTGCCCCGCCAGATCGGCTATGAAGTGGCGGCGACTTTCGAAGTCGGTGTCTATGATTACGATCAGGCTTTCGTCGTCATGCCGATGCAGGATGCGCAGACACTGCTGCTGACCGGCGACACGGTGGGCATGATCGAAGTTAAGACGGTGGATGCCGACAAGGTGGGTGAAATTCTCGCCCCGGTCCAGCGCAAGCTGGCAGGCGTTGCCGTTATATCCGATTGGAAGACGATCAATGCCAGCCTGTTCGAGGCTTTGGCGGTGGAGCGGGTGGCGATGTTTGTCGTCCTGTCGATCATCGTGCTGGTGGCGGTGTTCAACATCCTTTCCTCCCTGATCATGCTGGTGCGCGCCAAGACGCGCGACATCGCGATCCTGCGCACCATGGGTGCGACGCGGTCGAGCATGATGAAGGTCTTTGTCACTACCGGCTTCCTGATCGGTGCGATGGGCACGGTGGCGGGGCTGCTCCTTGGCTTCATCTTCCTGTTCTTCCGCCAGCAGATCGTGCGCGGGATCGAGATATTGACGGGCCAGAATCTGTGGGACCCGTCCATCCGCTTCCTCACCGAACTGCCCAGCCGCACGGACCCGGGCGAAGTGATTGCCATCAGCGTGATGGCGCTGGTGTTCAGCTTCGTGGCGACGCTCTATCCCGCCTTCCGTGCCGCCAATACCGATCCGGTGCAGGTGCTGCGCTATGAATAACGCTCATCTGATGCCGGTCGTCCGGCTTGAGAACCTCACCCGCAGTTTCGAGCAGGGCGGAGTGAAAATCGACGTGCTGCGCGGCGTGAACCTCTCGGTCCAGCCGGGCGAGATCGTGGCGCTGCTGGGCCCTTCCGGCTCGGGCAAGTCGACCTTGCTTCAGGCAGTCGGCTTGCTGGAAGGCGGCTTTGGCGGGCTGATCGAGATCGCGGGCACCAATGCCAGCGCTCTCCATGGCGATCAGCGCACCGCGCTGCGCCGCGACAGCATTGGCTTTGTCTATCAGTTCCACCATCTGCTGCCCGATTTCAACGCGCTGGAGAATGTCGTCCTGCCGCAATTGGTAGCCGGCAAGAGCAAGGCCGAGGCAGAGGAGCGGGCGCGCGAATTGCTCACCTCACTGGGGCTGGGCGAGCGGTTGGAACACCGGCCGAGCCAGCTATCGGGCGGCGAGCAGCAACGCGTGGCCGTGGCCCGCGCGCTGGCCAACCGTCCCCGGGTGGTGCTGGCGGACGAGCCGACCGGCAATCTGGATGAGCATACGGCCGACAAGGTACTGACCGAATTCGTCAGGCTGGTGCGGGGCGAAGGCAGCGCGGCGCTGGTGGCCACGCATAATGAACGCCTGGCCCGGGCGATGGACCGCGTGGTCCGCCTGCACGAGGGTGTGCTGGAATAGCGAAAGGGGAGCCTCCCGGGCGAGAGGCTCCCGCTTTGCCGGATGACGCTAGAACGCAATTCCCGGCGTGACGAATGCCGCCGAGAGCCTGCCGAGCACGATCGACACCACGATCGCGACCAGGACAGTCACCGCGATATAGCCGCCAGCCTTGTCTTGCGGCACATTCATCGTCGGGGTGGCGCCAAGGAAAAGTACATAGATACTGTAAAGGCCGCCAATAATGGCAGCGAGGCCGCCCAGCATCGGAACGATGCCCAACAGGCCCGCTACCCAGGCCGCGGTCATCGAATAGGCCACCAGCTTGAAGGCAGCGCCGAAATCGTCCTTGCCGCCGAATTTCGGGCTGAGGAAATTGGCGATGAAGCTCACCGCGAACAGCGCGACGATGGCCTGAACGAAGCTGGAAACGGCAAGGCTCAGCGAGAATGACAGGCTGGGCCGGAACGTCATGATCACGGCATTGTAACCGAAGATCTGGCTGCCGATGAACATGCAGATCGGCCCGATGGCGATCAGCGGCAGGGCATATTTCATGAATATACCGGCGGTGTCCCCCGGCTCGGTCGTGACCTTAGGCCATTCATCCTTGGGTTGTAGGATCATCGCCTTGGCGCGGGCGATGAGGGATGCGGCATTCTCGTTGCTAAGTGGATTATCCGTCATGGGCAGTCTCCCCTCTTGAGCCTGTGGCGAGTGGACCCTTTTTTTAGCGGAATCGCAAGCCCGGCCGCTTTTCCCCAGCATGTGGGACTTCGCCCTTGATCGCCGGAGTGTGGGCGCTACCTCTGGAAACATGCCATTTGCTCCCTTCGTTCCATTGCGGGTCTTCTCTTCCTTCTCGATGCTGGAAGGGGCGATTGACCCCAAGGCCATCGCCAAATTGGCGAAGGAGCGCGGCTTTCCCGCAATCGCGATCTGCGACCGCAACGGGCTTTACGGCACGGTGGCCTTTGCCGCTGCCTGCCGCGATCAGGGCGTGCAGCCGATCATCGGCACGCTGCTGGGCGTGGTGCGGGAGGACGGGAAGAGCGTCGATTACCTGCCGCTCCTCGCGCAGGATCAGGCGGGCTGGAACAGCCTGTGCCACCTCGTCAGCCGCGCCCATCTCGACCGGCCGCTGGAGCTGGAGCCGCATGTCACATTCGCGGATCTGGCGGAGCATAATGAAGGGCTGATCGCGCTGACCGGCGCGGCCGAGGGCGGCATGACGCGACTCTTCGCTCAGGGGCAGGCGGAGGCGGCGCGGGACTATGGCGAGAGGCTGGAGGATTATTTCCCCGGCAGGCTCTATATCGAACTGGCCCGGCGCGGCGATCCTACCGAGGAAGCGGCCGAGGATGCGCTGGTGGATTACGCTTATGAGCGGGGCCTGCCGCTGGTCGCCACCAATCCGGCGAATTTCGCCGAGCCCGCTTTCCACGCCGCCCATGACGCGATGCTGTGCATTGCCCATTCGACCCAGATCGACGCGCCCGACCGGCCGCGCTCCGCACCCGAATCCTTCGTCAAATCGGCCGAGCTGATGGAGGAGGAATTCGCGGACCTGCCGGAGGCGCTGGCCAATACGCTGGCGATCGCCCGCCGCTGCGCCGTGGCCCCGCCCAAGCGCAAGCCGATCCTGCCCAGCCTTGCCGGCGACAAGGAAGGCGAGGCGCGGATGATGGCGGAAGATGCGCGCCGCGGCCTCGATGCCCGGCTCGCACCCTATGAGGAGCTGACGGCAGAGCAGCGCAAGATCTATGACGACCGGCTCGAATTCGAGATCGACGTCATCAACCGCATGGGCTTTGGCGGCTACTTCCTGATCGTTGCCGACTTCATCAAATGGGCCAAGGAACACGGCATTCCGGTGGGGCCGGGGCGCGGTTCGGGTGCGGGCTCGCTGGTGGCCTGGGCGCTGACGATCACCGATCTCGATCCGATCAGGCTGGGCCTGCTGTTCGAACGCTTCCTCAACCCGGAACGCGTTTCCATGCCTGACTTCGATATCGACTTCTGCGAAACGCGGCGCGGCGAGGTGATCCGCTACGTCCAGCAGAAATACGGGCAGGATCACGTCGCCCAGATCATCACTTTCGGTAAGCTGAAAGCCCGCGCGGTGCTGCGCGATACGGGCCGCATCCTGCAGATGAGCTATGGCCATGTGGATCGGCTGTGCAAGATGGTGCCCAACCATCCCACCGATCCCTGGCCGCTGCCGCGCGCGCTGAACGGTGTGGCCGAATTCAAGCGCGAATACGATACCGATCCGGATGTGAAGCGCCTGATCGATCTGGCGATGCAGCTGGAAGGCTTCCCGCGCAATTCCTCCACCCATGCCGCCGGCGTCGTGATCGGGGACCGGCCGCTGGCCCAGCTTGTGCCGCTTTACCGCGATCCGCGATCGGATATGCCGGTGACGCAGTTCGACATGAAATATGTCGAGGAAGCGGGGCTGGTGAAGTTCGACTTCCTTGGCCTCAAGACCCTGTCGGTGCTGCGCAAGGCGGTGGACCTGCTTGGCCGGCGTGGGATCAAGGTCAATCTCGATACGCTGCCCTGGGATGACAAGCAGGTCTATGAACTGCTCCAGCGCGGCGATACGGTGGGCGTGTTCCAGCTGGAATCCGAAGGCATGCGCCGCACGCTGGCGGCGGTGAAGCCTACCAATTTCGGCGATATCATCGCGCTGGTTTCGCTCTACCGGCCGGGCCCGATGGACAACATCCCGCTGTTCGGCAAGCGCAAGAACGGGGAGGCGGCAATCGAATATCCGCACCCCAGGCTGGAGGGCATCCTTTCGGAAACCTACGGCATCTTCGTCTATCAGGAACAGGTGATGCAGGCCGCGCAGATCCTGGCGGGCTATTCGCTGGGCGATGCAGACCTTCTGCGCCGCGCCATGGGCAAGAAGGTCCAGGCGGAAATGGATGCCCAGCGCCAGCGCTTCGTCGATGGCTGCAAGGAAGTTTCCGGCATCGAGAAGGCCAAGGCCAACGAATTGTTCGACTTGATCGACAAATTCGCCGGCTATGGCTTCAACAAATCCCACGCTGCGGCCTATGCGCTGCTGTCTTACCAGACGGCCTGGCTCAAGACGCATTACCCGCATGAATTCTACGCCGCATCGATGTGCTTCGACATGCACCAGTCGGAAAAGCTCTCCGTTTTCGTGGACGATATGCGCCGCAACGGGGTGGATCTGGCCGGGCCGGATGTGAATGCCTCGGAGGCCGAATTCTCCGTCGACCAGACGGATGAGGGATATGCCGTGCGCTACGCGCTGGCCGGGATTCGCAATGTCGGCGAAAAGGCGATGGACGCCCTGGTGGCGGAGCGGGAGGCGAATGGGGTTTTCTCCAGCCTTGAGGATCTGTTTCGCCGCGTGCCGCCCGGCGCGATGAACCGCCGCCAGCTGGAAGGGCTGGCCAGCGCCGGGGCCTTCGATTGCCTCGAACCCAATCGCGCCCGGGTGCTTGCCAATGCGGATATGCTGCTGGCCATTACCGACGCCGCCGTTCGGGAGCGGGAGAGCGGGCAGGCCGGGCTGTTCGGCGGCGATGGCGGGCAGGAGCAGGCCGTGCGCCTGGTCGATACGCCCGCCTGGTCCAAGGCCGAGCAGATGGCGAAGGAGCGGGAGAATTTCGGCTTCTATTTCGCCGCCCATCCGGTTGGGCAGTTCCGCGCGGTGGCCTCGGCCAATGGGGCGCGGTCCTATTCCAGCATCATGGAAAGCGGTGTGCCCGGCGGTGGGCGGATGACGGCGGTGATGGCCGCCATGGTGGAAGGGGTAAACCGGGGGCGTACCCGCAAGGGCAACGATTTCGTCCGGGCCGACTTCTCCGACATTTCCGGCCAGTTCAGCGCGGCCTGTTTCGAAGAGAGCCTGGTCGAACCGTTCCAGAAATGGGCGGCGGAAGGCACCTGCGTGCTGCTGACGGTGGAACTCGATGCCCCCAGCCCGGACGAGCCGCCCCGCGTTACGGTGCGCAATGCGCGGCCGCTGGCGGAAGTCACCGGCTCCACCCGGATGCAGCTCACTCTGGAGATCGATACGGAGGATGCCTTGCGGCAGCTGGCGCTGGCATTGCAGCCGGGCAATCCGGGCTGCGGCGAGGTGATGGCGCGGCTTCATGCGGGGGCCGATCTGAAGCCGCTCGTCCGGCTTGGCCGCGATTTCGCACTGGATGGCGAGCTGGTCGAGCGGCTTTCCTCCATCGAGGGGCTGACGGTCAGCGATTTTCGTCCGCAGGGCGGGCGGACCAATCTGCGCCTTGTAGCCTGATCCTGCGTCGCCCGCTTCCGCGCTCGATTGCCATGCCGCCCAAGCAGCGGCATGAAGGGCGGGGATGAGGAGAGGCCGATGCTGGGCGAGATGCCGGATTGGGAACTGCGCCTCAGCGCGCTGATCGATCACGCGGCACGCGAACATGGCGCGCGCGAGATCGTGAGCCGCTGGGCGGATGGGAGCGAGACCCGGTCCAGCTGGGCGGGCGTGCGCCGCGATGCGATGCGGCTGCGGCAGGCGCTGGGCCGCATGGGCCTTGCGCCGGGCGAGCGGGTGGCGACGCTGGGGATGAACCATCTCCACCACCTCTCCGCCTTCTACGGCATCACCGGGGCCGGGTTGGTGCTGCACACGATCAACCCCCGCCTGTTCGACGACCAGCTGGAATTCATCGCCAATCATGCGGAAGACCGGGTGCTGTTTTATGACGCCGCCTTCGCCCCGCTGGTGGAGCGCTTGCGGGACAAATGGCTGACGATCACCCGCTATGTCTGCTTCGATAATGGGGAATATGAGGCGCTGCTGGGCAGGGAAGACGGGCAGGGCGAATGGGCACTGGGCCCCGAGCGGGAGCCGTGCCATTTGTGCTACACCAGCGGCACCACCGGTCATCCCAAGGGCGTGCTCTATACCCATCGCTCCAGCATGTTCCACGCGATCAGCGCCTTGCAGCCCGCGCTGCTGGCGATCGAACCGAAATCGGTGATGCTGCCGGTGGTGCCGATGTTCCATGCCGCGGCCTGGGGCCTGCCGTGGTCCTGCGCTGCCGCCGGGGCCAAGGTGGTGATGAGCGCCATCAACGATGCGGCCGGCCTGTGCGAGCTGATGCGGCGCGAGAAGGTGACCCATTCGGCCGGTGTGCCCACTGTGTGGCTGGCCATGTTCAAGCATCAGGAGGATACCGGTGAGAGCCTGCCGCATCTCCAGCAGGCGGTTATCGGCGGGGCGGCGGCGCCCAGGGCGATGATCGCGCGGCTGATGGAGGCGGGCATTCGCGTGACCCATGCCTGGGGCATGACCGAGACTTCCCCCATCGGCACCACCGGGGCCGAGCCTTCCAACTGGGACGAGCTGAGCTTCGAGGAGCAGGTGGAGGCGCAGGCCATGCAGGGGCGGGTGCCCTTCGGGGTCCAGATCCGCTGCGTCGATCTTGGCGACATGGCCACCGAACTGCCGCGCGATGGCAAGGTGGCGGGCGCCTTGCAGGTGCGCGGGCCGTGGGTGGTGAAGCGCTATTTCCGCGCCGGTGAGGATGCGGTGGGGCCGGATATGTGGTTCGATACCGGCGATGTCGGCATCATCCATCCCGACGGAACCCTGCAACTGACCGACCGGACCAAGGATGTGATCAAGTCCGGCGGGGAATGGATCAGCTCGGTCGAGCTGGAGAATGCCGCCATAGCCCACCCCGCCGTGCATGAGGCTGCCGCCATCGGCATCCGCCACCCCAAATGGGACGAGCGCCCGATTCTGGTGGTGGTGCGCAAGCCGGGCCATGCGCTGGAGGCCGGGCATGTGCTGGAATTCCTCGCCGGGAAAGTCGCCAAATGGTGGCTGCCCGATGCGGTGGAATTCGTGGAGGAACTGCCCCATGGCGCCACCGGCAAGATCAGCAAGAAGGACCTGCGCGAGCTGTTCCGCGATTATCGGCTGGACGGATAGAAATTACAGCCTCGTCATTGCGAGGACCGGAGGGACGAAGCAATCCAGGGCGTAACGCGTTGGGCCCTGGATTGCTTCGCGGCGTTGCCGCTCGCAATGACGAGCATTGTCACCCGAACAGATCCATCTGCCCGTCCAGCCGGGGCGGGCGGAAGCCTGTGCAGTCCAGCGCCACATAATCCTGCGCTATTCCGGCGCGTCTTATCGCCAGCCGGAAGCGGTCCCGTATCAGAGAGGCCCATGCACCTTCGGGCCGGAAGCGTTTGAAAAAGCGGGCATCATTATCCTTTCCTCCGCGCATGGCGCGCAGGATGCCCATCACCTTTTCCGCCCGGTCGGGGAAATGGACATCCAGCCATTCGCGGAAGATCGGGGCCACTTCATGCGGCAGGCGCAGCATGATCCAGCTGGCCGAGCCGACCCCCGCCGCCGCCGCGCGGGCCAGGATCGCTTCTATCTCCCCATCGGTGATGGCCGGAATGACCGGCGCTATCGAGACATGGGTGGGTACGCCCGCCCCCGATAGCCGCGCCAGCGCCGCCAGCCTCTTTTCCGGCGAGGCTGCCCGCGGCTCCAGCGTGGAGGAGAGACGTGCATCGAGGCTGGTGACGGAAATAGAAATGGATATCAGATGTTTGCGGGCCATTTCCGCCAGAATATCGAGATCGTGCAGCACTCTGTCCGACTTGGTGGTGATCAGCGCCGGATGGCCCGTTTCCAGGCATACTTCCAGCACCTGCCGCGTGATCCGGTAACGCGCCTCGATCGGCTGATAGGGATCGGTATTGGTCCCCATGGCGATGGGCTGCACCTTGTAGCCCTTCCTCGCCAGAGTTTCCCGCAGCAGCCGCGCGGCATCGGGCTTGGCGAACAGCTTCGTCTCGAAATCCAGCCCCGGCGACAGGTCCAGATAAGCGTGGCTTGGCCTTGCATAGCAATAAGCGCAGCCATGCTCGCAGCCGCGATAGGCATTGATCGAACGGTCGAAGGCAATGTCGGGCGACTGGTTGAAGCTGAGGATCGTGCGCGGATGTTCCTCCGTAACTGTCGTGCGCAGCTTCGGCGCGGGGCCGTCCACGGTTTCCGCCTCGTCCCGCCAATCCCCATCCGCTTCGCGTGCGGGCAGGTTGAAGCGCCGCGAAAGTGCGGATGACTGGGCGCCTCGGCCGTGGATAGAAAAGGGGGGAATCGGGGGTGGGGCGGACATGGAGCGGTTTTAGAACATATGAGGAACATCGGCAAGGTGGGGCCCCCCTCTCCAAGCTGCGCTAGTCCGCCTTGCGGACAAGCTGGGCTATCCTCTCCCGCAAGGGGAGAGGAGTTCGGTCCCTTTCCTCTCCCCTTGCGGGAGAGGATACGAAGGCTTGCCGGCTTGTCCGGCTAGCCGAAGTTGGAGAGGTGACCCAACCCCTCACCCCCCGAAGTTGACACAGTTGACACAGTGCTGAGCAGCCCCGCCGCTCCCCTCAGCCGCCGGGAAGGCGCGGGGTTTTCCGTGGTTCCGGCGATGGCATCATCCACCGATGCGCAGGCGCGGGCGAACCATTCGTCCCAATGGGCGGCGGCCTTCAGCGCGGCCTGCGCGGCTTCTTCATCGGCTTCATCGGCGGCATCGTCGCACGCGAAATGGGCCTCCTCGTCCGCCTCTGCTGCGTCATGGGGGCGATCCTCCTCCTCATCCTGCTGTTCCATCAGCTCGTCGAAACACTCGCTCCATGCCGCCTCTCTCACCTGGGCGATAAAGCTCTCGCGGTCGGCGGGAATGGGGCAGGCGCCGGTCTCCGGCTTGTGGCCTGCCGGTTCGGGCCCCGCCAGTTCGCCAGGAGCCTCCGCTCCGCCGATCAGGGCCAGCAATTCGTCGAACCGGGCGGCATCGCTCTCGCCGGGGGCCTGTTCCACCAGCCGGTCCAGCCGGGCGAGATGGGCCAGCAACAGGCGCGTATCGTATCTGCGCCGCGTGCCGACCATTTCGCCGCCATGCCACACTTCTTCCTCCACCCCGTCGAGCGCGCGGCAGGCCAGCACGTCGGTGCTCGTCTCGCGCGCCAGCACCAGAGCGGCGGCCCAGCCGCGCGCGAACAGCGGATCGCGCCGCCTCAGCCGATAGGCCGCCTCATGCGACATGCCCACCGAGGCACAGGCCCCGCGCACGGTGCCTTGGGTGGAAAGATGATCGAGGAACTTGACCCTGAGCGCGCCGCTCCACCCGTCTTTGCGAGTGGGCAGGTCGGTTCCGGCGAAATGCGAGTAATCCATGATCCGCGTCTCCTGATGAGAACAAACAGCGAATCAGGTCTATTATGCATGGGGCGGCGTGTAGGACAGCGGTTTTTTGGGGGAAGGGGCAAGGCACGCGAAGGCGCAAAGGCGCGAAGATGTTTCGCAAGGCCCCCACTTCGTCATCCCCGCGAAAGCGGGGACCCAGCTCATCCGTCGCCACTGGGTTCCCGCCTTCGCGGGAATGACGAAATTGTTATGTCTTAGGGTCTTAGTGCTTCCATGTGAGAAATTGCACTAACCGTCCCTCCTCTTCAGAGGAGGGGCAGCGAGACTTGGGCTTGCGTAGCAAGCTCTAGTCGCAGCGGGGTGGTGGCTTTGCGGGCGGGCGCTGCGCCTCGACCGGCACCACCCCCTGGCCCCCTCCTCTGAAGAGGAGGGGGAACAGGTTGCCCTTCACTTCTCCCGCAAGCGCGGCATCAGTTCCACGAAATTGCAGGGCCGGTTGCGGCTGTCGAGCTGTTCGGCAAGGATGCCGTCCCACCCGTCTTTCACCGCGCCGTTCGATCCGGGCAGGGCGAAGATATAGGTTCCGCGCGAAACGACCGCGCAGGCGCGCGATTGCACGGTGGACGTGCCGATACTGTTGTAGCTGAGCCAGCGGAACAATTCGCCGAAGCCGGGAATGTCCTTTTCCTTCACCCGGTCCAGCGCCTCGGGCGTCACGTCGCGGCCGGTCAGGCCGGTTCCGCCGGTGATGATCACCGCATCCACGCCCTGGTCGTCGATCCAGTTGTTCAGGCGCTGGGTGATGATGGCCACATCGTCCTTCTCCAGCGCGCGGGAGACGAGCTTGTGCCCGGCCGTTTTGATACGTTCCGCCAGAATGTCGCCCGATGTGTCTTCATCCGGGCCGCGCGTGTCGGATACGGTGAGCAGGGCAATATTGATCGGCTTGAAAATACGTGCGGGATCGACCGCCATGGCTTGGGCCCCTTGAGCTGGATTAATCGCGTTTCGCGGACAACCAGACCCTGCCGCTCTTCGGCTCGCCGGGGAAGGCGGGCCACTGGCCCTGGGCCAGTGCGATACGGCTGGGAGAATCGCTGTCCGCCTGCCGCTCATACATCCAGTAGTTGCGCATCACGATGGCTACGTAGCCGCGCGTTTCCCAATAAGGGATCGATTCCATATAGAGCAGCGGATCGCCTTCATCGCGCACTTCGCTGTTCCAGCGGGTGACGGGCGAAAGGCCGGCATTATAGGCCGCCATGATCTTGGGCAGCTTGCCTTCGGTTGCGGAAGAATCGCGCAGCATTTCAAGATTTTGCTGGCCGAAGGCGAGATTGACCCGAGGATCGTCGAGATCGACGGCGGAAGCCGAAAGGTTCAGGCGCGGGGCATGTTCGCGCACGGTGATCGGCGTGATCTGCATCAGCCCGCGGGCATTGGCCGGGCTGACCGCGCTGGTGCGGAAGTTCGATTCCTGCAGCGCATGGGCATAGGCCAGCGCCGGATCGACTTCCCAGCCCGTAACGGGCATCCATTTGGGCGCCGGATAGCTGGAAGCCGGATCGGCCCTGCCGCCGGCCGGGGCATTATTGGCCATGAACAGCTGGGTGGAAGGCAGGCCCAGCCCGCGCGCCAGGCGGGAAAGCGGCTCGTAATCGTCGGCATCCCCGATCCTGGCCTGATGGATCAGCAGCTTGCTGGCCAGATCGTCCCGCCCGATTTCGGCCAGTTCGATCGCCATGCGGACATTGGCCTTGTCCTGCAGGCGGTCCCAGTCCTTCTGGTTGAAATCCGGCTTCGCAAAGCGCCTGGGCAGTGCCATGCCGAGCTGTTCTGCCGCCAGCATGCCATACAGCGTCTCATCCGTCCGCGCGGCTTCGCGCAGATGGCTGCTGGCCTTTTCGGGCATGCGGCAGCGCACGGCGGCGCGGTTGGCCCAGTAATGGGCCGCGGCGGTGAGTTCGGGATTGGCGCTCTGCTGCGCGGCGTTTTCGAAGCCGTAGAGCGCGGTGGTGCAATCGTTGAGCCGCCATGCGGCCAGCCCCGTCACCCACAGGCCTTCGGCCACCCAGGGGCCGGCCCCGTCGGTCACGGTGAGAGAGAGCGCCAGCGCATCGCTGTCGCGATTTTCGATATAATAGCTCCAGGCCACGCGCTGGCGCCATTCGGCGCGGGCTTCGGGGCTGAGCTGCGTATCCACGCCGCCCAGTGCCTCGCGCGCACCGTCGGGATCGTCATTGGTGATACGGTCGAGAATGCGGTTCTTGATGCTTTCGGGCATCGTGCCATCGTCCACCGAGCCGGGGCGGATGCGCTTGGGCGGGGAGGACTGGCGATAGAGGCTCTGCTGCGCGGGCAGGGCGGGCATGGCGGCAAGGCCGCGCTTGAGGCCCAGCCGGGCGAGCTGTTCGGCCTGGGGCAGGCTGGTGCCGCCGTCCAGCCATTCCTGAATCTGGGGCAGTTCCACCTTGGGCGAACTGGCGGCGAGGTAATATTCGGCCAGGGCCACCTTGTGCAGCGGCCCGTCCTTGCGCTGGGCGAGCAGTTCCTGGACCTTTTTCCAGTCTTCCTTGTCGATCGCGCTGAAGACATCGCGGTAATAATCGCGGTCGGACTGGGGCAGCAGGGTGGGGACATTGGTGCCGGTGGCATGGGCGTGGAAATATTCCACACTGTCGGCCAGCGCGGGCGTGGCGACGGCCAGCGCGGCACTGCCCGCCACAAGGGCAAGAGCAAGGCGTTTGGTGCGAGCCATCGTCAATGTCAGCCGTCCGTCCAATCAAGCCATCGCTGCCAGAAACCCGATCGTGCAGTGGGCCTTGCCAGCAGGAAATCGAGGCTACGTTCCGTCAATAGCGGAAAACTGGCGCCTTGATGGTTGATTTTTCGCAAATATGCAGGGCTTTGCGCCGGATCGTGGCCGAACAGCGGCAGAATGTCGCGACCGAAGGCAATAATGCGCTGTGGCCGCACCAGCGAGATGTGATGCAGGGTCACTGCGCCGATCCCGTCCGCAATCAGCGATGCCCAATCGGCCACCGGCGTATGCCGCGCCAGCGCGCTGGCGAGATAGACATCCTCCGGCCCCACTCCCGCCGCGCGCAGGAAGCTGGAGAGCAGCCGCCCGCGCGCGGCGGACAGCAGCATATCCTCATCCTCCGGCTCAGGCTCGGGCACCAGCACCATCAGTTTCGCGCCTTCGGGCCCGCGCGGGGCGATGCGCGGGCGGGCGCCCCCGGTGTCGAGACCCGGCTCGGCCAGCCACCAGTCGGAAAATTCTGCCAGCGTCCGCGGCCAGCTTGCGGGATCGCCGCCGATCGCGGGGCGTTTTTTCTCCGGCTCGGGCGGGGGGGCGATGAAGGCGGGCCGCGCCGGGGCGGCGGGCGCCTCTTCCTCGGGCTCACGCAGCCAGATTTCCGTAGCGTCGGAGAACATATGGTCCACGCCGGCATCGCGCCACCACTCCTGCGCGGCGGCGAATTGCTGGGCAAGGTTGATGGGGGCGCTCGTGTCCATATCTCGGCGGGGAGTCTTGACCTGCGCACACTCAGCAATCAAGGCTCGAATGCTCAGCAAGGCACAGTTTTGAATAGCCAGGGACGAAGCGGAAATGAGCGAACGGGAATCCATGCCCTATGATGTCGTGGTGGTTGGAGCCGGCCCCGCCGGGCTCGCCGCCGCGATCAGGCTCAAGCAACTGGCCCCCGATGCCAGCGTCTGCATCCTCGAAAAGGGATCGGAAGTGGGCGCGCATATCCTCTCGGGCGCAGTGATCGATCCCAAGGCGCTGGACGAGCTGCTGCCCGACTGGCGGACGGACGGCTGCCCGATGGCGGAAGTTCCCGTTACCGACAATTGGCACTGGGCGCTGACCGCCACAGGCAAGCTCGACATGCCGCATGCCATGATGCCCCCGCTGATGAGCAACAAGGGCTGCTACACCGGATCGCTCGGCAATCTGTGCCGCTGGCTGGCGGAGAAGGCCGAAGCACTGGGCGTGGAAGTGTTCCCCGGCTTCCCGGCATCTGAAGTGCTGTTCGACGAAAACGGCGCCGTGATGGGCGTCGCCACGCAGGATATGGGCGTGGCCAGGGATGGCAGCCACAAGCCGGACTATCAGCCGGGCATGGAACTCCACGCCAAATATACGCTCTTCGCCGAAGGCGCGCGCGGCCATCTGACCAAGCGGCTCAAGGCGCATTACGATCTGGAACGCGATTGCCAGCCGCAGGTCTATGGCCTTGGCATCAAGGAATTGTGGGACATCGCGCCCGATAAGCATGTGCCGGGCCGGGTGCTCCACACCCAGGGCTGGCCGCTGAGCGAAAGCGGCAGCTGGGGCGGGGGGTTTCTGTACCATCAGGCGAACGGCCAGGTGGCCTTGGGCTTCGTCACCGCGCTCGATTACGCCAATCCCTATGTCTATCCTTTCGAGGAATTCCAGCGCTGGAAGCAGCACCCGGAAATCCGCGCCATTCTGGAAGGCGGTCGCCGCGTTTCCTATGGCGCACGGGCGATCAACGAAGGTGGCTGGCAGTCCGTACCCAAGCTCGAATTCCCCGGCGGCGCGCTGATCGGCTGTTCGGCGGGCTTCGTGAACGTGCCGCGGATCAAGGGCAGCCACACCGCGATGAAAAGCGGGATGCTCGCCGCCGAAGCGATTGCGGAAGCCTTCGAGACCGGCCGCCAGAATGACGAGCTGAGCGGCTATGGCGCTTCGCTGCGGTCCAGCTGGATCGCGAAGGAACTGGAACTGGTGAAGAATGCCGAACCGCTGGTGGCGAAGTTCGGCGGTACGCTGGGCACGGTTCTGGCGGGCGCCGACATGTGGCTGCGCACTTTGGGCATCCGCCTGCCTTTCACCATGGCCCATCACACCGACGCTTCCGCCACGGGCGAGGCGAAGAATTACCAGCCCATCGCCTATCCCAAGCCCGATGGCGTGATCAGTTTCGACCGGCTTTCCTCAGTGTTCCTGTCGAACACCAATCACGAGGAAGACCAGCCCTGCCACCTGAAGCTGAAAGACCCGACTGTTCCGGTCGAGATCAACCTGCCGGTCTATGCCGGGCCGGAAGCGCGATACTGCCCGGCGGGGGTCTATGAATTCGTGGGCGTGGAAGAAGGCAATCCCAGCCTGGTGATCAACGCCCAGAACTGCGTCCACTGCAAGACCTGCGACATCAAGGACCCGACCCAGAATATCGAATGGGTCACGCCCGAAGGCGGCGGCGGGCCGAATTATCCGAATATGTGAAATCCTCCCCGAACGGGGAGGGTGGTGGAGGGGCTTATTAGAGCCCCGAGTGATTGGTTGGCTGGATTCCCGCCTTCGCGGGAATGACGAAAAATGATGGGGCACACTTAAATTCGTCATTCCCGCGAAGGCGGGAATCCAGTAGCCACCTTACGTGCGAAGCCACTTCCTCCCGACGGTTTACATCGTGGCATCCGGCAGAAACGGGACCCTTTACATAGGCGTGACGTCTGACCTCATTGCCCGCATTCACCAGCACCGGACCGAAGCGGTTGAAGGGTTCACGGCGAAATATGGCGTCCATTTGCTTGTATGGTTTGAACAACATTCGACAATGGAACACGCCATTCAGCGCGAGAAGCGGTTGAAGAAATGGAACCGCGCATGGAAACTCAGATTGATCGAGGAGGCCAATCCCGAATGGTGCGATCTGGCGGAAGATCTGGGATTTGGGCCGTTGCTTCAGCCTGGATCCCCGCCTGCGCGGGGATGACGAGTGTTCTGAAATGACCTTGAAAGAAACCGCTTACGCCAAGATCAATCTCGCCCTGCATGTCCGGCGGCGGCGCGATGACGGGTATCATGAGCTGGAAACGCTCTTCGCCTTCGTCGATGCCGGGGATGAACTCACCGCGCGTCCGGCGGAGGAAGATAGCCTCACCGTAACCGGCGAATTCGGGGCTGCGCTGACCGATCCCTTCGATAATATCGTCGCTCGCGCATTGGGCAGTCTGCCGCGTGCCGATGGGCTGGCGATCACGCTGGAGAAGAACCTGCCGGTCGCCGCCGGGCTGGGCGGGGGCTCTGCCGATGCCGGGGCGGTGTTCCGGCTGGTCGAGCGTACACACGGCCTGCCGGATGACTGGCGCGAACGCGCCGCGCGGCTGGGGGCGGATGTGCCGGCCTGCGTGGAAAGCGTCACCTGCGTGGGGCGTGGCACGGGGACGCAGCTGGAACCCGGCCCCGCCGACCTCGCCGGAACGCCGGTGCTGCTCGTCAATCCGCGCATTCCGCTGGCCACCGGGCCGGTGTTCAAGGCGTGGGACGGGCAGGATCGTGGGCCCATGCCGGAGGGAACGGCACGCCACATCGCGCTGGAAGGGCGTAACGATCTGGAAGCGCCCGCCATTTCGCTCTGCCCCGAAATCGCCGAGGTGCTGCGTGATCTTGAGGCAACAGGGCCCTGGCTCTCGCGCATGTCCGGCAGCGGCGCGACCTGTTTTGCCCTGTTCGATAGCGTGGAGGCCTTGCGCGCCGCGTCCCAGCGTTTAGCGCAGGAGCATCCCCATTGGTGGCGCATGGAAGGCAGATTGCGATGATCGAGGAAGCATACCGGATATTGGGAACTCCGCGTTTCGGCGGCATCCTCGTCGTTTCGGACCATGCTTCCAGCAATGTGCCCAGCGATATCGATCTGGGCATCGATCCGGCGCTGATGGAACAGCATATCGCCATCGATATCGGCGTGGGCGCAGTGGGCGAATTGATGGCCCGGCACCTCGGAATTTGCGCCTTTCAGGGCAATGTCAGCCGGCTGGTGTGTGATTTCAACCGGGACGAGACGGCGCTTTCCAGCGTACCCGAAGTGAGCGACGGGATCGTCATTCCCGGCAATCAGGGTAACGTGCACGAGGCGCGGATGGAGCGGTTCTATCGCCCCTATCACGCGGCGCTGGCCCGGCTGCTGGAGGATACGCCGCCTTCGCTGATCCTCTCGCTCCACAGTTTCACGCCGCAGCTCGCCAGCGATCCTGCCTGCCAGCGGCCCTGGGATTGCGGCGTGCTCTATAATCAGGACGATCGCGCATCGCGCCTCGCCATTCCGCTGCTGGAGGCCGAAGGCCTGCATGTAGGCGATAATCAGCCCTATTCGGGCAAGGTGCTCAACACCACGATGAACCTCCATGCCGAGGCCGAAGGGCGGCCCTATTTCGGGGTCGAGATCCGGCAGGACAAGCTGGAGACGGCGGAGCAGCAGGCCAGATGGGCCGAGCGGCTGGCGCGCATCTGCAATCGGGTAGCGATTGCGATTGGGGAGTAGTGGGAGTGGCACGACGATCATACTCCCGTCGTCCCGGGCTTGACCCGGGACCGCTGTCCGTTTTGGTGCGACATGGCCAGCGATCCCGGCTTTCGCCGGGATGACGAATTGGCACGTGTCTGGAGCGCCGAACGAGCCCCAGATCGCGCATTAGACCATTTTCTTCTTCGAATGGCTCCCTACCTGCAGTAGAGCGCCTTCAACCTTGTTACCGGAGCCTTGAAGATCATGCCTGCCTATCGTTCCCGCACATCCACTCATGGCCGCAACATGGCCGGCGCAAGAGGGCTGTGGCGCGCCACCGGTATGAAGGACGGGGATTTCGGCAAACCGATCATCGCCGTGGTCAACAGCTTCACCCAGTTCGTGCCGGGCCATGTCCATCTGAAGGACCTTGGCCAGCTGGTCGCGCGGGAGATCGAGGCTGCCGGCGGCGTGGCCAAGGAATTCAACACCATCGCGGTGGATGACGGTATCGCCATGGGCCATGACGGGATGCTCTATTCGCTCCCCAGCCGCGACCTGATCGCCGACAGCGTGGAATATATGGTCAATGCGCATTGCGCCGATGCGATGGTGTGCATCTCCAATTGCGACAAGATCACGCCCGGCATGCTGATGGCGGCGATGCGGATCAACATTCCGGTGGTGTTCGTTTCCGGCGGGCCGATGGAAGCCGGCAAGGTGGTGATGAAGGGCAAGGAAGTCGCCCTCGACCTGATCGACGCGATGGTTGCCGCGGCGGACGAATCCTATTCGGACGAGGAAGTGGCCGAGATCGAACGTTCGGCCTGCCCCACCTGCGGTTCCTGCTCGGGCATGTTCACCGCCAATTCGATGAATTGCCTGACCGAGGCGCTGGGCCTCTCGCTGCCGGGCAATGGCTCGCAGCTGGCCACTCATGGCGATCGCAAGCAATTGTTCGAGCGGGCCGGGCGCCTGATCGTGACGCTGGCCCGTCGCTATTACGAGGAGGACGATGACAGCGTCCTGCCGCGCGTGATCGCGGGCTTCGAAGCCTTCGAGAATGCCATGAGCCTCGATATCGCCATGGGCGGTTCGACCAATACCGTGCTCCACCTGCTTGCCGCAGCGCAGGAAGCGGGCGTGGATTTCACCATGGCCGATATCGACCGGCTGAGCCGCAAGGTGCCGTGCCTCAGCAAGGTCGCCCCGGCCAAGAACGACGTCCATATGGAAGACGTTCACCGCGCGGGCGGGATCATGGCGATTCTGGGCGAGCTGGACCGGGCCGGACTGCTCCACACGGCGCTGCCCACCGTTCACAGCCCCACTTTGGGCGATGCGCTGGCCGATTGGGACATTCGCCTGACCAACAATCCCATGGTGCAGGAATTCTACAAGGCTGCGCCGGGCGGCGTGCCCACGCAGACCGCCTTCAGCCAGAACCGCCGCTGGGACGAGCTGGATACGGACCGGGAGAACGGCGTGATCCGTTCGGCCGATCATGCCTTCTCCAAGGATGGCGGGCTCGCGGTGCTCTACGGCAATATCGCGCTGGAAGGCTGCATCGTGAAGACCGCCGGGGTGGACGATTCCATCCTGAAATTCTCCGGCCCGGCCAAGGTCTATGAGAGCCAGGATGCCTCCGTCACCGCGATCCTCACCGGTCAGGTGGAGGCGGGCGACGTGGTCGTGATCCGTTACGAAGGCCCCAAGGGCGGGCCCGGCATGCAGGAAATGCTCTATCCCACCAGCTATCTGAAGTCGAAGGGGCTGGGCAAGGCCTGCGCTCTCATCACCGACGGGCGTTTTTCGGGCGGCACTTCCGGCCTGTCCATCGGCCATGCCTCGCCCGAAGCGGCAGAGGGCGGGGCGATCGGGCTGGTGGAGACGGGCGACATTATCGAGATCGATATCCCCAACCGCACCATTCATCTGGCCGTGTCGGACGAGGTGCTCGCCCATCGCCGCGCGAAGATGGAGGCAAGGGGCGCCGATGCCTGGCAGCCCACGGAGCAACGCTCGCGCAAGGTTTCCGCCGCGCTGCAGGCCTATGCCGCCATGACCACCAGCGCCGCCCGCGGCGCGGTGCGTGACGTTTCGCAGCTCAAGCGGGGCTAAGCTCGCGTGCGTGCTTCGACAGGCTCAGCACGAGCGGGGGTTGGGAAATTGATCCCACACCCGTTCGCCCTGAGCCTGTCGCAGGGCGCGGTATGCGCTCTCCTTCTGTTCGCGGCGGCCTGCTCTCCCGAAGCAGCCGAGAAGGCCGGGCAAGCCAGCGAACAACCCAGCCGCTCGGCCAGCGGGAACGAGCTGATCGAATGCGCCATCGGCGGCGCGCAAGGGTTCCTGCGCGAATGCGAGGTGGAGAAGGGCAAGGCCGAAGATGGCTCCCGCATCCTGATCGTGCGCCATCCCGATGGCGGTTTCCGTCGCTTCACGGTGCTGACCGACGGACGCGGGCTGGAGCCTGCCGACGGGGCCGAACAGGCGCAGGCCGCGCTGGAGGACGGGCGGCTGGATATTCGCGTGGCGGACGATCGCTATCGCTTCCCCGCAACGGTGAAGGGCAATGCCCAGGGCCAGTGACCAGATACTCACCGTGGCGCAGATGCGCGATGCGGAAGAGGCGCTGATCGCGGCGGGCAGCAGCGTGGATGCGCTGATGCAGATCGCCGGGCGCGGCGCGGCGGAATGGGTGTGGCGGCTCGGCTGGCCCAGATCCGTCACCGTGCTGTGCGGCCCCGGAAACAATGGCGGCGACGGCTATGTGATCGCGCAGACCCTGCGCGAACGCGGCCTGCCGGTGACGGTCGTGGCTCCGTTTCCCCCCGGCACCGATGCCGCCCGTAACGCTCGCGCGGCCTATGCGGGCGATGTGCTGACCTCGCCCGAGGGCGTCCATGGCGCTGTGCTGGTGGATTGCCTGTTCGGCAGCGGGCTGGCCCGCCCGCTCAGCGACGATCTGTTCGCGATCCTCACCCAGCTTGCCGCCAGCCATCCCTTGCGGGTCGCGGTGGATCTGCCTAGCGGGGTGGAGAGCGACAGCGGCCGCCCGCTGAACGATGGCCTGCCCGATTACCTTCTGACCATATCGCTCGGCGCATGGAAATTCGCCCATTGGACCATGCCCGCGGCCGCCCTGATGGGGCAGCGCAGGCTGGTGGATATCGGCGCGGCTCAGCTTCCCGGCGCGGCGCGGCTGATCGGCAGGCCGCAGCTTTCCGCGCCCGATGCCGGGGCGCATAAATATACGCGCGGCCTGCTGGCCGTGGTGCCCGGCGCCATGCCGGGCGCCGCATTGCTGGCGAGCGAGGCGGCGATGCGCGGCGGGGCGGGCTATGTCCGGCTTGCGGCGGGGCAGGCGCCCATGGGTACACCGCCGGACCTTGTGACCGATCCGCAGGCGCTGGCCGATCCGCGCCTCTCCGCCGCGCTGGTCGGGCCGGGGCTGGGCCGGGGCGAGGGTGCGCGGGCGCGGCTTGGCGAAGTGCTGGCCCGCGAAGTACCCCTGGTGCTGGATGCCGATGCGCTGGTGGCGCTGACCCCGGCCATGCTCGCTGCCCGCCGATCCGCGATTATCGCCACGCCGCACGAAGGCGAACTGACCCAGCTCGCCGTGGCTTTCGGCATTGCCGCGCAGGGCAAGCGCGCTGTGGCGCAGGAGCTGGCCCGCCGGACCGGGATGGTCGTGATCGCCAAGGGGCCCGATACGCTGGTCGCCGCGCCCGATGGCCGCGTAGAGATCGCGCGGCCCGCGCCCAGCTGGCTGTCGGTGGCGGGAACGGGCGATGTATTGGCCGGGATCGTCGCCAGCCGCCTTGCCACGGGGGCCGATCCTTTCGCCGCCGCCTGCGAGGCGGTATGGCTGCATGGCGAGGCCGCACGTCTTGCCGGGCCGCTGCTTACGCCATCGGGACTTGTCACATATATTCCAGCCGCCTACGCGCGCTGCCTGTGACCGAAACCGAAGAAATTATCCGCATCGCCGCCAAGGGAGACGGCATTACAGCTAGTGGCCGTCATTCGCCCTTCGCTGCGCCCGGCGATCTGCTGCATATCGACGGCACGCTGGAACATGGCCCCCATCATGCAGAGCCTGCCTGCCGCCATTTCGGCACCTGCGGCGGCTGCCAGTTGCAGCATGTGGACGAAGAGATGCTGGCCGCCTTCGTCACCGATCGCGTCGTCAATGCCGCGCAGGGGCAGGGCATAGTGCCCGAACGCCTGCACCCGGCCCATCTTTCCCCGCCGCGCAGCCGCCGCCGGGCGACGCTGCATGCCGTGAATGGCGGCGGCGGGCCGCTGATCGGCTTTCGCGAGGGTGGTTCCCACAAGCTTGTCGGACTGTCCGAATGCCCGGTGCTTGCCCCGGAACTGTTCGAAGCGGTCGGCCAGCTGCGCCGCCTGCTGGGCCGGCGGAAGGGCAAATATGCCGCCGATATCGAACTGACGCTGGCGGATCAGGGCATTGCCTGCGGGCTCAAGGGCCTCAGCTTCGAAGGGCTTGCCGATGCGGAGGCGCTGTTCGATTTCGCGCAGGAGAGCAGCTTTGCCCGGCTGACGGTGGATGAAGGCTTCGGCCCGGAAACCCGCTGGGAACCGGAGCCGGTGACTGTCTCGCTTGCCGGAATATCCGTGCCTTTGCCTTCGGGCGCCTTTCTCCAGGCCACTCGCGATGGCGAGGAAGTGCTGGCCGCTTGCGCAAGGGAATGGCTGGCCGGTGCCACCACCGTGGCGGATCTGTTCTCCGGCCTCGGTACATTTGCCTTTGCGCTGGCAGGCCCGGCCAAGGTGCTGGCGGCCGAGGCATCGCGCGATTCCCACCTTGCGTGCAAATCCGCTGCCGGCCTTTCCGGCCGCCCGGTCCATGCGCTGCACCGCGATCTGTTCCGCAATCCGTTGCAACCGGACGAGCTTGACCGCTTCGCTGCCGTGGTGCTCGATCCGCCGCGCGCGGGTGCCCGCGAACAGGTGAAGCTGATCGCGGGCAGCATCGTGCCGCGCGTGGTCTATATCAGCTGCAATCCCTCAAGCTGGGCGCGCGAT
>DATJDU010000027.1:0-10075 GCA_035497315.1 Sphingomonadaceae bacterium
TGTGGTTGTCGACATGCGCCTTGAAACCGTCAACGCGCTGGTGGCTGAAGCTTGCCCGCCGGGCTCTTATCCGGAACAGTGGAACATCGTCGGGCTCAAGGAACGCGCTGCCGACGTACTGGCGCTCGATGCTCCGCTCGACGATTGGATGCAGGAAGATTCGCTTGAACCGGAATTGATCGAGCAGAGGCTGGTCGATCTGGCAAATGCTCAGATGGATGCGAAGGTCGCCTCTTCCGATGCCTCGATTTGGCGCCAGGTTGAAAAGCAGGTGCTGCTCGACCGACTGGATTATTACTGGAAAGAACACCTGGCCACGCTCGATGCGCTCCGCCAGGTGGTGTTCCTGCGAGCCTATGCTCAGAAGCAGCCTATCAACGAATATAAGCAGGAAGCGTTCGGCCTGTTCGAACGTATGCTGGAGACGATCCGCGAGGACGTCACCCGTATCCTGATGACCAGCGAATTGCGCATCGCAGCGCCTGAGGAACCGCAGGAAACCCTGCCGGAACTGCCGTCTTTCCTTACTGGCCACATCGATCCCTTCACCGGGCTGGATGATAGCAATGACGGGGACGGTTCGGCGGGGCAGGAGGCGTTCTTCGGTTCTCTGGCCGGCTCCCCCCGCGCGGCGGTTGGCCCGGGTGGCGCAGCGACTGAGGACCCTTATCGCGATATGAAGGTCAGCCGTAATGCGCCGTGCCCCTGTGGTTCGGGCAACAAGTACAAACATTGCCACGGCGCGCTTGCATAAAGTGAAGAGGCGGGCGCTCGCGCCCGCTTGCCGCCATTGTAACACCTGTTATGGTTGCTCCCGGGATGGGAGGAACCATGCAGATACAAAAACTCGATCTGCCGCGCTGCAAGGTGGGCGAAGGCCCCGTGTGGGACGTGGCGGAGCAGGCGCTCTATTACATCGACATTGTTGAACGGAAGGTGTTTCGCTGGGATCCGGCGAATGGAGATCATCGCGGCTGGGATGTGCCGGACATGATTGGCTCGATGGCTTTGCGCGGCAAGGGAACAAGGCCGGACGGGGCGATTGTGGCGCTCGTCACCGGCATTCACTATCTCGACTTTACGACTGGCGAGGTCACGCCTTTCGCGTTGATGGACCCGCCTAACCCGGCGCTGCAGCTGGCAGACGGCAAAGTTGACCGGCGTGGGCGGTTTGTTTTCGGCACCAGCCATCGCGCAATGAAGGAGCCTGCAGGCGGGCTGTGGTCGCTGGGTACGGACGGCATGCTGACCCAGCTCGATGGTGACATACATCTGGGCAACGGCCCGTGCTGGTCGCCCGACGACAGGATTCTCTATCACGCCGATAGCCTGCGGCACCTGATCTACGCTTATGATTATGACATCGAGACAGGTGCGGCGACCGGCAGGCGCGAGTTATTCGAGACATCCGCCTATGGCCCGATACCCGACGGTGCGACCGTCGATAGCGATGGAAACATCTGGGTGGCAATCTGCGAGGGCGGGGTGGTTTTGTGCCTCTCGCCCGAGGGCAAGGTGCTGCGGGAAGTGAAATTTCCCACCAATATTCCAGCCAGCTGCATGTTCATGGGGTCGAATCTCGACCGGTTGTTCGTGCCGACGATCGATCCCGGCTTCATGGGGCGCCCGTCGGAGCCGGAGGACGGGGCGAACTTCCTCATCGACGGGCTGGGCGTCACCGGCATTCCCGAACCGCGCTACGGCGGCTGACAGAGGCATTCAGACATGATCGATCGGCGCATGTTCCCGCTGATGTTCGCGGTGTTCATCAACATTGCGGGCTTCAGCCTCATTCTTCCGTTACTACCTTTCTATGGCTCGCTCTTTGGAGCGGGGCCGTTTGAGGTAGCTCTGCTTTTCGCTGCCTACAGCCTCGGCAATGTGTTCGGGGAAATCTACTGGGGGCGCCAGTCTGACCGATGGGGCCGGCGCGCAGTGCTGGTGCTGACCACTACCGGTGCAGCGGTGACTTACGTCGCCTTCGCCTTTGCTCCGGTTCTGTGGCTCGCCATCGCGATCCGCATCGTCAACGGCTTTTTCGGCGGCACACTCAGTGTCGCGCAGGGCTTCCTTGCAGATGCGTCTCCGCCGGAGCAGCGGGCCAAGGCCATGGGCCTGTTCGGCTCCGCTTTCAGCCTGGGCTTCGCCTTCGGCCCGGTGATCGGCGGCATCTTTGCTGGCGCGGGGACCAGCCTTTCGGATTTCCGCAGCCCGATTCTGATTGCGGGTGGCCTGTCGGCGATTGCGGCCATCTGGTCGCTGGTGGTGTTGCGCGACGTAAACCCGCCGGCCGGAAAAGCTCGCGCACTGCCGAAATATAGCGAGGGCTTTGGCTATGTCATGAAAAGCCCGCTGCTGTTCCGCCTGTTCGTGATCTCATTCTTTGGCATCGCGGCCTTCGCTTCCAGCGAGGCGGTCTATGGCTTGTGGAGCGAGGCGAATTTCGGATGGACCGCGCGCGATCTGGGTTTTGCCTTTATCGCCATCGGGGCAGGCGGGTTGGTGGTGCAGCTTTTCGTGCTTCACCCTCTGGTGGTGCGCTTCGGGGAAGGGCGGGTCATCACCGCTGGCCTGCTGGTCCTCGCTGCTTCCATGCTGCTCCAGCCGATCTTTCGTGATCCCTATGTCGCTGTTGCGCTGATGGGTATGCTGATGATGGGGCATAGCCTTGCGTTCCCCACCGCAGGCGCGCTTACATCGCGTACCGCGCCGGTCGAGCGGCAGGGAAGTGTGATGGGCCTGATCATGGCGTCCAATGCCTTTTCCCGCATCGTCGCTCCACCGGCGTTCGGCTTGATCTATGAAATGGCTGGGCATGACGTCCCATGGTATGCTGGTGCAGCGATGATCGTATTGTTCGCGGTGCCCTTTGCGGTTCAGCTTCCCGGGCTTACAAAGAAGCAGGTGGCATAGGGGCGGAACCGGTGGCTCGCCTCCCGCGTTGCCCAATATGGAACTTACCAGGGAGAGAGCCGTGAATTCATCCATCCTTGCCGGTATCGCCGGCTTTGCGCTTGTCATGTCCTGCGCCGGTGCAGCGCATGCCGAAACCAGCCCGGCGGTAGCCTCCGCTGTTGCCGACTCCGGTCGTCCGGCTGCCGATACGGCACGCGATGCTGCGCGCAAGCCGGGCGAAATCGTTACTTTCGCGGGCGTGAAGCCGGGCGATATCGTTGCAGAGATTGCCCCGGGCGGCGGCTATTACACACGCATTCTGGCTCGGACCGTAGGGTCGAAGGGCCATGTCTATGCGATGATGCCCAGCTTCTTCGCCAGTCGTCCGGGGGGGCTGGATGCGATCAACAAACTGGCAGCAGAATATGGCAATGTCACCGTGGTAGTGGCTGACTTTGCGGACTTCACGCTGGAAAAGCCGGTGGATCTTGTCTGGACCACAGAAAATTACCACGACATGGCCAACGGCAATATCGCCGGTATCAATTCCTCAGTGTTCAAGGCGCTAAAGCCGGGTGGAATCTACTTTGTTGAAGATCACTCGGCCCCCGGTACGGGCCTGTTGGCCACCCGCACACTTCACCGGATCGATCCGGAAGCGGTGAAAACGGCAGTTGCCGAGGCTGGCTTCAGGCTGGAGGCAGAGTCGGACATACTCCACAATCCCAATGACAAACATGATCTGGGAGTGAGCGATCCGGCCATCAAGGGTGAGACTGACAAGTTCGCCTTGAGGTTCAGGAAGCCGGGCTGATCAAAATGCCTTGCAAGGGAACAAAGAAAAAGGGGCCGAAAGGCCCCTTTTTTGCCACCCTGAAAGGAAGTGGCTCCCCGAGTAGGATTCGAACCTACGGCCAAGTGATTAACAGTCACCTACTCTACCGCTGAGCTATCGGGGAGCAGCCCTGACGGGCAGGAGTGCGCCTATATGCAGGCCTGCATGGTTTGGCAAGCGGCCAAAAGCAAATTTTCCATTGTCTTCCACTCAGGCGATAAACTGTTCGGCGACAATGCGTTCATCAAGGCTGTGGCCTGGGTCGAACAGCAAAGTCAGTTCCTTGTCTCGCGCTATTTCCAGGTGGACCTCGGCGATGTCGCGTACTTCCTTCTGGTCTGCCACGGCGGCAACGGGGCGTTTATCCGGTTCCAATACGCGAAAGCTGATGCGGCTACGATCGGGCAGCAGCGCGCCGCGCCAGCGCCGGGGGCGGAAGGGGCTGATAGGGGTGAGCGCCAGAAGCTTCGAATCGAGGGGAAGGATCGGTCCGCTGGCGGAAAGATTATAGGCCGTGGAGCCGGCAGGGGTTGCCAAAAGCACACCGTCGCAGGCCAGTTCCTCGATCCGGATCTTTTCGTTTACGCTCACTTCAATCTTGGCTGTCTGGCGCGTTTCGCGCAGCAACGAGACTTCGTTGATCGCGTAATGAAGCTGCGTTTCGCCCGATCGCGTGATTGCTTCCATTCGCAAGGGATCGACTGCCACCGCCCGGGATCTTTGAATACGTTCCACGAGCTTCCTCCCGCTTTTGAAGCGGTTCATCAGGAAGCCAACCGTGCCGAGATTCAATCCATAGGCAGGAAGCACGCGACCGCCGTCGATCATCTGGTGCAGGGTCTGAAGCATAAAGCCATCACCACCCAGCACTACTACTGCATCGGCGCGCTCCAGCGGCACCCAGTCGGCAGCGTCGGACAGGTCATGCGCCGCTTCTTGCGCGCTCGGCGTGTCCGATGCCAGAATGGCGAGCGCCGAGAAGGCGTGTCCCTGGCTCACGATTGTCGATGCCTCCCGCTGTCAGTGCATGCACATCTATGCAATTGCCGGAAACCTATGAATGCGCAAAGACATTTGCAATCGCCAGCGAAGGAACGAAATCCTAACCATGGCGCGTTAGGGGAAAGCTGATGCCGAGCGATTTACAGGACGTGCTGGATCAGGATCGCGACACGCTGACGGGCCTTGTGGGTGCCGACGGCGTGCGAGCGCGCATCGTGGCGTGGCAGCAGCGCGCGGTGCTGGAAGGCGAAACGGCGCCGATTCACGCGCTGATGCTGGGCCTGCGCCGTTTCGACACGGTCAACCTGGCCTATGGCGAGGCGGCGGGCGATTCCGCGCTGGTGGCCGTTGCCGCGCGTATCCTGCGCTTTGCCGCCGATGAACTGGCGGGCGAATGGGTGGTGGCGCGGATGGGCGGGGGCAATTTCCTGCTCGCCGCCAATGAACCGTGCAGCCGCGAACGCTGGCAATGGCTGGCCGAGACCCTGGCCGAAAGCGTTACCCGTCCGATCGCCAATCCCGCCGGGGCAGGCACATTGCGCCTGTGGCCCCGCATCGCATTGATGCGGGCGCTGAAACAGGAAAGCGCCGAGGCTGTGTTCGGCCGCCTTGCCGAAACGCTGGAGCGCGCACGGCTTGAAACCGGGCGGCGCGTAGTGTGGGTGGACGGGGATGTCAGCATCGCGGGACGAAGCGGAGCACAGCTTGAAGCGGATCTTCTCGCAGCGCTCGACCGCAACGAGATCGAACTGCTTTATCAACCGCAGTTTCGCGCCGATGATGATGTTCTGGTAGGCGCTGAGGCATTGGCGCGCTGGGAACATCCCTTGCTCGGCCGGATCGGGGCGGGGGCACTGTTCGCGATCGCCGAACGGGCGGACCATGTCGCCCAGCTTTCGCATCATATTGCGGCGCGGGCCGTGGCGGAGTCGGCCCATTGGCCCGATCCGCTGCGCCTTTCGCTTAACGTAACTCCAGCGGATCTTGCCGCGGGCAATTTCGCCGATGACATTGCGGCGATCGTCAGCGCCGTGGGCTTCACGCCTGAGCGGCTGACACTGGAAATTACCGAGCAAGCGCTGTTGACCGATCTCGACCGGTCGGCCCGCGATCTGGGCAAGCTGGTGGACTTGGGTATCCGTATTGCGCTCGACGATTTCGGCGCGGGTTTTTGCAACTTCCGCTATCTCAAGATTTTGCCGCTTCACTATCTCAAGCTTGACCGTTCCATGGTGGACGGCATTGCGGAAGATGCGCGCGACCTTGCTGTGCTGCGGGGCATTGTGGCCATGGCCCATGCGCTCGATCTCGCCGTGATCGCAGAAGGAATCGAGACCGAGGAGCAGCGCGCCCTGATCGCTCGCGAAGGCTGCGCCTGCTATCAGGGGTTTCTTCGGGCCAGGCCGATGGATGCGGCTGAGTTCCGGAAGTTTGCTGGAGCAAACTAGCCCCCTCCTCTGAAGAGGAGGGGTGCCGGTTCATGCCTTCTTGGCCCGCTTCACGATGGCCGAAAGCCCCTTGGTCAGTTGATAGAGCCCATTGAGGCGCGATTTTGGATCGCCCCAGGCGCGTTCGATCACCAGCTTCATGTCGGGCCGCAGACGCGCGGTGCCCTGGAGGCGTTCGACATAGGCCAGAAGGCCAGCGGGATCGGGGAAGTTGTCCTTGTGGAACGTCACCAGTGTCCCACGCGCGCCCACGTCCACCTTGGCGATATTGGCGATGATCGCCTGATGCTTGATCTCGATGAGCTTGACGAGGTTTTCGGTCGGCGCGGGCAGGGCGCCGAAGCGATCGATCATTTCCGCTGCCAGTGAATCCAGCTCGTCCTTGCCTCTGGCATCGTTGAGGCGGCGATAGAGTGCCATGCGTACGGCGAGATCGGGTACGTAATCTTCCGGAATCATGATCGGCGCGTCGACCGTGATTTGCGGTGAGAGACCGGAACTATCGCGCTCCAGCCCCATGTCGCCCGCCTTGGCGGCCAGGATCGCGTCTTCCAGCATCGACTGGTATAGTTCAAAACCGACCTCGCGGATATGGCCCGACTGCTCGTCACCCAGCAGATTGCCTGCGCCGCGAATATCGAGATCGTGGCTGGCGAGCTGGAAGCCTGCACCCAGTCCATCCAGATCGCCCAGCACCTTCAGCCGCTTTTCCGCCACTTCCGAGAGTTGCTGGTCTTGCGGATAGGTGAGATAGGCATAGGCACGCAGCTTGGAACGGCCCACACGCCCGCGCAGCTGATAGAGTTGGGCAAGGCCGAAGCGGTCCGCCCGGTGGATCATGATCGTGTTGGCGCTGGGGATATCCAGTCCGCTTTCCACGATGGTGGTAGAAAGCAGCACATCATAGCGCCGTTCGTAGAAGGCGGACATCCGCTCCTCCACTTCGCGCGGTGCCATCTGGCCGTGGGCGGAAATATATTTCACTTCCGGCACAGTCTTGTGCAGCCAGTCTTCAATGGCCGCGAGATCGGCAATGCGCGGCACGACGATGAAGCTTTGCCCGCCGCGATGATGTTCGCGCAGCAGGGCTTCGCGCATCACCACCTCATCCCATTCCATCACATAGGTGCGCACGGCGAGGCGGTCGACCGGCGGGGTCTGCATGGTGGTCAGTTCGCGCAATCCGCTCATCGCCATCTGTAGCGTGCGGGGGATCGGCGTGGCGGTGAGGGTGAGCATGTGGACGTCTGCCTTCAGCTCTTTCAGCCGTTCCTTGTGCTTCACGCCGAAGCGCTGCTCCTCGTCCACGATGACGAGCCCCAGCCGCTTGAATTCCACCTGCTTGGCAATAATTGCGTGGGTGCCGATGACGACGTCCACCGTGCCGGCCGCCAGCCCGTCGCGGGTTTCACCGGCCTCCTTGGGCGGCACCAGGCGGGACAGGCGACCGACATTGAGCGGGAAACCGTTGAAGCGGGCGGAGAAATTCTCGTAATGCTGGCGGGCAAGCAAAGTGGTGGGGGCGACCACCGCCACCTGATAGCCTTCCATTGCCGCGACGAAGGCCGCGCGCAGGGCGACTTCCGTCTTGCCGAAGCCGACATCGCCGCAAACCAGCCGGTCCATCGGCTTGCCCGAGGCAAGGTCATTCAGCACGTCCTCGATGGCGCGTTCCTGATCCTCGGTTTCCTGCCAGGGGAAGCGCTCGACGAACTGGTTGTAGCCGCTGTCGTCCGGCACCATCGCCGGTGCCTGCCGCAGGGCGCGCAGGGCGGCGGTGCGCAGCAGTTCGGCGGCGATCGCCTGGATGCGTTCCTTGAGCTTCGAGCGGCGTTTCTGCCATGCTTCGCCGCCCAGCCGGTCGAGCGGCAGTGCCTCGTCCGACGAGCCATAGCGAGTGATGACGTCGATATTCTCGACAGGGATGTAAAGCTTATCTCCGCCGGCATATTCCAGCATCACGCAATCGTGCTGGCTCTTGCCGACCGCGATGGCCTCCAGCCCCAGATATTTGCCGATGCCATGTTCGATGTGAACGACAAGGTCCCCGGCATTGAGGGCGGAAAGCTCGGCCAGGAAGGCATCCGCATCCTTGCGACGCTTGCGGCGACGCACCAGCCGGTCGCCCAGCATGTCCTGTTCGGTGAGGACTTCCAGTTCGGCATTGGCGAAACCGGTTTCCAGCGGAAGCACGACGGCCACCGGCTTACCCCTGGCGGCAAGGCCCAGCGCCTCCTGCCACGTCTCGGCAAGGCTCGGCTCGGCGCCCTGTTCTGCAAGGATGGAGGAAATGCGCGCGCGTGAACCTTGCGAGTAGGCTGCGATCAGCGGTTTCTTGCCCGCCTTGCCGATGGCGCCAAGGTGCTTTGCCGCTGCTTCATACACATTGTCGCCCCGGGCGCGTTCGGGTGCGAAATCGCGCGCGCTG
Organism: Sphingomonadaceae bacterium; assembly: GCA_035497315.1. GTDB lineage: Bacteria > Pseudomonadota > Alphaproteobacteria > Sphingomonadales > Sphingomonadaceae > Andeanibacterium. The sequence goes on from DATJDU010000027.1 coordinate 8,609, forward strand.
GTGAAGCCGAAGTCCATCACTCCCGCGCTTTCGGGCTGGGCGAAGATATCTGCCCGGTGGACGGGCCAGGCGGCTAGCCGCTGGGCGAACTCATCGCGGGCGAGATAAAGCGCATCGACCGCCAGAGGGCGATAGGAACCGGCGGCCTGAACGGCGGCATCCACGCGGGTCTGGTGGTAATCCTCGATATCGCCCAGTCGCTCATCGGCGGAACCCATCGCACTGGCGTCGATCACGATCACATCGTCGGTGGAAAGATGGTCGAAAAGCGTCGCCAGCTTCTCTTCGAACAATGGCAGCCAGTGCTCCATTCCGGCAAGACGGCGCCCGTCGCTGACTGCCTGATAGAGCGGATCGCCCGTGGCATTGGCGCCGAACATTTCGCGGTAACGGCTGCGGAAGCGCTTCACCGTCTCCTCATCCAGCAAAGCCTCGCTGGCGGGGAGGAGCAGGTGCCCTTCCACGATGCCGGTGCTGCGCTGGGTGGAGGGATCGAACAGGCGCAGGCTTTCCAGCTCGTCGCCGAAGAAATCGAGCCTCAAACCGCCTTCAAGGCCGGAAGGGAAGATGTCGAACACCGAACCTCGCACCGCGAATTCGCCCGCGTCGATCACCGTATCGGTGCGCGAATAGCCCTGACGCTGGAGCAGGGCGATCAGGCTTTCATGCCCCAGTTGCATCCCCGGCACGATTTCGCGAACGGATTCGCGAATGCGGAAGGGCGTCAGCACCCGCTGGAGCAGGGCGTTGACAGTGGTGACCAGAAGCTGGCCGTTCTTCTTGCCTCGTTGAAGCTTGTGGAGCGCGGAGAGGCGCTGCGAACTGATCGAGAGCGCGGGGCTGGCCCGGTCATAGGGCAGGCAGTCCCACGCCGGGAATTCGATGACTTCCAGCTCCGGCGCGAAAAACGCTGCCGCATCGGCTACGGAACGCATCGCCGCATCGTCCGGCGCGACGAACACCGCGCGGCCCTTGGTTGCGCGCGCCAGATCCGTCAGCACCAATGGCTGGGCCCCTCGCGCCACGGAGGCGAGCGTCAGCGGCGAGCGGGCGGAAAGAATGCGTTGGAAATCGGGCATAGGGCTCTTCGCTGCAAACACGAAAGCCCCCTCCTCTTCAGAGGAGGGGGTTTAGGGGTGGTGTCGCGGCGGAATAGCGGCGCATGAAGCAAAGCACCACCCCGCTGCGACCTGGGCTTGCTACGCAAGCTCTAGCCTCGTTGCCCCTCTTCTGAGGAGGAGGGGATAAGCGTGATTTTCAGATCCTTACGAAATCCAGCATCTGGAACTGGTGCATCAGCGGGCCGGCATATTTTTCCGGCACTGCCTGCGCTTCCAGCGCCCAGGCCATGATCTCGACATCGTCCTCGTCAAGCAGGGCCTCGAACCATGTCAGCGCCGCCTCGTCCCAATCGGCGTGATGGCGGTCGAAGAAACCGCCGATCATGTAATCCGCTTCGCGCGTACC
>DATJDU010000028.1:0-2037 GCA_035497315.1 Sphingomonadaceae bacterium
CGCCAGCAGAAGGTTCAGATCCAGACCCTTGAAGCGCAATTCATCCATTTCCTTTATGGATATTGATTTGATCAATCTATTTTATCTATCAAATGCGAGCCGCCATCAAGGGCAAATGGATCAGCGAAGAATACTCATCATCGGCGGTGGCATCGGCGGATTGACCTCGGCCATTGCCTTGCGCCGTTCCGGTCACGATGTGACGGTCATCGAACGCGATCCTGACTGGTCGGTCTATGGCGTGGGGATCATCCAGCAGGGCAATGTCCTGCGCGCGATGAAGCAGTTGGGTCTGCTGGACGATTACCTTTCCGCATCGGTTGGGTTCGATTTCGTGGCGGTGCACGCGCCCAATGGCGCACTGGTCGCCAAGGTGCCTTCGCCCCGGCTGGTGGAGGGCTGCCCGGCCAATGTCGGGATCGGACGGCCCGCGCTGCAGAAGGTTCTGGCCGACCGGACGATCGCAAGCGGGGCGCAGGTGCGCCTGGGCCTGACCGCAGATGTCCTTGATAACGACGGGGACGGCGTAACCGTTCGTTTTTCGGACGGCGGTTCCGGCAGGTTCGATCTGGTGATCGGCGCCGATGGCGTGCATTCGCGCACTCGCGCCGTGCTGTTCCCCGACCTTCCCGGCGCGCAATATACCGGCCAAGCGGTTTGGCGGTACAACCTCCCCCGCCCCGAAGGGCTGGATTCGCTGCATGTCTACAACGGCCCTACCGGTGCCGGGCTGGTTCCGATCAGCGACACGCTTATGTACGTCTATCTCACCACGCCCGAGCCCGGCAATCCGCGATACCCGGTCACCGGCATTGCGGAAATCATGCGGTCGCGGATGGAAGGCCTGCCGGAAGAGATCAGGGCGCTGAGCCAGCAGATCACCGATGACGAGGCCGTGGTCTATCGCCCGCTCGAGGGCCTGATCGTGCGCGGCGCGTGGCACAGGGGGCGGATCGTCCTGCTGGGCGATGCCGTCCACGCCACCACGCCGCATCTGGGGCAGGGCGCGGGCATGGCCATCGAGGATTCGATTGTCCTGGCCGAAGAAATCGACCGCGCCAACGATGTGGAACAGGCCTTCGCCGCCTATCATGCGCGCCGCTTCGAAAGATGCGCCTATATCGTCGACCGCTCGCTGGAGATTTGCATGGGCCAGCTCGGCAAGGCCCCACCCGTCGACAATGCCAAAGCGACTGCGGATATGTTCCGCGTGATCGCCGAACCGATTTGAGGAGACAGGCGATGAGCAGGGTCACGGATATCCGCTATGTCGGTTACGGGGTGCAGGATTTCGACACCGAGCGGGCCTTTTACCGGGATGACTGGGGGCTGGTCGAAGTGCAGGCCGAAGACGGACTGGCCTGGTTCCGGGCCGCCGGGGACGACGAACATCATGTCGTCCGCCTGCACCGGGCGGAGGCCAACCATGTCGAGGTGATTGCGCTGGCGGCTGACACTCGCGCGAATGTCGACATGCTGCATGTAAATGTCGAGCGCGCGGGCTGCCGGGTCATCCATGCCCCGCGCGATCTGGATGCGCCGGGGGGCGGCTATGGCTTCCGCTTCTTTTCGCCCGATGGACTGCCGTTCGAGATTTCCGCCGAAGTAGCCACTGCGGAAAAACGTGCGATAGACCGTTGGGAAGGCATCCCCGTGCGCATCAGCCACATCGTGCTGCATTCGCCCGATCACAACGCCATGGTGGCATTCTTCACCGATGTTCTGGGCTTCCGCATCAGCGACTGGCTGGGCGATTTCATGTGCTTCCTGCGCTGCAATTCGGCCCATCATCGCATCGCGATCCTGCCCGGGCCGCCCTGCCTCAACCATGTGGCCTATGACATGACCAATGTGGACGGCATGCTGCGCGGCGTATCTCGCCTCAAGCAGCGCGACATCGATATCCGCTGGGGGCCGGGGCGCCATACGGCGGGGGTGTAATTCCTGAGCTTTTCCCCGTGGAGCTTCAAAGGAAACTTGCTGTACAACTAAATTACGAACAAGTTATCAGGTTTTTGGTTTTTTAGTTGTAAAATT
>DATJDU010000029.1:0-78160 GCA_035497315.1 Sphingomonadaceae bacterium
TTTTGCCCGTATGGTGGAACTGTTCGACAAGCAGGAAATCAGCTTTGTTTCTGTGACACAGAGCTTCAACACCACCTCGTCCATGGGCCGCCTGACCCTTAATGTCCTGCTCTCCTTCGCCCAGTTCGAGCGCGAGGTCACTGGCGAGCGCATCCGCGACAAGATCGCCGCCTCCAAGGCCAAGGGCATGTGGATGGGCGGGACCTTGCCGCTGGGCTATGATCTTCCGCAGGACAAATCGCGCATCCTGATCGTCAATGAGGAGGAGGCAGCGACCGTCAGGCTCATCTTCAACCAGTATCTCAAGCTGGGTACGGTCCATGAACTGGTCCGCTGGCTGGACGCGCATGCCATCCGCTCCAAGCAGCGGGTCACGGCCGCGGGGCGGGTCGTTGGCGGCCTGCCGTTCAACCGCGGGGCACTCTATCACCTGCTGCGCAACCAGACCTATCTTGGTTTCATCCGCCACAAGGATGTGCTTCACCCCGGCGGTCATGCCGCGATTGTGCCGAAGAAGCTGTTCGACAAGGTCCAGGTCGTGCTCGACGACGGAGTGCGTCGTACGGCCGAGCGACGCAGCCAGATCGAGCGCGCACCGCTCGCTGGACGCCTCTTTGATGGCGATGGCTCGCCCATGAGCCCGAGTTACTCCCGCGGTTCGAAGGGCACGACCTATCGCTATTACACCTCGACCCTGCTGCAGCGGGGCAGCAAGGCCAAGGCTGACATGCAGGTCATCCAGCGCATCTCGGCGGCTCCGCTCGAAGAACAGCTGGGCAAGCTCATCTCGCGCCTTGTTCCCCGCAGTTCCGCCAATCCGCTTGGGCTTCCGCGGCGTGTGGAGGTGCACCGGGATGCCGTGCACCTCACCTTGCGGCGCGAGGATTGCGCGGGGATCCAGGGCCGCCTGTCAGAGGACGAGACCCTCTTTGATGATGCCACCGACATTGATCATCTGCGGATCATTGCGCAGATCCGCATCCGCAATCGGCGCGGACGCATCGAGATCACGCGCGGCCCGCCGCCCAGGACCAGCAAGGATCCAGTGCTCATCAGCGCTTTGCGCCGAGCCCATGCCATGACCAACCTTGATGAGAAGCGCATCCCCATCGTCCGCACCTCGCCCGAGACGCAATATGCAAGGCGCCTTGTACGCCTCGCCTTTCTCGCGCCTGATCTGCAGAAGGCCATTATCCAGGGGACTCAGCCGGCCGGGCTCAATCTCGACCAGCTGATCGGCCAGCCGCTTCCCATTGACTGGGATGAGCAGCGCAAACTGTTTGCCTGACATCCCCTTCCCGGGAAGTCACTGACTTGCCTTGAAAAATCCCGTCCAAACCGTTCGAGTTCGAATCCCGCCCGCCTGATCTCAGGCGGGCTTTTTCGTGTCCCTGGAGTCCCAGTCCCTCAGGCCCTTGGAAAGTCTCAGTTTTTGCCAAACCGTACGTCTCTGGTGCCGGCCCAAATTGCGCCTTTCCAGCGAGCCGGAATTTGTGAGGGGCGCCTCGATAATCGTCGGTCTCTGTACCGGATTGATGTGCGTAAGCCGCGCAATTGCGCCATTCAAGCGCCGCATGGCGCAACGTCCAGAATGTGAGGAAAGGTCAGTGGCGGAGAGGGTGGGATTCGAACCCACGGTACGGTTGCCCGTACACCGCATTTCGAGTGCGGCGCATTCGACCTCTCTGCCACCTCTCCATAATCGGGTGTATCGGGCGCTGAAGCGTGCCCGGGGCCGGGATGGGCGCGGTTAGCCCAAGGCTTGGCACTTGCCAAGCCCCTAAGCTTCCTGCTTGCACGCAAAAACGCAGCCAAAAGCGGGGAGAGGCGGATTGCGGCGCTTGTTTCGGGTGCCCGGCCGACTATATTCACAGCCTATGGACCGTGCCCAATTCTTTTCCCCCAATGCCGGTCGCCGAATCGACGCCCCTCTCCATGCCGAAGCCCGCTTCGCCATCGGCGATGTGGTGAAGCACAAGCTGTTCGATTTTCGCGGCGTCATCTTCGATATCGACCCGGTCTTCGCCAATAGCGAGGAATGGTACGAAGCGATCCCGCAGGACATGCGTCCGCAGCGGGACCAGCCCTTCTATCACCTGCTGGCCGAGAACGAGGATTCCTCCTACGTCGCCTATGTCAGCCAGCAGAATCTCCAGGCCGACAGCGAAGGCGGCCCGGTGGACCACCCCAGCGTATCCCAGCTGTTCGATGGTTTCACGGAAGGTCGCTATCGCCTGCGCCGCAGCCTGACGCATTGAGTCACCCGGCGCGTTACCGCGCCATCTGGCTGTGGGCGAGGTGGAAACGAAGCTGACTAAAGGGCCAGATGGCTCAGCTCTTCAGCTTCCAGCCGCTTTTCAGCACCCTGTAGCAGACATAGCCGAAGACGAGGTTGAACAGGCCCAGCCCTGCGGCGGCCCCCAGCACGGCCTGGTTGGTGTTGCCGATATCGCTGGCGCCCAGGAAGCCGAAGCGAAAGCCGGAGATCACATAGAAGAACGGATTGGCCCGGCTCACCGCCTGGAAGGCCGGAGCAAGGTTGTGGATCACGTAAAAGGTGCCCGAGAGCAGCGAGAGCGGCTGGATCACGAAATTGGTGACGGCTGCAGCATGATCGAACTTGTCGGCCCACAGCGAGGTCATCAGGCCCATCAGCGCCAGCAGCATCGCCCCCATCAGGCCGAACCAGGCGATCGCCCAGGGATGCGCCGCGTGGAGCGAAACGCCTGGCCACAGCAGCATCGCGGCCGAAACCGCCAGCCCCACCAGCAATGCCCGCGTCATCGCCGCACCGACAATGCCGATCATCAACTCGCCTTCGGAAAGCGGGGGCATAAGGTAATCGACGATAGTGCCCTGCATCTTGCCGCCCAGCAGCGAAAAGCTGGAATTGGCGAAAGCATTCTGCATCATGCCCATCATGATCAGGCCCGGCGCGACAAAGCTGGCGAAGGGTACACCCAGCACTTCGCGCCCGCCGCGGCCCATCGCCACGGTGAAAATCGCAAGAAACAGCAAGGTTGTTACCGCAGGGGCCCATACAGTCTGGGTCTGGACCTTGAGAAAACGCCGGACCTCCTTCATATAGAGAGTCCACAGCCCGATGCGGTTCACTCCGCCAATCACGGGCGTCCCATGCGGCAGGAACGGCCGCTTCACTTCGCCCGTAGCGCGGGCATGTTCGGTTGTCGTCGGGGCTTGATCGGCCATAGTCTGGCGACTATCGGCAGTCGCTTGCGCTGACAAGGCTTGTGAGGCCGTTCCGGGCGTATGATTTGTTGAGGAATTGAAAGCCGAATGAGCTGGACCGACGAACGGATCGCTACCCTGACCAAGATGTGGGAAGGTGGCGCCACCGCAAGCCAGATCGCCGAGGAACTGGGCGGGGTTTCGCGCAATGCCGTAATCGGCAAGGCGCACCGCCTGGGACTCAAGTCGCGTCCCTCGCCCGTGAAGGCGAATGACGACGGCGCTGAAAAGGCCCCCGCGAAGAAAAAGGAAACCAAGCCTCCCAAGGCGCGGGAAAAGGCACCGGCCCCCGAGAGGCCAGTGGCCGCCGCCAGGCCTGCCCCCGCAGCCCCCCGGCCTGTGGCGGATGCTCCGGCCGTTCCGGCAGGCGCGGTATCCCCCAGCCAGCCGCTGCCCGGCGCGACTGGAGAGCCCAAGCCCAAGATCGTCTCGGTTGGCCCCGGCGGCTTCCTGCGGCAGGGCCCCGGCGATCAGCAGGCGCCGATCCCGCCCGCCCCGCCGCGCCGCCTGGTGCCCGCCAAGCCGAGCCAGGACATTGCCGACAAGACCAGCCTGCTCGATCTGAACGACCGGGTCTGCCGCTGGCCGATGGGCCATCCGGGCGAACCCGATTTCCACTTCTGCGGCAAGCAGGTGAACCCCGGCTTTCCTTATTGCGTGGAACATTGCGGCCGGGCCTATCAGGCGCAGCTGCCGCGCGGTTCGCGCCGCCCCCCTCCGCCGCTGCCCTTCGGCGGCCCGCGGGTTCGCTGAGGCACATTGAAACCACTTTCCTACAGCCGGGTGCAGCCGCTAGTCTGCCCCGGCTGTTTGACATGGCGAGTTGATTGAACCCGGCGATTTTCGCCAGTTCGGCGCCTTGCGCAAAGGTCACATTCGCGCATCGCCAGAATTGGCTTAATTTATTGAATTAAATGGATTTTACCGGGAAAAGGTCACAGCGTTTCGCGGGCCGGTCTGCGTAAACTTCGCGACCCTATTTCCCCCGATACTGCCGGCACCACTGCCTTGCCGCCTTTCCATTCGATCAGGCCCAGCACGACCACGCCGGGCACGTCGAGCCGGGGGAAGACGATCTTCCCGCCAAGCTCGACTGCCCTGGCCCGCATCGCCCTCTCCTAATTTCGCTCGGTAGAGCCGAACTCCAGCCCGAAGTCCTGTGCATCTTCCGCCCGGACTACAGGTCTGTTGCCGGTGGCCAACAGGTTGCGGGCCATTTCCGCGCGCATGCTTTCGAACACGGTGCGGCCCTTCGGCGCCTCTTCCAGCGGGAAAGCCTCCTCCATCTCGCGATTGCGCAGCTTCACCTCGTCGAGGAACTCGCGATTGGTGAAGATGTGGAAGCGGTTTTCCTTGATGGCCTGCACTACCGCGCGGCCCGTATCCAGCGGATCGATCGCGGCGCGGGCGGCTTCCCACAGGGCCTTCTGGAAATCGCCAGCCTCTTCCTCGTGGAAATCGGTCTCGGGCTCGTCCTCGGGCGGGTGGAGCATGCCGGTACGGGTGGCCCCGGGGAACAGGCAGGAGACGCCAATGCCCAGCGGGGCAAGCTGCATCCGCAGGCTTTCCGCATAGCCGCGCACGGCATATTTGGAGGCCGAGTAAGCCGCGAGGCCCGGCAGCGGGACGATCCCCGCCATGGAAGATGTGCAGACCACATGCCCACCCTCCCCCTGCGTCTTGATGATCGGTACGATAATCTTGCTGCCGTTGATCACCCCGCCCAGATTGACAGCCATGACCTTGTCGAAATCGGTGAAATCGGGATCGTCCGCCGTGCCGCCGCCATTGATCCCGGCATTGTTGCACAGCACATGAATCTTGCCGAACACCTCCAGCGCCTCATCCGCAGCAGCCTTGAGGCTCGCCCGGTCGGCCACATCGGTGCGGATGAAATGGGCGGCGTTGCTGCCCTTCAGCGCTGCCCTCGCCTTCTCGATATGAGCGGTGCTCCAGTCGGCCACCACCACCTTCATCCCCTCGGCCAGGAAAGCGCGGACCATGCCGAAGCCGATCCCGTTCGCACCGCCGGTGATGAAGGCCACCTTGCCTGTCAGCTCTTCCATGTCGTTCCTCTCCGGTGATGCCTCGCGGGCCGGTTCGCGCCGGGCCCGTCGAGGCGGAATTCAGGCTGTCACTCGTCATCCTCGCGATAGTTGCCGAAGCTGTCGACTACCTCCATCCGGTCGGGCGTGGCGTCGAGCACTGCCTGGGCGCGGGCACGCATCGCATCCTTGTACATGCCATGCGTGACGAGATAGGTGGTATTGGCAAGGATGCCGTCGGCCACCAGATGGCCCACATCCACCGGTTCCATCCAATTGTCGCCCACGATCCGGCGAGCGAGCTGCTTCTCACTGGCCTTGAAGCCGCTGCCTTCACGCAGATGTTCGGGCCGGTTGTCGATCGTTTCGTGAATATTGGATTTCACGGGGCCCGGCAGCAGGATGGATACGCCGATATCGTGGCCGGCCAGCTCCGCCTTCACGGATTCGCAGAAATGGCACACGGCAGCCTTGCTGGCGGCATAGATCGCCATTTGCGAAGGCATCACCACTTCGGCGGCAAGGCTGGCAGTGGAAACGATATGCCCGCCCCGCCCATGCGCCACCATCTGCGGCAGGAATTCGGTGAAGCCGTTGATTACCCCGCCGACATTCACGCCGAAGCCGAAATCGTAATCGGCATAGGTCGCTTCCAGCAGCGGGCCTTCGAGGCCGACCCCGGCATTGTTGACGAGGATATCGATCCCGCCGAATTCATCCTGCATCCTCCTGGCCGCCTCGCGATATTTCTCGCGATTGGTGACGTCGAGCTGCAGGGCCGAAACGGCATTGGATTTGCCGCCGCCCGCAAATTCGGCCAGCGCCTGATCGATATGGTCCTGCCTCAGATCGGCCAGCACCACCTGCGCGCCTCGTTCCACCAGCACTTTGGAAATGCCGAGCCCGATTCCACTCGCCCCGCCAGTGATGAACGCAACTTTTCCTTCGAACGACTGAATCGGCATCTCAAACTCCCGGTATGTGCTGGTATAAGATTTGGCAGAGCATCAGCGCAGCGTCCATGGCCGCCAGCGAAATCGGCATCAGCCGGATCTGCCCTTTTCAGGCAGCAGGAACACGACATAGCCCTTGAAATGCGGATCGCTGGCCAGCCCCGCAGGCGCCCGCCATTCCCCGCCATCCACCAGCGCCACCTTATAAGGCAGGCACAGCCGCGAGAGCGAAGCCAGGTAGCCTTCGTAACCCGGAATGGTGGTGCGGCCCTGATAGGTCTGCACCACGATCTCATCCACCACCGTGCCCAGCTTCGCCAGAGCGGCGGGATCGCCATTGGCGCTCCAGTCCATCAGCCCGGTGATAGAAAGCCGCATGTTCCGGGGCAGCTCGCTGCGCAACTGGCCCAGGAATTCGGCATAACGATCAAGATGGAGGGTGGCGGAATCGAAATCCACCTGAACACCCCGCAGGTTTGCCCCCGCCGCTTTCCACCGCGCGATCTCCCGCAGAAGCTGGCGCGTGACGGAGGGCGTCCAGTCGATCCGCTCCACCCGAAGCACCAGCCACACATCGGCATGGCTGGCCCGGGGCGCCTGCGGACGCAGAGGGACGAAGCGTGAATTGTCGGCTACGCGAACCTCACCCGCCAGCACATAGACCGTCTTCGCCCGGTCCAGCATGGGCGGGGGCTTCACTCCCGCCCAGAGGAAGAAGGCATTGTGACTTGCAGCATCGACCCGGCCGGAATTCGCACCGCCGTCCGGCACACCCTGCCCGCAAGCAGCGAGCAACAGCGCCCCAGCCAACGCGGCAAAGCCCCGGCTACCAGAAATACTTCAGCTCCTTCGCCCATCTGCTTGCCGGATAATCGCGCTTGAGCGTGTTGAACCAGGCCCTGCGCTGCTCGATCGGCACTTCCTCGTCACCGCAGCCATTATTGCCTGACGGGGCATAACAGCGCACCGCGCGATAGAGCGCATAAGCCTTGTCCCCCGCCCCAGCGGCAGGATCGGCCATGATCGAGCGGTAGAAGCTGCCGCGCGGGGTCGGTTTGCCGGGGAACAGTTCCTTGCTGCTGCCCAGCTCTCCATCCTCAGCAGTGGAGGCATAGGAACCGAAATCGTCAAACCCGTTGAGGCGATAGAACTCGCCCAGACACAGGCGGCCTTTCACATCCTTCGCATTCTTTGCCAGCAACGCCGCGGTCTGACCTAGTCTGGGACAGGCATAGGCATCGCTGAACCGCCCAGCGGTGAACAGGCCGACGGGGATCGTATCGCCCAAATCCAGCCGCCACAGCCCGGCCTGCGTATCCGCCCCTTCCGCTACCAGTGCCAAATCCCTGGCGAAGCTGGCATAAAAGCCACGCGAAAGCTGCTTGTAGAGCAGGGTGAACAGCGCCAGCTGTCGCTCTGCCTCCGGCCGTGCTTGATTACCCGCCTCGCGCCGCAGGATATCGGGCCCGATCACCCGCTCCATCAGCAGCTTGCGGATCATGCTTTCCTGCACGGGCGAATCTTCTGCAAACACCTTGCCGGGCTGCCCTGCATGTTCCCAATGGAGCGCCAGCCCCAGTTCCGCCACCGGGCGCTGGTAGAGTCCACCAGAGCCGCCGATCAGCCGCCGCCAGAACGCCTCCTCCCCCGGGTCCTTCAGCGCCGCGAGAGCCTGCCCGCGCAGCACCTGGCGGCTGAAATCCAACGCCGAATGGGCCGTGGTCGCAGTGGCATCGGGAATACGCTGCAGCACATCTGGCGCATTGCCGCCGATGTAGAAGGAGTAGGTCGCACGCAGGAAGTGGTAGAGATCCTCCCGCCCCTTGAAGAGCGGCTCCTGCGCGGCGAGTTCGCCTTCGTCGATCGGTTTCTGCCCGTAATCGTATAGGCTGTCCTCGCCGGAACTGCGCATCCGCATCAGATCGTAAGTGGCGAGCAACATCGGCGTGTCGATGGCCTTTTCGGCACCCTCGACCCGCAACAGCTTGTTGTCCACTTCCTCGATCAGCAAAGCCTCTGCCGCGCTGCCCGGCACTGTGGCGGACAGCAATACCTCATAGACATCGGAAAGGCCCGCCAGATCGCCGCCGAGCCACAGCACGCGGCGCTGGAGCCCCTTTGCGGAAGCGGCATAGGCGCCCTTGGGATAGGCCTTGAGGTAATCGGCCAAGGCCTTGCCAGCTTGCAGGGTGGCCGCCTTGTCGGTCGCATCCGGGCCCGAGAAATCGCCCCAATCGTCAAATGCGGTTGCCTGCGCCGCGTTCAGTTCCACCCGCGCCTGCATATAGCGGGCAGTTTCCTTCACCCACGGATCGCCCGCCTGTGCCAGCGAACCAAAGCCATTACGCGCCGCCTGCCAATCCCCGCCATAAAACGCAGCCGAGGCAATAAGGTAGGAGACGAATTCCTTGCCCGGTTTGCTCTCCACATTCACCGGCCATGCCGGAGCCGGAACAGGGGCGCTGCGCTCTTCCTCATCGCGGAGCCAGTAGTCCCATGTGAAGCTGGAGCAGATCGGCGCCAATTGCGCGCGGGCTGCCAACAGGGCCTGCCGATCGGTGGCGGGAAGCTTCGCATTGGCAGCCACGGCGCTCGCGAAAGCCGCATCCCCGCCCTTCAGGCTGACGCAGCGCGATCCGTAATAGTCCCCTCGCTCCGTTTCCTGGGCCAGATAGGCAGCCTGACTGAAGAGCCTCCAGTCGAAGAAATTGCGGGCAAAGCCATAATCCCACTCGATCAGCGGATAGTCGCTCGCCCGGCTGGCAAGCCCTGCCCGATCACGCAGCAGCAGCGAGAGATTGACCCGCGTATCATTACCCGGGGACATGACGATGGAACTGGCGCAGTCGAAGCCGCCATTGGCGAGCTTCCAACCCGGCGCGCAGCCAAAATCCCCGCTCGCCCCGGCGGGCCCCGCCGCTGCCCACGCGCCCGCCGCAATGCCCACAGCCAATGCAAGCCGCCCCATTTGCATCACACCCGTCCTCTACTGGAGTTCAGCGCCCGTTCTCCCGCGTGCGAGCACATCTGGCAAGTCCGAAGCACGGCGCCGGGTTTGTGGAAATCCGCAAAACTGTAACGCTTTCGTCGCGGTAAGGTCATGCAAGGCACATAGGGGCGTCATCCGAGGCGGGTAACGGCGCGTGCCGCTCCCGCAGGCAGGATGGTGCTCATATGAAACGCGAAGCTTCGCTCGATGCGCCGGCAGGCGGCAAGCTGATCCACGGTGCCGCCGTCAGCACCAAGGGGCTGAACGGAACAGCCCTGCTGGAACGGGCTTTCGCCTTCGCCTTTCGCGGTCTTGTCTATCCGCAGATATGGGAAGACCCGGTGGCCGATATGGCCGGGCTGGAAATCCGCGAAGGGCACCGGATCGTCACCATCTCCAGCGGCGGCTGCAATGCGCTGAGCTATCTCACCGCCGATCCCGCGCAAGTTACAGCGGTGGACCTCAATTCCGCCCATGTGGCGCTGGGCAATCTCAAACGCACTGCAGCGGAGCATCTGCCCGACTATGCCCATTTCCGCCGCTTCTTCGGCGATGCAGATGCGAAGGAAAATGCCGAAGCCTATCGCCGCTATATCGCGCCGCATCTCGACCAGCGTTCACGCAGCTGGTGGGAAGGGCGCGATCTGCTGGGCCGCAAGCGCATCGGCATCTTCACTCGCGGAGCCTATCGTTTTGGCTTGCTCGGCAATTTCATTGGCCTTGCCCATCTGCTCGCCCGCCTGCACGGCGTGAACCCGCGCGACATTCTCAAGGCGGATGGCGTGGAGGCACAACGCGCCCATTTCGAAGCGCATTTCATGCCTTTGTTCGACCGGCCACTGATCAAGCTGCTGACCAACCACCCCGCCTCGCTGTTCGGCCTGGGCATTCCCCCCGCGCAATATGACAAGCTGGCCGCTGGTCGTAGCATGGCCGACGTGCTGCGCGAACGGTTGGAAAAACTCGCCTGCGATTTCCCCTTCGCGGATAATTATTTCGCCTGTCAGGCCTTCGGCCGCGCCTATCGCAAGTCGCCCGAGGCCAGCCTGCCGCCTTACCTGCAGGAACAGCATTACGAGGGCCTGCGCGAACGGATCGGGCGTCTGGAGGTGATCCAGGCGAACATGACGGACTATCTCTTCCGGCAGGAAGCCCAGAGCGTGGACCGCTTCCTGCTGCTCGATGCGCAGGACTGGATGACCGACCGACAATTGAACGAGCTGTGGGGCCAGATTTGCCGCACCGCCGCCCCCGGCGCGCGAGTGCTGTTCCGCACGGCGGACGAGCCTTCGCTGCTGCCCGGCAGGCTGGCACAGGGTCTGCTCGACATGTGGGACTATCGCGAGGAACGCTCGGCCGAACTGACCCGGCAGGACCGTTCGAGCATCTATGGCGGCACGCATCTCTATGTCCGACGCGACTGAGGCAGTGGGCCCTTCTGCCGGGCACGCGGCGCAGATGGACGGGGTCTATGCATTCCAGCGCCACATCTACGACCTCACCCGCAAATATTACCTGCTGGGGCGGGACCGGCTGATTGCGGGACTCGACGTGCCCAAGGGCGGGCTCGTGCTGGAAGTGGGCTGCGGCACGGCGCGCAATCTGGCGCTGGCGGCGCTACGCTATCCCGAAGCCCGATTCTGCGGGCTCGATATCTCGGCCGAGATGCTGAAATCGGCGGAAAAGACGCTGGCCCGCAAGGATCTGTCCGGGCGCTGTTCGCTGGCGCTGGGCGATGCGGCAGATTTCGATGCGCGGGCCCTGTTCGGAGAACGGCAATTCGACCGGATCGTCTTTTCCTACACCCTCTCGATGATCCCGCCCTGGGAGGCCGTGCTTGCCCATGCCTGCACCTTGCTGGCGCCTGGCGGCGAGATCCATGTGGTCGATTTCGGGCAGCAGGAAGGCCTGCCTGGCTGGTTCGCCCGCCTGCTCAAGGCCTGGCTCGCACGCTTCCACGTGACGCCACGCGCGGAGCTGTTCGGGCATTGCGAGGAGCTGGCACGCGAGCACGGCCTCGAGACTGAATGTCGCAGCCTCTACCGCGACTATGCCCGCGCTGTCGTTCTGCGGCGCGCCTGACGAACACCCCAAGAAAAAGGGCCGCGAGGTTGCCCCCGCGGCCCTGAATCTCATACCTCAAGCGAAGTTGAGGTGTCGGCTAAGCCTCAGTCATCCTTGAGGAAGGCCGGCATGTGGTCGGGATTGCCACCGCCTTCGCCGTCACGCTCACGACGGGGGCCGCGGTCACGACCGCCACCGCCGCCATTGCGGCCGCCCCGGTCGCCATCCCGCCGGGGACCACGACGGTCGCCACCACGATCGCCGCGATCGCCCCGCGGCTCGCGCGGTTCGCGGGGCGGACGGGTGTCTTCCAGTTCCGCGCCGGTTTCCTGATCGACGACGCGCATGGACAGGCGAACCTTTCCGCGCGGATCGATTTCGAGAACCTTGACGTAAACTTCCTGGCCTTCTGACACGACGTCGGTCGGCTTCTCGACACGCTCGTTCTTCATTTCGGAGACGTGGACCAGGCCGTCCTTGCCACCCATGAAGTTCACGAACGCGCCGAAGTCTACGATGTTGACGACCTTGCCCTTGTAGACCTTGCCGACTTCAGCTTCCTCGACAATGCCGAGAATCCACTTACGGGCGGCTTCGATCTGGGCCACGTCGGAGGACGAAATCTTGATCAGGCCTTCATCGTCGATATCCACCTTCGCGCCGGTTTCGGCAACGATCTCGCGGATCACCTTGCCGCCGGTGCCAATGACTTCGCGGATCTTCGACTTGTCGATCTGCATCGTCTCGATACGCGGAGCGTGGGCCGACAGTTCGGTGCGGGCAGAGCCCAGCGCCTTGGTCATCTCACCCAGGATATGCGCACGGCCTTCCTTCGCCTGAGCGAGGGCCTGAGCCATGATTTCCTTGGTGATGCCCGCGATCTTGATGTCCATCTGCAGGCTGGTGATGCCGCTTTCCGTACCGGCCACCTTGAAGTCCATGTCGCCCAGGTGATCTTCGTCACCCAGGATGTCGGACAGGACGGCGAAATCGTCGCCTTCAAGGATCAGGCCCATCGCGATGCCCGAAACCGGGCGCTCGATCGGCACGCCGGCATCCATCATCGACAGACAGCCGCCGCACACAGTCGCCATCGAGGACGAGCCGTTGGACTCGGTGATGTCCGACAGGATGCGGATCGTGTAGGGGAAGTCTTCCTTCGACGGCAGCACAGGGTGCAGCGCGCGCCAGGCCAGCTTGCCATGACCGATCTCGCGACGGCCCGGGGCACCGAAGCGGCCCACTTCACCGACCGAATAGGGCGGGAAGTTGTAGTGCAGCATGAAGTTTTCATAGCTGAGCCCGCCCAGCCCGTCGATCATCTGCTCGGAATCCTTGGTGCCGAGCGTGGTGGTGCAGATCGCCTGCGTTTCACCGCGAGTGAACAGCGCCGAACCATGGGTGCGGGGCAGGAAACCGACGATCGATTCGATCGGGCGAACCTGATCAAGCTTGCGGCCGTCAATGCGAGCGCCATCCTTGAGGATCGCGGTGCGGACGATTTCGGCTTCCAGCTTCTTGACGAGCTTGCCAGCGACCATCTGCGTCTGGCCGCCTTCACCGGCAAAGGCTTCCTTGGCCTTGGCACGGGCAGCATTCAGCGCATTGGAGCGGGCCGACTTGTCGGTCAGCTTGTAGGCGGCGGCGATGTCCTTGCCGACAAGGGTCTTGAGCTTCTTCTTCATGTCGGCAGTATTGTCCGACAGGTCGATTTCCCAGGGATCCTTGGCAGCCTGTTCGGCGAGGTCCACGATCGCCTTGACGACCTTGCGGCTTTCCTCATGCGCGAACATGACGGCGCCGAGCATTTCCTCTTCCGTAAGCTCCTTGGCTTCGGATTCGACCATCATCACCGCATCGTAGGTAGCTGCGACGACGAGATCGAGGCGGCCTTCCTTGCAGGTTTCGAGGCTCGGGTTGAGAATATACTCGCCATCCTGGAAACCGACGCGGCAGCCGCCGATCGGGCCCATGAAAGGCACACCGGAGATCGTCAGTGCAGCCGACGCGGCAATCATCGCCACGATATCGGCCTCGGTCTCGCCATCATAGGAGAGAACCTGGCAGATCACGTTGATTTCGTTGTAGAAACCTTCGGGGAACAGCGGACGGACCGGACGATCGATCAGGCGGCTGGTCAGCGTTTCCTTTTCGGTCGCGCCACGCTCGCGCTTGAAGAAGCCACCCGGAATGCGGCCCGCTGCGGAGAACTTTTCCTGATAGTGGACGGTAAGGGGGAAGAAATCCTGCCCTTCCTTCACGCTCTTGGCGGCGGTCACGGCGCAGAGCACCACGGTTTCGCCATAGGTAGCCAGCACAGCGCCATCAGCTTGGCGGGCAATGCGGCCGGTTTCCAGAGTGAGGGTCTTTCCGCCCCACTCCAGCGATACGGTTTTGACGTCGAACATGTATTTTCCTTCGAACCCGCGCGGCCCCATTGCCGGGCGGGGTTTTCTGCCGGGTATTCCGTCCCGGTCCGGTACGGGGCACTTTCGGCCCCAAGGCGATGCCCGCCGAATTGCGAGCCTTGCCCCCAGTGGTCGTCCCGGACCTGATCCGGGAACGCTTTCGTCAATGCTGGGCCTTTGGCACCAGCGGCCCCGGCAGGTGCCGGGATGACGATAAACGAACGGCCCCTCGAAGGGGCCGCCCGAGAATTCTTACTTACGCAGACCCAGCTTCTGGATCAGGCCGTTATACCGCTCGACATCCTTTTTCTTGAGGTATGCGAGCAGGCTGCGGCGCTTGTTGACCATCATCAGCAGGCCGCGGCGCGAGTGGTTGTCCTTGTGGTGCGCCTTGAAGTGTTCGGTCAGGTTGCGGATACGCTCGGTGAGGATCGCGACCTGCACTTCGGGGGAACCGGTGTCGCCCTCGACGCGGGCATTGCCCTGGATGATCTCAGTCTTCTTTTCGGCAGTTACCGACATTCTTTTACTCCGCGACATCTCAAAGGTTGAAACCCCTGACGACCTTCGCCGTCCCGGCTTCGAGTTCGACCAGAGCGACGGGAATGCTTCCCGCCCTTGCCCAGTATAACCCGTCACCTTGGGGCATTCCGGAGAGGACCCGGCCCTGGCGGACCGCCACCACCGCTTCCGGAGAGAGATCAAGGGCCGGGATGTCGTCCAGCCCCGCCTCAAGCGGCAGGATTACGTCTTCAAGGCGCGCGCCCTTGCCGATTTCATTCAATTTGTCCAGCGAAATCGCCTGAGCGAGAGCGAAGGGCCCAGCCTTAGTGCGGCGCAGCATGGTGACATGGCCGACCGTTCCCAACGCATGCGCTATATCACGCGCAAGGCTACGAATATAGGTGCCTTTGGAGACATGGGCGGTGAGAGTCCCCGCGTCCAGACCCGTTTGTGCTTCGGCAGGATCAGGGCAAACGGAGAGCGCGAAGATTGTGACATTCCGCACCTTCAGCACAACCTCTTCCCCCGCCCGCGCGAGGTCATAGGCGCGCTTGCCGTCCACCTTGAGGGCAGAGAAGGCCGGCGGCACCTGTTCGATCGGGCCAGTGAAGCGCGGCAGCACGGCCTCTATCTGCGCGAGCGTGGGCCGCGCATCGCTGGTAGCCACCACTTGCCCTTCGGCATCCAGCGTGTCGGTCTGCTCTCCGAACTTCACAGTAAAATCGTATATCTTGCTGGCATCCAGCATTCTGCCACACAGCTTGGTCGCCTCGCCCAAGGCAATCGGCAGTACGCCTTCTGCCAGCGGATCGAGCGTGCCGCCATGGCCCACCTTCACCTTGCCATATCCGCCCTCGCGCAGATTACGCTTCACGGCCGCTACCGCCTGGGTGGAACCGAGCCCTACGGGCTTGTCGAGGATGATCCAGCCGTGGACGCTCACCGGGAAGCGCCTTCAGGGAAGGCCAGCGCGCGGCCATGGTCGCGGATGCCTTCCGGCCAGCCTTGGGTGAAGTGATCGTATCCCACCGGATTGCCCGCATAGATCTCGCGCACCGCATCCTCGAATTTCGGCAGGTCGCCAGCCATGGCGCTGAGAAAACGATAGGCGGCATCGTGGCATTGCTCGGGCGTCTTCGCCCTTGCCCGGGCCTCGTCCACCAGCCGCCTCAGCACAGCGGAGGCGCCGCCACGCTGGGCGGCGAGCCAATCCCAATGGCGCGGCAACAGCGTGACTTCCCGCGCCTTCACTCCCAGCGAAGGACGTCCGCGCGGGCGCTGATCCACCGGGCGCAGATCGAGGTCGATCTGCGCCCCGGTTTCGTCATCGAATGCCAGCAGGTCGTTCGCCCGTTCCAGCGGTTCGAGGGCCTTGAGGCGCTCGGCCATGTCTTCGGCAGGGCCACGGGCGATAGGCTCGCCCTTGAGAAAAACGGTCACGTCCATGCGGCAGCTCCTTATCGCCGCCGCCTATATTTACCCGGATTAAATTGTCAAGATATTATCCGGGTAAATATCTGTCAGTCGACCGTCGCCTCCGCGCTTGCCTGCTCTGCCTCGGGCTTCTTGCCCTTCTTCGCCTTCTTGGGCGGCTGCCCGTCGATCATGACGAAGGACTTCAGCGCATAACGCTGCCCTGAGATATAGACATTGCTCCAGCGGTCGAGCCGGCCACCGGCCCCGGTGTCGAGACCGATGAACAATGTATAGGGCAGGTCGGTCGCCGGGCTGAACAGTTCGGCCTTGTACCAGCGGCGGCGCGAATCCTGGAAATAGATCACATCCCGCCCTTCGGCACGCCAGTCGCGCACGCCGCCGTGATTGGCGAAGGGGATATAGGCTTCGGCGGTTGTTTCGGAGGATTGGGCTGCACCCTGCTGCTCTTCCGCCATGGCAGGCGCGGAAACGACTGCCATGGCCGCAAGGGCCGGGAACACGAATGAAAGCTTCATCTCGACTTCCTTTCAATCTCCCTCTCCCGCCATATGTTGGTAGGCAGAGGAGATGTTTCAAGGACGGCGCCGAAGCCGTCCTCCCTCAGAAGCCAGCCACCCGGGCGGCGATATCCTGATAAAAGCCCAACAGCCATTCGACCGGCGGGCCGAGCACGGGCGAGAGCACATCGAAGCCGGGGATCAGGCTGGGCAACACCAGCAACAACAGGAACACCAGCGGCAAGCCCAACGGGCGCAGCTTCACATAAGCGCGCGCGGCATCACGCGGCAGCAGCCCTTCCACAATATGCGACCCGTCGAAGGGCGGGATCGGCAACAGGTTGAACAGGGCCAGGAAGATGTTGACCAGCAGGAAAGTCGTCAGCCCCGTAAACACCAGGCCGAGCGCACCCTCCGGCGGGGCCGAGAGTCCGCGCGCAAGCAGACCGAGCGCCACTGCGCCGATTGCCGCCATCAGCAGATTGCTCGCCGGCCCGGCTGCAGCCACGGCCATCATGCCATAACGCGGATTGCGCAGCCGCCTTGCATTGACCGGCACCGGCTTGGCCCAGCCAAAGGCCGGCATGCCCAGCAGCATCAGTGCACCGGGCAGGATCACCGTGCCCAGCGGATCGACATGGCGCAGAGGATTGAAACTGAGCCGTCGCATATCGCGCGCGGTGGTATCGCCCAGCGCCAGCGCAGCCCAGCCATGCGCAACTTCGTGGAAGACGATGGCGATGATCAGCGCGGGGATCAGCACCAGCGTCGAAATAAGCGTATCTGTCATTGGCCGGAGATAGTGAGAGCGGGGGCAAAGGCCAAGCTAGCGGCCTGTTCTTTCCGCCCATTCCTCTGCCAGGATCGAAAATACCGCCGCATCGCGCACATGGCCGTTCCAGGTGATCCTTTCGGCACGCAACACCCCTTCGCGCTGTGCGCCAAGCTTGAGCACCGCAGCTTGCGAGCGGGCATTGCGCAGGTCCACCCGGAATTCCACCCGCCTGAGCCCCCTTGCGAATGCGTGCCCCAGCATCAGACGCTTTACCCGGCCGTTCAGGCCCGTGCCGCGCAGTTCGGGCGTGATGAAGCTATTGCCGATCTCCACGGCCCAGCCCTGCGCGCCGCGTTCGATCCACGCTGTCATCCCTACAATGCGCTCACCCTGCAACATGGCATAGACACGGCGCTGGGGCGGCGCTGCCAGCAGATCGTCGAACCGCAAATCGAATGCCTCGCCCGCATAATTATGGGGGTAGATCGTCCAGATTTCCTTATCGGCGGCGGTCGCGGCGCGCAGCCCTTCGCGGTGATGCCCGGCCAGCGGCTCAAGCCGCAGGTCGCCCTCGGCCAGCGGAACGTAAAGCCCGTCACTCATGGTCTCACCGCCTCGGTAAAATGCTTTCGGCACAAAGCGACATAGCGCTCGTTTCCGCCGATTTCGGTCTGCACGCCATTTGTCACAGCCGCGCCGCTCTCGTCCACCCGGAGATTCATCGTTGCCTTGCGACCGCAATGGCACACGGCCTTCAACTCAACCAGTGCATCGGCAATGCCCAGCAGCGCGGCGGAGCCCGGGAAAAGTTTGCCCTGAAAATCTGTGCGCAAGCCATAGCAAAGCACAGGAATGCCCGCCTCATCCGCCAGCCGGGCGCATTGCCATACCTGTTCCTCAGTCAGGAACTGCGCCTCGTCGATCAGCACGCAGGCAAGCGGGCGGGCGCCATGGGCCTGGCTGACCTGTTCCCACAGATCGGTGCTGCCATCGAAGAGATTGGCGGCAGCTTCCAGCCCGATACGGCTGGCGATCGGCTTGCCGTGGGGCCGCGAATCGATCGCGGCGGTCCACAGCATGGTGGCCATGCCCCGCTCGCGATAATTGAATTCCGCCTGCAACAGGGTGGAGGATTTTCCCGCATTCATGCTGGCATAGTAGAAATAGAGCTTGGCCATGCCCGGCAGATAATCGTTCGGGCCGGGCCTGGGGAAGCCCCACCTCTCACTTCAGGTTGAAAACTGCCCTCAATCCTCTTCGAGATCGCGCGCCACGCGCGGATCGCTGAGCAACCGCTCGATCCGGTCCGCCTCGTCGAAGCTCTCGTCGCCGCGGAATTGCAGCTTCGCCGCATATTTGAGCCCCAGCCGCCTGGCCACTTCGCGCTGGAAGAAGGCGGTGTTCTGACGCAGCGCCTTCACAACCGCATCTTCATCCTCACCCAGCAGCGGCTTCACAAAGACAGTGGCATTACGCAGATCCGGCGTCATCCGCACTTCGGTGACCGAGACGGAATGGGCCGAAAGCGTATCGTCATGCACTTCCTGCCGCGTGAGCAGCTCCGAAAGGATATGACGCACGCGTTCGCCCACCTTCAGCAGGCGGACGGACTTCTCTTCACCGGTTGCAGGATTGCGTGCCATCAGGGTTCCATAATCTCGATTATCCGCCGGATCGAGCGGATGTTGCGCGCAGTATGGCGGCAGCCGAGGCGGCGGGCGATGAAATCCCCGCTCAACTTCGTGCGGCCCGCGCCATTGACGTAATCCACATGCAAGGCCCGGTGGCCCGCAGCAATGCGTTCCGGCCCGCGCGTGGCATAATCGGCGATCAGCCGGGCCACGGCTTCGGGTTCCGGTTCACGTTCGAGGAAATGGACATGGACCTGCTTGTCCTCGCCCGTATCCGCGAAAGGATTTTCCGCCAGCGTGGCCGCCAGTTCGTCCCGGGTCATCACCACCGCGAAAGTGTCGATCTGGAACGCATCGCGCACAACATAGGCCAGCTTTTCCGCCAGCCCTTCCGATGGTCGTTCTTCATGCGAAAACAGCACATTGCCACTGGCAACCACCGTTTCCACATCCTCGAAATCTTCCCACTCCAGCGCCTTGCGCAGATCTTCCATCGTCAGCCGGTTACTACCGACATTGATGCTGCCTAGCAGGGCGACATAGCGAGTCATCAGTTTCTGGCCACGATGAAAGGGAACTCCGGAACACTCGGCAAAGAAGCGGAAAGCCGGAGCCGGGCACCCGATCGCAAAAGTTCATGCGTCTGGCCCGGCTCGCAGCTCACTTCCTGATGCCGTGCGTCACAACACCCGTTCGCGTTCCTCGATTTCGAACACTTCGAGCATATCGCCCGCCTTGATGTCGTTCGTATCCTGCAGCACCACGCCGCATTCCAGGCCGGTGCGGACTTCGTCCACATCGTCCTTGAAGCGCCGCAGCGAGGCGATGACCGTCTTGGAGACGATGACATCGTTGCGGGTAAGGCGTGCGTGGAAGCCCTTGCGGATAACCCCTTCGAGCACGAGGAGGCCGGCGGCCTTGTCCTTCTTGCCCGCAGGGAACACCTGCTTGACCTCGGCGCGACCCATGACGTTCTCGATCCGCAGCGGACCCAGCTCGCCCGCCATCTCCTTCGCGATTTCCTCGGTCAGGTGATAGATGACGTCGTAATACATCATCCGGGTCTTGTTGCGGTCGATCAGTTCGCGTGCCTTGGCATTGGGGCGAACGTTGAAGCCGATGATCGGCGCGCCGGTGGCCGAAGCCAGCGTCACGTCGCTTTCGGTAATCGCGCCGACGCCCGAATGCAGGATACGGACCTTGATCTCGTCATTCGAGAGGTTGTGGAGCGCATTGTTGATCGCTTCCACGGACCCCTGAACGTCGGCCTTCACCACCAGCGGGAACTCGATCACATTCTCCTTGTCCTTGAGGGCGGAGAACATGGTGTCGAGGCTGGCAGGGGCGATGGCAGTGCGCTTCTCGGTGGCCTTTTCCTTGCGGTAATTGGCCACTTCGCGGGCGCGCTGCTCGTTTTCGACCACGGTCAGCCTGTCGCCGGCCATCGGCACGCCGGCCAGGCCGAGGACCTCCACCGGGAGCGAAGGCGGCGCTTCCTTGATCTGCTGGCCCTTGTCGTCGATCATCGCGCGAACACGGCCGCTTTCGGTGCCGACCACGAAGACATCGCCGGTCCTGAGCGTACCGCGATTGATCAGCACGGTGGCGACCGGGCCACGGCCCTTGTCGAGCTTGGCCTCGATCACGGTGGCTTCGGCCTCGCGATCGGGGTTGGCGCGCAGTTCGAGCAGTTCGGACTGGAGCAGGATCTTGTCGATCAGCTCGTCGAGCCCGGCGCGGGTCTTGGCCGAGACTTCCACGTCCTGCACATCGCCGCTCATCGCTTCCACGACGACTTCATGTTCCAGCAGGCGTTCGCGGATCTTCTTCGGATTGGCTTCCGGCTTGTCGCACTTGTTGATCGCCACGATCATCGGCACGCCGGCAGCCTTGGTGTGATTGATCGCCTCGATGGTCTGCGGCATCAGCCCGTCGTCGGCGGCCACCACCAGCACCACGATATCCGTCACATTGGCACCACGCGCGCGCATTTCCGTGAAGGCGGCGTGGCCCGGCGTATCGAGGAAGGTGATCTTCTGCCCACCCTTGGTGGTGATCTGATAGGCGCCGATATGCTGGGTGATGCCGCCGGCTTCGCCGCGCACCACATCGGTGCCGCGCAGCGCGTCGAGCAGGCTGGTCTTGCCGTGATCGACATGGCCCATGATCGTAACGACCGGTGGGCGCGGCTGCAGGGTGGTTTCATCGTCCAGATCTTCCGACGTGTCGATATCGACATCGCTTTCAGAAACGCGCTGGAGATTATGGCCGAATTCGGTGACGAGCAGTTCAGCCGTATCCTGGTCGATCGTCTGGTTGACGGTGACCATCATGCCCAGCTTGAACAGCGCCTTCACCAGGTCGGCGCCCTTTTCGGCCATGCGGTTGGCCAGTTCCTGCACCGTGATCGCTTCAGGCACCACAACGTCGCGCACCTGCTTGTCGCGCTGCTGCGACTGGCCCGAGAAATGGGCGCGACGTTCCTTTTCGCGGGCGCGCTTGAGCGCGGCGAGCGAGCGGGCGCGGGCGCCTTCATCCTCGTTGAGCGCACGGTTGACGGTCAGCTTGCCGCCACGACGGCGATCCACGACGCTGGCACCGCCACCACCGCCGCCGCGATCATTGCGGTCGCGGCCACCGCCGCCACCACCGCCGCTGCCACCAGTGCTGACGGCGCTGCTGAGGGGCTTCTTTTCCTCACGCTTCTTTTCGGTCTTCTCGGTCTTTTCGGTCTTCGGAGCGGCCTCGGCCTTTTCCGGGCGTCGGGTCGTTTCGGGCCGGACGACCGGCGTGAACATGCGCGGCGCGGGCGCGGCAGTGCCGCTGGGCCGGGCCTGCTCGGCAGGGGCCTCGGCCGCAGGAGCGGGCGCTTCCGATGGAGGCGCCTGTTCGGCCGGAGCTTCCGGTGCGGGCGCGGCTTCAGCCTGGGGCTCGGCCTGAGGTTCGGCAGGCTGCTGGGCTCCGGCCTTGGCCGCTTCCTCTTCAGCCTTGCGGTTTTCCTCGGCGCGGCGCTTTTCTTCCTCGATCGCGCGCAGGCGTTCTTCCTGCTCGCGGCGATTGGCCTCTTCCAGCGAGTTGAGGCGCGCTTCCTCGGCTTCGCGCAGCAGGCGTTCCTGCTGTTCGAGGCGAGTCTCGGTCGAGACGGGCTGGCGCGGCGCAACAGGCTTGGGGGCCTGGGCGACCGGCTGCGGGGCGGGCGCGGGCGCCGGAGCGGGCGCCGGGGCAGCAGCCTCCGGTGCCGAACCGGGCTTCACGATCTTGCGACGCTTCACTTCCACGACCACCTTGTTGGTGCGGCCGTGGCTGAAGGTCTGCTTGACCTCGCCCGCTTCGACCGAACGCTTCAGCCCCAGCGGTTTGCGGCCCAGCGTCGGTTTGTTGTCGGTATCGCTCATACGCCTCAATCTATCCTTCGTATTCTAATTCGTCGTCCGCGCCTGCCTTATCCGGCAGTCTCGGCAAGATGCGCGGCACCGTTCGCCGCCCCGGCAGGGGAAGTGCTCTCAGCCGCATGATGTGCCCCCGTGAAGCGCATCAGGCGCCTTAAGGGAAATTCGACCCTTTCGGTCGACGCTCGATCGGCCAGTGCCAGATGGACGACATTGTCGCGGCCCAATGCCACAGACAAAGCCGCCCGGTCCAGTGGCAAGCGTTCGCCCACCAGGCCCGAACCTTCGGCATCCATGCCGACACGAAAGGCCTGGTCCAGCTTCTTGCAGCCATCCTCGCTCGCATCGGCCGCATGGCCCAGCCAGGCGACTGCTCCGCTGCGAGCCTGCTGTGCGATCCGGTCGGAACCCAATATAAGGCGCCCCGAGCGCATTTCGAGTCCGAACCGCTGGAGGAGTGCGCGGGTAAGCGCATCCTGGGCCAGGGCACCCAGATTTTCCGGGATATCGAGCTTCGCGCCGCTCAGGGTCTTACCGAAGGCCCGCATCAGCGCGCCCTTCAGCTTGCCTGCGGCCAGTGCCTCGTCCAGTTCGGCGCGAGTGACGCCGATCCACGCGCCCCGCCCCGGCGCACGCGCCAGCGCATCGGGCAGCACCTGACAGTTTCCGTCCGGCCCGGGAGGCGAAATCGCCAGGCGCAGCAGCTCGTCACGCGAACCATTGCGCCCGGTGAGCACGCACTTGCGCTCGGGAGTCGCCTCCTCCGCCCCGGCCGCGCGGTTGCGCGGCGGGCGGCGGCCGGAAATGTCGGAACCTAGCGGCTCATTGCGGGGTGTCCGCATCGGCGGCCTCCCCAGAATTGTCCGACCCGGCGTCAACCGCCGTATCTTCAGTTTCAGGCGCCGGCTCTTCGGCCTGCGGCCCCGTATCTTCGTCTTCGAACCAATGCGCGCGGGCAGCCATGATGATCTCGTTGCCCTGTTCCTCGTTCAGGCCATATTCGCCCAGAACGCCGGCCTTGTCCTCGGTGCGGGCGCTGCGGCGGGCCGGAACCGGGCCATCCCCGCGGCGACGTGGTTCGCTGCGCTTCTTGGCGATGAGTTCATCGGTGGCCAGATCGGCAAGATCGTCCAGCGTCTTGATCCCGGCCTTACCCAGCGTGACCAGCATCGCTTCGGTCAGATGCGGGATTTCGGCCAGCGCATCTTCCACGCCCAGGGCGCGGCGTTCCGTGCGGGCGGCCTCTTCCTGGCGGTCGAGCGCTTCCTTGGCGCGGTTCTGGAGTTCTTCGGCCAGTTCCTCGTCAAAGCCTTCGATACCGGCCAGTTCGTCCACGCCGACATAGGCGACTTCTTCCAGCTCGGCGAAGCCTTCGGCCACGAGCAGCTGCGAGAGCGTCTCGTCCACGTCCAGTTCTTCCTCGAACATCTTGGAGCGCTCGGAAAATTCCTTCTGGCGCTTCTCCGAAGCTTCCGCCTCGGTCAGGATGTCGATCTGGCTGCCGGTGAGCTGGCTGGCGAGGCGCACGTTCTGCCCCCGGCGGCCGATGGCCAGCGAAAGCTGATCGTCGGGCACCACCACTTCGATGCGGCTTTCTTCCTCATCGATCACCACACGGCTGACGGTGGCGGGCTGAAGAGCGTTGACCACGAAAGTCGCGGTGTCCTCGCTCCAGGGGATGATGTCGATCTTTTCGCCCTGCAGTTCCTGCACCACGGCCTGAACGCGGCTGCCCTTCATGCCGACGCAGGCGCCGACCGGGTCAATGCTGGAATCGCGGCTGATCACGCCGATCTTGGCGCGGCTGCCCGGATCGCGGGCGGCGGCCTTGATCTCGATGATGTTGTCGTAGATTTCGGGCACTTCCTGCGCGAACAGCTTCTTCATGAATTCCGGATGCGCGCGGGAAAGGAAGATCTGCTGGCCGCGATTGTTGCGTTCCACCTTCAGGATCAGCGCACGCACGCGTTCACCCACACGGGCGGTTTCGCGCGGGATCTGCTGGTCGCGGCGGATTACACCCTCAGCGCGGCCGAGATTGACGATCACATGGCCGAATTCGACCGACTTGATCACGCCGGTGATAACTTCGCCCGCGCGATCCTTGAATTCCTCGTACTGGCGCTCACGCTCGGCATCGCGGACCTTCTGGAAGATCACCTGCTTGGCGCTCTGCGCGTCGATACGGCCAAGATCGACCGGCGGCAGCGGATCGACGATGAAATCGCCCAGCTTGGCATTGGGGTCGAGCTTCAGGGCCTGGTTGAGGTCAACCTGCTTGAAGTAATCCTCGACCGCCTCGACCACTTCCACGACGCGCCACAGGCGCAAGTCGCCCGTGCGGGGGTCGAGCTTCGCGCGAATATCGTTCTCGGCGCCGTAGCGGGCACGGGCCGCCTTCTGAATCGCTTCTTCCATCGCTTCGATGACGATCGACTTGTCGATCATCTTCTCGCTGGCGACGGAGTTCGCAATTGCGAGCAGCTCTGCCTTGTTGGCGGAAATCGCACTGGCCATTTGTATCAGCCTTCCTCTTCTTCGAGAAATTCGTCGGCGCCTTCATCCACTTCGTCAGCGCCGGAAGTGTCGAGCGGGCGGGTTGCGGCGATCAGCCTGTCTGTCAGGACAAGCTTTGCAGAATGAATCAGTTCCAGCGGAAATTGCACCCGCCCGACCTTGAGATCATCGACAGTGATCAGATCACCCTCGATTCCCGCAAGATCGCCCTTCACCGTCTTGCGCGGCTTCCCATCGTCGCCCGTGACCGCTTCGGCAAGAGTGATCCGCACTTCATGCCCGGCCCAATTGGCGAAATCCTTCGGCCGGGTCAGCGGACGATCGATGCCGGGCGAACTGACTTCAAGGCGATAGGCGCCTTCCACCAGCACTTCGCCCGCTTCCTCGCACTCGTCCATCCGGTCCGAAATGCGGCGCGAAAGCTCGGCGCATTGTTCGATCACCAGCTGCCCGGTGGCCGGGTCTTCCGCCATGATCTGCAGCGCGGGCTCCCCCTCGCCGGCTTCCGCACCGATGATCTTCACGCGCACGAGATCGAACCCCAGGGCTTTCGCCTCGGGCTCAATAACTTCGGTAAGGCGCGCGATATCGGCCATGCGGACTCCAGTGGAAAGACACTGCCAAAGAACTTCGGGGCCGGCCCCTAGCGGCGCCAGCATCCAAACCTGATCAACAATGTCGGGATGGCGGCCAGATAGGCGTATGAGGTGCAGATTGCAAGGGAAAGTCACGCGGCCTGCAATGTCTTTCCCGCAAGCGCTCCGGCGCCTCACGGCCCGGCTTGACGGTGGCACGTTAGGCTGCTTGCAAAAGCACGGCGAAAGCTGCGGATTGGAGCGACGAATGACGATTCCCGAGGACATTTTCACCGAACAGGAAGATGTGAACCCCGATACGCTGGCCAATCTCGGCCCGCTGCGGCGCTTCGCCGGCATCTGGGAAGGCAATCGCGGCACCGATATCGCGCCCAAGGCGGAAGGCCCGGACGAAAGCGAATATTTCGAACGCATCGTGATGCAGCCGATCGATCCGCAGTCCAACGGCCCGCAGCTGCTCTATGGCCTGCGCTATCACCTCCACGTCAACACGCCGGACGAGGACATCACTTTCCACGATCAGGTGGGCTACTGGTTGTGGGAACCGGCCACCGGCCTCATCATGCAATCGCTGGCGATCCCGCGCGGGCAGGTGGCGCTGGCATCGGGCCATGCCGGGCCGGACGATACGAAGCTGGTGCTGGAAGCGAAACGCGGCACCACCGAATTCGGCATCGCCTCCACCACTTTCCTCGAGCAGGCCTTCCGCACCGATTCGTACCGGATCGAAGTTGAATTCCACGAGGACGGCAGCTGGAGCTATGTGCAGGACACGGTGATGATGGTGCGCGGCCAGACCGAACCCTTCCACCACCGCGACAACAACCACCTGACCAAGGTGGGCGAGGTGGACATCAACCCCTGGCTGAAGATCGTGCGGGGGCAGGCCGCAGGTTAGATTGCCTCACCCCACTACGTCATCCCGGCGAAAGCCGGGATCGCTGGCGGGTGGGCGCCTTACCTTCGTCATTCTGGACGTGACGCCATTTGCGGACGCCCCTACCTCCGCCCGTCCTGAGCTTGTCGAAGGACGCGCGCCAGCGCTTGCCCAACAAAGGGATATGGGGCTGACGGTTTCCCGCGTCCTTCGACAAGCTCAGGACGAACGGGGGTGGTGGATTGGGATAAGGATTCTACTCGCTTACCTTCGTCATTCCCGCGCAGGCGGGAACCCAGTTCAACGGTTGCCGCTGGGTTCCCGCCTTCGCGGGAATGACGAATTGGGGTGCTGGCAGCTAACCACCCGAATTTGCCGAATGCCGCCATTCCGGAAACGCCAACATTGCGGACATTGGACCATTGGTTATCCTGCGCGGATCTGCGGCAAGATTGAAGGACTTTGATTGGCAAGAGCGAAACTGATGGGCCGTTGGGCGGCTGGCCTTGCCTTCGGGGCAATGGCATTCTTCCTTGCGAGCATAGTCAGCTTTTTGGGCGGCTACCCTTTGACGGGGATGGCCTTCGTTTTCCTTGCGCCGATCTCGATGTTCGCAGCAATGGCCATCACGTTGTACTCGGTCTTGGCCGTCAAGTGTTCTGGCTGCGGCGAGCGGTTCTTCTCGATCACTTTCCTAGTCTGGCCGTTCGAAAATAAGTGCGCCAATTGCGGCGCAGCATCTAGGACCGACTGAGGGTCTGCTTCCCACCCCAATTCAGCCATCAAGACACCAATCGACCCCGCCTGAAAGTGGACGGTCATTTAGCCTGTCATCTGTCCACGCACCCGGCGCCCGGGTCACTCCCAAAAAGGGTTCAGTCCTCCTGCCTTTCCTCTTCGGGAAGCGGGCCGGCAAAGGAAATCCTCCCTCCCTCGACGGCCCACATGCCCCTGTTCGGCGTAGTGACCACGATCATGCCAATGGGAAGGTATCGGCTCACAAAGGCGTGAATTTCGGTCGGGTAGGGATCAAGCAGGTGCGTTACGACCAGCGCCTCGGGCTCGACCGGCGCGTCGGCCTTGCCCTTCTTCTTTTTCTTTCCGTTTCCCTCGCCACTGCCAAAGGGAGCGTCGAAGCAGGAATTGAGAAAACGCCGGGAATAGCCAGCCTTGCCATCCGGTCCGACATCCACTCTGAAATGCCCTCCCAGCGGATAGGAAGCGTTCGAAACCGGCGCGGTCATCAGGTAGGCAGACACAATATCGTTGGCGTCGGGGGGCAGGACAATCGTGTTCGGGCGCTGGTCCGAGCAGAAGCGATAGTCTTTCGCGATTACCTCGGCGATTGCCGCATCGCGAGCGGCAACGAGACGCTGCGCAAGAGGCGACAGTTCCGCTCGGTCGGCGGCGGCCAATATTCCGCCACCCACGACCTTTCCTTCGCGAACATCATACCGGGCGAACTCCCTGAGGGCGCCATCCACCTCACCGTAAAACACGGCCTCAAGCAGGCCATCCTCGCCGGGAATGACGATGTAGCCGCGCAATTGTTCCTGCGGCAGCTTACCCAGTCGGGGCAGGAAACGGTCCGTGGCTTGCCAGGCAGCCTGATCGTAAAGAAACATCTCGCGGCCGATCCTTTCGGCCTCCGCCACTTCGGCTGCGTAGGATCTCTCCCCCTCGACAGCCGCCAGACCTGTATCTTCCGCCGCTGCCGGCACCTGAAATGCTACGACAATGGCAGCGCCGAGAATCGCCTTCCAACGCATATGTCCCCCTCCTGCTGCAGCGGATTATGCGGACTGCTCCACCCTGTGGCCAGCCCAAACCCGCCTCCCCACCCACCGGCGATTGACTTGCCGCCCCGCTGGTGACAGCCTGCGCGCATGAACCGGCACTTCTTCCGACATCTGGGTGGTCAACTCCTCGCGGGCATCTAGCCCCGGGTCCGGTGCGCACAGGCCCCGTGCCCGGGGCGAACTTCCGAAGACCGATCGCGGCGCAGCGCCGCACTGATCCCCTTTCTGAAGGTGCCAGCACCATGACGCATATGAAGGCCACACGCAGGCCGCCCATCCACATGATCGACAGCGAGGCCGAAAGCCTCTCCAACCTCGCCATCGGCAATGCCGAGCGCTTTCCCGAAGCGAGCGAGTTGCTGCTGCGCGAGATCGACCGCGCCCGGCTGCATCGGCCCGGCAAGCTTCCGCCCGGCATCGTCACCATGATGTCCACGGTGGAATTCGCCGACGATTCGCATGAGGCCGGCCACAGGGTCCAACTGGTCTATCCGGGGCAGGCGGATATCTCGGCGGGCAAGCTCTCCATCCTCACTCCGGTGGGCGCGGGGCTGATCGGGCTGGCGGAAGGGCAATCGATCATCTGGCCCGGCCGTGGCGGCAGCGAACGCGTGCTCACCATCCGCAAGGTCACGCAGCCCCAGCCGGCCTGAGCGTCGCCGCGTGCCTATTGCACCAGGCCATGCTTCCTGATGCAATGGCGCAGCTGGTCATAGGTCAGACCGAGCGCCTTGGCCGTCTGCCGCTGGTTCCAGCGGTAGCGGCCGAGGGCGTTTTCGAGGATCGCCTTCTCATGCGCATCCACTGCGGCGCGCAGATCGGAGATGTCGTCATAATCGGGGCCTTTGAGCACAGGCTCCGGCCTTTTCTGCGCGCGCTCGGTGCCCTTGTGCACACTCTCGCCAAGGGGTTTCCAGGGGCTGTCGAAGGGGTCGAACTGGACGTGGCCGATGGGTTCTTCCCAGTCATCCCAACGGTAAACCGAGCGTTCCACCACGTTTCGCAGTTCGCGGACATTGCCCGGCCAGGCGTAATCCTCGAACTGGCGCTGGACATGCGGGGCATAGCCGGGCCATGCCTCCCACCCCAGTTCGGCGGCCATCCGGCGGCCAAAATATTCAGCTAAAACAGCAACATCCCCTTCCCGCACCCGCAGCGGCGGCAGGGTGATGACCTCGAAACTCAGCCGGTCGAGCAGGTCGGAACGGAACCGCCCCTCACTGGCAAGGCGCGGCAAATCCTCATTGGTGGCGGCCACGATCCGGACATCCACCCGGATCGGCCGGGATGATCCGATGCGCGTAACTTCGCCATATTCCACCGCGCGCAACAAGCGTTCCTGCGCCCCCATGGAAAGCGTCGCCAATTCGTCGAGAAACAGGGTTCCCCGGTCCGCCTCCTCAAACCGCCCGGCTCGCGCGCGGGTAGCACCGGTGAATGCCCCGGCCTCATGCCCGAAAAGCTCCGCTTCGATCAGCGTTTCCGGCAAAGCCGCGCAGTTCAGCACCACAAGGGGCTCTTCCCAGCGGTTGGACAGGCGGTGGAGGCGTTCGGCGATCAGTTCCTTGCCGGTCCCGCGTTCCCCGATAACAAGCACCGGACGGCGCATGGGTGCGGCGCGGCTGGCACGTTCCACCGCGTCAAGAAATGCGCCGGATTGGCCAATGAACTGGTTCCCCCGATCCATGCCCCAGTCTATAGCGTAATTTCCCAACTGGTAGCAATATTTCCCAACACCCACTCGCCCGCTGATATTCAAATTGGCTTATTTCCGGGCTCCAAACAGTTTGGCACGCCCCTTGCTAATTCCGCGGTACGAATTCTGAAGGGAACCGAACCATGTATGATCGCCGTTTTTTCCGCAGCACGCTGGGCAAGGCTGCCGCCATCAGCGTTGCCGCGATGCTGGCACTCAACATGCTTGCCCTGAGCCAGCAGCTTCAGGCCGCCCCTGCTCCGCTGGCTCTGGCCACGCAGGCAGTGGAACTGGCGTGACCAGGCAGGACAACGATCCGCTCAGCCCGATCGGGCCGGAGCGTCGGGCAATTCGCCTGGACGGGACCCAGTCCCCCCGTCCGGGCACCCGGCCTCCGGCCCAGGCCGGGAATGAAACGCGCCGCGCTCGCCTCGATGCCGAGACGGAACGGCTACGGCGCAGCGCCGAACCGACCCGCAATATCACCCTTGGAGGAGTCCCCTGGATGGGCATTTTCTCGCGTACCCGCGACATCATCGCCGCCAATTTCAGCGATCTGCTGGACCATGCCGAAGACCCGGCCAAGATGATCCGCATGATCATCCTCGAAATGGAGGAAACGCTGGTGGAAGTACGCGCCAGCGCGGCGCGCACCATCGCGGACCAGAAGGAAATGCACCGCCACACGATGAAGCTGGAACGGCTCCAGGCGGATTGGGGCGAAAAGGCCCAGCTCGCCCTTTCAAAGGACCGCGAAGATCTCGCTCGAGCGGCGCTGGTCGAAAAGCGCAAGGCCGCCGATATGGCCGATCAGCTCAAGGCCGAGATCGCGGTACTGGACGATGCCCTGCGCGCTTATGAGGTTGATATCGAGAAGCTGCAGAACCGGCTGCGCGAAGCCCGCAGCCGCCAGACCCAGATCGCCGCGCGGCTGGAAAGTGCCGAGAACCGGGTGAAACTGCGCACCTTGCTCGCCACCGAGCGGGTGGACGAGGCGATGGCCCGGTTCGACCAGCTCGAACGCCGGGTGGATTATGCCGAAGGCCGGGCCGACGCCCTGCGCATCGCCGAAGGCGGCCAGCCAAGCCTTGCCGACGAGATCAACGCCCTCGCCGGTTCGGACAAGATCGATGAGGAACTGGAAGAAATGAAGCGCGCGCTCGGCATGGGCGGCGAAGGCAAGGGGGAATAAGACATGGAGGGTTTCGTCGCTATTGTAGCGATCTTCGTCGCTCTTCCGTGGATCATCTTCCACTACATCACGAAGTGGAAGACTGCCGCGACCATCACGACCGATGACGAGGCATTGCTGGAAGAACTCTACCAGCTCGCCCGCCGCCTGGACGAACGCATGGACACGGTGGAGCGCCTGGTGGCGGCAGACAATCCGGATTTCCGCCCTGCCCGGATCATTCCAGACCTTGAAGCCGACAATCAGAAGCTGCGTGACCTTGAACGCATGCTTGCCGAAAAGGGATCGAAGAAATGAATACGCCTCGCACCACGCTGTATCGCGACACACAAAACAGCAAGCTCTTCGGCGTCTGCGCGGGCATTGCGGATTATACCGGGATCGACATCCTGTGGGTCCGCATCGGTTTTATCGTCTCACTCTTTACGCCGATGTCCGGCTTCACCGTGCCCGGCTATATCATCGCCAGCTTCCTGCTGAAGAAGAAGCCGCCATACCTCTATACCGACAAGGAGGAGCAGCAATATTGGCAGGGCGTGCGCCAGTCGCCCAAGCGTACCACGCGCGAGATCCGCGCCCGCTTCCGCGACATCGACCGTCGCCTGGCCGAAGTGGAGAGCTTCTACGTCTCCAGCAATCCGCGCCTTTCGGCCGAAATCGAGCGCCTGCGCTGAAGCGCGGCATCTTCAGGGGGAAATAGGATGGACGCAGGAAGCCTTGCGCTGCTGATCCCGATTCTGGGCATGTCGATCCCGATCATCGCGATCTGGACCCGACATCGCCAGAAGATCGCGGAAATGGAAATCCATGCCACGGCCGAACTGAGCGCAGAAAAGGCCGCGCAATATGCAAGCCAGGTGAAAGAGCTGGAGCAGCGCGTCCGAGTGCTCGAGCGGATCGTGACCGACAAGGGCTATAACGTGGCCAGCCAGATCAAGGCCCTGCGTGACACACGCAAGATGGAGACGCTGCAGCGCGGCCGCCAGATTGAGGGAATCGATTGATGAACGGCGGATTTCAGAGCTTCCTACCCTATCTGGGCTGGATCGTGGGCGGCGCCTTCGTGGTGAGCATCGCCGGCATATTGGGCTGGGTACACACCACCAAATTGCGCATCCAGCATGGCTATCCGCTAGAGGGCATGTGGGGCCAGTCGCTGAAGCCGGAGATCAATTCGCAAGGTATGGAACGCGTGCGTCTGCTAACGCAGGAAAACGCCGCCCTGCGTGCCGAGATGGCATCCGTGAAGGATCGTCTGGCCGTGGTGGAACGGATCGTAACCGACCGGGGTTTCGACGTTGCCCGCCAGATCGAGAGCCTGCGCGATGCCGACCAGCACCCGCTGGCCGAAGCCGTCCGCGACAAAGCCGTGAACTGACGCCCGGGGAACAAGGGGAGTTCGATCGATGCAATATGGTGCCGAATTCGTCCTCGCGATCATTGCCCTGGCAATGCTCTCGGGGGTGATCAAATCCGCCATTCGCGCCAAACACGGCTCGCGCGAACGCGGCTCGCCCTTCGACCACCGCCGCCATGGTGGCCAGCGAGAGAGCGCGGAAGTGGAAGCGCTCAAGGCCGAAAATGCGCGCCTTGTGGACCGGCTGGAAGCCTCGGAAGACCGGCTGGCCGTGCTGGAGCGGATCGTGACCGATCCCAGCTACAATCTGGCCAGCGAAATCGAGGCGCTGCGCGATGCGGACGAGGCCGCCGCGCGAAACAAGGCGCTGCGCGACCAGCAAAGGAATTGAGGAGGAGGCCGATGATTGCCGAGATTCTGAGTGACGAGTTGCTGATCGCCTGCACTTCGCTGCTTGGCCTGCTGATCCTGTCCGCCACCGTATTGCGCGGCTGGCAGGGCTGGCTGGCGCTTAAAGGCAGGGAATTGGAAGCTCGCCGCCCTCGTTCCGAAATCGAAGGCCGCGCCAGCGAAGGCGCCGCGCGGATCGAGATTGCGGATTTGAAAGAGCGCATCCGCAAGCTGGAAGCCATCGCTTCGGGGGTGGACCTCTAGGCTAAGCTTGCTAGAGGCCCCAAGATGCGCAGCCTCGACGACATCCGCGAAGAATACGAATTCCTGGAAGGCGATGAACGCTATCGCCTGTTGATCGAACTGGGCCGCGAGTTGGAAGACATGCCCGAAGCGCTGAAGACCGACGCTACTCTGGTGCGCGGCTGTTCGGCCAAGGTGTGGGTCTATCCAACCCAAACTGGCAATTCGCTCCATTTCCTAGCCGACAGCAACGCCGCCATCACCAAGGGTATCGTCGCACTGGTACTCAGCGCCGTGCAGGACAAACCGGCTGCAGATGTGGCTCGGATGGATATCACCGCCGCGCTGGAACCCTTCGAACTGAAGAAGCAGCTCAGTTCCAATCGTACCCAGGGCGTCCCCAACATGATCGCTCTGGTGAAGGAACACGCGGCGCGGATCGCTGATCTGTGATACAGACCCCCAACACCCTATTTATCGAATCCAGACAGGAATAATTACATGAAGGGTTTCAAGAACCCCAGCTTCCAGGACCGTGCATCCGCTTCGGCCCTCGCAAAGACCCGCGCGCTCGAGAAGATGAAGGCGGCGCCCAAGCCGACTGCGGAAGAACTGGCCGCGCTCAACGCGCGCCGGCTGGAGCGCGAAGCCCAGCAGGAAGCCAAGCGCGCTGCCGCCCGCGAGGCAAAGGCCGAACAGGCCCGCAAGGAGGAAGAAGAGCGGCTTGCAAAACTGGCC
The DNA here is from genome assembly GCA_035497315.1 of Sphingomonadaceae bacterium. Taxonomy (GTDB): domain Bacteria; phylum Pseudomonadota; class Alphaproteobacteria; order Sphingomonadales; family Sphingomonadaceae; genus Andeanibacterium. The sequence goes on from DATJDU010000029.1 coordinate 33,347, forward strand.
GCCATTCCGACCGAGGCAGACCGGAAGGCCGCGCGCGATGCGCGTTACGCGGCCCGCAAGAAGCGCAAATCCTGATCAGGCGCCTTCGGCCTCGCGAACCACGGCGATCCCCGCTTCCCGCTGGCGCTTGAGCTCTGCCTTGAGCGCCGCCGGGTCACGGGCGATCACGAAACCGAAGCTCACCCCGCCTTCCTTGCCGATCGTCGCGTGGTGGAGGTTATGCGCCTGCACCAGCCGCTTGAGATAGCCGCGTCGCGGCACGAAGCGGAAATATCGCTGGTGAACCAGCCCATCGTGCACCAGCGTATAGATGATCCCGTAAACCAGAATACCAAGGCCAATCCACGTCCCCGGCCACCACGCATCGCCGCCCATTACCCAGGGGCTGCCGATGACGAACATCGAAATGCTCACCGCCGCACCGACGACGGCATAGAGGTCGTTCTTCTCCAGCAGATTATCATGCGGCTCGTGATGGTCGCGGTGCCAGCCCCAGCCCCAGCCATGCATGATGTATTTATGGCTCGCCCAGGCAACACCTTCCATGGCGGCGGCGGTGGCAATCACGATCAGGAGGGGGGCAAGCACGTTCATCGCGCCAGCCTATAGTTCATTCCTTGGGCAGGAAAAAGAACCGCCGGACTTCTTCCCCGATCCGCGCCGGACGCAATGTTTCCGCATCGATGCAGCACCAGCAGGATTGCACTTCGGCCAGCACCTCTTCCCCGCGCTCGATGATGGTATGGTAGAAGGCGCGGGCGCCGTGCACTTTTTCCAGCACGGTGCGGGCGATAACTTCGTCATCGAGGAAAGCGGGTTTGCGATAGGTAATCTCGTGCTTCAGTGCGACCCAAAGGCGCGAGGCAGCGGTGTCCGCCGGGGCCAGCTTCTTCCAGTGCGAAAGCACCGCATCCTGCACCCAGTTAAGATAACGCGCATTGTTCACGTGACCCATGAAATCGATATCGCTGGGCAGGATGGTGATCGGGAACCTGTAGGGAGCTGCTGACATATATGTAAGTTACGCATCCCAATGCGTCGTTTCAATGACTCGCGGCCGGATCGGTGAAGAAAGACACTTTGTTACAATTCGCCGCAACACTGCGACCGTTCGTATTGCATGCGTTCATATAATCGGCCTTATTTCTGAACATACGGGATGACCCGCTAAGTTTTGAAGTTTCATAAGGATGACTTCCATGAACAAGCTCACCAAACTGATCGCCCCTGCAATCGCAGCCTCGCTGGTGTTGGGCGCGGCTGTTCCCGCCTCTGCCGCCCCCTGGCAGGGCCGCAACAATTACCGGCAGGAAATCGCCCAGCTCGATCGCCAGATCGACCGTGCGCAGGAACGTCGCCTGATCTCGCATCGCGAAGCCGATCGCCTGGAGCGCAAGGTTGACCAATTGCGAAACCTACATGTCCGCTATGCGAAAAACGGCTTCACCAAGACCGAGCTGCGAATTCTCGACCAGCGGATCTACACCGTGAAGCGGCAGATCGCCAGCGAAGTGGCCGACCGTGACCGTGCCCCCAAAGGCCATCCCGGCGACCATCGCCGCTGATGCCCAAGGCCCGGCTTGAGCCCGGCCAATTTTTCCTCCCTTGTCTTGCGGGGCCGGCCAGCCTAGTTCGCCCGCTATGGCCAGCCGACCCCGCACCCTTTACGAAAAGATCTGGGATGCCCACGAAGTGGAGCGCCGTGAAGACGGCACCAGCATCCTGTTCATCGACCGCCACCTCGTTCACGAGGTAACCAGCCCCCAGGCTTTCGAGGCGCTTCGCATCAGCGGCCGCAAGGTCCGCCGCCCGGAGCTGACGCTGGCGGTCCCCGACCACAATCTGCCCACAACTGCGCGGATCGACGCGGCTGGCAAACGCATCCCCATCGCCGATGTGGAAAGCGCCCAGCAGCTCGCCGCGCTGGAAAAGAACGCCCCCGAATTCGGTGTGCGCTATATCGGGCCGACCGACCTCAATCAGGGCATCGTCCATGTGGTGGGGCCGGAGACCGGCTTCTCTCTGCCCGGCGCTACCATCGTTTGCGGCGATAGCCACACCTCCTGTCACGGCGGTGTCGGCGCGCTGGCTTTCGGCATCGGCACCAGCGAGGTGGAGCATGTGCTGGCCACTCAGACGCTGCTGCTCAAGCAGTCGAAAACAATGGAAATCCGGGTCGAGGGCGAACTGCGCCCCGGCGTGACCGCCAAGGATCTGATCCTGCATATCATCGGCGTGATCGGCACCGCTGGCGGCACCGGCCATGTGATCGAATATCGCGGCAAGGTGTTCGAGGACATGTCGATCGAAAGCCGCCTGACGGTGTGCAACATGTCGATCGAAGGCGGCGCCCGCGCGGGCCTCGTCGCTCCCGATGAAAAGACCTTCGCCTATCTCAAGGGCCGCGAATATGCGCCCAGGGGCGAGGAATGGGATCGCGCCGTTGCATGGTGGCGCAGCCTGCGCACCGACGAAGGCGCGACTTTCGACAAGAGCGTGGTGATCGACGCTGCCGATGTGCAACCAACCGTCACCTGGGGCACCAGCCCGGAAGACACGGTCGCCATTGGCGGCGTAGTGCCCGCGCCCGAGAGCTTTGCCGATCCTTCCAAGCAGAAGGCGGCGCAGGCCAGCCTCGATTACATGGGCCTCGTACCCGGCCAGAAGATGGCCGAGATCGAGGTGCAGAACATCTTCATCGGTTCCTGCACCAACAGCCGCATCGAAGATCTGCGCGCCGCCGCCAAGGTTCTCAAGGGCCGCAAGAAGGCCGACAATGTCAAATGGGCCATCGTTGTGCCCGGCTCCGGCCTTGTGAAGCGCCAGGCCGAGGAAGAGGGTCTGGACAAGATCTTCATCGAGGCCGGGCTTGAATGGCGCGAGCCGGGCTGCTCGGCCTGCTTGGGCATGAATCCCGACAAGGTGCCCGCCGGCGAACGCTGCGCCAGCACCAGCAATCGCAATTTCGTGGGCCGTCAGGGCCCCGGCGCGCGCACCCATCTGGTCAGTCCCGCCATGGCCGCCGCAGCCGCTGTCACCGGCCGCCTCACCGATGTGAGGGAACTGGTGGATTGACCGCTGGCGCGGCCTATCCCATCTTCATACCATGAGCGAAAAAACACCGAAGAGCGAAACGCCGAAGAACGAGGCTGAAAAGTCCGACACCGGCATGGGCGTGGGAACCAAGGCCGCCATCGCGGGCGCGGCGATCGGGATCGGTTCGGCCGCCGTTGCCGCCGCCCTGATGTTCGCCAGCCGCCGCAAGCAGAAGACCAAGCTCGAACAATTGCCGCCCGTCCCCTCGGGCGAGCCCCCGGAGACCGATTGATGGAACCCGTGCGCCAGGTTGAAGGCCGCGCCTATCCTTTCGGGATGAAGAATGTCGATACTGACATCATCATCCCTGCCCACTGGCTCAAGACGATCAGCCGCGAAGGCCTCGGCCGCGGCGCTTTCGAGGCCCTGCGCAAGGACCCGGCCAACATCTTCGACCGCGAAGATGTGAAGGGCGCGCCGATCATCGTGGCAGGCGACAATTTCGGCTGCGGATCGAGCCGTGAACACGCCGCATGGGCCTTGCTGGACATGGGCGTGAAGGCCGTGATCGCGCCCAGCTTTTCGGACATTTTTTCCGGCAATGCCTTCAAGAATGGCATTCTCACCGTCGTTTTGCCGCAGGAGGCGATCGACAGGCTGATGGAAGTGGCCGAGACCGATCCGATCACGATCGACCTTGAAACCCAGTCCGTCACCACGCCGTTTCAGGACCGCTACACTTTCGAAATCGACGCTTTCCGCAAGCACTGTCTGCTCGAAGGGCTCGATGAAGTGGGCCTCACGCTTGCGCGCGGGGATGCGATTTCGGCCTATGAGGCGCGCCAGGCGAAGGACATGCCTTGGTTCGCCCACGGAACCGACCTTGCGGCGTGAATGCGCTGCACGTTATCTGACTGCTAAATTCTTTCCGGGGATTCTCTGATGACCGATTTCAACGACCGCGAACGCGCCGAGGAAGCCCGCTTTGCGATGAACGAAGACGCCACCTTCCGCGTGGCTGCCCGCAGCAACAAGCTGCTGGGCCAATGGGCGGCGGCCAAGATGGGCCTCACCCCCGAAGAGACCGATGCTTATGCCAAGTCGGTGATCCAGGCCGATTTCGAGGAAGCCGGCCATGAAGACGTGATCCGCAAGGTGCTGGGCGATCTGATCGGCGCGGGCGTCGACATCGACGAGGCCGGCGTGCGCGCCGCGCTGGAACAGAAGACTGTGGAGGCACGCCGCCAGCTCATGGGCGAAGTCTGATCCGATGGCGATGGCGGCTGACGATATTGCGGCGCTGATCAAGGCAGCCCTGCCCGACGCGGCGGTGGAGATCACCGATCTCGCGGGCGATGGCGATCATTATTCCGCCCGCGTCACTTCCGCCGCCTTTGCCGGCAAGAGCCGCGTACAGCAGCATAAGCTCGTCTACGAGGCGCTCGGCGGCCGCATGGGCGGCGCGCTCCATGCCTTGCAACTGACCACTGCCGTTCCCAACTGACGGTCAGCACAGAAAACAATTTTTCGGGACCTTATCTATGTCCGACGTCAATGCCCGCATTTCCGACATCGTCAATTCAAACGACGTCGTCCTGTTCATGAAGGGCACCCCGCTCTTCCCGCAATGCGGCTTTTCCAGCCGCGCCGTGGCGATCCTTGATCATCTCGGCGTCGCCTTTGACAGTGTGGACGTGCTGCAGGACATGGAAGTCCGCCAGGGCATCAAGTCCTTCTCGGACTGGCCGACCATCCCGCAGCTCTATGTGAAGGGGGAGTTCGTGGGCGGCAGCGACATCATGATGGAGATGTTCGAAGCTGGCGAACTGCAGCAATTAATGCAGGACGCACAGGTAGCCAAGGCGTCTTGAGTTCAGGCCGCGGGCATCGGTGGGACCTCCGCAGGTCCCACCTGAAGCAAACTAATTAAGCGCAATTGATGCAGAGCGTTGCCGTCGGCAGCGCTTTCAGCCGCATTTCGCTGATCTCCGCACCGCAATTGGCGCATTCTCCGTAAGTACCGTCCTCAATCCGCTGGAGCGCGGCACGAGTTGCGGCCACTTCATTGCGCAGCACCTGATCGACGCCGGCCAGTGCCTCGTCGTCAGCAAGATCCACCGCCTGCTCTTCCGAATCCGCATCGAGCGGGTGGCGCAGATCGTCCTCAATCACCTCTGCGCGTTCGACCAATTCGGCCAGACGCGCCCTCAACGCCTTCTCCACATCGCTGTAATCGTTCATCCGCTGCATCCTGCCTTTCGCATTAATTTATCGTCTTGGGCGGCTTTCCGAGAGGAGACATTGCGCCCAATCAAAAGCCACCGTCAAGATTTCGACACCATTTGCGCCCGGATCGGCGAATAGTGTCGGCACGCCTTACAGCCCCGGATTGCGTTAACCCGCTACAAACCATCGTGATACGCGGAAAAGCGAAACAGGCATAAACTGGCACGCGGGTTGCAAGAGTAATGGCGTACCTGTCTCCTGGTACACCCACAGTCTTCGAACAGAGGCGGGACCGTTCCCTGTCCCCCAAACCTGGTCTCCCGGTCCCGCCTCTTGCTCGAACTTCCTTCCAGCCATTGTCCTATATTCCGCTCGGCCTATCGCTGAGCTAAGGTCCGGCGATGGAGCTGAAGGACTTCTCCCTCAACAATCTGCGCGCGTTCGAGGCAGCCGCCCGCTATCTGAGCTTTACTCGCGCGGCGGATGAACTGTGCGTCACACAGGCGGCCGTGAGCCATCAGGTGAAAGCGCTGGAGATACATTTGGGCAAGGCGCTGTTCCGCCGCACGACGCGAGGTCTCGTCCTCTCGGATGAAGGCGCGATGCTCGCGCCGGTAGTGCGCGAAGCTCTGGGCCGGATCGGCGGCGCGCTGGCGACAGTGAGCGGCAGCGGCGTGCGCGAAGTGGTCACCGCTGGGGTCGTCGGGACATTTGCCGCCGGCTTCCTGCTCGAACGCCTGCCCCGTTTCCATGCCAGCCACCCGGGCATCGAAATACGGGTGATGACCAATAATAACGCGGTCGACCTGTGGACCGAGAGCCTCGACTGCGCGATCCGTTATGGCGACGGCGCATGGCACGGAGCAAAGGCGCATCTGCTGATGGCCGTGCCGCTCGCACCCATGTGCAGCCCCGAGCTTGCCGCAGGGCTGCAGACCCCGGCCGATCTCGCTCGCGTCCCGCTCCTGCGCAGCTATCGCCAGGGGGACTGGCCTCTTTGGTTCGCTGCCGCAAGAGTGCCGGAAATCCAGGCCAGCGGCCCTATATTCGACGCATCGCACCTGATGGCCCACGCGGCAATCCGCGGGCTTGGGGTGGCGCTGCTGCCCGCGGCAATGTTCGCGCGAGAGGCAGAGGCGGGGCAGCTTGTCCAACCCTTCACCGCCACGGCGCAGACCGGCTCCTATTGGCTGACCCACCTCGCCTCGCGCCCTTCGACAGCCGGCCTGGACCGCTTCCGCGAATGGCTGGCGGAAGAATGCGCTGTGCTGGGCTAGACGACCTCCAGCCCGCCCAGCAGCGCGACACTCGGCGCAGCAAGGCTCGCTGCGGCGATCCGGCCCACTTCGGCCAGCACTGCCTCCGCCGCCGGGTTCATCGATTCCGTATCCTTAGGGAGCACCGGTTCGTAATAAGAGGCAATAATCAGCGGTGCGCGCCCCTTCGGCCCGGCGAAGGCCAGATCGACATAGGTGTGGCGTTTCTCGCCCATGCCCGTGCCGGTCTTGTCCCCCGCAATCCAGTCCTTCGGCAGGCCGGCGCGAATGCGGCGCGCGCCGGTTTCCACCTCGATCATCCAACCGCGCAGTGTCTCGCGGGCCTGCTGCCCCAGCGCATTGCCATGGACCATCTTTGCCACTGTCGCGGCCATGGCGGCGGGGGTGGTGGTATCCATCTCACTGCCCGCAGGTGTCTCGTTAAGCTGGGGCTCCAACCGGTCGAGCCGGCTGACCTCATCGCCCAGAGATCGCCAGAAACCGGTCAGTTGCTGCGGCCCTCCGGCACGGCGTAACAGCACATTTGCGGCGGTATTGTCGCTGTAAACCAGCGTTGCGCGGGACAAGTCCTCAATCGTTGCGCCCTTCCCGACATGCTTGCGCGAGTAATCGCTGTTGGGCATGATATCCGCCTCGCTCCAGCGGAGCACTTCGCCCAGATCCACATCCCCTCGCTCCGCCCGGCTGAGGAACATGGCGGCCAGCGAGAGCTTGAACGAGCTGCAATGGGCGAAACGTTCGTCGATCCGCCAGCCCGAGCCAAGCCCCGTCTGCGTGTCGAGCACATAGGCCCCCAGACGCCCGCCCGCCTTCTCTTCCAGTGCCCTGAAAGCGCCGGAAAGGTCGGTTCCTGCCTCGTTTGACACGCCCGTTACAGCCGCACCGCGCCCGCGCGATCCGCATCCGGCAAGCGTGAGCACAAAAGCACCTATCAGGGCTCTACGGCGGTCTATCGGGAACATAAACTCTCCTTTTAGTGACTGAGCCACGTGCTTATGGCGCGGCGGCGGATCGGCTCGCAAAGGATGGCTGTTCGGGATCGTCGATACTTTTTCTAGGGGCAAGCTCTGCCCGTCCATGGCTTCAACCACAAAGGGGCACCCCCTTTATCGGAGATGCCCCTTTGTGGCGCGCCCGGCAGGACTCGAACCTGCAACTCCAAGCTTAGAAGGCTCGTGCTCTATCCAGTTGAACTACGGGCGCGTGGCAGTGCCCATAGAACAAGCAGCGCCCCGGTGGGAACGCCTTTTTGGACATCTATGCCCGGCGTTCTTTTCGGGTTAGCAATGCTGCATGAGCGAACACACGAAACGCATCGAAGGCCAGGCGGGCGGGCGCCGGCATTTCCGTTATCTCGATTATCTGATGGCGGCCTTCGTCGCGATCCTGCTGCTGTCGAATCTGATCGGCGCTTCGAAGCCCAGCTACGTCACCCTGCCCGGCGGCATGGAATGGTCGTTCGGTGCGGGCGTGCTGTTCTTCCCGGTGAGCTATATCATCGGCGACGTACTGACCGAGGTCTATGGCTATGCCAATGCCCGCCGTGTGATCTGGACCGGCTTTGCCGCCCTGATCTTCATGGCCTTCATGGCGGCGGTAGTGGTCGCGCTGCCACCTGCCGACGGCTGGCCCGGGCAGGAGGCCTATGAATTCGTGTTCGGCAACAGCTGGCGGATCGTGGCCGCCTCGATGCTGGCCTTCTGGGTGGGCGAATTCGCCAACAGCTTCGTCCTTGCCAAGCTGAAGCTGATCACCGGCGGCCGCTTCCTGTGGGTTCGTACCATCGGTTCCACCATTGTCGGCCAGGGGCTGGACAGCCTGATCTTCTATCCGCTGGCCTTCTATGGCCTGGCCGGCTGGCCGCCCGAGCAGCTGGTGCAGGTGGTGATCTCGCAATGGCTGATCAAGACCGTTTGGGAGGCCGCGCTTACGCCGGTCACCTACGGCGTGGTCGGCTTCCTCAAGCGGCGTGAGGGCGTGGATGTGTTCGACAGCGACACGGACTTCTCCCCCTTTGCCAAGAATGCCTGAAACCGCGGGGGGCGCGCACGCCCCCTGTCAGTCCGCGATCAGTCCGATCGCCAGATAAAGCACCACTGGCGCGCCGAAGCCCAGCAGGGTCGCCGCGACAAAGCCGATCCGCACCAGCGTGGCGTCGATCCCGGCATAATTGCCGATCCCGGCGCACACGCCCATCAGCTTGCCGTTGGCGCGATCGAGGCGGAACGGCCGGGCTGGCGAACTGCCACGCTTGTGGTCGATCATGCTCATGCCACGATCCCCTGAACGACGGCGCCCTGCGGCACGAAGCTGGCGGCCATCAGGAAGGCGGAAAGGGCGAAGGCCGATACGCCCACGGCGATGCGGCTGGCGATGGAATTCATGGTCTGCATTTCGATATCCCTCATTCAATGTTCTGGCGGGCCATTCCACCGATGCGCCACTGATTGCAGGAGCCGTGCCAGATTGCAGAAATCTCGGAATTCCGGGTGTTTGTTGAAGAAACACATGTGGAGGAACGCTATTGGCACCACGGCCTTCGCCGGAAGTTGGGAAATTTCACCAATATTCGGGATGGCGAAATCCGACAGGCGAATTTTCCATTGGCCTGCCCGCCCGTGCCAGTCTATCGCCGCAGCCGATGGCGCTTGACCGGATCACCCTCGCCGCCTTCCGCAACCACCGGGCCACGCAGATCGACGGCGCCGGGCACTTCAACCTGCTCGCAGGCGAGAATGGCGCGGGCAAGACCAATGTGCTGGAGGCTATCTCCCTCTTCGCGCCCGGTCGGGGCCTGAGGCGCGCCGCCCTTTCAGACATGGCATCGAGCAACGGGCCCGGCGGCTTCTCCGTCAGCGCCCGCCTCACCCGCGACGACGGGGCCGAACCGGTGGCGCTGGGCACCGGCACCGATCCCGCCCAGCCCGGCCGACGGCTGGTGCAGATCAACGGCGCCGCGGCCAGCGCGGTCAGCCTGGGCGAATGGCTGGCGCTCACCTGGCTGACCCCGGCGATGGACCGGCTGTTTGCCGACAGCGCGGGCGCAAGGCGGCGCTATATGGACCGGCTGGCCCTGGCGCTCGATCCCGGCCACGCCCGCCTCGCCGCCCGGCACGAAGCGGCGCTGCGCGAACGCAACCGCCTGCTGGGCGCGCCGATGGAACCCGATCCGCGCTGGCTCGATGCCGTGGAGGCCCAACTGGCCGAGGCCGGAGCCGCGCTGGCGAGAGGCCGCGCCGCGCTGGTCGAACGGCTGAGCGCCGAACTCACAGCCCTGCCCGAAGAACCCTTCGCCCGCCCGATCCTCACATACGTGCCCGGCGGCCCGCTGGAACCTGCCGCGCTGGCCGAAGCCCTTGCCGCAGGCCGCCGCCGCGACCGTGCCGCCCAGCGCACCCTCACCGGCCCCCAGCGCGACGAGCTGGACGTGACCATGGCGGGCAAGGGCCAGCCCGCGGCACTGTGCTCCACCGGCGAGCAGAAGGCGATGCTGATCGCCATCACCCTCGCCCACGCCGCCCTTGCTGCAGGCGAACGTCCCGGCCTGCTGCTGCTGGACGAAGTGGCCGCCCATCTCGACCCCCTGCGCCGGGCCGCCCTGTTCGAACGGCTGCGCAGCGGCAGGGCGCAGGTCTGGCTGACCGGCACCGAACTGGCCCCCTTCGCGGAGGTCCGCGAGGAAGCTGCCTGCTGGCGCGTGGCTGGCGGAGCGGTGGAACGGCTATGACGAGCGCCCTCCCCCACTTAGGTAAACTACTTAGAATCCGCAGGGCGGCAGATTTGCCTATCGGCCGTTAACCCGGATCAACTACGCTGCCCGCCGTCACAGGATGACGGGGGGTTTATGAAAAATCTGAAGATCGCAGCTGCCGGCCTGGCGGCAATTCTGGGCGCAACCCATTCCATGGCAGCCGATGCTCCGGGGGTTCTGGTGCCCGCACAGACGCAATCGGTGCCGCAGCAAGGCGCGCCGAGCCAACAGGCGCCCGCAGCCGCGCCGTCAACACCGCCGGAAATGTTCGTGCCCGCCCCGGTCGCTTCCACGCGCAGGCAGGTCGTGCTTCCGGTCAACACGCTGGTGCTTGTTACACCGGCTGAGGAAATCACCTCGAAGAAGATGAAGGAAGGCACCACGCGCGAATTCCTGGTGGTGGAAGATGTCGTGCAGGATGGCACCGTCATCATCCCGCGCGGTTCGCCGGTTACGGCAACCGTCACCTGGCGCACCGGCAAGGGTATCGTCGGCAAATCCGCGAAGTTCGAACTTTCCTTCGAACGGGTGCGCGTGAACGGCCGCGACTTCGCCCTGCGCGGCGCCCACCGCCAGGAAGGCCGGGGCAACACGGCCGGTGCGCTGCTGGGTTCGATGATCATTACCGGGCGTTCGGCCGTGATGCCTGTGGGGCAGGTCGTGAATGTCTTCACCAAGGAACCGATTGCGAAAGTTCTGCCTTAGGCAGCCCGCCCTGTCGGGATACAAAGGGGGCCCTCCAGCCCGACCTTTCTGTCATCCCGGGACAGGCCCGGGGTGACAAAGGGTGGCGGAACTTCGCGCGTTTGATGCGCGCCACCACCCGCCCCTTTCCCACCACTATCTCCAGTCACCTCCCGCTCAGCCTGAACCTGCCGAGGGCCGCGCACGACGAAAATTCCATCTGGCGCTGGCCGCGTTAGCCGTATTTCAACGATTTTCTGACACATCCCCCGCCGGGCTACGTGGATCACAAAAGGGAGTGTCTTTTGTTCCTGAAGCCGATCGTCACTGGCGAGGCTCAAGCCATGCCCTTCGTGGACGCTGCCGCCCGCGCGCGGCTGGGCAGGCATCAATGCAGCGTCGGCGGTTTGAGCAAGATCCTTGCGGCAGTGCTGGGGCTGGATGAAGCCCATTGCCTTTGCATCGAGCAGGCTGCCGCGCTGCATGACGTCGGCAAGCTGTATATTCCTGCACCGATCAATGAGAAATGCGGCCCCCACGATGTGGAGGAAATCCAGATCATGCACCAGCACCCGATATTGGGCTACACTCACCTTTCCGCCTTCAGGCAGACACCCATGGTGAAACTGGCGACCATTATCGCCCTTCAACATCACGAGAAGTTTGACGGCACCGGCTATCCGTTCGGGCTGAGCGGCGACAGGATAATCCTTGAAAGCCGGATCGTTGCGATCTGCGATGTCTATGATGCCCTGCGCGAAGATCGCCCTTACCGGAATGCCATGGGCCATGACGCCGCCATGCGGGTGATCACCTGCGGCGATGAACGCACCAGCCCGTCCATGTTCGATCCTGCCGTGCTGAATGCCATGACGAACAGCCAGGAACAGATTCGCGCCATGTTCGACAGCCGCCATCCCGGCGATTGCCCGTAACGCCCGGGCCCGGATTCCCCCCAGAGAGAGCTTTCCATCATGCCGGACGCCATCCTGCGTCGCGCGTGGCGGCAGGTCTGGCCGCCCAGGCCGCTCACCGGGGCTCCTCCGGTTCCACCAGCGCCCAATGCGGCCCTGCCCGAACGAGGCGCAACCCGCTCTGCCGCTCCAGCTCGCGGGCAGCAGCCATGCCGCCCGGCGGACCGGGTAATTCGCCGGAAAAGCCACGCAGGCGCAATTGCGGCAGTGTCACCACGCGAAGGTCGGAATAACTGTTCAGATCGTCGATCGCATCGCCAAGCGTGGCTCCGGCGTAAACCAGTTTCCTGCCCGAAATCGTCCCGTGCAGCCGCTCCTGCCGCGCGGCGAGGGCAGCGCGTTGCCCCAGCCAGTGAGGCAGAGCAGCAAAGACTGCCAGCGCGCAAAGCCCGCCAGCGAGCAGGCGCAGGATCGTGCGTCGCCCCTTCTTCGGCAAGCCAGCAGCAATCCGCATTCTCAGGGTAGCACCGGGCGGAAACGCAGCATGTTCACCAGCACCCCGTCGCGGCGAATGAAGTGGTGATAAAGGGCGGCGAGCGCATGCAGCCCGATGAGCGCCAGCAGCACCCAGGCCAGTGTTTCATGCCACTCGCCGATCCGGTCCGCCAGATCGCTATCGTGCCTGACCAGCGCCGGCAGCTTCACCCCGAACACCTTGAACTTGCGCATCCTGGCGCTGGACTGTGCCCAGCCGAGCAGGGGCATCGCCAGCAGGCCCGCATAAAGCGCAATGTGGGAAACGGCGGCGGCGGCACGCAATAGCGGACTGGTCTCGTGCAGCCGTTCGAACCGCACCGCGAAGCGGAAGATCAGCCGCAGCGCGGCAAAGGCCAGGATCGCGAGGCCGATCGCCCGATGCATGTCGAGCCAGAACAGCCGCGAATCCGCATCTTCGATTGCCTCCCGTGCAAAGGCGATGGCGAAGGCTCCGGCGATCAGCAGCGCAGTGATCCAGTGAAACCAAACTCGCAGCGCATGGCCCTTCATCATTCGGAATCTCCCTGATGTTCCGCAAGCCAGACGCCGCTGCCCGGCATGCTCCCCAGCCCGGAGAAAAATTTTCCGGAGCGACTGAGGGGCCCTTCTTCCGGTGGCGTCTGCCGGCGACAGCGAGAGTTCTCATGAGGGGAAATTGAATGAGATATTATCTGCTTGGCGGTTCGGGCGCCTTGCTTGCAGCGGCGATGATGAGCCCGGGCTGGCTGGCGCCGGACCCGGCTCGCGCCCTGCCTTCCTACGCTCGCCAGACTGGAGAGGATTGCGCATCCTGCCATGTCGGCGGCTTCGGCCCGCAGCTCACGCCGCATGGCCGTGAATTCAAGATCAACGGCTTTTCCGACGGTACGACGAAGATTCCCCTCTCGGGCATGGTCGTCGCCAATTTCACCCATACCGCCAGGGATCGTGCCGATGCGATCTCCGGCCATGACGGGCGCAACGATAATGTCGCGCTGCAAGAGGCCTCGGTCTTCCTGGCCGGTCGCCTCGCCAAGGGGCTGGGCACCTTCATCCAGACGACCTATTCCGAAGTGGACCGCGCAACCGCGCTGGACCATGCGGAAGTGCGCTATGCCCATCCGGTGAAGATCGCCGGGGCCGATGCGGTTGTGGGCGTCGATATCAACAATAACCCGACCCTGTCCGATCCCTTCAACTCGGTCGGTGCATGGAGCTTCCCCTATACGAGTTCGGACCTTGGGTTCGAAAGCGCCGCCGCGCCACTGCTGCAGGGCGGAGTGGAACATCAGGCGCTTGGCGCGACCGCGTTCCTGTCGCTCGACAATGGGCTCTATGCGGAAGTGGGCGGCTATCGCTCGCTGACGCCATCACTGCTCGGCTCGGTCGGCATCGGCGCCGAAGCAGGCAGCATCAGCGGCGTGGCGCCCTATTGGCGCATTGCCTATGCCAAGGACTTTGGCCGTTCCAATGCCTCCATCGGCCTGATCGGCATGAATGCCCGGCTCAATCCCGATCGCGATGGCGGCCCCACCGATCGCTACAGCGATATCGGGGTGGATGCGACCTATCAGTTCCTGGGCAATCGCCGGAACATCGTCAGCCTCAACGCATCCTATATCCATGAAAACCAGACGCTGAACCACGCCGTGTTCACCGGCGCGACCAGCCTGGCGAAGCATAATCTCGATACGATTTCCGGCGATGTGAGCTGGTATTACAAGAAGCATTTCGGCCTGACGCTGGGCGGCTTCAACACTACCGGAACACGCGATACGGACCTTTTCGCTCCCGCCGACGAGGAAGGCAGTCGCACCGGCAAGCCCGACACCACCGGCTATGTCGTCCAGGCCGATTACTCCCCCTGGGGCGGCGAGGGTCAGTCCACCTTCGCGAACCTGCGTCTTGGCCTGCAATACAAGGGCTACACGAAGTTCAATGGCGCGAGCCAGAATTACGACGGCTCTGGCCGGGCGGCGAGCGACAACAACACGCTCACGGCCTTCCTGTGGACCGCATTCTGAAACCGGCGGAGACGAGTTCGATGAAGAAGGCGATAATCTGTTCCGCGCTGGCGGTGGCACTGACGGGTTTAGGCATGGCGATTCCCGCCCGGTCCCAGCCAGCGGGCGATGCGGATGCGGGCGGCGACGTGTTCGACAGCTATTGTTCGGATTGCCATTCCGTCTCCCCGAAAGGGACCAACAAGAAGGGGCCCTCGCTCTACCGGATTATCGGGCGCAAGGCCGGGGCCATCCCCGGCTTCTCCTATTCGGCGCAGATGAAGGCCTCCGGCATCGCCTGGACCCCGGACAAGATCGCCGCCTATCTGGCCAATCCGAAGGCGATCGTCCCCAATGGGATCATGAAATTCAAGGGCCTGCCAAAGCCCGCCGACCGGGCCAATGTGATCGCCTATCTCGCCAATCCCGACTGACCCCGGCGGGGCGCCCGATCCATACCTTTCCCTGGGCAATGAGTGTTGCGGGACCGGCGCTGCGCTGCCATAGGCGCCGGCCGCTTCCTGCCCAGAGAGAGTTTTTCCAGCATGTCGAACCCTGTTCCTGCTTCGTGCGCGAAAGCGCGCGCGCTCGGTATCGACTTCGGCACGACCAATTCGGTCATCGCCTGCGCCACGGATGACGGGCAGGCACGGCTGGTGGAATTCGCGGCGCCCGGCGGCACCGGATCGGTATTCCGCTCTGCTCTGTGCTTCTGGGAAAACGACGAAGTGCGCGGTGCGCTGTCGCATGAGGCTGGGCCGTGGGCGATCGCGGAGTTCCTGGATTTCCCGCAGGGCAGCCGCTTCCTGCAATCCTTCAAGTCGATGGCGGCCAACCCCCTTTTCGAGCACGCCAGCCTGTTCGAAAAGCGCCTGCCCTTCGAGGAACTGGGGCAGATCTTCCTGACCCATCTGCTGGACCATGGCGGGCTGACACTGGCCGACCTGCCCGAACGCATCGTGATCGGCCGCCCGGTGCGTTATGTCGGAACGCGCCCGGATGCGGCGCTGGCGCGCAGCCGCTACGATGCGATGTTCGCCCTGCTCGGCCGCCCGGTCCATTATGTCTATGAACCGCTGGGCGCGGCCTATGGCTTTGCCTCGGGCCTGTCCGATCCGACCACGCTGCTGGTGGCGGATTTTGGCGGCGGCACCAGCGATTTCTCGATCGTGCGGGTAGAGGCCCCCGGCGCGGGGCGGCGCTGCGTTCCGCTCGGCTCATCGGGCGTGGGCATCGCGGGCGACCGCTTCGATTACCGGATCATGGACCATCTGGTGCTGCCCCGGCTGGGCAAGGGCGGTACTTACCGTTCCTTCGACAAGGCAGTGGACATTCCGGCCGGCTATTTCTCCGATTTCGGCGATTGGTCCCGCCTGGCGCTGATGCGCAACCGGCGGACGCTGGCCGATCTGGCCAAGCTGCAGCGCAGCGCCACCGATGCGGATGCCATCGCCCGGATGATCGCGGTGGTGGAAAACGAGCTGGGCTATGCGCTGTATGAGACAGTAGGGCAGCTCAAGCGCACTCTATCGAGCCAGAGCCACGGCGAGTTCCGCTTCGAAGGGCCGGGCCTTTCCATCGAGGCGGAAGTAAGCCGCGCCGAGTTCGAGAGCTGGATCGAGCCGGATCTGCAGCGCATTGCCGAAGCGGTCGATCAGGCGCTGGCCAGCGCGGGGCTGGAAGCGCAGCAGATAGACCATGTGTTCGTCACCGGCGGATCGTCGCTGATCCCGGCAGTGCGCCGGCTGTTCGAGCAGCGCTTTGGCGAGGAGCGGATCGCCAGTGGCAATGAACTGACCTCCATCGCCCATGGCCTTGCCCTGATGGCCGAAGACCCGGACCTGCCGGACTGGATCGCGTCCGACGGGGAGTGACGGCAAGAGCCGCTATTCCGGCGCGGCCAGCCCCGCGCCCTTCGCTTCCCGCCCGCTGACTTCGGGCAGCGCCCTGGCAACGGCGCCCGATGTGGCCGCGACCAGTTCCTCTATGCCCTGCGGCGTGGGGTGGATCTTGTCATCCTGCAGCAGGTCGGGCTTGTCATAGACCGGCTCCAGAAAGAACGGCACCAGCGCCGCGCCATATTCCTTCGCCAGATCGGGATATATCCGGTCAAACTCGCGCTGGAAGTCCGCGCCCAGATTGGGCGGTGCGCGCATGCCCATCAGCAGGGCAGGAATTCCGCGGGCCTTCAGCTCTTTCAGGATTGCGGCGATATTGGCGCGGGTTTCGACCGGGCTGAGGCCACGCAACAAGTCATTGCCGCCCAGTTCCACGATCACGAGCTGAGGCACGGCGGGCTGATTGTCGAGCGTGAAGGCGAAGCGCTGGGCCGCGGCTGCGCTGGTATCGCCCGACACGCCCCCATTGGCGACCCGCGCATTGATGCCCTGCGCGCGCAGGGCCAGTTCAAGCTTCGCGGGGTAGGCCTGCGCCTGTTCCACATTATAGCCTGCGAACAGACTGTCCCCAAAGGCGAGAATCGGGCGTTCCGGCCCCATCACGGGCACATTTTCGGGCGCGGCCACCTCTTCGGAAGGGGCAGGCGACGGCGCTTCGCTGCCGCATCCGGCAAGGCCGGCGGCAAGACACACTGCCAGCCCAATCGACAAACACCATTGCCGCATCGGCCAAACTCCTAAGGGTCACTTGCTCTTGAGGTGATCCCTATGCCATCGCTGGGCGGTGACAAGCCCCTCAACGCCCGCCCCCGCAATTGCAGCCCGCAATCTCACCCTCACCCTTGGCGAGGGGGAAGCCTCCGTGCAAATCCTGAAAGGGATCGACCTCACCGTGGAGGCAGGGCAAACCGTGGCCCTGCTCGGCCCTTCCGGCTCGGGAAAAAGCTCGCTGATGGCAGTGCTGTCCGGGCTGGAGCGGGCAGGCGGCGGCAGCCTTTCCGTGGCCGGGCAGGATTTTGCCGCGATGGACGAGGATGCGCTGGCTGCAGCGCGGCGGGGCCGGATCGGCATCGTGCTGCAGGCCTTCCATTTGCTGCCGACCATGACCGCGCAGGAAAATGTCGCCACGCCGATGGAACTTGCCGGGGAAGGTGACGCCTGGCCGCGCGCGGCGGCGGAGCTTGAGGCCGTGGGGCTGGGCCATCGCCTGACCCACTACCCCGCCCAACTTTCCGGCGGCGAGCAGCAGCGCGTGGCCATCGCCCGCGCCACTGCCTCGCGCCCGATGCTGATCTTCGCGGACGAGCCGACCGGCAATCTGGATGGCGCGACCGGCAAGGACATCATCGAACTGCTCTTCGCCCGCCGTGCCGAAACCGGCGCGACGCTGGTGATCATCACGCACGATCCCTCCCTTGCCGAACGTTGCGGCCGGATCGTGACCCTGGGCGACGGGCGGATCGTGAGCGATACGGCCGCGCAATGACCCGCGCCGCTGCCACCACCCTGCCCTGGACCGCTGCATGGGCCATCGCCCGGCGCGATCTCAACCGGCGATTCCGGGGCCTGCGCCTGCTGCTGGTCTGCCTGTTTCTGGGCGTGGGCGCGCTGGCGGCAATCGGCTCGCTCACCGGCGCGATTCAGAGCGAGCTGACCGGCCGGGGCAAGGAGATACTGGGCGGCGATCTGGAAATCGGCCTGTGGCAGCGCGCGCCCACCGTCCAGGAACTGATGGTGATGAACGGCTACGGCATCGTCTCCGGCGGACAGAGGATGCAGGCCACCGCCAGCGCGGGCGACATGGCCGCGCCGATCGAACTCAAGGCCGTGGACGGCAATTGGCCGATGTTCGGCACCTTCACCCTGAAAGACGGCACCAGGGCCGGCGCCCCGCCCGCAGGCAAGGCCTGGCTGGCCCAGGGCGCGGCGGAACGGCTGGGCATCGGGCCGGGCGACAGCTTCCAGCTTGGCACGCTGACCCTTGAGGTAGGCGGCATCATCGGGGAAGAGCCCGACCGGCTGAGCGAAGGCTTTGCCCTGGGCCCCACGGTGATCGTGGCGATGGACGTGCCCGAACGGGCCGGGCTGGTGGCCCCCGGCGCGATGTATCAGGGCAAGTACCGCATCGCCTTCGATCGGGATTATGACGCGGAAGCCGTCTCGAAGAAGATCGAGGAATTGTTCCCCTCCGCCGGCTTCGAATTCCGCACGTCGGACCGCGCATCCCCCGGGGCGGACCGTTTCGTTTCGCGCATGGGCGAATTTCTGGTGCTGGTGGGCCTTGCCGCGCTGGTGATCGCGGGGATCGGCATCGGCGGGGGCGTTTCCTCCTATCTCCAGGCCCGACGCACCAGCATCGCGACACTGAAGATCCTGGGCGCGACCAGCCGCGACATTGCCCGCATCTATGCCCTGCAGCTGGGCGCAGCGGCGCTGGCCGGGGCACTAGCCGGCCTTGTGGCAGGCGTGGCGCTCACTCCGCTGCTCAGCTGGGCATTGGGTTCGCTGCTGCCGGTGCGGACCGGGCTGGTGATCGATCCGGCGGCACTGGCGCGCGCGGCGGGCTTCGGCCTGCTGGTGGCGCTGATCTTCGCCGCCCCGCCGCTGGACAAGGCCCGGCGCTTCCCCGCCATGGCCCTGATGCGCGAGCGGGTTTCCCCCCTCGCCCGCCAATGGCGCGGATTGCTGCTGCCGGTGGGCGGCGGGCTTGTCGCGATTGCCGCGCTGGCGCTGGTGGGCACGCCGCAACCTTCGCTCAGCGCGATGTTCATGGGCGGCGCGGCGGCGCTGCTGGCAGTGCTTGCCCTGCTGGGCTGGGCGATCCGCCGCGCGGCAGAACGCGCCCCGCGCCCGCGCAATCCGCTGCTGCGCAACGCGCTGGCCAATCTTCACCGCCCCGGCGCGCAGACCGGCGCGCTGGTGACGGCGCTGGGCTTCGGCCTGTCTGCCTTCGTGCTGCTGGCCGGCGTGCAGACCAGCCTCGATGCCAATATCCAGCGCAGCGTGCCGCAAATGGCGCCCGACTATTTCGTGCTCGACATTCCGCGCGGCCGGATCGACGAGTTCGAAGCACTGGTGCGCAAGGAAAGCCCCAAGGCCGAAATCCGCGCCGTGCCCACCTTGCGCGGCAAGATCCTGGCCTATGGGCCCAAGGGCCACATGATCCGCGTGGCGGATCTCAAGGAAATCCCCGAAGGCGCCTGGCCCCTGCGCGGCGAACGCGGGCTGACCTATTCGGACAGTGTGCCGGAAGGCAATTCGCTCACCAGCGGCAAATGGTGGCCCAGGGACTATGCTGGCGAACCGCTCGTCTCGGTCGATCAGGAGCTTGCCGACGCGCTGGACCTGAAGATCGGAGATTACCTCTCCGTCGGCCTGCTGGGGGTGGAGCGCAGCGCACGCATTTCCAGCTTCCGGCGGATCGACTGGGATTCGATGGGTTTCAACTATGTGCTGGTGTTCAGCCCCAATGCCATCGCCGATGCGCCGCATAATCTTGCCGCCACTATCGACCTGCCCGACGGCGTTCCCACAGGGCCGCTGCTGCGCCAGATGGTCCGCGCCTTCCCGTCCAGTTCGGTGATCGAGGTCGGGCAGGTGCTGAGCGAGGCGCGGGCGATCCTGGGGCAGGTCGGCGCGGCGATCCTGGCCGCGGCTTCCGTGGCGGTGCTGGCCGGGCTGGCCGTGCTGCTGGGCGCGATCGCCGCCGCGCGGGCCAGCCGGCTTTACGACAATGTGATCCTGCGCGTGCTGGGCGCCAGCCGCCGCCAGTTGCTGCTGCTCCAGCTTGCCGAATATGGCCTGCTGGCGCTGGTGCTGGCGGGCGTGGCGCTGGTGCTGGGCAGCGCCCTTGCCTGGCTGGTGATCGCCCAGCTGTTCGAATTCGACTGGCTGCCCGGCTGGCCCCGCATCCTTGCGGTGCTGGGCGCGGGGCTGGCACTGGTGCTGGGCTTCGCACTGGGCGGGTCGCTGCCGCTGCTGCGGGCACGCCCCGCCCAGGTGCTGAGGGAACTTTAGGAGAAGACCTCTGCGTTGGCGCGGCCCTTGGGGTCAGGCCCGAAGCGATTGGGGCCGGGCGTGCCGTCGAGGAACATCACCACCAGGAAAGCAAGGCCG
This sequence comes from Sphingomonadaceae bacterium, assembly GCA_035497315.1. Classification (GTDB taxonomy): domain Bacteria; phylum Pseudomonadota; class Alphaproteobacteria; order Sphingomonadales; family Sphingomonadaceae; genus Andeanibacterium. Next base: position 53,768 of record DATJDU010000029.1, read on the forward strand.
GCAAGAAGGCCCACCAGCGGCACGAAAGATGCCACGATCATGCCCAGATACCACCAGCCGGAAAGGTTCCGATCATGCAGGCGGCGCACGGTGACGGCAAGCGACGGGATCAGCGCGAACAGGGCATAGATGCCGTAAAGCCCCATCATCGCGAGCGAAACCGGGCTGGACATCAGCGATGCGGCCATCATGCTTTCGTTATATTCCGCGCCCTGGCCCGCCATCTGCGCGCTGGTCATGACTGCGCTGATCATCTGGACATAGAACGGCCCCGCCAGCACACAGGCGACGATCACGTTCAACAGCGTGAACATCCAGAATTCCATGCGCCGCGAACGCCCCGAAAAATCGAAATACCGTTTGAAGGGTAAAAGCATCCAACTCATTTTCAGTCCCCCGTATTCCCGCCCGTCCGGCGGGTGTGCAAAAGCAGTCCGGCTGTTACCGAGGCCGCAACAAGGGCGGAATGCGACTGGTTCCGCCAGCGATCCCGCCTCAGATGAAAGCGGAAATGTCCAATCCCGGGACCATGGGCTCTCCCCCGGTCCTGCGGATGAATCGTGTCGGGACAATGACGACCATAATTCGGCGGTTCGGGCAAGAAAAAGGGGGGCATGGAGCCCCCCTGATCCATTCCGGCTCCGGCCTTCAGGTGCTTACCACTTGAAGCGGACCGTGCCGCCCCAGGTGAGCGGCTGGTTCGGATAGCCCGAAATCGAGAGCGGCTGCGCCACCGAATCGAACACCGAAAGGATGTAGCGGTCGTCCAGCAGATTGCGGCCCCAGACCGAGAATTCCAGGCCGGAATCCATCGCATAGGTGATCGCGGCCGAAAGGTCGTTCACCGTGCGGGTATAGGGCGCGGCAGCGGCAATTGCCGCAGCCTGGCCACCCGAGAGATAACCCGGCAGGCCTTCCACGATCTGCACTTCGGATTCGTGATGGTAGGAAGCGTTCAGGATGATCTGATCGCCATTGCCCAGTTCATGCCTGTACTGGCCGCCCAGCACCACGGTCCATTCGGGGATGCCAGCCGGACGCGTGCCGGTAAGATCGCCCACGGCGGAGAATTTGAAATCGTCATAGGTGGGATCGAGATAGGTCACGCCCAGATTGAACGTCAGCCCGTTCACCGGTTCCACCATGCCTTCGAACTCGACGCCGAAGGTCGATTGCTTGCCCGCATTGGCCAGGGCGAAGCCGGTGCCGGTGAAGATGTTCGACTGGAAGCCTTCGATCTGCTGCTGGAACACCGCGATATTGGCCGAACCGACGCCCCAATTCCCCTTCAGCCCGAATTCGTAGACGGTGGACTTTTCGGGATCGGCATAGCGCGTGCCATAGGTCTGGTTGGGCTTGAGCAGCCCCGCCGTCCCCAGCGCAACCGCATCCGAAGCGAAAGGACGGCTATCGCGCGAGAGATTGACCGAGGCTGCCTTGAAGCCGGTCGCATAGCTCGCATAGATGTTGATATCGGGGCTCACATCATAGGCGAGGCGAATGGTGTAAGTGAAATCGTCATCCGAGATATGGCCATCTTCCACCGAGTTCGGCACGGCCAGGAACTGCGGCAGATATTGCAGCGCCTTAAGGGGATTGAGCGGATTGACGTTGGCATTGTTGGCATTGGCCGCAGCATAGGCCGAAACCGCCGTATCGATCTGGCCGTAGATCACCGGCTGCGTGACCGCGAAGTTCATGATTTCCTGCGCGGTCGCACTGCGGCCCAGGCTCATTGCGGTGCCGACCTGCTGGGCCAGGCCGCCCTGATAGAGCAGCGTCTGGCGGAAGCCGGCATAGGCAGGATTATTGAAATCGATCTGCGAGAAAACGTCGCTGCCCGCGATCGAGGCGGAATAATCCTTCACATCCTTGGTGTAATTGCCGCCCAGCGTCAGGGTCAGCCCGTCGGTGACTTCGAAATCGACCTGGCCGAAGATCGAAAGCGCCTCGCTGTCGAGGCCGAAGGTCTCCGCATTGCCGGTGCCGGCCTTGAAGAACTGGCCGGCATATTTGGTCGGATCGCCTTCATAGGCGCCGAACGCTCCTTCCAAAGTCGGGATGCTCAGCGCCCCGCCGGAAAGGCCCTGCACCAGGGCATCGGCATAGGAACGCGTCTGGGTGCCCCAGGTGAGCGCGCCGGTCTGGTTGACCTTCTCATTGATATAGAAGGCGCCCAGCAGGATGCTCGCCTTGTCCGCGATGTCGGCGGTCAGGCGCAGTTCCTGGGTGAAGGTGTCCAGATTGACGTCTGCGGCGATCGGATAGATCAGGTCTGCGCTGGAAAAGTCCGGGTCCTGCGCGGTCACGGCCTTGCTGTTGCGATAGGCAGTGATGGAGGTCAGCGTCATGGGGCCGATATTGTAGTCGAGCTGGGCCGACACGCCCCAGTTCTTGATGTCGTTGGTCGAATCGAAATTGCTGTAGACCACGCCCGCATAGGGATCGTTCGGGTCCGTCACATGGCCGCCCAGCAATTCGATCACCGAAGTGGCGGCGGACCGCTTGAGATTGACCACGCCGCAGCAGATTTCGTCGATACTGTCGTAATCCGCGATGATGCGAGCCTTGAAATCGGTCGAAGGTTCGATCAGCAACTGGCCGCGCACGAACCAGCGATTACGCTCGTTGGTGCGATTGCCGGTGCCCAGATCCTTGTTGTAGCCGTCACGCCCGGACCAGCCGCCCGCAATGCTGGCCGCCACATTGTCGGACAGGGGGCCGGTGACATAACCCTTGAGCACCATGGCGTTATAATTGCCGTAGCTGGCTTCCACCGTGCCGCCGAGATCGAATTGCGGCTCTTGCGTGACGATCGAGATCACGCCGGCCGATGCATTCTTGCCGAACAGGGTCGACTGCGGCCCGCGCAACACTTCGATGCGCGAGACATTGGGCAGATCGTTGATCTGTGCAGCAGTGCGGCTGCGATAGACGCCGTCCACGAACACACCCACCGAAGGCTCGATACCGGCGTTGTTCGCGCCATTGCCGAAGCCGCGAATGATGAAGTTGGTGTTGGCCGAACTCTGCAGCTGCGTCACGCGCAATGAAGGCACGATCGTCTGCAGATCCTTGAGGTCCCGGATCTCGGCGCGCTGGATCGCTTCGCCGGTTGTCACCGAAACGGCAACGGGAACATCCTGCAAGGTCTGTTCGCGTTTTGTCGCGGTAACGAGAATCTCGTTGCCAGAACCTGCTTCCTCCTCCGCGGGTTGGGCCAGTTCTTCTTCCTGGGCAAAGGCGACGGAAGGCATTGCCAGCGCAAGGCTGGCAGCACCGATCAGAAGGGTCGCGCGAAATGCAGGGGCACGACCAGAAACAATGATTTCCATGTGAGGCTCCATCTCTCCATCCCCAGACCCTGCCGCAGTGCCTTCTTTTCGAGGATTGCCGACAAAGCCCGGTCTCCTTTTGCGATCATAAGGTTACTGGCAGGTTCACACAATCTCCAATAAGTTCTCAGGTTTCACATGTAACCATGAGTTGCATGGGGGTAACACACACCCTATCTGCCGTTACGGAACACTGGGCTTGTCGCGATGGCTCCCATGCCTGAAACAGGCCTTCGCGCAGCCACTGGCAACCACCCCAGCTTGTGACCGTATCGCGCTTTTCCACCATTTATGCTTGCCGCAATGCAGCATTACGTATAGGGGCGCGACGCCCGGGCGACACGTGTCCGAAGCTTTCAGACAAACCGCTATCTAGAAGAGCCTGACCGATGCCCGGCAGAGAAGCCCTGCGTAATATCGCAATTATCGCCCACGTTGACCACGGCAAGACCACGCTGGTGGATCAGCTGTTCCGCCAATCCGGCACTTTCCGCGACAACCAGCGCGTGGAAGAACGCGCCATGGATTCCAACGATCTGGAAAAGGAACGCGGGATCACCATCCTTGCGAAGCCGACCTCGATCGAGTGGAACGGCTATCGCATCAATATCGTCGATACGCCCGGCCACGCCGACTTCGGCGCCGAGGTTGAGCGTATCCTCTCGATGGTGGACGGCGTGATCCTGCTGGTTGACAGTTCGGAAGGCGCGATGCCGCAGACCAAGTTCGTCACCGGCAAGGCGCTCGGCCTGGGCCTGCGCCCGATCGTGGTCGTGAACAAGATCGACCGCGCCGATGGCCGTCACTCCGAAGTGCTGGACGAAGTGTTCGACCTGTTCGTCAGCCTCGAGGCTGACGACGACCAGCTCGATTTCCCCGTGCTCTACGCCTCGGGCCGCAATGGCTATGCCAGCGAAGATCCCGATGCGCGCGAAGGCACGCTCACTCCGCTGTTCGAAAAGATCATCGAGCACGTTCCCGCGCCAGAGGCCGATGTCGACGGGCCGTTCAAGTTCCTCGTCACCCTGCTGGACCGCGACAATTTCCTTGGCCGCATCCTGACCGGCAAGGTCCAGTCGGGCACCGTGAAGCTCAACGATCCGATCCGCGCGCTCGACAATGACGGCAATGTCGTGGAAACCGGCCGCGCCTCCAAGCTGCTGGCCTTCCACGGGCTTGACCGTATTCCGGTCGAGGAAGCCCAGGCTGGCGACATCATCTCGATCGCCGGTATGACCACTGCCACCGTGGCGAACACCATCGCCGATCCCACGGTGACGGAGCCGCTTCACGCTCAGCCGATCGATCCGCCGACCCTGTCGATGCGTTTCGCGGTGAACGATTCGCCGATGGCGGGCCGTGAAGGCAGCAAGGTTACCAGCCGCATGATTCGCGACCGTCTGGCCCGCGAAGCGGAAACCAACGTCGCCATCCGTGTCACCGAAAGCGCCGACAAGGACAGCTTCGAAGTGGCCGGCCGCGGCGAGCTTCAGTTGGGCGTGGTGATCGAAACCATGCGCCGCGAAGGTTTCGAACTGGGCATCAGCCGTCCGCGCGTGATCTTCCGCGAGGAAGACGGCCAGCGGCTCGAACCCTATGAAACCGTCGTGATCGACGTGGACGATGAATATTCGGGCACGGTGATCGACAAGATGGCGCTCCGCAAGGCGGAGATGACCGACATGCGCCAGTCCGGCGGCGGCAAGACCCGCATCACCTTCTCGGCTCCCAGCCGCGGGCTGATCGGTTATCACGGCGAGTTCCTTTCGGACACGCGCGGCACCGGCATCATGAACCGCCTGTTCGAGAAGTACGGCCCCTACAAGGGCAAGATCGAAGGTCGCCAGAACGGCGTGCTGATCTCCAACTGCACCGGCGAGGCCGTGGGCTATGCCCTCAACAGCCTCGAAGAACGCGGCATCCTGTTCGTGAGCCCGCAGGAAAAGATCTACGAAGGCATGCTGATCGGCGAAAACGCCAAGCCTGACGATCTCGAAGTCAATCCGATGAAGTCGAAGCAGCTGACGAACTTCCGTTCGACCGGCAAGGACGACGCCATCCGCCTCACCCCGCCGCGGGTAATGACGCTGGAACAGGCCATCGCCTATATCGACGATGACGAGATGGTGGAGGTGACGCCCAAGTCCATCCGCCTGCGCAAGGCCATTCTCGACCCGAACGAGCGCAAGAAGGCCAAGCGCAAAGAAGCCGCCTGATCTTCTTTATCTGACCCTTTGAAATATGGCCGCCTGCCTGCCCCACGCAACGGGGCACAGGCGGCCGTTGTTCATTGCAGCGCAGGCGCGCTAACTTTAAAGCGCGACACGGCATGGAAATCTCCCAGCTTCGTATCGCCCTGTTCAGCGGCAATTATAACATGGTGCGCGACGGTGCGAACCAGGCGCTGAACCGCCTTGTCGGCTATCTGCTGCGCCAGGGCGCGGCAGTGCGGGTCTATTCACCGGTGGTCGACAAGCCCGATTTTCCGCCCACGGGCGATCTGGTGGGCGTGAATTCCTTCGCCATTCCCGGTCGCAGCGAATATCGTGTGGCCATCGGCCTCTCGCGCGAGAACCGCGAGGATCTGGCCCGTTTCGCACCCAATGTAATGCAGATCTCCGCGCCGGATTTCGCCTGCCGCCAGGCCGCGAAATGGGCGCGGGACCGAAACATCCCCGTTCTCGCCTCGGTCCACACAAGGTTCGAGACCTATCCCCGCTATTACGGGCTGCGGTTCATGGAGCCGACGGTGGAGAACTGGCTGCGCAAGCTCTATCGCCGCTGCGATGCGCTGGTCGCGCCTTCGCAGAGCATGGTGGACGTGCTGCACGCACAGGGGATGAACCCCGATATCGGCATCTGGTCGCGCGGAGTGGATCGCGCCATCTTCAACCCCGGCGCGCGCAGCCTCGAATGGCGCCGCTCGCTGGGGATCGCGGACGACGAGGTCGCCATAGGCTTCCTGGGCCGTCTGGTGATGGAAAAGGGGCTGGATGTCTTCGCCGACACGATCGACGAGCTGAAACAGCGCGGCGTGGCGCACAAGGTGCTGGTAGTGGGCGAAGGCCCGGCACGCGCCTGGTTTGCCGAGCGCGTGCCCGATGCCTGTTTCGCGGGTTTTCAGGCAGGCGCGGATCTTGGCCGGGCGGTGGCCAGCATGGACATGCTGTTCAACCCTTCGATCACCGAGACATTCGGCAATGTCACGCTGGAAGCGATGGCTTGCGGCCTGCCGGTAGTGGCAGCCCGCGCCACGGGCAGCGACGTGCTGGTCGCGGATGGAGTATCGGGCAGGCTCGTCACTCCGGGAGACATCACTGCCTTTGCCGATGCCGTGCAGGCTTATGCCCAAAATCCGGCGCTGAGCGCCGAACATGGCGCCGCGGGGGAGGCTCGCAGCCTGCTATTCGACTGGGATCGGATCAATCAGGCCGTGGCCGATACTTACATCCGGCTGATCGGACAGCGGGCTGAGGGAAAGCGGTAGCTTCCCTCCCCCCGAAAATCGTCATTCCCGCGAAAGCGGGAACCCGGTTCTGCCGTTGCTGCCGAATCCCCGCCTGTGCGGGGATGGCGCATGATTGGCTCGCCCTTCACCCATCCTGCCACTCAAACGGCAATGGCGCCTCGCGATGGGCGAAGCGGTCCAGATGGCGGGCAACCACGCCCTTCATCGTATCGCGCTGTTCGGCGACGCTGGCATCGATCCGCACTTCCAGCGCATCGGCCCGCGCGTCCATCGTCACCAGCGCATCGCCCGGGAATGTCCCGGCGCGGCCTTCGGCGGGGAAGCGGATCGTGCCATGTTCGGGCGTGAATTCCACTTCCAGACTATGGGACCAGTGCTTGCACAGCTGCTGGAGATAACGGCTACCGCTGGCAGTCGGGACGATGGCAATGGCAGTCGAACTCATGGTCTTCTCCAAGGCTTGCGCCGGCGCCAGAATATGGCGCCGGCGCAGCATTTCCAATCGCGTCAAGCGCGCTCGATCCGCTTGGCGGCCTCGTCGATGATATCGACGATCTTCTGCATAGTGTCCTTGTCGGGCTTGCCGGCAAAGACCCGGTGCTTGAGCACGCCGCCGAAGTTCATCAGCGCGCGCATCAGTTCGGGGGAATGGCGGCGTTCGTCATTCTCGCCCAGTTCTGCCAGGCGACGCATCAGCGCCTCGACCTCGTCGGCGCGCTCGGCCAGTTCGGCCCTTCCGGCATCGGTGGCGGCAAAGGCCTTGCGGGTGCCATCGCCATCGGCGCTTTCCGCAATCACCCCTTCATCCGCAAGCAGCGAAAGCGTGGGATAGAGCGTACCGGGACTGGGCGAGTAATTCCCGCCGGTCAGCTCCTCCAGCGCCTTCATCAGCTCATAGCCATGGCGCGGTTCGTCGGCGATGAGCCTGAGGAGCACGAGCCGCAGCTCGCCGCCGGCAAACAGGCGCCCGCGCCGCCCCCTGCGGCCACCACCGCCGAAGCCGCCCCCGAATCCGCCGCCAAAACCGCCACCGGATTCGTCCCAGCTAAAACCGCCGAAACCTCCCCGGCCGCCAAAGCCCATGGCCGCAAGCTTTTCCGCCTTGTCGCGAAAGGACCCGCCCGGCCCGCCACGCATCCCGCGATGGCGCCCGCGACCTTCATGGCGACCGGAGCAATCGCCGAAGCGATCAGTGTGATTATGCATGTGTGTTTCCTTGATTCGCATATCTCGATGGCTCTAAGATATATCTTAGATAGAGCTTTGCAAGAGGCGATGCAAAATCTCTCCGCCCGTCCTATGGTGGGTGAAATGTCCGACCTGTTTGCAGAAGACCTGCCGCCCGCCAGTGCGCCCGATGCGCCGCGCGAGGACGCGCCCCTGGCCGACCGGCTGCGCCCCGCCAGCCTTGCCGAGGTGATCGGGCAGGAACATCTCACCGGGCCGGAAGGCGCGATCGGGCGGATGGTGGCGGCCGGGCGCCTGTCCAGCATGATCCTGTGGGGGCCGCCCGGCACCGGCAAGACCAGCATCGCCCGCCTGCTGGCCGATGCGGTGGGCATGCGCTTTACCGCGGTGAGCGCGGTGTTCTCCGGTGTGGCAGACCTCAAGAAAGCCTTTGCCGAGGCGGAAGTCGCCGCCAGGGCCGGGCAGCGCACCCTGCTGTTCGTGGACGAGATCCACCGCTTCAACCGCGCCCAGCAGGATGGCTTCCTGCCCTTTGTGGAGCGCGGCACCGTCACTCTCGTGGGCGCGACTACCGAGAACCCCAGTTTCGCGCTCAACGCCGCTCTGCTGAGCCGGGCGCAGGTGCTGATCCTCCATCGGCTGGATGCGGCGGCCCTATCCGTGCTGCTCGCCCGGGCGGAGGAACTGGAAGGCCCCCTGCCCCTCACCCCCGAGGCGCGCGAGGCACTGGTCGCCAGCGCGGATGGCGACGGGCGCTTCCTGCTCAATCAGGCCGAAACGCTCTACGCCGCGAAGATTCCCGAACCACTCGATCCCGCAGCGCTCGGCAAGTTCCTCCAGCGCCGGGTGGCGGTGTATGACAAGGATCGCGACGGGCATTACAATCTGATCTCGGCCCTGCACAAATCCCTGCGCGGATCGGACCCGCAGGCCGCGCTATATTACATGGCCCGGATGCTCACTGCCGGGGAAGAGCCGCTTTATGTGCTGCGCCGTCTGGTCCGCTTTGCCAGCGAGGATATCGGCCTGGCCGATCCGCAGGCGCTGACCCAGTGCCTTGCCGCCAAGCAGGCCTATGAATTCCTCGGCAGCCCGGAAGGCGAAGTGGCGATCGTGCAGGCCTGCCTCTACCTCGCCACCGCGCCCAAATCGAATGCCGCCTACAAGGCGCAGAAGGCCTCATGGAAAAGCGCGAAGGAAACCGGATCGCTGGCCCCGCCCGCCAATATCCTCAACGCACCGACCAAGCTGATGAAGGATATCGGCTATGGCACGGGCTACACGTATGACCATGACACGGCGGAGGGTTTTTCGGGCGACGATTACTGGCCGGAAGGCATGGAGCCCCAGACCTATTACGAACCGGTGGAGCGCGGGTTCGAACGGCAGGTGATCGAACGGATCGCCTATTGGAACAAGCTGCGCGCCCAGCGGCGCGGCTGACCCTGCCCATGGGCTTCACCCATTTCGCCGCCATCGACTGGTCGGGCGCATTGGGCGAGCGGCATCGGGGGATCGCCGTCGCCCTGTGCGCAAAGGGCAGCGCCGCGCCGCAATTGGTGCGGCCCGGCCATCGCTGGTCGCGCGCCGAGGTGCTGGAATGGCTCGCCGCCGGAATGCCCGAAGGCACGCTGGCCGGCCTTGATCTGGGCATGTCCCTGCCCTTTGCGGACCTGGGTGCCTTCTTTCCGGGCTGGAGCGAAAGCCCGGCCACAGCTCGCGAACTATGGGCGCTGGTGGATCGCATCTGCGCGGCCGACGATCATCTCGCCGCCGCCAGTCTCGTGGCCCATCAGGAAGCGCGCCGCCATTTTCGCCACCGGGGCGAAGAAGGGGATATGTTCGGCGAGACACCCGGCAATGGCGGGCGCGGGCGCTTCCGCGTGACCGAGCATGCCCAGCGGCTGGCCGGCTGCAATCCCTATTCCAACTTCAATCTGGTCGGCGCGGCGCAGGTCGGCAAATCCAGCCTCACCGGAATGCGCGTCCTCCACCGACTCGCAGGCCGGATGCCCGTCTGGCCGGTCGATCCGCTGCCGGGGCACGGCGGATCGGCAGTAGTGGAAATCTACACCTCGCTCGCCGCGATCCATGCCGGACGCCGCGCCGGGCAGACAAAACTGCGCAGCTTCACGGAACTGAACCACGCCCTCGCCGCGCTCGGAAGCGCTCCGGTAGCCGGCCATGGCCCCGTGGACGACCACATCAGCGACGCCCTGATCACCGCCGCCTGGCTGCGCGAAGTGGCCCATCTGCCCGAATATTGGCACCCCACCGCCATGTCGGAACAAATCGCACAAACCGAAGGCTGGACCTTCGGCGCACTTTAGAGCAGAGGAGCGACGCACACAGCGCATCCAGCAGCGCATGAGCCGGCTTAGCTCAGTTGGTAGAGCACCTGATTTGTAATCAGGGGGCCAGGGGTTCGAATCCTCTAGCCGGCACCATATATTTCAATGACTTACTTCCGCCCAGGCCTCCGGTTAATTCCGGCCGGCATGCACCCGGTGAATCACCGTGGGGCAATATGGCTGACTCGCGCGCTTCGGATCATATCTCGTTGGCGCGTGCGAATCTGGCAATGTGTTCTCCGGCGCGAAACGCCAGGGCCTCGATGGTCTGCGTCGGCTGGCCTCGGCCGGATGTCACCATGCTCGAACCGTCACAGAGGAAGAGGTTACGCACATCGTGCGTGCGATGGTATTTGTCGATCACCGACGTGGCCGGGTCATTGCCCATGCGGCAGGTGCCGAGCAAGTGCACGCCGCCACTGGCCGCGCCGATCTCGCCGGGGACGATCTGCTTCGCACCGGCCGCGTCCATGATCTCCACGGCGCGCTCGACCTGCCATTTCGCGTGCTTCATGTCGTCCGGATGGTCCTTGTAGGTGACCCGTATCGCCGGCACGCCCCAGTCGTCCTTCAACTCCGGATCGATGTCCACGCGATTGGTCTCCTGCGCCAGCGATGTGCCGTGGCCCGAGCAGTTCATCCAATAGGTGTAGGATTCAAGATATTCCTTGAACTCCGGGCCCCAGCTGGGCGTTCCTTCGGGCACGTTCTGCCCCCAGGTCAGGGGCCCGCCGGAGCGCGCGTCGAAGCCGCCGCCACCATAAAAGCCGCGCTTCGGATCCGAATCGTAGAAATCGTGCAGGATGCGCGTGACATTGGCGCCCTTATATTCGTTGAGCGGGTGTTCGAACCTGGCCTGCGCACCGCCGCCCTTGTTGAACATAAGGTAACGGCCGACCTTCCCGCTGGAATTGGCGAGGCCGTCCGGAAAGGCGCTGGTTTCCGAATTGAGCAGCAGCTTCGGGGTCTCCGCCCCATTGGCGCATACCACCACCGCGCGCGCGTTCTGGAACTGCTCCTTACGGTCGCGATCGTAGTAATACACACCGGTGGCCCGGCCAGCGCTGTTCATGCCGATGCGGAACACATAGCTTTCCGAGCGGACCTCGCAGAGGCCGGTAGCCTCGGCCTCGGGAATCACGGTCCATACCGACGACGATTTGGCCATCACCTCGCAGCCGAATCCGCCACAGAGCCCGCATTGCGCACAGGGCGGGCGGTCCTTGTAGAACACCGAGTTAATTGCCATCGGCGCCGGGAACGGGTGCAGGCCGAGCTTGCGCGCACCACGCTCGAACAGCACGCCTGACGATTTCACCGGCAGTGGCGGCATCGGATAGGGCTTGCTTCGCCACGGATCGAAGGGACTGGCCCCGGCAAGCCCCGAAACGCCGACTTCCCATTCCACCTTGGTGTAATAGGGTTCCAGTTCGGCATAGGTGATAGGCCAGTCGACCAGGCTCGCGCCTTCGATACCGCCCAGCCGGCTGCCCTCGATGAAATCGATCTCGTGCAGGCGCCAGAAATTGGCGTTGAAGTGCGCGCTGCTGCCACCGACGATGCGCGCATAGGTCAGCGGGTTCCTGCCGGTCGCGCGTTCGGCCTTCTGGTTCGCGTCGCGGCGGAAGCTCTGCGGATTGGTCGCCGGGTTGTTGGTGATGCCCGAGAGCTGGCGGTACTTCAGTTCGTCATGCTCGAAGTCCCAGGATTCCATACGCGGACCCTGTTCCATGATGACGACGCTGTTGCCGGCGCGCGCCAGTTCGCGCGCCACAATGCCACCTGAGGAACCGGAGCCGACGACGATGAAATCGACTGTCTCGCTGGTCTTGAATGTCTTGCTGGGCATGGAGCGGCTCCGTCAGGCGGTATAGGGCTTGGTGCCGGGATAGGGCTCGAACCCCGGGTAATCCTGGTCGTAATAGCCGAAGGGCGGCTCCCAATAATGGCTGTCGATCACTCCGATCAGCTTCGTCCCCAGGCCGTCATGGTTGCCACCGTACTTCGGCAAGGCAATGAGGCCGAGCACGGTGAGACGCCGCACCGCAGTGAAAAAAGGCGTCTTGTCGACCTCTTTCAGCCAGGCGATCTGCTCCACCTCGGGTGCTGCGGAGAATGGCTTGTCGGCGCCATGGCGCGTGGCAAAGGCGCTGGTGAAATCGGCCAGGCCCTGCCGGAAGGAGGGAAGCTGCGCCGCGAAGAAACTGCCGAGCGCATTGTCGATGAAATAGACGGCTCGGGCCTCCCGCGCGCCCGGCACGGCGCCGCCGGGCACGATCAGGTTCGCAATGGCATCGACCTCGGCCGCTTCGCCGGCACTCAGCGTCGTGAAACTGTCGGGCGGCGCAGTCGTGCCCTGGGCGGCATGGCCGGCATGCTCGGCAGCGACCGCGATCTGCGGCCAGTTCATGGCGATCCAGCCCACGCTGGCCAGATTGCCAATGGCGGCGAGGAACTGGCGACGCGAGGGGATTGGTTGTTCCATGGATCACTCCGAAGCCGGCCGGAAAGCAGCCGGATTCAACGCCGCAAACGCTGGCGGAGGAATGCGCGAAACTGCGCATTGACCGGAACCACCCTGCGCAACCAGATGACTGGTTGAACCCACCCCCCCCTGGATTACGTCATTCTTGCGGCATTATGTGATGTCCGCAGCCTTCCCAATTCCCGCACGCTTCCTATCTTCGGGAGCAGAGGTGATGCGATGTCCGATGCGATGATTATTGCCTGCCCTGCCTGCGCGGCGCTCAACCGGGTTCCGCGCGCGAAGCTGGGGGCGGGCGGGAAATGCGGCAAGTGCCACGGGCCCCTGTTCGCGGGCCAGCCGGTGACGCTGACGGCCGCCAATTTCGATGCCCATGCCGCGAAGAGCGACATTCCGCTGCTGGTGGATTTCTGGGCGAGCTGGTGCGGGCCGTGCCGCCAGATGGCCCCGGCCTTCGGCGCGGCTGCCGCTCAGCTGGAACCGGCGATGCGGCTGGGCAAGCTGGATACGGAGGCCGAGCAGGCGCTGGCCGCCCGCTATGGCATCCAGTCCATCCCCACCATGATCCTGATCCGCAAGGGGCGCGAAATCGCCCGCCAGTCTGGCGCGATGCCTGCCGGTGCGATCGTGCAGTGGGCGCGGCAGGCGGCCGTTTCGGCCTAGGCGGGCTTAACCCCGTCCGCGATAGGGGGCCACGCCCTGATCGGGCACCCACAGCCCCCCGGGCGCCGGGCCGCTCTGCCAGAAGACATCGATCGGAATGCCGCCGCGCGGATACCAATAGCCGCCGATGCGCAGCCACACCGGCTTCATTTCGGCCACCAGCCGCTGGCCGATGCCCACGGTCACATCCTCGTGAAATCCGGCATGGTTGCGGAACGATCCAAGGAACAGCTTGAGGCTTTTCGATTCGACGATCGTTTCGCCCGGCGCATAATCGATCACCAGATGGGCAAAATCGGGCTGGCCGGTGACGGGGCAGAGCGACGTGAATTCCGGCGCGGCGAAACGGATCATGTAAAGCGATCCGGCGCGCGGGTTGGGTACATAGTCCAGCACTGCCTGTTCGGGCGAAGCGGGCAGCGCGCTCGCCCTGCCCAGATGCAGGGGACTCAGGCTTTCGGATGTGTCATTCATGGCGCGCGTGATGCCGCGAACGTGCCTTGCGCACAAGTCACCGGTTTGACGCGGACGATTCAGCCGTTATTCAGCGCGGCCCGCGCTTGCAGCCAGCAGCCGACTATAAGGCACATCGACAGGGTTCATGAGGATCACTAAGCCGACAATCCGCAGCAGGACGCTGCCAGCCCTGCTGGCAGCCGCAGGCCTGTCTGCGGCCCTGGGGTTTGCGCCGCTCGCCCCGGTGGCGGCCTCCGTGGGCGATTTCCAGCTTCCGCCGGGCGGAAACAACACGCCGCAAGGCCCCGTGGCTCCCGGCGAAGCCCCGCCGCGCGCGACCGCAACCCCGGCCCCGACCCCGACCCCTGCACCGAGCCCCAGGGCGCCAACCCCCACACCGACGCCGCGCCCCACACCGACGCCGCGCCCAACGGCGAGCGCGCCCGTACCTTCGCCCGCCCCTCGCCCGAGCCCGACGCCGACTGCTACTGCGACTGCGGCTGCGGCTGCACGCCCCAGCGAGACACCCGCGCCCACCGCCAGTGCCACGCCTGAGGCCAGCCCCGCGCCCACAGCCGAAGCGAGGCCGGCGCCCGCACCGCTTCCCTCGCCTTCGGCCGCATCGGCTGCTCCTCCCGCGCCTCAGGCAAAAACGCTCCCGGCTGCCGATGGCGGGCTGCCATGGGGCTGGATCGGCGCGGGCGGCGCATTGCTGGCCGCACTGGGCGCCGGCGCGTGGTTCTGGCTGCGCCGCACGGAAGAGGCGGAGGCCCGCGCCCCCCAGATCCAGCGGCCCGATCTGACTGCCGCCGCTGCCCGGCAGCCCGCTCCACCCCCGCCGCCCGCCCCTCCGGCGAGCGAGGAGGAGGAAGAGGAACAGGCCCCGCTCACCCTGGCGCTGGAGGCGCGCGAGCTGGCGATCTCCCTGACCGCTGCGACGCTGACCTATCGCCTCACTCTCACCAATATGAGCGGCAAGGTTCTGGAAGGCCTGACAGTGATGGGCGATATGGTTTCCGCCCATGCCTCCCGGTCGGAGGAGGAACAACTCGCCTCTTCGGACAGCGAGCTTCTGGCCCAGCATGTGATCGAGCGTATGCGGCCGGGTGAAACCACCCAGGTAAGCGGCGAATTCCGCCTCAATTTCCCGCTCATCCGCCCGATCCGCAAGGGCGGCGCCCTGCTGTTCGTGCCTCTGGCCCGGTTGAAAGTGCAGTCTGCGTCCGCCAGTGGGCTGACCGTGATGCGCACAGTGCTGGTAGGGCAGCGTTCACCACGTCCGGGGGCGGGGTTGCAGCCCTTCCGCCTGGATCTCGGCCCCCGGATTTACCGAGAAGTCACACAAAAAATCTTTTGAACGAGCCCTCTCGACGGCTGGAATGCGCGGGTCTAACCATAGTCGTTCACGCGATGAGGAGCGCGCGAATGGAAGCCCTGATTTCGACCGAATGGCTCGCAGAGGAAATAGGATCCTGCGACCTGAGGATCGTTGACACGTCGAGTCATTTACCAATCGCCGGGCGCGATGCCCGTGCAGAATATGAAACCGGACACATTCCCGGCGCCGTATTCATGGACCTGACCAATCTCGTCGATCCGGCGAGCGAGGTGCCTGCTGCCCTGCCCACGGCGGAGATGTTCGCCAGCCGGATGCAGAAGCTCGGTCTGGGCGATGGCAGCCGTATCGTGCTGTATGACGATAGCGACGTGAAAACCTCCAGCCGTGCCTGGTTCATGTTCAAGCTGTTCGGTGCGCAGAATGTGGCGATTCTGGATGGCGGCCTTGCCAAATGGAAGGCCGAGGGGCGCCCGCTGGAAAGCGGCGTTCAGGAGCTGAAGCCCCGGCACTTCACGGCCTGGCAGGAAGCCGGCAAGGTCCGCAGCAAGGCCGACATTCTGGCGAATCTCGGCAGCCGCGCCGAACAGGTGGTGGATGCGCGCGACGAAGGCCGTTTTTCCGGCCGCGTGCCCGATTTCCGCCCAGGCGTGCCCAGCGGGCATATCCCCGGATCGGTGAATTTGCCCTTCTACGAATTGTTCAATGCTGACGGCACCTTCAAGGACAAGGCCGGGCTGCGCCAGGCGTTCGAAGATGCGGGCGTGGACCTTGGCCAGCCCATCGCCACCACTTGCGGCGGCGGTGTGACGGCCGCCGTATTGTGCTTTGCCCTGCATTTGCTGGGCAAGGACAAGGACGTCTCCCTCTACGACGGAAGCTGGAGTGAGTGGGCGGTCGATCCCGACACTCCCAAGGAGACAGGCGCGGCACTTCAGAATGTCTGAGGGCCGGAATGTCTAAGGGCAAGGCCACGGGAAATCAGCGGCCCGCCACAAGGCTGGCGGGCGCCGGGCGGCGCAGCGAATGGACGAGCATTCCGGGCCAGAAAGGCGGCGTGGTCAACCCGCCCATCTGGCGTGGCAGCACACATCTTTACGAAGATTCGGCCGATCTGGCCGCTGGCCGCCCCAATGAGGACGGGCATTTCTATTATGGCCGCCGTGGCGCGCCGACCCAATGGGCCCTGGCCGAGGCACTGACCCGAATCGAGCCGGGCGCGGACGGGACCGTGCTCTATCCCAGCGGCGTCGCCGCGATTGCGGGCGCGCTGCTGGCAGTGCTGCGCACGGGCGATGTGCTGCTGATGACGGATAATGCCTATCAGCCCAGCCGCGCACTGGCCGAAGGGCTGCTGAAGCGCATGGGGGTGGAGACACGCTGGTTCGACCCACTCGACATTGCAGGCTTCCCCGCGCAATTTTGCGAGCGCACCCGGGCAGTGCTGCTGGAAAGCCCCGGCAGCCTGACGATGGAAGTGTGCGACACGCCCGCCCTTGCCGCCATCGCGCGCGATAAGGGCGCGGTGAGCCTGATAGACAATACCTGGGCCAGCCCGCTGTATTTCCCCGCGCTGGAGCGGGGCTGCGACATCACGATCATGTCGCTCACCAAGCATGTCGGCGGCCATTCGGATTTGATGATGGGCTCGGTCAGTGCGGCCGATCCGCATTTCACCCGCATCCGCCGCATGTCGCAGCAACTCGGGCAAGTGGTCTCGCCCGACGATGCGGCGCTGGCCCTGCGCGGATTGCGCAGCCTGTCCCTCCGGCTGGAGCGCGAGAGCGCCAGCGCGCTGGAAATCGCGCAATGGCTGGCCACCCGGCCGGAAGTGGCGCGGGTGCTGTGCCCCATGCTGCCCGGTGCGCCGGGGCACGATCTGTGGGCACGCGATTTCAGCGGCGGCTGCGGGCTGTTCAGCTTCGTCATCAGGGGCCGCGACGAAGCCGCGCGCGCCCGCTTTATCGACGCGCTGGAACTGTTCGGCATCGGCTATAGCTGGGGCGGGTTCGAGAGCCTGGCGATCCCCTTCGATCCGCAGGGCGCGCGCAGCGCCACGCACTGGCCGCCGCCCGGCAGCGATCCGGCCGACCGGCTGGGCATCCGCCTGTCCATCGGGCTGGAAGATTCCGGCGATCTGATCGCGGATCTCGAACGGGGCTTTGCCGCGATGGAGCGCGGGTAATGGCCAGCCCGACCGCCCAGGGTACTCCCGAAGACGTGCGCGGCGCCGAAGGGCTGAAGGACGCGGTCACTTCGGGCAATGGCACGCTGGGCAGCTATATCGAATGGCTCGACAGCTATGGCGTGCAGATAGGCAATTCGCACGTCTCGCTGTGGAGCGCGGCGGTGGTAATTGCCGTCATCGCAGGCGTGATCATCGTCGCGCGGCTGGGCGGCAGGCTGGCGCATTGGCTGCTGGGCAAGCTCACCGCGCTGGACATGACCCAGAAGCTGCTGGCCGAAAAACTGGTTTCCATTGTCGTCTGGGCGCTCTCGATCCTGATCGGGATCGACATTCTCGGCATCGACCTCACCGCGCTCACCGTGTTTTCCGGCGCCTTCGGCCTTGCCCTTGGCTTCGGCCTGCAGAAGACCTTCGGCAATCTGCTCGCGGGCATCATCTTGTTGATGGACCGTTCGATCAAGCCGGGGGACGTCATCGCGGTGAGCGACATGTCCGGGCGCGAAAGCTTCGGCCAGATCCGCAAGATCGGCATTCGCGCCATTTCGGTCATCACGCGGGACAAGAAGGAATATCTGATCCCGAACGAGAACCTGATGATCAATCAGGTGGAGAACTGGTCCTACTCCGCGCGCGATGTGCGGGTGAAGGCGCCGATCAGTGTCGCCTATGAGACCGATCTCGCCCGGGCCGAGGAGTTGATGGTGCAGGCCGCGCGCGAAACGCCTCGCGTGCTCGAAACGCCCGAACCGCGCGTGCTGCTCATGGAATTCGGCGATAGCGGCATCGCCTTCGAAATCCGCTTCTGGCTCGTCGACCCGGAAGAAGGGATCAGCAGCGTAAGGTCCGATGTGTACAAGCGGGTGTGGCAGCTGTTCCTTGCCGAAGGTATCAGCATCCCCTTCCCGCAGCGCGACATCAATATCGGGAATATCGAGCAGTTGGAGGCACTTGTCGCCAGCCTGCGCCACCTCCCTGCGAGCGACGACAAGTCCGGGGCCTGACCCCTAAAGCTCACCTACCCCCCGCCAAAACCATTCTCGCTGGCGCTTGCGGGCCCGCAAGCCCATTTCGCCCCGCATGAAGAATGGTGCGAATCCCTCCACGGTCTATCTCGTGGGCGCCGGCCCCGGCGATCCCGACCTGTTGACCCTGCGCGCGGCCCGGCTGCTGATGCAGGCGAAGCTGATCGTGCACGATGGGCTGGTCGATCCCTCGATCCTGGCCCTCGCCCGCCCCGATGCCCGGCTGGTTTCCGTGGCCAAGAGCCGTTCGCGCCACACCATGCCGCAGGAAGAGATCAACGCCCTGCTGGTGCGCGAGGCGCTGGCCGGCAACAGCGTGCTGCGCCTCAAGGGCGGCGATCCGTTCATTTTCGGCCGCGGCGGGGAAGAAGCCGAAGCCTGCCGCGCGGCGGGCGTTCCGGTGGAAGTGGTCCCCGGCATCAGCGCCGCGATCGGCGCGGCGGCTGCGGCGCAGATTGCGCTGACTCATCGCGACGGCGCCAGCATCGTCAGCTTCGTGGCGGGCCAGTGCAAGGGACTGACCGATCAGGACTGGTCGGGCCTTGCCGGCAAGGGCCGCACGCTGGTGATCTATATGGGCGTGTCCACCGCGCCCCAGATCGCGGAAAAGCTGATGGAAGACGGCGTCGCCCCGGATTGCCCGGTGGCGGTGATCGAAAATGCGGCGCGCCCCACCATGCGCGTGCTGCGCAGCTCGCTGGCCGGCCTGCCCGATCTGGTGACCGGCGCAAAAGTCAAAAGCCCCGCCGTGATCGTGATCGGCGAGGTTGCATCTCAGGATTTCGGCCGTAACGACGCGGCCCTCAGGCAATTGGCGCTGGAGGCGCAGGGATGAAGATTCTTACCGGAAACGACCTCAAGAGCGGGGCCGTCGTGTGGTGGACCGGGCAGGACTGGTCGATCCATGTCGAAGACGCAGTGGATGTGGGCGATCAGGCCGACACCATTCTGGCCCGTGAGGAAGCGGCCCGCCGGGTCAATGCCTCCTACGCGATCGATGCCGAACCCGATGGCGAACGTCGCGTGCGCCCGGCCCATATCAAGGACCGCATCCGCGCCCACGGCCCCACCGTGCGCCCTGACCTGACCCTCAAACCCGCCGATCCCGACGCCGGCAACTGGGTGATCTGATGTACCGTTATGACCAATATGACCAGGCGATGGTCGATACACGCGTCGCGGAATTCCGCGACCAGACCCGCCGCCGCCTCGAAGGCAAGCTGACCGAGGACCAGTTCAAGCCGCTGCGCCTGCAGAACGGCCTCTATCTTCAGCTGCACGCCTATATGCTGCGCGTGGCCGTGCCCTATGGCACGCTCAATGCCGCGCAGATGCATGTGCTGGCCGACATCGCGGACAAATATGACCGCGGCTATGGCCACTTCACCACCCGCCAGAACATCCAGTACAACTGGATCAAGCTGGAAGACGCGCCCGACATTCTGGCAGACCTCGCCAGCGTGGAAATGCACGCGATCCAGACCAGCGGGAACTGCATCCGCAACATCAGTTCCGATCAGTTCGCCGGCGCCGCCGCGGACGAGCTGATCGACCCGCGCCCCTATGCCGAGCTGCTGCGCCAGTGGTCGAGCTTCCACCCGGAATTCCTCACCCTGCCGCGCAAGTTCAAGATCTGCGTGATCGCCAGCGAGACGGACCGCGCGGCGATGAAGCTGCACGATATCGGCATCCGCATCGTGAAGAACGAAGCGGGCGAGATCGGCGCCGCCTTCTATGTCGGCGGGGGCATGGGCCGCACGCCGATGATCGCGCCGCTCATCCGCGACTTCGTGCCGCTGGACCAGCTGATCACCTATTCGGAAGCCTGCCTGCGCGTTTACAATCGCTATGGCCGCCGCGACAACAAGTACAAGGCCCGCATCAAGATCCTGGTCCACGAGCTGGGCAAGGATGAATATGCCCGCCAGGTGGAAGAGGAATTCGCCCATCTGCTCACGCAGGGGATCGAACCCCCGATCGCGGAGCTGGAGCGGATCATGGAGCATTTCGCCGATCCGGCCTTCGACACCGCCGCCAGCGACGATCTGGACCTGTCGGACCCCGCCTTCGCCCTGTGGGTGGAGCGCAACAGTGTGGCGCACAAGCAGCCCGGCTATGTCATCGCCAATATCAGCCTGAAGCCGGTCGGCGGCATTCCGGGTGACGCTTCTGCCGCGCAGATTCACCTGATGGCCGATCTGGCGAAGGACTACAGCTTCGACGAATTGCGCGTCACTCACGCGCAGAACATCGTGCTGCCCCATGTCCGCAAGGCCGATCTGTTCACCCTGTGGCAGAAGCTGGAGGCAGCCGGGCTCGGCGCGGCCAATCTCGACACGATCGAGGATATCATCGCCTGCCCCGGCCTCGATTATTGCAGCCTGGCCAATGCCCGCTCGATCCCGGTCGCGCAGAAGATCGCGCAGCGTTTCGCCGACAATGGCAGGACGGGCGAACTGGGCGAGCTGAAGCTGAAGATCAGCGGCTGCATCAATGCCTGCGGCCACCATCACGCCGGCCATATCGGCATCCTGGGCGTCGACAAGAAGGGGCTGGAGAATTACCAGCTGCTGCTCGGCGGCTGCGAGGGCGACGATACTTCGCTCGGCAAGATCACCGGCCCCGGCTTCACCGAAGACGGAATCGTGGACGCAGTGGAAAAAGCCACCGATGTCTATCTCGCCCAGCGCGAAGAGGACGAGCGCTTCCTCGACACCTATCGCCGTATCGGCATGGAGAAGTTCAAGGAGGCGATCTATGCTTGATCATCTGCGGTTCCGCGACGACGAGCCGGTCAGTGCGCCCGCCGTCACGGTCGATGCCTTTCTCGACCAGACCAATGCCGCCGCCGTCCGGATCGAACCGGGCGACGATGCGCGCAGCCTGCTGCCCTTCCTCGAACAGCTCAGCCTGGTGGAAGTGAACTTCCCCGGCTTTGGCGACGGGCGTGGCTATTCCAGCGCCCGCATCCTGCGCGAGGCCGGATATACGGGCGAATTGCGCGCCGTGGGCGATGTGCTGGTGGACCAGCTTTCCCACATGCGCCGCTGCGGCTTCGACAGCTTCCTGCCCGAAAAACCCTTCGATCCCGAAGATGCCCAGGCGGCACTGGATCGCTGGCCGGAAGTCTATCAGGCCACGGGCGACGGCCGCACGCCCATCTGGGCCAGGAGGCACCCTGCAAGTGAACGAGGCTGAAGTGTCTTCCCGCCCGCGCGACCGGATCGATACATCGGCCCGTTTCACGGAAGGCGATGCCATTCGCCTGAACCGCATGTTCCGCGGGCAGGAGACGCTCGAGATGCTCTCCAGCGTGCTGAAGGATCATCTGGCGGGCGACGTGGCCATCGTCTCCAGCTTCGGCGCGGAAAGCGCGGTGCTGCTGCATCTGGTGGCCCAGGTGGACAAATCCGTGCCGGTGCTGTTCCTCGAGACGGACAAGCATTTTGCCGAAACCGTGGCCTATCGCGACGAGCTGGTGAAATTCCTCGGCTTCACCGATCTGCGCATTCTCACCCCCGATGCGGAAGAACTCGCCGCCAAGGACGAAGCGGGCCTGCGCTGGAGCTGGGACCCGGATGGCTGCTGCGAAATCCGCAAGGTGAAGCCGCTGGCCAGGGCGCTGGCCGGTTTCGATGCCTCGATCACCGGACGCAAGGCGTTCCAGGCCAATACGCGCGCGCAATTGCCACGCTTCGAGCTGGACAATTCCGACGCGCAGGGCCGCCTGAAGATCAATCCGCTGATCGACTGGAAGGCCGAGGATCTGGAAGCCTATTTCGAGGAACATGGCCTGCCCCGCAATCCGCTGGTGGCGCAGGGCTATCCCTCGATCGGCTGCTCCCCCTGCACCCACAAGGTCGCGCCGGGTGAAGACCCGCGCTCGGGCCGGTGGAAGGGCTGGGACAAGACCGAATGCGGCATCCACAGCCCCAATAACCCGGACGCCTATCGCCTGCCCCCGGAAGGCTTCGACCCCGCGCTGTAAGGCCGGACGCAAAGGCGCGGAGAAAGTTCTCGCCGCCGTCTTTTCGTCACTCCCGCCTCCCCCGCCTACCCCGTCACCCCAGCGAAAGCCGGGGTCGCTGGCCGTGTCGCGGGAAGAGAGAGATCCCGGCTCGACCGGAGGGAGGTTTATCCTGAGCCTGCCGAAGGGCCGGGATGACGATTAGCACGCACCTTCCTCTGGCTAGTGCTCGGCAATTATATACCTTACGTACCGAATGCTGCATGGCAAACGATGTACCAACAGGTCGGCATTCAAAAAAAAATTAAAAGAATTGTCGCGGATGCGATTTAAGAGGATTTTCTGTCGCCAGAGTGTGATGCCGACAGAAAGGGGTCGCCAGTGAACCCGCGGCCCTATGTTGCAGGCGAACCCTTCATTGATAATCACACGGCAATATATCGGTGCTTCTTTATCCAAAATCTCGCGCGGGTTGTGATGAGGTGGTTATCTTTGGAGGAGGTTCTGGGTTCGGATCGATGATGTTGTCGAAGGCAGACCAGTAAGCATCAATGATCTCATCAAGCCAAATTCCTGATTGATCGTTGATGTCGCACTTGATCAGGCATCCCTCCCACATTGATGAGAAGGTCGTTCCCCAGATATTGTCATGAACCAGCAGCATATCCGATTCACTGCCAACACGGATTGAAAGGTCTGAGCTAAGCTGGATCGTTCTGGATGACATTTTACCATGTCGCTTGGAGTCTTTTGCTGTGTGCGACCGCTCTGCAGAGTGCGCGATTGCGTGCCTCAAATTGATGTAGAACGGGAATTGCTTTTCAAAGCGTTTTCGCGCTGCTCGCTTTGCACTGGTATCGATGATTTCCCTGAGAGTGGCGCAAGTCGCAAAAGAGTCATCGATTCCTTCGATTATTCGGCCGAAGTGGTAGATACTCATGACGCAATCACGGGCCGCACAGAGCTGCCACTCGTGATAGGTTCGGTTGTTGGCGTAGTCCAACACCAAGCGCTCTGCACAGTTCTGGAAGAGAAGGCGCCCAGCCCAATATGATGTGGCCCGGCTATGCATGTCGCCAATGTTAACGCGAATTGAGCCAGCCTCTTCTCTCTCAGCCTCAGGAAGTTCATTCAGCTTGAAATTGGGATAGGGGCGGTTTTGGTGTATGCGTTCAACCGACATGGTTCACTCAGTGGAAGACGCGATGACAGAACCTCAGGCAACGAACCAGCAACGCAGCAATGGCGATGCCACCAAGTCGCTCGACGTGATCTTGAAGCGCGCCCTCGCTACTCCACCGATCAGCGATGAGGATATCCTCAAAAGATCGAAAGAGTCTCACTCATAATAGCGCTTCCGCCGCTCGCCTCTAGGTATTGGCGCCTCATAATAATCAGGCAACAAGCGAACTAACATCAGACGCTTACCCCGAGCCCCTTTAACCGCTTCGACGGCGCGCTCCGCGTCGTTAAATTTGCGGTCGGAGTTGAGCGTCCCCCTTGGCGAACACGCGGCCTGCGTGGAGCGCATAACCGTGACTGGCGAACTCTTTGCCCACGCTCCAATAGATGCGGGCTTCGTCCGCCATAAGGGTAGAGGCGCGGGCCACGTTCGTTACCAAAGCTGAGAGGACATTATCGGCGTCGGAGTAGATCGGATTGGTGATATCCATGCACTCCGACTAGGCCAAAGTGGTTGGTACGTAAGGTATATAATTGCCTATTTACCTTGACATCACGAACCATTTCGGTTATATGCCCCAGCACTCCACAGGCCCTGGCAAGCTTGTGGAAGTCCAATCCGGAGCAAGGCCAGGTCGACAGCATTGCTCCCTTGTTCGCATGAACAACGCGGCCGGTGCGGGTGTGTGCAAGCCGGGGGGCGTTACCCCCGGATGGCAAAGCCTCTCGCGCCAGATGCGGTTACCGGATG
>DATJDU010000030.1:0-21606 GCA_035497315.1 Sphingomonadaceae bacterium
AAACCTGCGCGCCCAGCCGGCGGGCGGTAGCAATGGCCTGCAGCCCTGCAACCCCCACCCCCATCACGAAAACGCGCGCGGCCGTGATCGTGCCCGCGGCCGTCATCATCATGGGAAAGGCGCGGCCATAGGTATCGGCCGCAGCAATCACTGCCTTGTAGCCCGACAGGTTCGACTGGCTGGAAAGCACATCCATGCTCTGCGCACGGGTGATGCGCGGCATGAATTCCATCGCCAAGGCCTCGATCCCGGCTCCGGCATAGGCATCTACCCGGCTGCGCTGGCCGAAAGGATCGAGCACGGCGACAAGCCACACGCCCGGATTCGCGCCGGAAAGCACCGCAGGGTCGGGGCCCTGCACACCCAGCACGATATCCGCATCCTTCACCGCCTGCCCTTCCGGCAGCACTTCTGCCCCCACTTCGGCATAAGCGGCATCAGGAATGGACGCGGCAATGCCCGCCCCGGCCTCGACCGAGAGCGTAGCGCCCAGTGCGATGAATTTTTTGACCGTTTCGGGGGTGGCCGCTACGCGGGTTTCGCCAGCGGCTCGCTCCTTGAGAATTGCGATCCGCATTGGCCCCTCCCCCTTCAGAAACCGATCAGCTTGAGATCAGGATTACCACTAGGGCTGCGATGGCCACGACCACCGGGGTCGAAAACTTCACCAGCGTCACAAAACCCTCATAGGTTTTCTGCGCCGCCTGCATGTCATTTGCCGAAGCCATGGATAGTCCTCTGGAATTTACGTGTAGCCCAAGGGGCCGATCTGGATTTCACCGGCAGGTCTAGCGCCCAAAGCCTCCGCGCTCAAGAGGCCGTGTCCAGCCCGTCCCCGGGTGCGATGCAGAGCAAAACAGGCAGGCGGCAAAATCTGTCGAACAGGCTTAATCTGGTCTTTACCCGACCCGGCTACGTCCTCATCCGTACCACTTAGGGACAGTTGGGGAAAATGGCGGAGCCGGAACAGCGACTCTTGATGCTTATTGACGATGAGCCTGCGCAAAGCAGGCTCATCTCGGCGCTTGCCGCGCGCGAGGGCTGGAGGACACTTGTCGTCAAGGATTCGGAGACTGCGATCGCCACTCTCGGCACGCGGGAGGGGATGCAGCTTTCCGCCATCATCCTCGACCAATGGGTGCCGGGTGACGATGCCTGCTCGCTGATCGCGGAGCTGAAGGACCGCCGCCCTGCCCTGCCGATCCTGATGCTCACGGCGAGCGCCTCGCCGCTGCTGGCGGTGGAGGCTATGCGCGCGGGCGCAACCGACTATCTGGTGAAGCCCGTCGCGCCCGACCGGCTGATGCTGGCCCTGCGCAGCGCCACCACGCGCGAAGCGCCCAAGGACGAACTGCAGCCGCTCACCGAAAAAATGCCCGCCGCGCTCGATTTCGATTCGATGATCGGCGCGGCCCCGACCTTCCGCACCGCGTTGGCCAAGGCAGCCAAGGCCGCGCGCAGCCATGGCTTCGTGCTGATCGAGGGCGAAAG
This sequence comes from Sphingomonadaceae bacterium, assembly GCA_035497315.1. GTDB lineage: Bacteria > Pseudomonadota > Alphaproteobacteria > Sphingomonadales > Sphingomonadaceae > Andeanibacterium. Next base: position 1,492 of record DATJDU010000030.1, read on the forward strand.
CGGCACCGGCAAGGAAATGCTGGTGCGCGCGATGCATGCAGCAAGCCCGCGCGCCAAGGCACCGTTCCGCATCGTCAATATCTCCGGCATTCCCGCCAACTCGATCGAATCCGTGCTGTTCGGCCATGAGAAGGGCGCCTTCCCCGGCGCCTTCGACCGGCAGATCGGCGCGCTGCAACATTGCGACGGCGGCACTATTGTACTCGACGAGGTGGATCGCCTCTCGCCTGCGTTGCAGGAACGGCTGGCCGAATCCATCGCCGCCGGATCGATCCGCCCGGTGGGCGCACGCCACAGCTTCCGCATCGACGTCCGCCTGATCGCAGCCAGCAATTTCCCGCTGGCCGAATTGGTGGAAGCAGAAGCATTCCGCCGCGATCTTTACGATGCCCTGTCCGCTACTCGCATCGTGCTACCGCCTTTGCGCGAACGTTCAGGCGATATTCCGGGCCTCACCCGTTATTTCCTGGGCCGCATCGGCGAGCAGCCGGGCCTCAGGCCGCTGGGGATCACCGATGGCGCATTGTCGCTTCTGGCCGCCTATGACTGGCCGGGCAATGTCCGCCAGCTTCAGGCCGTGCTGTTCCGCGCGGCGGTGTTCTGCGACGGCGATGCGCTGACATCGGACGATTTCCCGCAGCTGCTGGAGCTGATCGGCGAAGTCCACGAGATTTCCGAAAAGCACTCGCATGAAAGCGCGGGCGTGCAGCTCTATACGGAAGACGGCAATCTGCGCCCGCTGGAAGATATCGAAGCCGACGTGATCCGCCTCGCCATCGGCCATTACCGGGGCCGGATGACCGAAGTGGCCCGCCGCCTGGGCATCGGCCGCTCCACGCTGTACCGCAAGCTCAGCGACCTGGGGATCGACAACGACGCGGCCTGAGGCCGCCGCATCAACCCGGCAGGCTGCTGAAATCGGTCAGCGCCGCGTCGCGCAAGCCCCGCCAGACATTGCGCGCCTGCACCGTCTCGGCCACGTCGTGCACTCGCAGCAGGTGGACGCCCGCGTCCATGCCCTTGAGCGCCACGGCAAGCGAGCCACCAAGCCGCTGATGCGCAGGCGCCTCGTTGGAAAGCGCGCCGATCATCCGCTTGCGGCTGGCCCCCAGCAGCAGCGGCTGGCCCAGCGCATGGAACAGCGGCAGCGCATTGAGCAGCGCCAGATTTTCCGTGAGCGACTTGCCGAAGCCAATGCCGGGATCGAGCACGATCAGCTCGCGCGAAATGCCGGCCGCAATGGCCCGGTCGCGTGCATCGGCCAGCCAGTCGAACACGTCGAACACGACATTGGCATATGTCGCATCGCCGTGGAGGTCATCCCCGTCGCCGGGTGCGTGCATCAGGATCACCGGCACCCTGGCGCTGGCAGCAAGGCCCAGGCTGCGCGGATCGTGGCGCAGGGCGGACACATCGTTGATGATATGAGCGCCGGCCGCTAGCGCCGCCTCCATCACGGCCGGGCGCCTGGTATCGACGCTGATCGCAGCGCCCATCAGCGCCGCCGCCTCGATAGCGGGAACCACCCGGCGAATCTCGTCGCCTTCCCATACGGCCGCCGCGCCGGGGCGCGTGCTCTCGCCGCCAATGTCGATCAGGGCCGCGCCCGCTTCCAGCATGGCTGCGGCATGATCGTTCGCCACCGCCGGATCGTCGAGGAATTTGCCGCCATCGGAAAAACTGTCAGGCGTGACGTTGAGGATACCCATCACCTGCGGCTGCTCCAGCCGGATAACCCGCTCACCGCCGCCATTGATCGCAAGGCTCAATGGCGAATGAACCTTGCGCAGATTCTCCCACTGCACCGCCCCCTCGGCCTGCAAGCCGGCGGGAAGCGCGCCCAGCGCTTGCTCCATACCGCGCGCGGTGGCCTGCTCGTTGGAGAGGACCCTGCCACCTTCAGCCACGATCAGCGAGAAACTATGGGCATAGGCAAGGCTGCCCGCAAGGCGGATGGCATCGCCTTCCACGCTCTGAGGGGAAGAGACGAGGCCAGTGGGGTGAATGTAGAGCTTCTGGGTCATGGCACGGCACCTATCAGCCGCCCGCGCCAAGGCCAATGGGCCGATTTGAAGGCCTGCCATCCCCCGATACACGAGTTTGCTTGTGGATATTACACTTTGATTACATAAGCTGCAGGATGAGCATAAGCCAAAAGACGCACAAGCCGGTCTCGCGCATTCAGGAAAACGTGCTCGCGGTTTCCGAAAGACGCCTTCTCAACTGGCTCTGTGCAAGGATGCCCCGATGGGTAACGCCCGATCTTCTCACCGGTGGCGGCGTCGCCGGGGCGGTGGCGATCTTCTCCGGCTATGCGCTCAGCACCTTCGGCGTTTACTGGCTGTGGCTGGCCATTGCCGGCTATGTCATCCAGTGGTTCGGGGATTCGATGGACGGCAGCCTCGCGCGCTTCCGCAAGATCGAGCGCCCGCGTTTCGGCTTCTTCATCGACCATAGTTGCGACGGGTTGACGTTGCTGCTGATTCTCGCCGGCGTGGGCCTCAGCCCCTATGTCTCGTTCAATGTCGCGATGGTCACGCTGGCCGGATATCTGCTGCTGTCGATCCACGCCTTCCTGGCAACCCATGTGCTGGGCGAGATGCGACTGTCCTATCTCTCGCTTGGCCCCACCGAATTGCGCTTCGTGCTGATCGGCACGACCTTCGTGATGATGGGCATGGGTTACGATCGGGACTGGTTTGCCGATGTCTCCGGCTTCGACCTGACCTTCGGCGGTGCCGGCGCACTGATGATCCTGCTGTTCATCATCCAAACGCTCAAGACCGCGAAGCAACTGGCCGCGGAAGAGCGCCGCTGAACCGGCGCCCTTCGCGGCACAATCCTTATCAGTCTTCGATGGTCAGCAGGTAAAGCTGGCGCAGCGCGTCGAGCGGCTTGATCGCGCCTTCATGCTCCAGATGCCAGAAGGTCCAGCCATTGCAGCTGGGCGCACCCTGCAGATTCTTGCCCACGCCGTGGATCGATCCCGTCTCGCTGCCCGAGGCGATAGAGCCATCGGCCCGCACCTGCGCGTTGTAGCGGCCCTTCTTGTCGAACAAGGCAGTGCCCGGCGCGATCATCCCGGCTTCCACCAGCGCACCGAAGGCCACGCGCGGCGCATCCTTGCGGCTCTGCATCGTCTTGAGCGAGCTTTCGTCGAGCGGCAGGGCCATCTCGATCCGTTCCAGCGCGGCTTCGCGATAAGTGCCTTCGCGCTCGCAGCCGATCCATTCGCGGCCCAGGCGCTTGGCCACCGCCCCGGTGGTGCCGGTGCCGAAGAAGGGATCGAGCACCACGTCGCCCTTTTCGGTAGTGGCCAGCATCACGCGATAAAGCAGCGCCTCCGGCTTCTGGGTCGGGTGGACCTTCGATCCGGCCTTCTTCAGCCGTTCCTGCCCGTTACAGATCGGGATCACCCAGTCGCTGCGCATCTGCAGCTCGTCATTCAGCGTCTTCATCGCGCGATAGTTGAAGTGGTACTTCGCCTTCTCGCCCTGCGATGCCCAGATCAGCGTCTCATGCGCATTGGTGAAGCGCGTGCCGCGGAAATTGGGCATCGGGTTGGACTTGCGCCAGATGATGTCGTTCAAGATCCAGAAGCCCAGATCCTGCAGGATCGCGCCCACGCGGAAGATGTTGTGATAGGAACCGATCACCCACAGCGAACCATCGGGCTTGAGCACGCGGCGCGCCTCGGTCAGCCAGGCGCGGGTGAAATCGTCATAGGTCTTGAAGCTGTCGAACCGGTCCCAATCGTTGGTAACGGCGTCCACATGGCTGCCGTCGGGGCGGTTGAGATCGCCGCCGAGCTGGAGATTATAGGGCGGATCGGCAAACACCATGTCCACGCTGGCCGTGGGCAGGCTGCGCATCGCCTCGATGCAGTCACCGGTGAGGATCGTGCCGAGCGGCAGTTCGGGCCTTGCGGCAATATCGATCTTTCGCGCATTTGTGCGCGGCCTTGTCAGGACTTGAACCATCAAAAAATACCCCTGTACTTGTCCACAGGGTGAATCCTCACGAGTCCCGCGTCAACCCACGAGTCGCGCCATTCTGGTCAGAACGTGCGAGGCGGCAGAGGAGAACGAAATGAGTCCCCCACATCATATGGAGTCCCAAGCCCGTGCAAGGACTCGATATGTGGGGGGTGTGGCAGCACGGACTCTTGCCCGATTATTTTTCCTCCAGCACGATTTGCCGCCCGATGCCGATGGCAGAGAGGAAAGCCGGATCGTGGCTGACCACCAGCAGCGCCCCGTCATAGGCGGCAAGCGCGCGCTCCAGTTCCTCGATTGCCTCAAGGTCGAGATGGTTGGTCGGCTCGTCCAGCACCAGCAATTGCGGCACCTGATGCCCCGAGCAGACCAGCGCCAGTGCGGCGCGCAGCCGCTCCCCGCCGCTGAGCGTGCCCGCGGTCCGCTCCGCCTCCCTGTTGCGGAAGGCGAAGCGGGCGAGCGCGGCGTGGGCTTCCTGCCGGGTCATGCCGGGATGGCGGGCCATCATCGCGCCGATCAGGCTCGCCCCCGGATCGATCAGCGCGGCATGCTGGTCCAGCATGGCGATGGCGCCATCGGCGCGGAACACCTCCCCGGATGTCGGCTCCACCTCGCCCAGCGCGATGCGCAACAGGCTGGTCTTGCCGCTGCCGTTCGGCCCACTCACCGCAACGCGCTCCGGCCCGGCGATTTCCAGCGACACCGGCCCCAGGATGCGCCTGCCCCCGATATCCAGCGTCACATCGCGCAAGGAGAGCAGCTTGCGCCCGGAAGCCAGTCCGCTGGGCGGAAGGTCGATGGATAGCGGCGTGACCACTTCCACCTTGCTCCGCGCCTCCTCCACCAACAGGCGCACCTCTTCGGACTGGCGCTCTGCCAGACTGTCGAGCGCCCCGGCGGAAGCCTCCGCCCGCCGCTTCAGCGCGCCGAGCAATATCTTCGGCTCCCCGCCCCGCTCGCTGCGCGCGCGGCCCGCCCGGTCGCGCCGGGCCTGCGCCTCCTCCCGCTTGCGCGCGGCCTGAACCTGCTGGCGCTGGCCGCGGCGGGCGCGATCCAATTCGGTTTCGGCGCGGGCGCGGGCGGCATCGCGCGCTTCCACGAATTCGCTCCAGCCGCCGCCATGGATAGTGATTGCGACGGGGGAGAGGGCGACGATCCGGTCCATCGCCTCCAGCAATTCCCGGTCATGGCTGGCCACCAGTGCCCCGCCCTGCCAGCCGCGCAGCAGCGCCAGCACCGCGTCGCGGCCTTCACGGTCGAGATTGTTGGTCGGCTCGTCCAGCAGCAGCATATCCGGCGCGTCGAGCAGCAAGGCGGCAATCGCCAGCCGCGTGCGTTCCCCGCCGCTCAACCCGGCGACATCGCGTGCCAGATCGAGCCCGGCAAGGCCGACATCGGCCAGCGACTTGTCCAGCCGCGCAGAAAGGTCCCAGTCCGCCAGCGCGGCATCCTGCGCATTGCCCTCCCCCGCCTCCAACCGTGCCATGGCAGCCAGCGGAGCCTCCACCCCCAACGCATTGGCGACGGGCCCGGCATCGGGCTGGATCTGGCGCAGGAAGCCGGCCCGGCCATGTCGCGCCACCTCGCCGGCAAGCGGCGCGGCCAGCCCGGCAGCGATGGCAAGCAGCGTCGATTTGCCGGACCCGTTGCGCCCGACAAGGCCCACAGCCTCGCGGCCAAGGGAAAGCGTCAAATCCGAAAAAAGCAGGCCGCCATCAGGACGGGCGGCGGAAATCCGGTCGAATGTAAGGAAGGCAGGCATGGATCACCGTGAAACTGGTATGGAAAGAAAGGTGGCTTTCCAACTGCTTGATCACGGTTATTGCTCCTTGCCGGCAGGCACCATGCCCGTCTTGCGGGATGTTTCTAGCACGTTGGGCGTGGCGGGCAAAATGGGGCGGGAGGGGGAAAGAAACCGACAAAACCCTCTCCCGTTAACGGGAGAAGGATCAAGGGACGCAACTACCACCCCGCCTAGAACAGCTCCATCTGCGCCACAGGGGCAAAGCTGCGGCGGTGGAGCGGGCACGGTCCATGGGTGCGCAGGGCGGCGAGATGTTCGGGCGTGCCATAGCCCATGTTCTTTTCCCACCCGTAATGCGGATGCTCCAGCGCGGCGGCCCGCATCATCCGGTCGCGATATTCCTTGGCGATGATCGAGGCAGCGGAAATGGCCGGCTCCAACGCGTCGCCGCCCACGATGGCGCGGGCGGGCCAGCGCCATTCCTCGCGCCTTCCGGCAGGCGTCATGTTCCCATCCACCAGCACCTGCGCCGGTTCGGCCTCCAGTGCCGAGCAGAGATTGGCCATTGCATGGCTCATCGCCAGCATGGTGGCCTGGAAGATATTGATCCGGTCGATCTCCTCCACATGCACCACCCCGATGCCCCAGGCGCAACGCGCGCGGATGGTGAGATCCAGCTTTGCGCGCTTCGCAGGGGACAATTTCTTGGAATCGTCGAGGCCCCTGGGCCTGGGCTTGCACAGTACCACCGCAGCGGCCACTACCGGGCCAGCCAGCGGCCCGCGGCCAGCCTCGTCCACACCGGCGAGAAGGTTTTCCGCACCAAGCTCGGCACAAAAACAGGGATCGGGTGTTGAGCAAAGCATGATCAGGAATTTCCGGGCCTCTGCCCCGCTCCTTGCCTTCGTCACGCTTGCTCTCGCAAGCTGCAACTCCGCCTATTCGGGGGAAAGTTCGGCGCAGTCGGTCGTCAATTCGGCAGACGACACCATCGGCCCCTTCGCCGTGACACAAATGGGCGCCTTTAACGAGCCCTGGGCCATGGCGTTCGAGCCGGGCACCGGCAATCTGTTCATCAGCGAAAAGAAGGGCGCGATCCAGTTCCTCACTCCCAGTGGATCGATCGGGGAAGTGAGCGGCGTGCCGCAAGTCGCCTATGGCGGACAAGGCGGGCTGGGCGACTTCGTATTCGCCCCCGATTACACCACCAGCCGTCGGATCTATCTGAGCTGGGTGGAGCGCGCGGAAGAACCCAACCCCGAGAACAAGCGCCGCGCCGTGGTCGGCATGGGCAAGCTGAACTGCACCAGCGAAACCAAATGCGCGATCGAAGGGCTGAAAGCGATCTGGCGGCAGGAACCTGCCATCGCCAGCTTCGGCCATTTCTCCCACCGCATCGCCTTCTCGCCCGACGGGGCCTATCTGTTCGTCACCAGTGGCGAGCGGATGCAGGGAGCCCCGGCGCAGGATCTTTCGAACAATCTGGGCAAAGTGGTGCGCCTGCTGCCCGACGGCACACCCGCCCCGGGCAATCCCTTCGCTTCGCGCGGCGGGGTTTCGGCGCAGATCTGGTCTTACGGCCACCGCAATCTGCTGGGCATCAAATTCGATAACCAGGGCCGCTTGTGGGAGCTGGAGCATGGCCCGGCCGGCGGGGACGAGCTGAACCTTGTCGAACCAGGCAAGAATTACGGCTGGCCCGTGGTTTCGGACGGGGACGATTATTCCGGCACCTCGATCCCGCGCCACACCACCCGCCCCGATTTCGCGGCCCCGGCCCTGAGCTGGAACCCGGTCATCGCGCCGGGCGATTTCATCTTCTATTCGGGCTCGCTTTTCCCGAAATGGCGCGGAAATGTGCTGATCGCCGGGCTCAAGACCCAGGCGCTGGTGCGCGTGGCATTCGACGGCGACAAGCCGCGCGAGGTGGAGCGCATCGATCTGGGTATGCGCCTGCGCGATGTGGAACAGGGTCCGGACGGCGCCATCTGGGTGGTGGGCGATGGGCCCGGCGGCAAGCTGCTGAAGCTGACGCCGAAGGAATGACCGCCCCTGCGGTGCGGATTCGTTTGCATAGGGGGCCACTTGACCCTATCGGGCGCGGCCCCCGAGGACTTCCCGATGACCGCCCCCGATACCACCCCTACCCTGATCCCGCTCGACGCGGTCGACCCCGCGCTGATCGAGGAATTGCTCGACCGTGCATTCGGGCCTGACCGCCACGGCCGCACAGCCTATAAGGTGCGCGAGGGAATGGACTGGCTGCCGGGGCTGAGCTTTGCCGCGCTGGACTCCGAAGGCCATCTGGTCGGCACGATCCAGACCTGGCCCGTCGCCCTCACCGACACAGGCGGCCGCGCCCATCCCATGCTGATGGTCGGCCCGGTGGCGGTGGTTCCCGAACGGCAGGGCGAAGGTTTCGGCCAGGCGCTGATGGTGGCGATGCTCGGCGCGCTGGACGATCGCGCACCGCTGCCGCAGGTGCTGATCGGCGATGCCGATTATTACGGGCGCTTCTTCGGCTTCAGCGCAGCCCCCACTGGCGGCTGGAGCGCCCCCGGCCCCTTTGAGCGCGACCGGCTGCTGGTGCGCGCCGCCAATCCCGCCGTACTGCCCAGGGAGGGCAAACTCGGCCCTTGGCTGGGCTAGCCAGTTCTGGCACGGCAGCGCGATGAGCCCGCTGTTCGACCGGCTGAAGACCATCTTCGATGAAGGCCACGGAGTGCAACTCCCCGGCCTGAGGACCGATGCCGCCTTTGCCCTGCCCGGCGAGATGCGTCCGGCAGCGGTCATGATCGGCGTGACCGACCGGCCTCAGCCCGGCGTGCTGCTCACGCACCGTCCGTTGGGAATGCGCCAGCACGCGGGTCAGGTTGCCTTTCCCGGCGGAAAGCTCGATCCGGGTGAGGATGCGGTTACCGCCGCCCTGCGCGAAACGCATGAAGAGCTGGGTATAAACCCTTCCGACATATGGGTTATCGGCGCCACCGATCGCTTTGTCACCGGCACCGGATATGACATCACGCCCGTGATGGGCGTATTGCCGCCGGACCTGCCGATCGTGCCCAACCCGCATGAGGTGTCCGACTGGTTCGAGGCCCCGCTGGAATTCGTGCTCGACCCCGCCAACCGCGTGCGTAAGCAGGCCGAATATCGCGGCCGCCTGCGCGAATATACCGAGATCGTGTGGGAGGGGCACCGCATCTGGGGCGTCACCGCCGCGATCATAGAGAACCTGTCACAGCGCCTTGCCTGGGAGGGCGTCATCCGTGGCTGATTTCCTTCCCCCCGCCCCTTGGACAGAGCGCGAAGATCTCGTGCACATGGTCGAGGTTTTGGGCAATGGCCCCGATGGCGCCAGCAATGCCCGTTGGGTGGGCGGCGCGGTGCGCGACAGCCTGCTGGGCGTGGAACCTTTCGATATCGACTGCGCAACCCCGCTCAAGCCCCGCGACGTGATGGGAAAGCTGGAGCGCGCGGGCATTCGCACCATTCCCACCGGGATCGATCACGGCACCATCACGGCCCTGCTGGCAGAAGGCAAGGTGGAGATCACCACGCTGCGGCGCGACGTTTCGACCGATGGCCGCCGTGCGACCGTGGAATATGCCAGCGAATGGCGGGAGGACGCCGCGCGGCGCGATTTCACGATCAACGCGCTCTATGTCGATCCGCGCACATTGCGGATCTTCGACTATTTCGGCGGGCTGGAAGACCTTTCGGCCCGGCGCGTGCGCTTCATCGGCGATGCCCGCCAGCGCATCCGCGAGGATCATCTGCGCATCCTGCGCTATTACCGTTTTCAGGCGCGCTTCGGATCGGGGCTCGATCCGGAAGCGGAAGAAGCCTGCGCGGAACTGGCTGCCATGCTCAAGGGGCTCAGCCGCGAGCGTGTGGCGATGGAATTGCTCAACCTGCTCGGCCTGCCCGATCCCACCGACACATTGCTGCGGATGCACGCGCGCGGTGTGCTGGGCGTTGTCCTGCCGGAAGTGACGCATCACGCGGTGGAGGCACTGCGGCCGGTAATCCTGGCCGAGAAATCGGCTGCCATCGCCCCCGATGCCATCCGCCGCATGGCCGCTCTGCTCCCGCCCTCGCCCCCCGTGGCCGAGGCTGTCGCGGCACGGCTGCGTATGTCGAAAGCCCAGCGCGAGCGGCTGTCCTGCGTTGCCGGGCGCCATCCCGATGACCTGGCCGATCCGCATGCCCTTGCCTATCGCTGCGGCATGGATTGCGCAGTGGACCGGGTGCTTATGGGTGCAGGCGATCCCACCGCGCTCAAAGGCTGGCACATTCCGAGCCTGCCCCTCAAAGGCGGGGAGATCGTGCGTCGCGGCGTGGGCGCCGGGCCGGAAGTCGCGCGTATCCTGCGCAAGGTGGAAGCCCGCTGGATCGAAGAAGGCTTTCCGGGGCGCGAGCGTGTGATGGAACTGCTCGAAGCGGAACTGCCCGCCTGACTCCTTGCCTGAACGGGGCCCTTCACCCTGCTTCAGCCTCGCTTCATCCATGATTCCACAAGCTTGGGCGTTGCCAATTCCCAAGTTTGATGGGAAGGAATGGAGATATCTTGCGAGCAGGCCTTGATATCTATCGATATCGCTGCAATCCATGGGGCAAGGGCTGCACGCCCATCCCGCGCGCCGTTTTCTTCGGCTGTGATGGACTCGCTATCCGGTTCTTGCGTTTCCTCGCGCAGGTATCGCCCGGCAATCAGGGCAATTGGTTCGAACGGACAGGTACGGAGCAGATTTGATGAAATTTACTAAGATGGTCGCAGCTTCCCTGCTTGCCTTGGCAAGTGTTCCCGCCGCGGCGCAGAGCGACGTGGGTGCTGTGGTCGGCGCGACGGTCTATGGCTCTGATGCAGGCGAAGTCGGCAAGATTCTCGAAGTAGGCCCGGATTACATTATCGTCGATACCGGGGCGCATAAGGCCACCCTGCCCACATCCTCGCTTGGCAAGGGCGCCAAGGGTCCGCTGGTCAGCCTGACCAAGGCCGAACTGGACGCATTCGTAGAGAAGGCCACGGCCGAAGCCGAAGCGAAGCTGTCCACCGCGCTGGTCGCCGGCAATGTGATCCACAGTTCCGACGGGCTGGAAATCGGCAAGGTCCGCGAAGTGGATGCCGATGGCAATGTCGTGATCGACCGCGAGGCGGGTGCGATTTCCCTGCCCAAGAGCCAGTTCACCGCGGACGCCAATGGCGGCCCGGCGCTGCTCTTCACCAAGGCACAGCTTGACGCCGCCATCGGCGGCTGATTTTCCCGCTGACAGCGACGGGACGGGCCGGGCGCGAGCAATCGCTCCCGGCCTTTTTCATGTCCGGCGATCAGAACTTGTTGTCGCGCGGGAACCCGGTCGGCGGCAGGCGGCCGGCAGCGCCGCGCGCGACCTTCCACATGCGGATTTCCTTTTCCGTACGGGTGCGGCCCGTATCGCCGCCCATGGTCCAGCTCAGGCCATCGTCCAGCTTGAAAGTGACCGCATCCGACATGCCGCCGTCGCGGTAACGCTGCAACTGCACGCCTTGCCCGCGGCCCATCACCGGCACTTCCTGCAGGTGGAACACGATCAGCTTGCGATTATCGCCCACCACGGCAACGTGATCGTCTTCCTCCGCGATCGGCCGCACGACGCTGAGCTTCACCTTGTCCTTCACATTGACCACCTGCCGGCCCTTGCGGGTTTCGGCCAGCAGTTCGTCCATTTCGGCGGCGAAGCCCTTGCCATTGGTGGCGGCCAGCAGCAGTTTGCCCTTGGGCCTGTAGGCCAGCGCCGCCACAATGGCGGCATCGGCATCGATATCCACCATGGTGCGGATCGGCTCGCCAAAGCCGCGCGCGCCGGGCAGCTTGTCGGCCCCCAGGGTGAAGAACCGGCCATTGTCGCCAGCGATCAGCAGCTTGTCGGTCGTCTGGCAATGGAGCGCGAAGGCCGGCCCGTCGCCTTCCTTGAACTTCCATTCCTGATCCAGCGGCAGATGACCCCTGGCCGCGCGAATCCAGCCCTTGGCCGAGAGGATCACCGTCACCGGCTCCTTCTCGATCATGGCATCCATGGAAAATTCAACGGTCGGCGCCGCTTCGGCAATGGTAGTACGGCGGCGGCCGAGGGCGGTATCCTCGCCATAATCCTTGCGCAGCGCCCTGAGGTCGCGCGTCAGGCGATTGCGCTGGCGATCAGGTGAGCCGAGCAGCTTCTCCAGTTCTTCGCGCTCGGCCAGCAGATCGGCATGTTCGCCGCGCAGTTCCATTTCCTCCAGCTTGCGCAAGCTGCGCAGGCGCATGTTGAGGATCGCCTCGGCCTGCCGGTCGGTCAGATTGAATTCGGCCATCATCACCGGCTTGGGCTCATCCTCGGTGCGGATGATCTCGATCACCCGGTCGAGATTGAGGAAGGCGATGATATAGCCTTCGACCAGTTCCAGCCGCGATGCGATCTTGTCCAGCCGGTGCTGGGTGCGGCGCTGGAGGATATCGATCTGGCTGGTGATCCAGTTGCCCAGCAGTTCCTTAAGCCCCATCACCATCGGCGTACGGGTGGCGTCCAGCACGTTGAGGTTGAGGCTGAAGCGGCTTTCCAGATCGGTCAGCTTGTAGAGCGATTCCTTGAGCAGTTCCGGGTCGATATTGCGGCTCTTGGGCACCAGCACGATGCGCACCGCCGTGTCGCTCTCGTCGCGCACGTCTTCCAGGATGGGCAGCTTGCGGTCGGCAATCAGCTGGGCGATCTGTTCGATCAGCTTGCCCTTCTGCACCATGTAGGGGATCTCGGAGATGACGAGCTGGTATTGCCCGCCGCCCAGCCGCTCGATCCCCGCATCGCGATCCGCCTCTTCCTTCGCCTCGGCCGCATGGAAGCGCCCGCGCACGCGGAAGCTGCCGCGCCCGGTTTCATAGGCGTGGGAAATGGCGGCCGGACTGTCCACGATCACGCCACCGGTCGCGAAGTCCGGCCCGTGGAACATCTCCATCAGCCGCGCATGCTCGACATGCGGTTTGCCGATCAGTTCCAGCGTTGCGTCGACAATCTCGGCGACATTGTGGCTGGGGATCGAAGTCGCCATGCCCACGGCAATGCCGGTGGCCCCGTTGGCGAGCAGATTGGGGAAGAGGCCCGGAAAGATCTCAGGCTCTTCCTCCTCATTATTATAGGTCGGTATGAAGTTGACGGTGCCTTCGTCCAGCCCGTCCATCAACTGCATCGCCGTTTTCGTCAGGCGCGCTTCGGTGTAGCGATAGGCGGCGGCGTTATCGCCATCGATATTGCCGAAATTGCCCTGCCCTTCGACCAGCGGATACCGCAGCGAGAAATCCTGCGCGAGGCGGACCATCGCGTCATAGACCGCCGCATCGCCATGCGGGTGGTACTTGCCGATCACGTCGCCCACCACGCGGCTGGACTTCTTGAAGGCATTGGCCGGATCGAGCTTGAGCGCCCGCATCGCCCACAAGAGGCGGCGGTGGACGGGCTTCAGCCCATCGCGCAAATCGGGCAGCGAACGCGCCGTGATGGTGGAGAGCGCATAGACAAGGTAACGCTCCGACAGGGCGGAATCGAACGGTGCATCGACAATCGCGTCGAACGCGTCATCGTCTTCGGTCGTGATGGCCATGGAAGTGCCCTAACACCCCAAAGGCGGGCGCTCTAGCGAGCTTGTGCGGGAATCCACATTATCAGGAAAATGATCCTCCCTGTTGCGCGGCACTGAGGAGGATCTTTTACGTCAAAACCCCTGCGCATCCCGGCTTTCGCGCGGGATGCGCACGGTCAGGCCCTCCAGCTCGGGCGTCAGCACGATCTGGCACGACAGGCGGCTGGTACGCTCCACCGAGGCGGCGAGGTCCAGCATGTCTTCCTCATCCTCGCTAGCGGGCTTCAGGCGCGCGAACCAGTCAGGATCGACGATCACATGACAGGTGGAACAGGCCATCTGCCCTTCGCATGTGCCCTCCAGCGGCATCCCCACGGCCTGCCCGGCTTCGAGCAGCGAAATGCCCTCGCTCCCTTCGGCTTCGACCCTGTTGCCTTCGGTGGTGACGAATATGACCTTGACCATCTCTATTCCTGCCCTTCGGCCGCGCGATCGATCTGTGCGGCGGCCTGTTCGATTTCTTCCGTGGTCGTATAGCGCCCGAAACCGATGCGGATCGAGCTTTTTGCCTGCGCGTCCGAGAGGCCCAATGCGCGCAGCACATGGCTGGGGCGCCCCGAGCCGGAGGCACAGGCCGAACCGGCGGAGAAGCAGATCGTCCGCAAATCCGACATCAGCCGGGCCACATCCAGCCCTTCGCGCCTGAGATTGAGATTGCCCTTCCAGCGAGCTTCGGCACTGCCGTTGAGTGTCCAACCGGCGAACAATTCGCGCGCGCGGTTCCACAGCGTTTCGACATGGGCGGCATCGGCCTCCATCCGCTCCTTCGACAACTTCGCTGCCGCACCGAAACCCGCGCAAAGCGCCGGGCTGAGTGTGCCGGACCGCAGGCCCTGTTCCTGCCCGCCGCCATGAATCTGGGGATCGAGCGCCACTCCATCGCGCACCCACAGCGCCCCGATGCCCTTGGGGCCGTAGAGTTTATGGGCGGAAATGGCGATCAGATCGGCATTATCCGGCGGCGCCAGCTTACCCGCACCCTGCACCGCATCGCACAGGAACAGCGCACCCGCCCGATGGGCGGCATCGGCCAGCGCCTCGACCGGCTGGATCGTGCCGATCTCATTATTCACCTGCATGGTGGCGAGGAGGCCGAGCCGGTCTGGCAGGGGCGCCTGCGCATTTACCAGCCCCTCGCGATCCACCGGCACTATATGCGCCTCGCTCGTCGCTCGCAGCGATTCAAGGCAATCGAGCACCGCCGCATGTTCGATCGCGCTGGCGGCCATCACGCTGCCGGGGTGGGCCGTGCCCTTGATTGCCAGATTGATCGCCTCGGTCGCGCCGGAAGTGAAGATCACCCGTCCGCCCGGCGGAAGCAGTGCCGCCACCTGTTCGCGCGCCACTTCCACCGCGGCGGCGGCCTGCCGCCCCATGCGGTGCGGCGAATGGGGATTGCCGAAACCCATGGTCTCCGGCCCGCCCAGCCACGGCAGCATCGCATCGCGCGCTTCCGGCGCGAGCGGCGTGGTGGCCTGATAATCGAGATAGATCATGCAGCCGCCCGCCCCGCTACGGCGCACCACTGGTCGATGAATGCCCTTATCTCCGCCTCTCTCGTCTCGCGCCCGATACTCACGCGGATCACTTCGCCGGGATGGGCATAGCCGATGGCGGAGAGCACATGGCTGACCTTGAGACTGCCCGACGAACAGGCGCTGCCCGCCGAAACCGCGATTCCGCCTGCATCGAAGCGGATCAGCTGGGCATTGGCCGATGTGCCGGGCATGCGATAGGCGGCGATGGAGGGCACGCGGGCGGTCTCCTCGCACAGGGATTCCCCGCCCGCCGCCAGTATCGCATCGTCCAGCAGATGGCGCAGGCGCACGGCCTCATCCAGCCAGCCCCGGTCGGCCTCCAGCGCGGCGGCCATGGCCATGGCGCCGGGCAGATTCTCCGTCCCCCCGCGATAGCCGCGCTCCTGCCCGCCGGTCGGGCGGAGCAGCGCCCAGTCGCGCACCAGCAAGGCGCCGATGCCGATTGGCCCGCCGAATTTATGGGCGGAAAGCGCGATCAGATCCGCATCGGGCAGGATCATCTTTCCCGCCCCTTGCGCGCAATCGGCCAGCAGCACGCCCTCGGCGCCGCGCACGGCATCGGCCACGGCGTAGAGCGGCTGGAGCACGCCCGTCTCGCTATTGGCCTGCTGCACGGCCACCAGCCCGGGCAACGCGCAATCGGCGGGGTCCACAAGGCCCAGCGCATCCACCGGCAGCAGCGCCGCATCGCCCGCATGGCGCAGCACGGATTCGTGCTCCACCGCGCTCACCGCCAGCAGCGGCGCCTGCGCGCGGGTGAGCGCGATGGTCAGCGCCTCGCTGGCGCCGGAGGTGAAGATCAGCTCACCTTCCCAGCCGAGCGTCGCCTTCACCCGGGCACGGGCATCCTCCAGCGCGGCGCGGGCCTTGCGGCCTTCCGCATGGGGGCTGGACGGGTTGGCCCAGATGGCGAAGCCCTGCCGCATCGCCTCCCCCGCCTCTGGCATCAGCGGGGTAGTGGCGGCAAAATCGAGATAGATTCGGTTCGACATCAGGGACTTTTGCTGGCTTTCGGCGCAGGGCAATTGCGAAAATCGCACTCGACACTATATAGCCACCAACTCCCCGCGCGCCAGCCGCGCACTCACCCGTTTATTTTCGAGAGCCGACCATGCCCGCTGTTATTTTCCCCGGTCCCGAAGGCCGCCTCGAAGGCCGTTTCCAGCCCGCTCCGCGTCCGCGCGCGCCTGTGGCGATGATTCTGCACCCGCATGCCCAGGCAGGCGGGACGATGAACGATCGCATCACGCAGCGTCTGTACAAGACCTTCGTCGATCGCGGCTTTGCCACCCTGCGCTTCAACTTCCGCGGCGTGGGCCGCAGCCAGGGCAGCTTCGACAATGGCGTGGGCGAACTCAGCGACGCGGCCTCCGCGCTCGACTGGGTCCAGTCCATCCATCCCGAGGCCCAGACCACCTGGATCGGCGGCGTCAGCTTCGGCGCGCTGATCGGCATGCAATTGCTGATGCGCAGGCCGGAGATTCGCGGCTTCATCTCGGTCGCCCCGCCGGCCAATATGTATGATTTCTCGTTCCTGGCCCCCTGCCCGGCCAGCGGGCTGATCGTGCAGGGCGCGGCAGACACAGTGGTACAGCCGCAGGCCGTGCAGAAGCTGGTCGACAAGCTGCGCACGCAGAAGCACATCACCATCCACCACGAGGAAATCCCCCGGGCCAACCACTTCTTCGAACATGAGATCGACGATCTGATGGGCGCGGTGGACAATTACCTCGACTTCCGCCTCTCGCCGGAATGCACGATCCGCTAAGGGCGCAAGCAAGGCCGAATTCCGGAGGGCGGGTGCGCATGGGCGCGCCCGCCCTTCTTCGTATTTATGCCTGGCAGAACGAAGTGGCTTGCCGAGCCTCCCTCAAAATTGTAATGTTATAACATTATAAGCGGTCGCCCGCTTTCCTGAGCACCCAGAAAATAATGGGCGGCCAAACCAAAGGAGAGCATGCGATGGCATATGTCGACCGCCTGAGTGGCACCAACAAGGCCACCTCCATCGCCACAGTGGCGATCATCCACGCAGCTATCGGCGCGGCGCTGATCTACGGGCTGGCTGCGGAATTCGTGGTGAAGGATAAGGACGGACCGCTGATCCTCACGGAATTCACCGACCCGCCCGTTCCGCCTGAAACCTCCACGCCCACAGATACACCCAGCGCGGCTCCTTCCAGCACGATCACCACGGTTGTCCCGCCGCTCGACACCAACCTGAACGATCAGACCACCGCCGAACCCACCCCCTATCCGACGGCCACGACGGTCGTGGTCATGCCCACGTCCTACCCCACCGTCACGCCCAGCAATCCGGCGGACAACCGCCCACCGCCACCGCTCTTCACGCCGAAGAACCCCAGCCCCGCCAATGACCGTTCCGGCTGGGTGACGACTGCCGATTATCCCGCGCGCGATCTGCGCCTGGGCCATACCGGCACCGCGAAATATCGCGTGGTCATCAGCAGTTCGGGCAAGGTCCAGAGCTGCGAGATCACCGGATCGAGCGGCTTTACGGGCCTCGACGAGGCGACCTGCAAATATGTCTCGCGCCGCGCCCGCTTCGAACCGGCGAGCAATGGCAATGGAGAGAAGATCGTGGGGACCTGGTCCGGCTCGGTGAGCTGGCGGATTCCGGAATGACCGCCTGACCTACTCGGCGAGCGCGGCGGCCTTTTCGACCGGCGCCTCGCCGCTTTCGTCCGGCACGGTCCAGATCATCACATTGACGGCCATCACCATCGCCAGCACCACCATCAACACGATCTGTTTCGGCGAACCGCCCCTGCGCCACAGCACGAATGCCCCGCCCAGCAGGGCGACGGCGGCAAGGACCAGAATAGAAAGAACAGTGTCCATTTCCTGCTCCTAGCGCGGCGCGGCAGGATAGAAAAGCACACCATTTGACAGGGCTGGCGGTTCATTCCACACACCGCCCATGCAAAACCCGGTTCAGATGAAACTAACGCGTCGCGAAGCCCTTGCCGGGCTTGGCGCCGGCATCTCCACCCTCGCCCTTGCAGGCTGCATGGGCAAGGCCGGCCTGGCATCCGCCCCGCCGCCCGCAGGCAGCGCAGCCGCCCTGCTTGACGAAATCGCCTGGGATCTCATCGAACTGGAACCCGGCACGGCCACCGGGCTGGGCATCGACATTGGCGAGAAGGCCTATCTGCGCTCCCGCATGTCCGACACTTCGCCAGAGGGCATGGTGCATTATGCCGGCAATCTGCGCGATGGCCTCGCCAAGGTCCGCGCCTTCGACAGGTCGGGCCTCGATCCCGCTACCCTCACCAGCCTTGAAGTGGTCGAAAGCGCCTATGCCACCGCGCTGGAAGGCTTCGCCCTGCCCTATGGCGATGTGGCGACAGGCGGCTGGCGCAACGCGCCCTATGTGGTGATCCAGAATGTCGGCGCCTATCTGGATGTGCCGCGCTTCCTCGATTCCGACCATCCGGTGCGCGAGAAAGCGGATGCCGAGGCCTATATTGCCCGGCTCGAAGCCTTCCCCGCCATGCTGGACGGCGAGCTGGAGCGGATGCAGGCCACCACGCGGCTGGGGGTGATCCCGCCCGGCTTCCTGCTCGACAAGGCGATTGCGCAGATGGAAAGCTCGCTGGCCGATGCGCGGCTGGGCGGCGGGCTCGTCACTTCGCTCACCGCGCGCACCGGGGATATTCCCGGCGATTGGGAAAATGCCGCCAGCCACATCGCCACCAAACAGGTCGCCCCCGCGCTGGAGCGCCAGCTCGCCGAATTGCGGCTCCAGCGTTATCAGGCCACGGACGAAGCCGGCATGTGGGCCCGCCCCCATGGCGAGGAATGGTATCGCTGGGCGCTGCGGGCCAGCACCACCACCGCGCTGAGCCCTGACGAAATCCACGAAATGGGCCTCACGCAGCTTGCCGAAATCCATGGCCGGATGGACGCGATCCTGCGCGATATCGGCTATAAGGACGGGCCCGTGGGCCAGCGCATGCGCGAACTGGCCGAAGATCCGCGCTTCAAATTTGCCGAGGGCGATCCCGGCCGCGCGCAGATCATGACCTTCATCCAGCAGCGGATCGACTGGATCAGGGCGCAAATGCCCCGCGCATTCCGCACGCAGGTACGCGCCAATCTGGAAGTGCGCCGCCTGCCCCTGTCCGAAGAACCGGGCGCGCCCACGGCCTATGGTGGTTCCGGCTCGATCGACGGGACCATTCCCGGCAAGATGTGGATCAATTTGCTGACCACCGATCTGCACCGCGAATATACATTGCCCACGCTGGTCCATCACGAGACCATCCCGGGCCATGTCTGGCAGGGCGAATATGCCAATCAGATGCCGCTGATCCGCTCGCGTCTGGCCTTCAATGCCTATTCCGAAGGCTGGGCGCTTTATGCCGAGCAGCTTGCCGACGAACTGGGCGCCTATGCCGATCACCCCGCATGGCGGCTGGGCTATCTGCAGGATCAGGCCTTCCGCGCCTGCCGCCTGGTGGTGGATACCGGCCTGCACCACAAACGCTGGACCCGCGAACAGGGCGTGGCCTTCTTCGTCGAACGCAATGGCGACAATCCGCAGGAAGTGGCCAGCGAGGTCGATCGCTATTGCAGCTGGCCGGGCCAGGCCTGCGGCTACAAGGTGGGCCATACCGAAATCGTGCGCCAGCGCGGCCTTGCGCAAGCGGCGCTGGGCAGCCGGTTCGACCTGCGCGATTTCGACGATGCAGTAGTGAAAGGCGGTAATGTGCCGCTCGATGTGCTTGCGAAGAATGTCGCGCGTTATGTGGACGGCGCAAGGGGGTAAGCTGCCCCCCCTCCTCCCTCGCCACCCCCGCCTGCCTCGCCTTCTTCGTCACCCCAGCGAAAGCTGGGGTCGCTGGCCCTATCGCGGGAGGTGAGCGATCCCGGCTCGACCGGAGGGAGGTTTATCCTGAGCTTGCCGAAGGGCCGGGATGACGACTGGCGCACACGCCCTTATGGCAATTTACCTTGACATCACGAACCATTTCGGTTATATGCCCCGGCACTCCACGGGCCCTGGCAAGCTTGTGGAAGTCCAATCCGGAGCAAGGCCAAGTCGACAGCATTGCTCCCTTGTTCGCATGAACAACGCGGCCGGTGCGGGTGTGTGCAAGCCGGGGGGCGTATCCCCGGATGGCAAAGCCTCTCGCGCCAGATGCGGTTACCGGATGG
>DATJDU010000031.1:0-48639 GCA_035497315.1 Sphingomonadaceae bacterium
GGACATCACGCCTGAGGCTGCGACGACCCTGGACAGCGCGGTTACGGCCTACGGTAATTGCGGTACGGTTCCGATCATGCTGGCTGGCTATGCTGACCGTTCGGGCAGCGCCCAGTACAATGTCGGCCTGTCCAACCGCCGCAACACGTCGGTCCAGACCTATCTGGTCGGCAAGGGCATCCCGTCCTCCGCGATCAGCAGCGAAGGCTTCGGTGAAGCGAATCCGCGGGTTCCGACCGCTGACGGCGTTCGCGAACTGCAGAACCGTCGCGTGGAAATCACCTACGGTCCGGGTTCGGGCAACTAAGCCCAACCCAGTCCGCAGGGACACAAACGAAAGGCCCGGGGGGAAACCTCCGGGCCTTTTGCTATCTGGATTCAGTCTGTTCGGATCGCCGTTGCATTTGCACCTGCGCGCCGTTTCTGGCGGGCGGCGGCGAATTACGACGTCAGATGGCCAGGGTGGAATGTCCGGCAGGCACGGGGGGCTCACCCAAGGCATCCCCCAAACGGCGCAGCGCTGCCACCTTGGCGTGAAGGGGGCCCCAATCGTCCTTTTCGGCAATGGCGGCCCAGATCGCTTCGACCTCTTCGATCAGCATGGACTGCGGGATGCCATCTGCCCAATATTCGTGGCTGGACGGAACGGGGATACGCCCAGCCACCGCTTCGGCCAGACTGCCTTGCGCGCCGCGACCTCCACGATGGGTGAAAAAGAACGCATCTGGCCCGATCGCCTGTTCGCGCATGGTCTGTTCGGCGGCGGCGATCAGTTTCATGTCCTCGGCGATGCCCAGGCTCGGCAGTCCCAGGCGCCAGCAGAAACGCCGGGCCATTGCGGCGTGGAAGAGATCGGGAAACCGCTCCAGCGCGGCAACGAGCGGCGGGGCATCGCAGACTTGCCGTAACGCGATGGCGAGCTGGGCGCAGTTCCAGTGGATCGCCTCGGCCTGTCGCCCGAAGGCATAGAGGCCCTGTTCGTCGAAATAGGCGGCTGTAAAGCTTGGCTCCCAGCGCGGTAGCCAGCGCCACGGGCCATAATCGAAGCTCTCGCCGGTGATGTTCATATTGTCGGTGTTGAGCACACCGTGGACGAACCCCGCAGCCATGTAGGAAGCGGCCAGATCGGCCAGCCGCTCGACCGCCTGATGGAACAGGATCACCGCAGGCTCGCCACGCCCCGGCATGTCATCCGGTGGGAGCGGGCCGGGAAACTGCTCCAGGCAATAGGCGATGAGCTGTTCCATTTCCGCCTTGGCTTCAAAGGCGGCGAGGCGCTGAAAAGTGCCGATCCGGATATGGCCGTGACTGAGCCGTACAAGTACGGCCGAACGAGTGGGGGAGGGTTCGTCCCCGCGCCACAATTGTTCCCCGGTCTCGATGACGGAGAAGGTCTTGCTGCTATTGGCGCCCAGCGCTTCCAGCATTTCTGTGGCGAGGATTTCGCGCACAGCGCCCTTCAGCGTCAGGCGCCCATCGGCCGTGCGGCTGTAGGGCGTGAGGCCCGAGCCCTTGGTCCCGAGGTCCAGCAAGCGGGGCGGTTGGCCGTAATAACCCCCGTCACGCAATTGCGCGAATGTGAAGCCGCGTCCGTCCCCGATCTGGGGATTGTACACGCGAAACTGGTGTCCGTGATAACGCAGCGCGAGCGGGCGGGGCAAATTGTCAGGCAGCGCTTCGAAATGCCCGAAGTGACGCACCCATTTCTCGTCGGTGAGGGTATCGAGCCCCACTGCCTTGTCCCACCGGCCATTGCGGAAACGCAATTGCGCCTCGGGAAAATCGGCAGGCGATACCTCGTCACCAAGCCATTCGGCGAGCTTGAGGATTTGCGGGTCTGGCCTATAGGGGGCTGGTGGCGGTTCTGCTCGCATCCCGCTTTAGTGGGGGCTTGGGCGGCCGCGCGCAAGGAGCCGTCTCAACAAGGGTGCAGCGGATATGGGCGAAGGCGCGGCTTTTCAGGATGGGTTCTGGACTGCGCCGGATGGGCTCAAGCTGCATTATCGCGATTATCCGGGGCGGGTTGACCGGCCGCCTTTGCTCTGCCTGCCTGGCCTGACCCGCAATGCCCGTGATTTCGAGCCGGTGGCCGATGCTTTCGCGGGGGACTGGCGGTTGATCTGCGTCGATCTGCGAGGTCGAGGTGAGAGCGATTATGCCAAGGATTCAGCGACTTATAATCCATTGCAATATATCGCCGATATCGATGCCTTGCTGGAGCAGGCCGGCATATCGCGCTTTGTGGCGATAGGGACTTCGCTGGGGGGTATCCTGACCATGCTGCTGGCCGCGGGCGGCGCGGGGCGGATTGCAGCGGCAGTGCTCAACGATATCGGGCCCGTGCTGGAACAGGCGGGCGTCGAGCGAATTCGGGACTATGTGGGCCAGGGGCGCAGTTTCCCTACCTGGATGCACGCGGCGCGAGCGCTGCGGGATAATGGTGGCGCGATCTATCCCGATTTTGCGATCACCGACTGGCTGGCCATGGCCAAGCGCGTGATGGCATTGGGCGGCAATGGCCGCATCGCCTTCGATTACGACATGAAGATCGCGGAGCCTTTCAATGCCCCTGCCGCCAGTGCAGATTTCGATCTCTGGCCTGCCTGGCGCGCGCTGGGCGGGCGTCCCGTCCTGGCGATCCGGGGGGCTCTTTCGGACCTGCTTTCCGCCGCAACGCTGAGGCGCATGGTGAAGGAAGTTCCAGGGACGGAGGCCGTGACCATCAAGCGGGCGGGCCACCCGCCCACTCTCGCCGAGCCCGAAGCGCGCGAGGCGATTGCCCGGTTGCTGGCCAAAGTCGAATGAGCCAGCGGCGGATACTTCACCTGCATTCGAGCTTCGATGCCGGGGGGAAGGAAGTGCGCTGCGTCCGGCTGATCAACGCATTCGGGGCGGAGTTCTCTCACACCATAATATCGGCGCAGCCAGGAGCTCTGGCGGCGGGAAAACTGATTTCCGGCGCTGTTGCAGTCGACTATCCTGCGGACTTCCCGCCGCTTGCCGGTTCTCCCTTGCCCGCGCGGCTCAAGGGGCTGGCCAGGGCGATGCGGGGCTTCGATCTGGTGCTGAGCTATAATTGGGGCGCGATGGATGCCGTGATGGCACATCGCCTCTTCGCGCCGTCGATGGGCCTTGCGCCGCTGATCCATCACGAGGATGGCTTCAACTCGGATGAGGCGGAGCGGCTCAAGATTCGGCGTAATCTCTATCGCCGCCTCGCCTTGCGGCGGGCATCGGGGCTGGTTGTCCCTTCTTTCGTACTCGAGCGGATCGCGCGCGAGGTGTGGCATCAGCCCGCTCACCGTGTCCACCGCATCGCCAATGGTATTCCGACTGCCGCTTACGCCGTCGCGCCGCCGCCCGATGCGGTACCGGGGCTGGTGAAGCGGGAGGGCGAAAAATGGTTGGGAACGCTGGCGGGCCTGCGTGCTGTGAAAGACCTGCCTGCCATGGTGCGTGCCTTTGCTCCCTTGCCGTCCGAATGGCGGCTGGTGATCCTGGGCGAAGGGCCCGAGCGGGAGGCGATCATGGCTGAGGCGCGGCGGCTTGGGGTTGCGGAGCGTGTCCAGCTGCCCGGCTTCGCGCCCGATCCCGCAAAGGTGGTGGGGCTGTTCGATATCTTCGCCCTTTCCTCCAAAAGCGAGCAATTCCCGATTTCGGTGGTGGAAGCGATGGCGGCCGGTCTGCCCGTCGCCGCGCCGGGGGTGGGGGATGTGGCACAGATGGTCGCGCCGGCGAATGAGCCCTTCATTGTCCCGCCGGGGGACGATGCGGCGCTTGCCGATGCCATCACCGCGCTTGCGGCCGATCCGGAACGGCGCCGTGAAGTAGGCGCGGCCAATCGCGAAAAAGCGCGGAATTCCTATGATGAAGGGGCAATGCTGGCGGCTTATCGCGCGCTTTACCAAGGCGCGATGGCAGGCAAGATCGTGCGCTGAGCCCCCGGGCGCTTAATGACCGGTTCACCCGCCGCCGCACATGGATTGGTTCCAGTTGAGGATGGCCGGGTTTCCGCCATTGCGGTATCGCCGCGAGGCCCCTAAACAGCGCCCGATCCAAGGAATTGACCGAGCAAAGGCTCCCGCGTGGCTCTCATACCGACTACCCCAAAGACCGATGCCGACAAGCGCGCCGATCGTGACGCGAAACAGCAGGATGCTTTGCTACGCGAAGTGGACGATGCGCTGCGTCAGGATCAGCTGGCCAGTTTCGGCCGCCTCTATGGCAAGCAGGTCGCCGCCGTGGTGATTGGCGGGCTCGCCATCTTCGGCGGCTGGCTGTTGTGGGCCGAGTATCAGAGCAGCAAGCATGAGGAAGTCTCTGAAGAGCTGGTCAAGGCCCTCGACCAGTTCGACGCGGGCAATAATGACACCGCCACCAAAGAGCTTGAAAAGCTCGAAAAAGATGGTGGTGACGGCGCGGTAACGGTGGCCAAGCTGATGCGCGCCAGCGTTGCCCAGCGCCAGAACAAGCTGGTTGAGGCTGCGCGCCTTTATGGCGAAGTGGCCAATGATGGCAGTGTGGCGGAACCTTACCGTAACCTTGCCACGATCCGCCAGATTTCGCTCAATTACGACAAGATGAAGCCTGCCGATGTGGTGGAGAAGCTGAAGCCGCTGGCGAAGCCGGGCACGCCGTATTTCGGCAGTGCGGGTGAATTGCTGGGTGCGGCCTATCTCGACATGGGCAAGACCGATCTGGCAGGTCCGCTCTTTGCGGAGATCGCCAAGGACAAGGATGTTCCCGATTCGCTGCGCTCGCGGGCGCGCCAGCTTGCCGGTATGATGGGCGTCGATGCGATTGTGGATGTCGACGAGACGCTGAAGGATCTGAGCCAGGCGGGTCAAGAACCTGCCGGGGCGCAGTAACAGTTGCGAGAATGACAAAGCCTATGAACCGCATCTCTTCCCGGCGCCTGGTGGCGCTTCCTATGCTCGTCGTGATGGCGGCCGCTCTTTCGGCCTGTGGCATTTTCGGCGGCAAGGACAAGCCCAAGACTCCCACCGTGGGTAATCGTGTGCCGATCCTTTCGCGGATCGAAGCCGGGACCACCGTGGATAGCTCGCTGGCTTCCGCCTCGGTGGTGATTCCTGCTCCGCAGGTCAATGCGGACTGGAGCCAGGCGGGCGGCACTGCATCCAAGAGCTATGGCCATCTGGCCATAGCGGACAGTCCCAAGGAAGCGTGGACCGCGCGCATCGCCGGTTCGAGCAAGAAGCGCCGGATGGCCGCGGCGCCGGTCATTGGTGCAGGCACGCTTTACGCAGTCGATACGGATGGCGTGATTCACGCCCTCGATGCCGCTTCGGGCAGCCATAAATGGACCTACAAGATGCCCGTGCCGGGCAAGGCCGAAAGTTCGGTCTTCGGCGGCGGAGTGAGCTATTCCAACGGGCGCGTCTATGCGACCAATGGCGTGGGCGACGTTATCGCGCTCAATGCGGAAGACGGCGCCCAGATCTGGTCGGTCAAACC
Source organism: Sphingomonadaceae bacterium (assembly GCA_035497315.1). Classification (GTDB taxonomy): domain Bacteria; phylum Pseudomonadota; class Alphaproteobacteria; order Sphingomonadales; family Sphingomonadaceae; genus Andeanibacterium. Next base: position 5,476 of record DATJDU010000031.1, read on the forward strand.
GTCGGGCCCGCTGCGCGGCGCACCGACCATCGCGTTCAACACGATTTTCGTGATGACGCAGGATAACCAGATTATCGCACTCAATCCCACCGACGGTGCGGTTTCGTGGAATGAATCCGGCTCTGTCGGCCAGGCGGGCGTGTTCGGCGTGGCGGCTCCGGCTGCCGGTCAGGGTACGGTTATCGCCGGTTACAGCTCGGGCGAACTGGCAGCCTATCGTTATGAAAACGGCCGCGAAGTGTGGGCCGATGCCCTTTCGCGCACGAATATCTCCACTGAAGTGGGCGCGCTGACCGACGTGGATGCCGATCCGATCATCGATTCGGGCCGCGTCTATGCGCTGGGGCAGGGCGGACGCATGGCCGCCTATGAACTGGTCACCGGCCAGCGGATCTGGGAACTCAATCTGGCGGGTATTTCCACGCCTGCGGTTGCCGGGGAGTGGATTTTCACGCTCACTGACGATGCGCGGATGCTGGCCATCGCCCGCAGCAGCGGCAAGGTGCGCTGGCTGACCCAGTTGCAGGAATGGAAGAATGCCAAGAAGCGTTCCAACCGCATCTTCTGGACCGGGCCGGTGCTTGCGGGCAACAGGCTGTGGGTCGCCAGCTCGCGCGGGGAAGTGATGACATTGGACGTGCTGACCGGGACACCCACCCTGTTCCGCAATCTCAAGGCTCCAGTCTCGCTCGCACCGGTCCTCGCCAACCAGACGCTCTATATTCTGGACGATGACGGCACGATCCACGCCTATCGTTGATCCCTCGCCACGGACGTTCTGAGGGGGAGGGAAAGGGCGTTACCTGCCCCTTAACCCTTTTCCCTTATGCGCCGTGGCATGAGCGCCTTGCCCGAACAGACCCGGCACATTGCCGCAACCCCGCCCCGGAGCGACGTTTCCGCCTGGGTGGGGCTGGTCGGCCTTGCGGGCCTGTTTGCCTGGATCATCGTCTGCCGCAACTGGCCGATGGTGGCCGATGGGCTGAACCTGCCGGGCCCGCGTGAGCGGCTTTCCGGGCCTTATGCGGCGCTTGCCTCCATGATTCTGATCGGCCTGCTGATGGCGGCATGGTCGATCCTGGTGGAAAAGGTGCATCTGCGCCCCTCCACCGGCATTGCCTGGAAGAACCCGCGCCCGCTTTCCAGCGTGATCGAGATTTCGGTGACCAAGCTGGCGGGTCTGTGGGCCACCTGGGCACTGATCGGATTCCTCTATTGTGTGTGCCGCTGGTACTGGAACGGGCAATATCTGTTCGCCATGGAAGTGATCGGAGTGGCGGCGATCCCGCTGTTCGTGCTGTCCGTACCCTATGTGCTGTGGCTCGACCGGGTGCTGGTCAACCCGCGTGACGGGGCCTGGCATTTCGGCGCCATGCTGATCGGGCGCGAGGCGTGGGATGGGGAGCAGGTGAAGAAGCACTGGCGCGCCTGGGCAATCAAGGCCTTCTTCGGCGCCTTCATGATCTCGATCCTGCCGCCGGGCTTTGCCAGTGTAGTGAATGCGGATATCCCCGCGCTGCTGCGCGATCCGGGCCGCTTTGGCGGGGTATTGTTCGAACTGCTGTTCCTGATCGACGTGCAGATCGGCACGGTGGGCTATCTGTTTACCCTGCGCCCGCTGGATGCGCATATCCGCAGCGGCAATCCCTTCCTGGCCGGCTGGCTGGCGGCGCTGATGTGCTACCCGCCGTTTGTGTGGGGAGTGATGTCGAATGACGGGGTGATCGGCTACGAATTCCACACGGCCGACTGGTCCTACTGGATGCAGGGCCACACCGGTCTGTTGTGGGCATGGGCGGCGTGGCTGGGCTTCCTCACGGCAGTCTATGCCTGGGCCACGGTGGCCTTCGGCATTCGCTTTTCCAATCTCACCTATCGCGGCGTGCTGACGAACGGCCCCTATCGCTTCACGCGGCACCCGGCCTATCTGGCCAAGAACACTTTCTGGTGGTGTTCCACGCTGCCCTTCCTCGTCACCAATGGATCGCTGGTGGACATGGTGCGCAACACCTTCTTCTTGGGCTGCGTAAGCGCGATCTATTACTGGCGCGCCCGCACCGAAGAGGCGCATTTGCTGGCGGAAGACCCGAAATATCGCGAATATTACGACTGGATGGCCGAACACGGCCTGATCACCAGCCGGTTGCGCAAGATCCTCCGCCGCTTCCGTCGTCGTTCGCCTGTGGCCTTGCAGCCGGCAGAGTAGCTCAGAGCGTTTCGGCTTTGCTCACTTCATATGCTGCAATGTCGCGGCCACTCAGGCCGAGGACAGAGCGTTCCTCCGCCCAGCGGATCATGTGTGGTGTCTGGAAATGTGCAGTGAGATGCTCGCGGCTTTCCCACATTTCGGACACGCGGATCAGACCCGGATCGGCCACGTCTTCTGCATAGGAATAGGCAATGCAGCCATCTTCGGCTCGGGTGGCTTCGATTATCCGCATCATTGCCGGGCGAGCTTCATCGAGCCGCTCGGGTGCCAGGCGGAAACTGCCGATGACGGCAATCCGTGCCATCAGAAGCTCTCTTCGTAAACCCGCGTGATATCGCCGCCCCATGGGCCGTTGTAGAGGTCCAGCAGGCGCTGGGCAGGGACGGTGCCGCTTTCGGCAATATCGAACAATTCGTTCAGATAGCCGGTCTCATTATCGCCGGCGGCATTGAGACGGGCGCGGGCGGAAAGGCCGGAACGGGCGATGTCCAGCACTTCGCGGGCAATGTCCTTCAGCTTGCGGCCGCCGGGGATGGGCGCGTCGAGCGCGAGCTTGGGCACGGCGTTGCGCAGGGCCTCGCGCTCCTCCATCGTCCAGTCCTTTACCACGTCCCATGCGGCGTCGAGCGCGCCCGAATCGTAGAGCAGGCCCACCCACAGCGCCGGGAGCGCGCAGATGCGGCCCCAGGGCCCGCCATCGGCGCCGCGCATTTCAAGGAAGCTCTTGAGGCGCACTTCGGGGAAGGCGGTGGAAAGGTGATCCTGCCAGTCGCCCTCGGTCGGCAATTCGCCGGGCAGGGCGGGCAATTCGCCCTTCAGGAAGTCGCGGAAGCTCTGTCCGGCGGCATCGATATATTTCCCGTCGCGGAAGACGAAATACATCGGCACGTCGAGCATGTAGTCGACATAGCGTTCATAGCCGAAGCCATCCTCGAACACGAAAGGCAGCATGCCGGTGCGCTGCGGATCGGTGTCCGACCAGATGTGGCTGCGATAGGAAAGGAAGCCGTTCGGCTTGCCCTCGGTGAAGGGCGAATTGGCGAAGAGCGCAGTGGCCAGCGGCTGGAGCGCCAGCGATGTGCGGAACTTCTTCGCCATGTCGGCTTCGCTGCCATAATCCAGATTGACCTGGATGGTGCAGGTGCGCAGCATCATGTCGAGGCCCATCGTGCCCACGCGCGGCATGTGCCGCATCATGATGGCATAGCGGCCCTTGGGCATGACGGGCAGTTCTTCGCGGGTCTTGTCGGGCCACATGCCCAAGCCGAGGAAGCCGATACCGAACTTTTCGCCGATTTCCTTCACCTGGCTCAGGTGGCGGCCGGTTTCGGCGCAGGTCTGGTGCAGGTTCTCCAGCGGCGCGCCCGACAGTTCGAGCTGGCCGGCAGGTTCGAGGCTGACCGCCCCATCCGCGCCGGACATGGCAATGATGTTGCCGCCTTCTTCCACCGGCTCCCAGCCATAGTCCTTCAGGGCCAGCAGCATGTCGCGGATGCCGTGGGGTTCGTCATAGGAAGGGGCGTGATGATCGCCATGGGCGAAGACCAGCTTCTCATGCTCCGTGCCGATCCGCCACGCGCTCGCGGGCTTCTCGCCGGCCTGCATGGGGGCCGCGAGTTGGTCGCGGCTTTCGATCAGCCGCTCCTCTCCATCTGACGCTGTGCGCGTGCTCATAGCGGCGCCGTTAGGCCAGGAAAGGGCGCTGCGCCAGCGCAAATTGACAGTGTCATTCGGACCAGTCTCCGGCAGCCGCCATCCACAGGGCAGAGGCTGCGATTGCGGCGGTTTCGCCGCGCAGGATGCGGGGGCCGAGCGTGATTGCCCGGGCCGCGGGATGGGCGCGGATCGCACGGCGTTCCGCATCGTCGAACCCGCCTTCGGGGCCGACCAGCAGGGCTGCAGGGCCCTTCGTGGCGGCAAAGGCGGCATGGGCAGGCTCGCCCCCCAATTCGTCGGCGAAGAACAGGGCGCGGGATTCGTCCCAGCCTTTCAGCAGCGCGTCGAGCTTCACCGGATCGGCGAGGCGGGGCAGGGCAGTGCGCGCGCATTGCTCGGCAGCTTCGGCCACCAGCGCGCGGGCGCGTTCGAGATTGAGCTTGTCGGCCACGCAGCGTCTTGTGAGCACCGGCTGGATCATGCGCACGCCCAGTTCGGTCGCCTTTTCCAGCACCAGATCGAAGCGATCCTTCTTGAGCAGTGCGGCGCAGAGGGTGAAATCCGGCACCTCCTCCCGCTCGCGCAGGCGCTCGGCCACTTCCAGCACCACGTCGCGCTTGCCGGTGGAGAGCACGCGCGCGGCCCATTCGCCGGTCTCGTCATCGCACAGCACCACTGCGTCGCCTTCGCCCACGCGCATTACCCGGGCGAGGTAATTGGCCGGATTGCCGTGCAGGGTCACTGCGGCCCCGGCCGCCAGCGGGCCGGGAACGAACAGGCGCGGCGCGCTGCGCGGCGGCCAGGCGGGAGTGGCGGGCATGGTCGGCTGTTTTGCGCTTACTTCAGAATCTCGCGCAGCAGCGTTTCCCACTGCTTCACGCCGGGATCGATCGTGGCAACCGGCAGGCGTTCGTTGAGGCCATGCGCGAATTCATCGTCCGGCCGCATGAAGATCGCCGACACGCCGTAGCTGGGGATGCCCAGCGCCCGGAAATACATGGAATCGCTGGCCCCCGCGCTCATCTGCGGCACTACGGTCAGGCCCGGCGCGCGTTCATGCACGGCCTTGGTCACCGCATCCATCATATCCTTGCGCAGCGGGCTTTCGGGGGATTCGATCGAGCCATCGTCCATCATTTCCAGCGTCACGCGCGGATCGTCGATCAGCTTCTTCAGGATTTCGCCCGCCTGCACGCGCGATGTGCCGGGGAAGATGCGGCAATTGATATTCGCTGTCACCGATTGCGGCAGCGCATTGGCCGCATGTCCGCCATTCACCATGGTCGGCACGCAAGTGGTGCGGACCAGCCCGATATATTCGGAGTGGGAGGAAAGCAGATCGGCCGCTTCCTTGTTCGCGGGATCGGCGGCAAAGGCCAGCATCGCGGGGGCGACATCGGCCGGGGCAGCCTTGGCGGTACCCTCCCAATAGGCCTTGGTCAGCGGGCTGAGCTGCGGCGGAAAGCGATAGGCATCCACCTTGGCCAGCGCGCGCGACATGGCGCCGATGGCGTTGAAGCTGCCCGGGCGGCTGGAATGGCCGCCTTCGTCGGTGACGGTCAGCTTGAAATCGGCATAGGATTTCTCTGCCGCCTGCACGCTGTACACAATCGGGCGGAAATCGCTGGACAGTTCCCCGCCGCCGCCATCGCCATTGATCACCAGATCGGCATCCTTCAGCGCCTCGGCCAGCTTGGCGGTGGAGCGCATCAGCGTTTCCTCATCGCCCGAAATGCCGAGCACCAGATCGCGCGAGGGCACCCAGCCGGAACGCTTGAGCTTCATCACGGCGGCCAGCATCATCGCCGTATCGCCCTTGTTGTCGGAAGAACCTCGCCCGAAGACATAGCCGTTTTCCACCACGGCGGTGAAGGGATCGCGTTCCCAATCTTCCGGCTTGGCTTCCACCACATCGAGATGGACATTCACTACCACCGGCTTCGCCTTGCGATCCTTGCCCGGATAGCGGGCAATGAAATAGCCCGTATCGGTGCCTTCCACGGGGGTGAAGGAAATGTCCTTCGGATCGAAGCCCGCCGCCACGAGCCGCGCGGTGAGCTTTTCCGCCAGCTTGGGCACATTGCCGCGCCCGGCCACGGTGGGTACTTCGATCGCTTCCTTGAGGATTTCCAGCGCCTCCAGCCCGGCGGGCGTGGTGGGAGCGGTTTGCGCTTGGGCCATCGCGGGCAGGGCAAGAGCCAGGGCGGAAATGGCGAGAGGGAAGGCGCGCATGGAAATTCCTTGCAGAGGGGCGATTGGATGCGCCTTTGTTGCGCGATGCGTTGTCATGCGCAACCCATGTCGCACCGGGGAGAGAGCACGAGACGCACAGCTTTCGTGCAAGGGGCGAATGGAGTAGGGGCTCCCCCATGATCCGACCCGCACCGGCCAGCGATATCGTCCCCGATAGCGAGCACAAGGGCCTCGTTGCCCGCCTTCCCTTGCCGCTGCGCGATCTTGCGCTGCTGGCCCGGTTCGATCGGCCGATCGGCTGGTGGCTGCTGTTCTGGCCCGGCGCCTGGGGTGTGTGGCTGACGGGGGCGGGCGTACAATGGCAGCTCCTCTTGTGGATGCTGCTGGGCTGCGTCGCCATGCGCGGGGCAGGCTGCGTCTATAATGACATTGTCGATGCCGATATCGACCGGCAGGTCGCCCGCACGGCCCAGCGCCCGGTGGCGAGCGGCAGGGTGAGCAAGACGGTCGCGTGGATATGGCTGCTGGCGCTGTGCGCGGTGGGCCTTGTGGTGCTGCTGCAATTGCGCCCTGTGGCGCAATTGGTGGCGCTGGGCAGCCTCGCGCTGGTGGCCGCCTATCCCTTCATGAAGCGCATCACCGGCTGGCCGCAGGCATGGCTGGGGCTGGTCTTCACCTGGAGCGCGCCGGTCGGCTGGATCGCGCTCAGGGGCGACCGGCTGGACGTGCTTGCCGCGCTTTATGCCGGGGCGATCCTGTGGTGCATCGGCTATGACACGATTTACGCCCTGCAGGACCGTGAGGACGATGCGCTGGTCGGTGTCGGCTCCAGTGCGCTTTCGCTGGGCGGGAATGTCCGCGCCGGGGTGGGGGCATTTTTCGGCGGGGCGGTGTTCTTCTTCGGGCTGGCTATCTGGCTGCTGCGCGCTGACTGGCTGGCGCTGCTGGCATTGGCCCCGGCGGCGGCGCATTTTGCGTGGCAGGTGCTGACGCTCGATCCCGATGATGGGGCCAATGCCCTCGCGCGCTTCCGCTCCAACCGTTTTGCCGGGCTGCTGGTGGCGGCGGCCTGTTTTGTGGCGGGGAACGCTTGAGGAAAAGCCTCACCTATCCTCGCTCAGGCTGAGCGGGGATGGGGGAGTGTTACCGATAACTCACCACCTCAAACTCGATCCCATCCCAGTCGAAGAAATAGAACCGCCGTCCCGGCGCGTAGTCGGCGTGGTTGAAAGGCTTCAGGCCCGCCGCCTTCACCACCTCTTCCGCAGCATCCAGATCGTCCACCAGCAGGCCGACGTGGTTGAGCGGCACGCCCTTGGCAAAGCGATCATGCGGCGCCTCGTCGGTGTAGAGCGCGAGATAGGTCAGTTCGTCCCCCACATGGATCGTCCATCCGCCCAGCGTGGAGGGGCCGCGCCAGCGTTCGTGCCAGCCCAGCAGATCCTGCAGCAGGGCAGAGAGGCGTTCGGGATCGGAGACGGTCAGATTGGCATGTTCGAGCTGCCCGCGAGCGCCATTTTTCAGTGTCATATCGGCCATTCCTTCATTCATTTGTCTTGTGCGGGCGTTAGCCATCATGTTTCGCGAATCGCCGCGCTTGCCCCTTGTGCAACCTCAAGCTAAGTTCAGGTCAAGCTATCGGTTCGTGTTTTGGGTGTGGGGATTCCGCGATGGGCAATGACCAGTTGATTCCAATCGGCACTCTCGCGCGCCGCACCGGCGTGGCGGTTTCGGCCATCCGCTTCTACGAAGCGCGGGGCTTGCTGACTTCGCTGCGCACCGGCGGGAACCAGCGGCGCTTCCTGCGATCCGATATCCGGCGGGTGTCCTTCATCCTCATCGCGCAGAAACTAGGTCTGGGGCTTGCGGAGATCGAGGCGGAACTGGCCCAGCTTCCGCAGGGGCGCACGCCTTCGATCAATGATTGGCAGCGCATCAGCCGGTCCATGCGCGTGGCGATTGACGAGAAGATCACGCTCCTCACCCGCACCCGCAGCCAGCTCGATCAATGTATCGGCTGCGGCTGCCTCAGCCTGCACAAATGCCAACTCTACAACAAGGATGACCGGATGTCGGCCAAGGGGCCGGGGCCGCAGCTGGTTTTGGGGTAGCTGTCGCATTCGCCCTGCACCATATTTTTATCCGGGCTTAATTGCCTTTCTCCGGCGGGTAATATATCCGGGTAAAAATGGTTAGGCGAAGGGCCGGTGATGGAACAGGAAAAACGCCGCGCGGCAGTGGCGGCTTACAAGGAACGGGAAGTCGTACCCGGCATCTATGCGGTGCGCTGCGCGCCGACCGGTGAGTGCTGGGTGGGGCGGGCGCCCGATCTTGCGACCATCCACAATCGCCTGTGGTTTACCCTGCGTCACGGATCATGCCCGCATCGCACATTGCAGCAGGCATGGCGTGAACACGGACCCGAGGCCTTCAGTTTTGAGCGGGTCGAGGAACTGGACCCCGAAGAGCTGGGCTTTGCGCTCGACCGCGTGATTGGCGAACGCCACCAGCATTGGTGCGAGCAACTCTCGGCCCGCCGGATTTGAAGGGGCTGGGGGCGATGCTGACTCTTGCCAACCCAACCCCGCTCATCCTGAGCTTGTCGAAGGACGCGCGCAAAGGGTAGCCCCGGGCAATGGAATTCTTCGCTTACCTCCTGCGCTGCAACGACGGTTCCTACTACGCTGGCCATACTGACGACCTCGAAGTTCGAGTTGCGCAGCATCAGGCGGGGGCGCTTGCCGGCTACACAGCCGGGCGCGGGCCGGTCACGCTCGTCTGGTCAGAGAGCTTTCCCTCGCGCGACGACGCATTCGCTGCTGAACGCAGGATCAAGGGTTGGAGCCGGGCAAAGAAGGAAGCGTTGATCGCGGGAGATTGGGAAAAGCTCCGCCAGCTATCCCGCAATCGGCAAAGCTGACTGAATGGTGCGATGGGCTGGGGGCAGCGCGCGTCCTTCGACAGGCTCAGGACGAGCGATGTGGGGCGGCCTGCACAGGAGCCGCTATTCCGCCGCCAGCAATTCCTCGGCCCCGCCAAGGTCCACGCTGACGAGGCGGCTGACGCCCTTTTCCACCATGGTTACGCCGAACAGGCGGTGCATCCGGCTCATCGTCACGGCGTTATGCGTGACGATGAGATAGCGGGTGTCGGTTTCCTGCACCATTGCCTCCAGCAGATCGCAGAAGCGGTCGATATTCGCATCGTCCAGCGGGGCGTCGACTTCGTCCAGCACGCAGATCGGCGCGGGGTTGGTGAGGAACAGGGCAAAGATCAGCGCCACGGCGGTGAGTGCCTGTTCCCCGCCCGACAGCAGGGTGAGCGACTGGAGGCGCTTGCCCGGCGGCTGGGCGTAGATCTCAAGGCCCGCTTCCAGCGGATCGTCTGAATCGACCAGCGCAAGATGCGCCGCGCCGCCTTCGAACAGGCGCGTGAACAGGCGGCGGAAATGCTGGTCCACTTCCTCGAAGGCCGCGCGCAGGCGCTCACGGCCCTCGCGGTTGAGATTGCCGATCGACCCGCGCAGGCGGTTCACCGCTTCGGCCAGTTCGGCCTGTTCGGCGGCGCTGGCGCCGTGGTCGGCCTCGATCTTGGCCAGTTCCTCGGCGGCGACGAGATTGACCGGGCCGATCCGCTCCCGCTCACCGGTCAGGCGGTCCATCGTGGTGCCTTCCTCGGCCGATCCGGCGATCTCGCTCGCCTCGAACTGGAAGCGGCCGCACAATAGCGGGGGCGAGCACTGGAAGCGTTCGCCAGACAGGCGCGCCATTTCCTCGCGCCTTGCTTCCTCATTCTCGGCCCGGGCGGCGGCCCCGGCGCGTTCCTCGCGCGCTGTGGCGAGGGCTTCGGTCACGCGGGCGAGGCTTCCATCGGCGGCCTGGGCCTCCTGCGTGATACTGGCCTGCGCGGCTTCGGCCTTGGCGAGTTCTTCCGCCAGCCGGGCGCGAACCTCGTCGCCGCGCTCGATCTCTGCCACCAGCGAGGCGGGCTTGGCTTCGATCACTGCGCGTTCTTCCGCGATTTCCTCGAAGCGGCGCTCCATATCCGCCAGCCGGCGGGTGGCATCGCCCGCGCGTGCTTCCCAGCCCTTGATATCGGCGGCCCGGGCGGCCCGGCGCTCGCGCGCGACGGCCAGCGCCTGATCATGCGCAGCGAGCGCGGCGGCGGCGGCCTGCATCCCGGTGCGCGATGCTTCATGCTTCGCCTGAGCAGCGGCGAGCGAGGCGCGGCCGGTTTCAGGACCGGGCAGGGTGGCGCGCTTGTCCCGCGCGGCCTTGAGTTCCGCTTCGGCCACTTGCCGCTGCTCGGCCAGGTCGGCCTTGGCGGAATCGAGTTCCACCAGACGGGCGGCATGGCGCTCGCGCGCGGCCTCTGCCTGATCGAGCGAGCGCAGGGCGGCGCGCTCCGCTTCGGAAGCCTTAGCGATCTCGCGTTCGGCGGCCACCAAAGCCTGCTGAAGAGCGCTCAGGTCCGTCTGAGCACGCTCCTGATCCTTTTGTGCACTCTCTACGGCTGCCTTTTTAGCGGGAATCTGGCCTTCCAGCTCGGCAAAGCGGTTTTCCGCTTCCAGCCGGGCCGCCTCCGCCGCGCCTTCTCCGCGAGCGAGGAAACCGTCCCAACGGCGCAGAAAACCGTCCTTCGTCACCAGCCATTCGCCAGGTTTCAGCGCCCGCCCATCGTCGCTCTCGACCACATGAACCAGTGCCAGCCGAGCCGCCAGTTCCGGCGGACATTCCGGCACAAATGCCGCAAGACTCCCGGAAATCTGCGGCGGAGCGTCGGCCCCTGCCCAGAAACGACCCTCGCTTCCGGCCGCCGGCCTGCCCAGCGGCGCCTTGGCGTCACGCCCCAGAACGGCGGCCAGCGCCCGCTCATAACCCGGCGCGGCGCGGACCTTGTCCAGCGCGGCGGGGAGGCCATGCTTGTTGGATGCCTGCTTCGCCCGCGCCTCACGATCGCGCTGCAAGGCATTGAATTCCCGCTCGATCCCGGCGAAGTCCGCTCTGGCCGCAGCGAAAGCGCTGGCCGCTTCGTCGCGGGCGGCGGAAAGCTCGCTCTTGCGCTCCTGCCGGGCGGTCAGGCCGTCGCGCAGTTCTGCAAGCCGTCGGGCCGCCTCGTCCGCCGCCTGCCTCGCGCTCACTACCGCAAGCTCGGGATCGCCTGCGCTGGAGAGTGCCGTACGCAGATCTTCCTGCCGCCGCGCCTCCGCCTCCAGTCGGGCGAGCCTTGCCTCCGCCTGGGAGACTTCCGCCTCGGCCACGCGCCACTCTGCCTCGACACCTGCATGATCCGCAGTGGCGCGCGCAAGCTCCAGCTCGGCTGCCCGGGCGGCGGCTTCGGCGCGTTCGGCGGCGAGCAGGAAGGAGGGGCGCCGGGCTTCATCCTCGCCCAACTCCTTTTCGGACTGTGCCAGTTCCGCCTGCAGCCGCGCCAGCGCATCCGCCGCATCGCGGGTGAGGCGATCGGCCTCGCCGCGATCTTCCTCCAGCCGCCGCTGCTGGCGCTGGAGGTCGGCCAGGCGTTGCTCGGCGGCTTCGAGCTGGGTGGTAAGCGCGGCCATGCGGTGGCCATGGGCCGTGGAATCGTCCCGCCGGTCGGCCAGTTCCTCGCGCGCATCGGCCAGTTTCTGGGCCAGTTCGGCCTGAGCCTTCTGGGCCTCGGCCGTTTCCTTTTGCGCCGTGCTGACGCGCTCTTCCGCGGTCCTGGCGGTCTTGCGCGCTTCGTCGGCGGCAGCAGCAGCGTCGCGCCAGCGGGCGAACAGCAGCCGCGCCTCGGCCAGCTGGATCTTTTCCGACAGCGCCTTGTAGCGTTCGGCCTGCCTGGCCTGCCGCCGCAGCGAGGCCATCTGCGTGTCGAGCCCCGCCATCAAATCTTCAAGGCGGGCAAGGTTCGCCTCGGTTTGCCGCAGTTTGCCCTCGGCATCGCGGCGGCGGACGTGGAGGCCTGCGATCCCCGCCGCCTCTTCCAGCATCATGCGCCGCTCGGCTGGCTTGGCGGCGATCACGGCGGCAATCTTGCCCTGGCTGACCAGAGCGGGACTATGCGCGCCGGTGGCGGCATCGGCGAAGACCAGTGCCACATCCTTGGCGCGCACGTCGCGCCCGTTCACGCGATAGGCGCTGCCCGCGCCGCGCTCGATCCGGCGGGTGACTTCCAGTTCCTCGCCGGCGGCGTCTTCTGCATGGAGTACGACTTCGGCGAAGGCGCGGGGAGGGCGCTGGGCGGTGCCCGCGAAGATCACATCTTCCATCCCGCCAGAGCGCATGGATTTGGGCGAGTTTTCGCCCATCACCCAGCGGATCGCTTCAAGCAGATTGGACTTGCCGCAGCCATTGGGGCCGACGACACCCGTCAGCCCCGGCTCGATGCGCAGCTCTGCAGGTTCGACGAAGCTCTTGAAACCGCTGAGTTTGAGCTTCCTGATCCGCATCGCTATCCTTTATGCCAGCGCCGTCAGCGCGCGCCGGCATTCTGGAGGATCGGTTCCACCGCGTCCCAGGTGGTGAAATTGATCCGCTTGCCGTTGAGGAAGAAAGTGGGTGTGCCGGTGATGTCCAGATCCTTGGAATCCTTGTCGGACCGGTTCACGATTTCGGTGATCTTGTTCACATCGGCAAGGCACTGCATCGCCTGATCGCGGCTGACGCCGCGCTGGGCGAAGAAGTCGAAGAGACCCGCAGCCTGGGCGATGCCCTGGAAGCGGGCGCCGCCCGTCTTTTCCATGGCCGCAGCATATACTTCCTTGTTCTTGTTCGCCGTGTCGAAGATCGGGCCAAGATTGGCCCAGGCCTGCTCCACCAGCGGATGGAACGCCTGCGGCCCGCTGCAGCGGGCAAGTGTGGCGATGGTAAGATCGAGCGGTTCGCGAATGAGGTTGCGGATTTCGTAGCTCAGCACACCGCTCGCGACATAATCGTCGCGCAGCTTTTCCGCGCCTTCCACGGAGAAATCGGCGCAGTGCGAGCAGGTGTGGCTGGCATATTCCACCAGCTTGAGCGGGGCTTCGGGATTGCCGATGCGGAAGCCGCCTTCAGGCGTTTCCACGGCCATGTCGGCCCATTGCTGCCCGGCAGGCGGCGCGATGTGGGCGATCGGTTCCGAGGCGGGCAATTCGCCTTCCTTCTCGTCGCTGCCGCCGCAGGCGGCCAGCGCCAGGGTGAGCGGAAGCGCGAAGGAGAGCGTGGCAATTCGGCGGAAAGTCTTCATGGCATCCATCTTGATCAATCCCTTATGGCTAGCCCATGGAGGGCCCGCATAGAAGCAAGGGGGCGAGGCCTGCGCCGGTTTTGCACAGCTTAACCCCCCGATTTCCTTCAGAGCCGCGCGTCGATCTGCGGCTTGAGCAGCGACCATTGGTGGGTCGCGATCAGCAGCGCGCCGTTAAGCGCGAAACTGGGCGTACCGCTGATATTGTATTTCTCGTCATCGGCCTTTGTCTGATCCGCCAGCTTCTTGGCCAGCGCATTGTTGTTCAGGCACATATCGGCCTGTGCGCGGGTGAGGCCCTGGGCGGTAGCGATGTCGTAAAAGCCGAAATCGAAGGCAATGGCACGGCGGCCGGCGGCACGATCCTGCGCATACCAGCGATCCTGCTGGGACTTGGTGGAGCTCGTCATGACCTGGGCGATCCGGTCGAACTTGTTGAACAGGGCCTGGTGGGTATTGAAGAACTTCGCCGGGGCGACACATTCGGTTAGCATCGCAGCGGTGAGATCGACCGGATCGCGCACGTAATGGCGCACTTCCAGCGAAACCTTGCCCGGCTGGACATAAGCGATCCGCAGCGCGCCGCCGGCTTCCTTTTCGAAATCGGCGCAATGCGGGCAGGTGTAGCTTTCGAAGGTGATGAGCTTCACCTTGGCGTCGGGATTGCCCAGCACATGGCCGCCATCGGTTCTGGCTGCGGTGGTCAGCCAGTTGGGCGCGGCGCCGATGGTCATCAGCGCGAACCCCGCCAGCACGGCAGCACGAAACAAGCCCTTCATCTTTCCCCTTCCTCTTGCGCACCCAGGCTGCGGGCCAAACTTTCCAGCACCGTCCTCAGTTCCGGATCGCCAATGTCGCGCAGGCTGTCGCCCAGTTCCATCGGTATCGGCTTCAGTGAAGGCGGTGCCCCGTTTTTACCCGCGCCGCGTAGAGCACTGGGAGCCTTAACCTCGCCTTGCCGCAATTTCACCCGTGCGATCGCCTTGTAGCCGAAAAAGCGGTTCACCCGCTCGATGATCTCGGGGATCACATGCTGGATCAGCGGCGCGTGGGCCGGGGTGACGGTGAGCTGCAATATGCCGTCGGTCTTCTCGCCGGGCGGAAAGCGGATCGATTCGGGCACGCAGACTTCCGCATGTTTCGGCCCGACGATTTCCGGCCAGCGCGTTACCACGCTGGACTGGATGAAGCCGAAGCGGCGAAAAGCGGTGCGGCCGATGTCGGGCATCAGGTCGGAAATGGCGCGTGCAGGGCCGCCGCGCGGCCGCTCGTAGCGCTTCGCGACCTTCGCCTTCGGGGGCTTTCGCCCGCCTTTCCCATCGTCCCGTTCCATGATCGGCTTTGCCATGCCATAGCGCCCCGATGGACGCCAGCGCGACGATTTCCGAGTATCTTCTGGAGTGGTATCGCGGCCATGCCCGCAGGCTCCCATGGCGTGCCCCGCCGGGTGAGGCGGCGCCTGAACCTTACCGCGTGTGGCTGTCCGAAGTGATGCTGCAGCAGACCACCGTGGCGGCGGTGATTCCCTATTTCGAAAAGTTCACTGCCCGCTGGCCCACCGTCGAGGCGCTGGCCGCCGCGCCGGAGGAGGATGTAATGGCTGCCTGGGCGGGGCTGGGATATTATTCGCGCGCTCGCAATCTGGTGAAATGCGCCCGCGCCGTGGCGGAACTGGGCGGCTTTCCCGATACGGAAGAGGGCTTGCGCGATCTGCCGGGGCTGGGCGCCTATACTGCGGCGGCCGTGGCGGCGATCGCCTTCGAGCGGCGCGCCGTGGTGGTGGACGCCAATGTCGAGCGGGTGGTGGCGCGGCTGTTTGCCATCGAAGACCCGCTGCCCGGCGCGCGGACCGAAATCCGCGAGAAGGCTGGCCTCATCACGCCCGACAGGGACGCAGGCGATTTCGCGCAGGCGATGATGGATCTGGGCGCCACGATCTGCACCGCGCGCGATCCGCGCTGCCTGCTGTGTCCGCTGGCGAGTGCCTGCAAGGCGAGGGCACAGGGCGATCCCGCGCGCCTGCCGGTGAAAGCCGCGAAAAAGGCCAAGCCGGAGCGGGAGGGCACTGCCTATTGGATCGAGCGGGCAGGCAAGGTCTGGTTGGTAACAAGGCCCGGCGAGGGAATGCTGGGCGGAATGCGGGCCTTGCCCGACGATGGCTGGCACGCGCGGGCGGACGGTTCGGGTGAGGCCCCGGTGGAAGGGCACTGGCGCGATGCGGGCGCGGTGCGCCACACTTTCACGCACTTCCACCTCACCCTGCGGCTCAAGGTGCTGAAAGGCAGGGAGATGGATGGGGATGGGGAATGGTGGCCGCTTGCGCGCCTTGAGGATGCGGGGCTGCCGACCCTGTTCGCGAAAATTGCCCGGCTGGCCTTGAGTTAGGCGGCGTGCAGGGATTCGTACCGAGGGATTTGGGGGCGATAGTCCCTCCACTCGTCATTCCCGCGAAGGTGAATGGGCATGTCCGCTACCGGGTCGTTTCCGGACTTTCCGTCTTCGGCAGTTCTCCTTTGCGCTCCCGCCAGAAAGCACTTTCCTACAGGCCACCGAATGGCGTTTATCCTGTGCGATGAATCGCCTGATTGTCACTCCTTTTCGCGCATCCACGACCAGCGCGAAGCCAGCCTGCGGGAGCGGGCAGGGGCTGCACGAAACGGCAAAACGAAAAGTCACACTCCAAGGCGCACCTGTCCCCGGAAAATGGCTGCAAACCGGGCCTTTCAGGGGGATTGCGCTGCGAGTATCGCGGGCTGTTCCGTGTAACGCAAGGGTGGCACATCCACCCCGCCCGTCAGATTATCCCGCCGCCCAGCATCAGCCGGATCACGGCGATGGCGAATACCATCAGGCAGAAATTGCGCCCGTGATCGTGGCGGGAAAGCGCGCCGATGCCCATGCCGACAACGGCGATGGGCAGCACGATCCAATTGCCCCAGCCGAGCAGCGGAATCTGGGAAGGGATCGCCAGCAGCAGGGCGACAATGCCGATCAGGATCGAGATCAGATTGAACATGTGTTCTATATGGATAACACACCCCGTCGATGCAAGCCTGTGTGATGAAGGGTTGCCTTGCGCAGCTCTCGCCTGCTGCCTAGGCAGGGGAAAATGAGAAACAGCATGGAGAGGCCGCATGGAGTCCACCCCGATCCATCCCTGCCTGTCGCGCCGTAACCTGTTGCGTGGCGGTGCCGCGCTCGGCATCGGCGCAGGGCTTGCCACATGGCCTCTACCTGCCTTCGCCGCCGATGCAGCGGTGGAGCCCTGGCCCCATCTGCGTGCCATGGCCAGCCGTTATGTCGAGGGCCATAAGGTGGCCAATATGCTGAGCTTCATGGGGCGGGGCGAGGCTGCACCCCAGCTCGTGGCCGAAGGGCGCGACATGATGGGCGGGCGGCGCAAGGCGGATGCGGACAGCCTTTATCGCCTCTATTCCATGACCAAGCCGATCACCGGCATGGCAGCGATGATCCTGATCGACGAGGGCCGCCTGTCGCTGGACCAGCCGCTGGCCGAAATCCTGCCCGGTTTTGCCGATGTAAAGGTGCAGAAAATCTATGACGGGCCGGTAAGCGAGGATAATCTGGAACCGCTCGTCCGCCCGATCACTATCCGGCACCTGCTGACCCATACGGCAGGGCTGGGCTATTCGGTGGTGCAGCAGGGGCCGGTAAAGGCGCTGATGGAGGAGCGCGGGGTTATTTCAGGCCAGATCAGCCGCATCCCGATGGAAGGCTTCACACGCGGCGAGCCGGTGCGCAGCCTGGCCCTGTTCGCGGACCGGCTGGCGGAGATTCCGCTGGTCCATCAGCCCGGCACGCGCTGGTCCTATTCCTGCGGGCTCGACCTGCTGGGCCGGGTGATCGAACTTGCCAGCGGGGAGAGTTTCGACGCTTTCCTCAAGGATCGCATCTTCGATCCCTGCGGTATGGCGAGCACATGGTTCCGGGTGCCGGAAAGCGAAGCGGGCAGGCTCACCACCTGCTACGCGGTCGTGAATGGCGAGGTCCTGCCGCTCGATCCGGGCGTCTCCTCGATCTATCTCGACCAGCCAGCCTTCCCCTTCGGCGGATCGGGGCTGGTGGGGAGCCCGCGCGACTATGATCGCTTCCTCAAGATGCTGGCCGGTTATGGCCGGATCGGGGGCAAGCAGGTGATGAGCGAGGCTGCGGTGCGCATGGGCACGTCGAACCTGTTGCCCGGCCCGGATGTCACCAAGGGGACATCGGTTGCCGGTTATGGCTTCGGCGCGGGCGGCCGTGTCGGCTGGGCTGGGGGCACTTCGGCCTTTGGTTGGGCGGGCGCTGCCGGGACGGTGGGTTTTGTCGATATGGCGAGCGGATTGCGGGGCGGGATCTATACGCAATACATGCCCTCCGCTGCCTATCCGGTATATGCCGAGTTCGAAAAAGCGGTCGAATCCGACCTCGCTGCAAGGAAGGGAACCGCATGAGCTGTTGCGTCGCCGCCATTGCCTTCGCAGGCTCCGGGCTCGATCGGGCGGACCATATCCGCTCCGATCCCGAACGGCTCGCCGTGCTCAGGAGCCCGCAGGCCAGTCTGCTCCTGATGGACGGGCTGGCACCGGAAACGGATGAGGCCGGCCGACTCGCCTGGGGCCGCCTGTCCGATGCGCCCAAGGATGGGGAACTGGTGTTCCTCGGCCTGCGCCACGGTTTCGGCTGCTTCGCCGCCGTGCCGATGAAGGGCGATACCAGCCCTGCCTATGCCCATCGCAAGTCCTGGCAGGCCATCGCCGCGATGAATGGCGAGGATATGGCGATCTATGGCTGCGCACGCAGCCTGGTGGACTGGCATGCCCGGCACCGCTTCTGCGCCAAATGCGGTGCGCCCTCGGTGCTGGCCAAGGGCGGCTGGCAGCGCAACTGCGTGAACGAGAATTGCGCGGCCGAGCATTTCCCCCGCGTCGATCCGGTCACCATCATGCTGGTGGAGCATGAGGGCAAGCTGCTGCTGGGCCGCCAGTCGCGTTTTCCACCGGGCAGCTATTCGGCGCTTGCCGGCTTCGTGGAGCCGGGCGAAGCGATCGAGGAGGCCGTGGCGCGCGAAGTGCATGAGGAAGCGGGTGTGAGGGTGCGCGGCGTCACCTATATTTCCAGCCAGCCTTGGCCATTCCCCTCGCAATTGATGATCGGCTGCCATGCCTATGCGGAATCCTCGGCGCTGATCATCGACCGGACCGAGCTGGACGATGCCCGCTGGTTCACCCGCGAGGAAGTGGCCGAGGCCATCGAAAAGGGCCGGGAAAGCGCCAGCTTCTTCCCGCCTCCGCCTCAGGCGATTGCCTATCACATGCTGCAATGGTGGCTCGCGAAATGAGTGCAGACGAACTTCCCAAGGTCGCGGTCGACATCTGGTCGGATGTGATGTGCCCGTGGTGCGCCATCGGCTACACGCAATTTGCGAAGGCGCTGAAGGATCTGGAGGGGGAGATCGACGTCGAAGTGCGCTTCATGCCCTTCGAACTGAACCCCGACATGCCGGCCGAAGGGCGCAGCCAGGCCGAGCACCTCGCCGAAGTCTACGGCCGCAGCGCCGAGGAAGTGGCCGCAATGCGCGAGCAATTGCTGGAAGTGGCCGCGCGGGTCGGCTTCCCGATGGATTACGATGGGGATGGCGAAGCGCCCGAGCCGTGGATGTGGAACACTTTCGATGCTCACAAGCTGCTGCGCTGGGCACTGACGGTGGAGGGCATGGAAGCGCAGACCGCGCTGAAGCTCGCCCTGTTCCGCGCCCATTTCCAGCAGCGCCGCCGGATCGGCAAGCGCTCTGTCCTGCTCGACATCGCGGAAAACCTGGGCTTCGACCGCAAGGCGATGGAAGATGCGCTGGACGATGATGCTTTGGGCATCGCCGTGCGGCTGGAAGAACGCCGGGCACGCGAATCGAACATCAATTCAGTGCCCAGCTTCATCATCAACGACCGCTATCTGGTCCCCGGCGCGCAGGAACCGGAAGTGTTCCGGGAAACCCTGCGCAAGGTGGTGGAGCTGTCGCAGGCGGGGTAGGGGCAAATCCCTCTCGTCGACGGGAGAAGGGTCAGGTGTGGGCGCCACGCTTCGTCCACATAAAACGCTTTCCTACACACTCCCGAATGGCGTTTATCCTGCGCGATGGAACGCTTCGCCTCCGCCCTGCCTTTCGCTCCTCGTGCTGGCGCTTGCCCGGCCCGTCGGAGCGGGCGGGGCCTGCACGAAAACGCGAAACGGAAGGTGACAGTCCGGTCGGCGTACAGCTCCCGAAAACGGCTCGAAACCCGGCCGGACGGGGATGGTGCCCTGCGAACGAAACACGGCATATTGCTGTCCGCAAAGGTGACACATCCTCGCCGGCTTGCCTTACGCAAATTCGCGGCAGCAGAGTGCTTCCAGTTCCTCCACCACGCGGCTGTCGCGCATCTCGCGTTCCACTTGCGTGCCGAGCCGCAGCGCGCCCCGATGGAGGGTGCGGTCGTAGAGCACACGCTCCAGTGCATCGTTGATCTCATGCATCGGCGCGGAAGGGGGCAGCATCAGCCCGGCACCATGGGCCACGATACGGGCGGCGTTGCCATCCCGGTCGCGGCCATGGGGGATCACCAGCACCGGCAATTTATGCACCATGGCGCGAGCCAGAGTGCCGTGGCCGCCATGGGTGACGACGAGATTCGCGTCTTTCAGCACCGCATTATGCGGCGCGCTGCGCACCAGCACGGTGTTGGCGGCGGGGGTCAGCTCCTCCGGCTGGATGGCCGGCCCAAGAGTGACGAGCGCGCGCACCGGCAATGTGGCGAGAGCGTAGATCACGCGTTGCAGCACGGCGACATGGTTCTGGAAGGTGGTGGAAAAACCCACCAGCGCCAGCGGACGAGCATCGTCCTGCGGCCAGGGCGATTGCCATTCGCCCGCCCAGGCCAGATCGTCCAGCTGGGGGCCGACATAGGCAAAGCGGCCGTGATCGCCTTCCGGTGCGAAATCGAAATGGCGGCTGATGCCGATCAGCACCCGGCGCGCGGGCCTCAACTGGTCCATCAGCGAGCAGAGAGGGGGCAGGGCAAGCTGCGCCCGTGCAGCGTTGAGCAGGGGAAGGCCGCTATCGAACATGGCGCTGGCAGCGGCGAACATCGCTGCGGCTTCGGCCTGCTGGTTCGGTGTCATGTCCTCGAACTTCACCGGGCCTGCGGGCGGGGCATCGGCGAGTGGGAACATCAGCGAATTGCAGGGCATCAGCACCAGCGGCTGATCCAGCGTTTCGCAGGCGGCCATCACGCCGAACAGCAATTCGCTGGAGATCACGAGGTCCGCACTTTCGCGCCGAAGCTCGTCGATCACGTCCAGCGCGTAATCCAGCGCTCGCCCGGCGAATATGTCGTGCAGTGCCTGGGCAAAGCCTTCCAGCGGATTGGCCTGTGCCCAATCGAGGATCGCGTCGCTTTCGCGATTGCGATCGGGTCGGCTGGGCGCGCGGGTCCAGGGGACGAAGCGCGCGCCGATGGCCTCGCTTTCCAGGCGATTGCATTCGTCGCTCATCACCCGGACTTCGTGCCCGGCGTCGATCAGCTTGCGCGCCACGGTGAGCTTGGGGCCGACGGAGCCGCCGCCCTCCCAGGTCGCAATGAGGAATTTGCGAGAAGATGTGCCGCAGGTCATGTCAGGCCTCCGATAGAATGGTGGAGCGCTCCAAATCGCCCGGTTCGAGTTCGAGCGCGGCGGTGGCCATCTCCAGCATCGCCGTGCGCAGTTCTTCAAGGCTGCGGCCCATGTCGGTTCGCAGCAATTTCCAGACGTAGAGATCGAGCGCGATCACCAGCCGGTCATGCACCTTGCGGCGCTTTTCCGGAGGGAAGGCCGGCAGCCAGCGTGCGAAGACATCGCCCACCCATTCGCGATGGGTGGCCCGGCCGCGATCGGCGATCGCGCGGATGGCGGGATAACGGTCTTCCTGCGACAGAAGCCGCATCATCAGCGGCCCGGCCATCTCATATTCGGCAATCAGCGTATCGACCGCCCGGCCGACATCCAGCGCGGCAGGGGTGCGTTCGCCGACGATCTCCTCCTGCATCCGGTTGCTGGCGGCGTGGAGCAGCCCTTCTTTGCCGCCGAAACGGCGGATGACGGTTTGCACCGTGACCCCGGCTTCCTTCGCCACATCGTCCAGCCGGATCTCGTCGAACCACTGGGCCTGCAGATGGACCAAAAAGGCATCCAGGACCCGGTGCCCCGTCTCTTCCGCCGCTCTGGCCCGCGTCGACTGCCGATAGTTGCGCGTCTTGTTGCTCGATTCATCTTTCATGTTAGTTCAAGTAACGCGAAAATCGGAGCGCGCAAGTTTTATGTTAGTTTGACTAATTTGAAATATGGAAAGGCGCGAATTTCCGCCGCTTGCAGCGGTGGCCAGAGCATGTTGATATGGTTGCCGCCGGCAGAAAAAGGGGACTCGCATGGACAAGGCGAAATCGAATCATCCCACGCGCCGTAAGGTGCTGATCGGGGGTGGGGCGCTGCTGGCGGCAGGAGCAGGCGCGGCGGGCGTGAGCTTTGTCCGCATGGGTTCGGCCGAGGACTACGCCAGTGCAATGCGCGCCCTGCGCGCGCCATTGGGCGGGGCAGACCCGAACGAATTGGTGCGATATGCCACGCTGGCGGCCAACAGCCACAACACCCAGCCCTGGCGTTTCGCGATCCGGCCCGGCGAAATCCGCATCGCGCCCGATTTCACTCGCCGCACTCCTGCAGTCGATCCCGACGATCACCATCTGCATTGCAGTCTTGGCTGCGCGGCGGAGAACCTCGCCCTGGCCGCCGCCGCCGTGGGCCTGCCGGGGGAACTGTCACGCGGGGAGGATGGGGCCGTACGCTATTCCCATGTGACCGGGCCGCAGGACAGGTCGCCATTGTTTGGCGCCATCCCCATTCGTCAGACCACGCGGGCACCGTTCGATGGGCGGGCAGTCGCGCCTGCGGACCTCGCTTTACTGGAAGCGGCAGGCACAATGCCGGGCGTCGCATGCATATTGCTGACTGAGAAGACGAAGATTTCCGCAGTGCGCGACATGGTGATCGCGGGCAATATGGCGCAGGCGAACGACCGGGCTTTCGTGCGCGAACTGGCCGAATGGGTGCGCTTCAATCCGCGTCAGGCACTTGAAAGCGGCGACGGTATTCCCGGTGCCGCCAGCGGGAATCCATCGGTTCCTACCTGGCTGGGGAAAGCGATCTTTCCCTATATCTTCACGCCCGAGGCGGAGAATCCCAAATATGTCCGCCAGCTTGACAGTTCGGCGGGGGTGGCCGTGTTCGTTGCGGATCGCGCCGATCCTGCGCACTGGATGCTCGCCGGGCGTGCCTGCCAGCGTTTCACCTTGCAGGCAGCGGCATTGGGCATGAAAACGTCGTTCATCAACCAGCCGGTGGAAGTGGAGCGCTATCGCGCGGATCTTGCCTCGCTGATCGGCCTGCCCGGGCGGCGGCCCGATCTTGTGCTTCGCTTCGGCTATGGCGCACCCATGCCGATGTCTCCGCGCAGGCCGGTCGAAGCCGTGATCGAGCTGTAATCCGTCAGACCAGCCCCAACTTGGCGAGGTCCTTCACCAGCCTGCCCGGCAGCACGTCGCCTTCGGCCATGCCTTCGCCAAGATCGGGCGGGGCGTTCTCTTCTTCAAGATAGCGCCAGCCCTGATGGGCACGCTTGGCGCGGGGTTCCACCGGGATCAGCTTGCGTTCCAGCACGATCCACCAGCGGCCGTTGTCCTCGCGCTGCTGGAAGCGCAGGATCGGACTGCGGCCGACCAATGCATGGTCGTAGATCCAGTAAAGCGAGCCGCCTTCCAGTTCCGCGACCCGTTTGGGCATATAGCGGGTGGTAAGGCGCATTTCCGGCCCGCCTTCGTCGAACCAGCTGCGCAGGTCTTCCATCGACTGGGCGCCGAACGCGATCTTGGTGAGGTGAAGCGGCATCTCAGCCAGTCAACCCGCTCAGAGTCGCGAGGCCGAGGAAGGCGAGGAAGCCCATCGAATCGGTCGTCATGGTGACGAAGATCGAACTGGATATCGCCGGGTCCACCTTCAGCCGTTCCAGCGTCAGCGGTACGAATACGCCGGCCAGCCCGGCGATCACGA
This sequence comes from Sphingomonadaceae bacterium, assembly GCA_035497315.1. Lineage (GTDB taxonomy): Bacteria > Pseudomonadota > Alphaproteobacteria > Sphingomonadales > Sphingomonadaceae > Andeanibacterium. The sequence continues at coordinate 28,859 of DATJDU010000031.1, forward strand.
TATTGGTCAGCATTGCCGCCGCTATTACGCCGCCCAGCGCCGGATTGTGGAACAGCAGGCCCACTGCCACGCCGATCACGACCGCCACCGTGCAGCCGTTGAGGAGCGCGATGCCCAGTTCGCGGCGCACGGAGCGCCAGGCGTTCGAGGCGGTGAGCTGGTTGGTGGCCAGCGCACGCACTGTCACCGCCAGGGTTTGCGTACCGGCATTGCCGCCGATTCCGGCCACGATCGGCATCAGCGTGGCCAGGGCCACCATTTTCTCGATCGTGCCTTCGAAGGTCGCGATGATCGTGCTGGCGAGCGTGGCGGTGAGCAGATTGGCGATCAGCCAGCGCACGCGGGCCACATAGGCCTCGCGGATCGGCTCGTTGATGTCGCCTTCGCCGGCGCCGGACAGCAGCAGCACGTCCTCACCCGCTTCTTCCTGAATGATGTGGACGATGTCGTCGACGGTAAGCTGGCCCACCAGCCGCCCGCTTTCATCCACTACGGCTGCGGAAATCAGCGCATATTTCTGGAACAGCAGTGCCACTTCTTCCTGATCCATGTTGACGGGAATCAACGTCTGGTCGCGCTTCATCACGTCGGTCAGGGCAATATGGCGCGGGGTACGCAGGATCCAGGAAAGCTGGCAGGTGCCCACCGGCTTGTGAGTGTGATCGACGATGAACACTTCCCAGAACTCGGTGGTCAGGTCCTCACGCTCACGCAGATAGTCGATCAGATCGCCCACGCTCATATGTTCGGGCACCGCGATCAGCTCGCGCTGCATCAGGCGGCCGGCGGTTTCCTCCGGATAGGACAGTGCGTTTTCGATCGCCGCGCGATCTTCCGGGTCCATTTCCGCGAGGACGGCGGCCTGGTCTTCCTTGTCGAGGTCTTCGATCAGCTGGACCGCGTCATCCGTGTCGAGCTGTTCGGCGATTTCGGCAACGGCGCCGGGCGCCAGTTCCTCGACCATGCTTTCACGCACATAGTCGTTTAGCTCGGCGATCACGTCGCCGCTCATCAAATCGGTGATGGCAGCGGCCAGTTTTGCGCGCTCGGGCCGTTCGAGCAGTTCGAACAGGTCGGCGATGTCGGCCGGGTGGAGCGGCTCCACCAGCTCATAGACCCCGGCATCGTCCCCGTCCTCCAGTGCATCGGAGACTGCACGGACGAAATCGGCCTTCAGGCGGTTTTCTTCGTCGAACTGTTCGCGTTTTTCTTCCGCGGCGCCCGCATTGGGTGCCTCGGCGCGGTCCAGCTCTTCGAGTTCCTCGGGGCTCATGGCCCCCTCCTATTCCGGTGTGGAGCAAAAGCAAGGTGGGGTGACTTATTGCCTGTAATGCCTATATCGGCCGCCGAACTTTAGGAGATAGCCACATGGCCGATGAAACCCTTACCTTCACGCTCGAGAACGGCGATGTCGTGATCAAGCTGCGCCCGGACCTTGCCCCCGGCCACGTGGCCCGCATCACCGAACTGGCCAAGGAAGGCTTTTACGATGGCGTGGTGTTCCACCGCGTGATCCCGGGCTTCATGGCCCAGGGCGGCGATCCCACGGGCACCGGCATGGGCGGTTCCGACAAGCCGGACCTGCAGGCCGAATTCAATGACGAGCCGCATGTGCGCGGCGTGTGCTCCATGGCTCGCACCCAGGCGCCGCACAGCGCCAACAGCCAGTTCTTCATCTGCTTCGACGATGCCCGCTTCCTCGACAAGCAGTACACTGTCTGGGGCCAGGTCATCAGCGGCATGGAACATATCGACGCGCTGCCCAAGGGCGAGCCGCCGGCAAGCCCGGGCAAGATCGTGAAGGCCACCGTGGCCTGATCGGGATAACCGACTCAAACTATTGAAAAATCAGGCGATCCAGCGCGGAAAAATCTACCGCGCTGGATCGCCTTTTCATTTGCTCGCCAGCGGCAGGGCCCGGCGGCCTCAAAGGCCGGTTTCGATCATCCAGTCGTGGAACAGTTTCACCGGGCGTGTCTCAAGCGATTTGGGCCGGCAGACGAACCAGTAGGAATAGGGGCTCTCCACTTCGATATCGTAGAGCTTGGCCAGCTTCTTGCCGGTCGCGCGGCGGAAGTGGTCATCATGCATGATAGCTATGCCAAGCCCTTGAGCGGCGGCTTCCAGCATTAGCTGGCCCGAATCGAAATGATCGATCGCGGCAGGCTGGAGCCCCTTGAAGCCCAGCGCATCCTTCCACGCCTCGAAGCTCTCGGGCAGATCGTTGTGGATCAGGAAGGTCTGTTTCGCCAGCGTGTCCATATCCGGCGAGGGGCCCAGCTCTTCTGCCATGGCTTCGCTGCATATGGCATGGACACGGTTGTGGTCCAGCCGCACGGAATAATAGCTCTCGTCCGGGTCGGAAGTGACGATCACCGCCGCATCCAGCGTGTCGCCCACACGGCCCAGCAAATTAGGCCCGGTATCGATATCGATGTGAAGGCGCGGGTGCAGCTTGCGCAGTTCCAGCAGGCGCGGGAACAGGCGCTGGCTGCCGAACAGCGGCGAAACGCCCAGATGCAGGCGCAACAGCTGCAGGTTTTCGGACTGGGCCTCCACTGCCTGGGCCAAAGCTTCCAGATGCGGATTGATCGCTTCGTAGAAGGATCGCCCGTCGTCGGTCAGCTTCATGGCCTGATGCGCGCGGGTGAACAGCTTCTTGCCCACAAACTCCTCAAGGCTCGTGACCCGGCGCGAAAGGGCCGAAGGCGACAGGCCGAGTTCATTGGCCGCCGCACGGGCGGAACCCATGCGGACGATGCGTACGAACGCTTCGAGCGCGCGTAGAGGAGGCAGGCGACGTGATACCATGAAGACCTATAGTTGGTCAGAAATTACCCGTTCTGTCGAGAACTGGCCCGAAAATAGTTGCGAAAAATACAATTTGAAGGGGGAGGGCTATTCCTCTTCCTCCAAATTTCGCCGGGGCGGGTGCAGACGCAATCTTGTTACATGGGTTTCATCGCCAGCAGTGACTTCGATCCGCCAGCCGCTCGGATGTTCCAGAATCGCGCCGACTTCGGGCACCTGGCCGGCCAGCACGAAGGCAAGGCCGCCCAGCGTATCGACCGCTTCTTCCACTTCGGCAATGCGCGGGTCTTCGACCGTTTCGGCCACATCGTCCAGTTCGGCCCTGGCATCGGCATCCCACATGCCGTCGCCGAGCGGCACGATCAGTGCCTCGGGTGCATCGTCATGCTCGTCCTCGATGTCGCCGACGATTTCCTCGACCAGATCCTCGATGGTGATGATCCCGTCGACGCCCGAATATTCGTCCACCACCACGGCCAGATGGGTGCGGCGCGCCCGCATGTCGGCCAGCACGTCCAGCGCGTTGCGGGTCTGCGGCACATAGAGCGGCTGACGCATCAGGCTGGTCCAGTCTTCCGGGGGCGTCTGGCCGGTGGCGATGATAGTGAAGACGTCCTTGATGTGGATCATGCCGATCACTTCATCCAGAGTCTCGCGATAGACGGGCATGCGCGAATGGCCATGCTCGGCGAATTTGGCGACCAGTTCCGCCCAGCTCGCATCGGCCGGAACGGCAATGATCTCCCCGCGCGGGATCGCCACGTCATCGGCATCGTGCTCGCTGAAATGGAGCAGGTTGCGCAGCATGGTGAGTTCCAGCGGCGACAGATCGCCGCCAGCCGCTCGGGGGCTGCCCGAAGGATGCTCGTCCTCGTGCTCGGCTATGGCTTCCTCAAGCTGCGCGCGCAGCGAGGTTTCGCCATTGTCCCCATCGAAGAAGCGGCGGATGGAGCCCCACAAGCCGCCTTTACTGTCCGCGTCTCCATTGCTGGAGTCGCCGGTCCTGGCCGTGTCAGACATGGCCCTGTTACTTTCTCCTGTCATTCGCCTTGATCGCCATATGGGTCAGCAATTCCCATTAGCGCAAGCGCCTTTGTTTCCAGCGCTTCCATTGCATCGGCATCCTGCGGCGATATTTCATGATCATGACCGGCCAGGTGCAGCAGTCCATGCACGATCAGATGGGCCGCGTGATCTTCCAGCACAACACCCTTTTCCGCCGCTTCGCGGGCGCAGGTTTCATGGGCGAGCGCGATGTCGCCCAGCAATTCGGGCGGGCCTTCCGCAGGCAGGGAGATCAGATCGTCGCGCTCCAGCATGGGGAAGGACAGCACATTGGTCGGCTTGTCCCGCTGGCGCCACTCGCGGTTGAGCGTGTGGATTTCCTCGTCGGAGGTAAAGATGAGGCTGGCCGAAAGGCGCGGATTTCCAAGCTCCGGCGCGACCTGCATCAGGGCGTCGGCCGCGCGTTCCGCAAGCTCCTCCCATTGGCCCGAGGGCCAGGGCGCTTCAATATCGATTTCGAGATTCACGCGAGCCCCATGCCGCCCCGCAGTCGCCGTGGCAAGGAAAGCTAATCGTCCTTCCCCTCATAGGCCTCGACAATCCTGCCGACAATCGGGTGGCGCACCACGTCGCCGGTGGAGAAGCGGGAGATGGCGATGCCGTCCACCCCGTCCAGCCGCGCCACGGCATCGTTGAGGCCGCTCATGTTCGGGCCGCCGGGAATGTCCACCTGCTTGGGATCGCCGCAGATCACCATCCGGCTGTTCTGGCCGAAGCGGGTGAGGAACATCTTCATCTGCTCGCGCGTGGTGTTCTGCGCCTCGTCGAGAATGACGAAGGCATCGGCCAGCGTGCGGCCGCGCATGAAGGCGATCGGCGCGATCTCGATCTCGCCGCTGGCCAGCCGCCGTTCCACCTGTTCGGGCGGCATGCAATCATACAGCGCATCGTAGAGCGGGCGGAGATAGGGATCGACCTTCTCCTTCATGTCGCCGGGCAGGAAGCCCAGCCTTTCGCCGGCCTCCACCGCCGGGCGGGAAAGGATCAGGCGCTGCACGCTGCCGGTGATGAGCTGGCTCACCGCCTGGGCGACGGCGAGATAGGTCTTGCCCGTGCCCGCCGGGCCGAGGGCGAAGATGATGTCATCCCGTGCCAGCGCGCGCATATAGTCGATCTGCGCGGCAGAGCGCGGGATGATCGTCTTCTTGCGGGTGCGGATCATGATCGGCGGGCGTTCCGCATCGCCCGAGATGATCCCTTCCAGCGTCGGTTCGCTGGACATGGCGATCAGTGCTTCGATTGCGCCCGCATCCAGTTGCTGGCCGGTGAGGAGGCGCTGATGCATCCCCTTCAGCACCTCACGTGCGCGGGCCACTGCATCGTCGGGCCCTTCGATCTGCACCTTGTTGCCGCGCGCCGCGATATAGACGCCCAATCGATTCTCTATCTGGACCAGATTGGCGTCGAATTCGCCAAACAGCGCGCCAAGCACGGTCTGCTCGTCGAATTCCACCTCCACCCTTGCGCGGCGCGAAGCATCGCGGCGATCTTCGGGATGGGCGAGTGCCGCGTAACCGGCACGATCTGCTTTGCGGGCCATGGACTCCTTTCGGTTTGTAGCTGCGAAGATAATACAGGCGCGGACAAGGGCAAGCGCGCCGGGGCGATGTCACGGTGGAAAAGCGGGATTGTGTTGCATTCGCGCGCCGGGGGCCGCCTTCCTGTTCGTCATTTCCGCCTGCACTGGAATGATGACAATAAGTGTGACGACAGAAAATGGGTGGGAACAGACTGCCCGCTTCCCACCCCATCGGGCCGCCTAGGTCGTGAACTCAGCCTTGGGCGGTGTGGAAGGTGATGGCGTAGCCATCGGGATCGCCAGCAGTGAAGAACCGGCCGAACGGGCCATCGTTTGGTTCGCTGAGCACATTGCCGCCACGCTCCATAATCCGGGCGTAAAAAGCGTCTGCATCGTCGCAGCTGACCCACAGAGCCATGCCGACGCCCAGAGGGCCGGTTTCGGGAAGCGGCCGCAGGGGCTCGCGCAGGGCCAGGGCGATTGGGCTGGTCTTGAAAACGACGGCCCCCGGCGGGTTCCGGGCATTTGCTTCAAAACCAAACACCTCCCGGTAGTAGCTGGCTGACGCCGCAAGATCGCGCACCTGCAGGGCAATAAAGGAAGGACCGATGGGCATTGTCATTTCGCGCACTCGCATTATTATCAGGCTCCTTACATTAATATCAGGTTCCTGATAATGTCAACGCGCCAGATGAACCCTTCGGATGAGCAGAGCTGGATCGGGTACCTGCTAAAATTTACCCAGAATCGCCTGAGGCTGCGCCTTGAGGCGGAACTGGCGGGCACCGGGGTTTCCCCTTCCCAAAACGCCGTGCTGCTCGCGATCGCCGAAAATCCCCGCATATCGAACGCCGCACTGGCGCGCGCCGCATTCGTGACGCCCCAATCCATGCAGGGGATGCTTGTTACCCTTGAGCGGGAGGGCTTGATCACGCGCACGCCGCATCCGGAGCATGGGCGGATCATCATGACGGAACTGACCGATGCGGGGAAAAGGGCAGCGCAGGCAGGCACGATTGCCGCCGAAATCGTGGAGCGGGAGATGCTGGCGGGCCTGAGTGCAGGCGAAGCCAGCATGTTGCGAGAACTGCTCCAGCGCTGCGCGGATGCTCTTGGCGAAGGCAAGTGACCCTGCCGGCGGACGGCATCGGGCCTCTGCCTGACGGGCTTTGCCGTTAGCGGCAGATCGGTGCTGCTACGGTGTGGATAGGGTGGCTGGCGGGCATTCCCAACCCGTCTCCCAGCGAAAGCTGGGATCGCTGTCGGCTAGATTATCCGTTCGAAACAGATTGTCCCGACCGGGAATGACGAAGGGAAGTGGGGCATGTCAGCAATCGGGTCGCGTCCCAAGAGCGTGTTTTGTCGCAAATGTTGTGGATTTCTGTCACTCAATAAGCTCTGCGGAACACGCATTTTGGGCAAAAGAGTTTCTTCGGGGACCGTTAACTTCACAGCGCTTTTAACTTTACAGCCCATGCTGCGGATTTATACGTGCCTAAGCGTCCATTTTACAGGAGTTCTCCGTCAAATGAAATCTCGCCAATCTCTGGGGACCGTTCTGGCCTTTATGGCAATGATGCTACCTGCGACTGGCTGGGCTCAGAAATCGGAGAATTTGTCGGCGTCAGAGAATGAGCGATACCAGCTTTGGACGAATTGCGCCGGTCACATGCTATTCGTTCAGATGAATGGCAAAACCTATGGTGCAGGCGAAGCGGCAGGCGCAACAATCATGCGTCCAAAAATTGAGGCGTATATTCGCAGGACATGGCCACAAAAAGATGCCGACATTAGCGGTGATATAGATTCTGGCTTCAGGGCCGCAAAAGAGCGTGCCCAAATTTTAGACGAACCTTCAAATTCCAATCACGCTGGGGCATTAAAATTTGTAGAAACTTGCAATAAAATTGGTGGATTTGTTTCCCTAGACAATTAACGCACCTAATTTTACTAGAAGTTTGTCTACTTCCGAATAAATGCATTACGCATTTTTATAAAATTGAATAAACTATCGATTAAATTGATGTCCTCGCCTGCCTCCGCGACGTTTCATTTGCGGCTGACGCTCGGAGTGGACGATCCGTTTTTTGAACTTCTTGGCTTGGCCGGCAATGTCCGCTTAGTTGTCGTGTCCGGACAGTCGGCTTTCGCCCGAAAACTCCGCACCCCCGCCAGAAAACACTTTCCTACAGGCTCGTAAATGGCGTTCATCCTGCGCGATGAATCATTTCGCCGCCACTCGGCCTTATGCCTTTCCCGCCCCGGCCTTCCCGGCGTTCCGGAACGCGCACGAAAAGCCGAAATGGAAGGTTACACTCCGGCTTGCACGCAGGTCGGAAAAACGGCTCGAAACCGGGCCGCGCGGGGGTGATACGCCGTGCACAAAATATGGCAAATCGCTGCCCGGAAAGGTGACACATCCACGGCCGGTCCCGGATTGTCGCAATCGGGCAATCGCTTTGAGCCAGGACAAGGCGGGAACTCTTTCCGCCCTTATCCGCATATCCCTTGAGCCAGGCATTGGAGAATAGACATGACACAGGATTTCTCGGGTAAATCGGCCATCGTTACCGGCGGCGCATCCGGCATCGGCGCGGCGATCGTGCGCGATCTGGCGGCGCGGGGTGCGAGCGTGGTGGTGGCGGATTACAATCTGGAAGGGGCGGAGAAACTCGCCGCCGAAGCAGGCAATGGTGCAGTGGCCTTCAAGGTCGATACCTCTGACGCTGCGCAAGTGAAGGCCATGGTGGATTTCGCCGTGAAGCAGTTCGGCCGCCTCGATCTGGCGGTGAACAATGCCGGGATCGCGGGTTCGGACAAGCCGGTGGGCGAGATCGAGCTGGACGATTGGCACCGGGTGATCGGCGTGAACCTGCACGGCGTGTTTTACGGCATGCGTTACCAGATCCCGGCCATGCTGGAGACGGGCGGCGGTTCCATCGTCAATATGGCCTCCATCCTCGGTTCGGTCGGCTGGCGCGGGGCGGCGGCCTATGTCACGGCCAAGCACGGGGTTTGCGGCATGACCAAATCGGCCGCGCTCGAATATTCGGCGAAAGGCATTCGCGTGAATGCGGTAGGCCCGGGGTTCATCGAAACCCCGCTGATCGAAAATGCCATGACCGACGAGGCGCGGGCCGCGCTGATCGGCCTGCATCCGATCGGCCGGCTGGGCCAGCCGGAAGAAGTAGCGGCGCTGACCAATTTCCTGCTCAGCGATGCGGCCAGTTTCGTGACCGGGGCCTATTATCCGGTGGACGGCGCCTATCTCGCCCAGTGATGGGGCGGGGCAGGCACCGCGTCAGGCAGTGGCGGGCTGGAGCAGGCGGCCGGACAGCGAATTCGGGCCGGCTTCGGCCAGTTCGACCGTCACGATATCGCCAATGGTGCAGTCGGCTTCGAAATGGACCGATTGCAGCCAGGGCGACTTGCCCAGCCACTGGCCGGGATATTTACCCTTGCGTTCCACCAGCACGTCGCAGGTCCGGCCGAGCGATGCCTGGTTGAAGGCATATTGATCGCGATTGAGCGCGGCCTGCAGGCGCTGCAGCCGCTCGTCCATCACGGCCAGCGCGATTTGGCCCTCCATCGTCGCGGCGGGGGTGCCGGGGCGGGCCGAATATTTGAAGCTGAAGGCTGCGGCATAGCCGACCGCATCGACGAGGCCGAGCGTCTCTTCGAACTCGGCATCGGTCTCGCCGGGGAAGCCGACGATGAAATCGCCCGACAGGGCAATGTCCGGCCGGCCGGTGCGCACCCGGTCGAGCAGCTTGAGGTAACTGTCCACCGTGTGGCTGCGGTTCATCGCCTTGAGCACTCGGTCGGAGCCGCTCTGTACCGGTAGGTGCAGGTAGGGCATCAGCTTGTCCACTTCGCCATGGGCAGCGATGAGGCCGTCCGTCATGTCGTTGGGGTGGCTGGTGGTGTAGCGAATTCGCTGCAATTCCGGTAGCTTGGCAAGGTCCCTGATTAGCCCGTCGAGCCCGACGGCGCGGCCTTTGGCATCCTCGCCGGTCCAGGCGTTGACGTTCTGCCCCAGCAGCGTGATCTCGCGCGCACCAGCTTCGGTCAGCCTCTGCGCTTCGGCGATCAAATCATTGTAAGGGCGCGATATTTCAGCACCGCGTGTGTAAGGCACCACGCAATAGGTGCAGAATTTGTCGCACCCTTCCTGCACCGTCAGAAACGCGGTCGGGCCGGACCGGCGGCGGGCGGGAAGGGCGGCGAATTTGGCGTCGGCCGGCATGTCCGTATCGGTCGCCCGCTCGCCCTTCGAGGCCTTTTCCAGCATTTCGGGCAGGCGGTGATAGGCCTGCGGGCCGACCACCATCGAAACCGAAGGCGCGCGGCTCATGATCTCCTCGCCCTCCGCCTGAGCGACGCAACCGGCGACCGCGATCAGCGGGCTGGAGCCGTCCTCCCGGCGCAGGCGGCCGATGTCGGAATAGACCTTTTCCGCCGCCTTTTCACGGATGTGGCAGGTGTTGAGCACCACCAGATCGGCTTCCTCGCCTTCCTGCGCTGCGGCAAGGCCGCGTTCGGTAAGCAGCTCTGCCATGCGTTCGCCGTCATAGACGTTCATCTGGCAGCCGAAGCTTTTGACCCTGTAGGTCCGGGGGGGCGGGCTCTGTTGCATGGCGGCGGCATTTAGGGGAAATGCGCGCCGGAGTGAAGAGGCGAGGCTCAGTGCCCCAAGGCGCGGCCGATCGCCTCCTGCGCGGCGGCGGCCATGGTCTTTCGGCTGGTGAGTTGCTCCCCTTGCAACGGGGGCAGGAAATGCACTGTCAGACGCAGAGGCCGCAGACGAGCAAGGATGCGTTTGAAATTATCGAGTCCGTGCTCATCGCCCACCCAGGCGATCCCGGGCACGTCCTCATAGGCCAGCAGAACCGGTTGGACGGCCACACCTTCCGGCAAGGGGCTGACAGCGGAGAACAGCGCGCTCTTGAAGGGCAACAGCCCGGTTCCGTCGCTCGTCGTTCCCTCCGCGAACAGGGTAAGCGTGCCGCCATTATCGATCGCCTGGCGGACATCCGCCACCTGCCGGGCTATGCTAGCCCGGTCATGCCGGGCGACGAAGACTGTTTCGTTCAGGCGGCAGAGGAACTTGAGCAGCGGAAAGGCGGAAAGCCCTTCATGTGCCACAAAGGCGCTGCCTGCAGTCTTTGCCAGCGCGGGTATATCCAGCCAGCTCACATGATTGGCGACCAGCAGTGCCCCGGGCAAGGCCCGCCCGCGCCGCTCAATCTGCAAGCCGCAGATCGCCGCGATGCCGCTCAGGAATACACGCGGCCAGAACCGGTCCAGCCTCAGCAACTTCCACAAGCCGTGCAGCGGCAGGCATAGGAGCAGCAATGCCAGCATCAGCAGCAGCCGGGAGGCAATCAGAAGCCAGCCGAATACCTTGATGCGAGGTGGTTCGAGGGCGAGTGCTCCACCCATCGGGCCCGATTCCCGTCAGTCCTCGCGGTCGAGCCGGACGCCGTAAAGTTCCATGCGGTGATCGACCAGACGGTAACCCAGCCTTTCGGCAATCACCCGCTGCAACGCTTCCAGTTCCGGATCGACGAATTCCACGACCTTGCCGGTTTCGACGTCGATCAGATGATCGTGATGAGCTTCGGGCGCGGCTTCATAGCGGGCGCGACCATCCCCGAAATCGTGCCGGTCCAGAATCCCGGCCTCTTCGAACAGGCGCACGGTCCGGTAAACCGTCGCGATCGAGATCTTGGAATCGATCGCGGAGGCCCGTTCGTGCAGTAGCTCCACATCAGGATGGTCGGTGCTTTCCGACAGCACACGCGCAATCACCCGCCGCTGTTCGGTAATGCGCAAACCACGCTCGTTGCAGAGCTGTTCAATGTCTATGGGTTGATTCAACGCTAGCCTCGTTAATCAAAACGCCCCATGGGTATTAGACCCATGGGGCGCATTTTCAACCTGCAGTGGAAAATGAAGGAAATTAGACTTCCTTTTTCCGGCGGCCCCGCTTCTGGCCGGGCTTCCGGCCGAGGCCGATCTTCTTGGCCAGTTCGCGGCGCTTTTCCGCATAATTGGGGGCAACCATCGGATAATCGGCGGGCAGATTCCAGCGCGCGCGATAATCTTCAGGTGTCATGTTGTAAGCCGTCATCAGGTGGCGCTTGAGCATCTTCATCTTCTTCCCGTCTTCCAGGCAGATGATGTAGTCAGGCTTCACCGACGCGCGGATGGAGACTGCGGGCTCCAGCGGAGCGGCTTCGGGTTCGATTTTCTTGCCGAGAGTGGCAAGGGCACCATAAATATTCTGGATTAGACCAGGAAGTTCTTCGACCGCGACGCTATTATTGCTGACATGAGCCGCAACGATGTCCGAGGTGAGCGTGATCAACGTCTCGGTCATGTCATTATCAATGGTATCCATATTGTCCTCAATTCCAGCGAGAGGGGGGACTCGCCTACGTGTTTTTACCCGGTATTTAGCCGGATTATAGGCCCTTGCATGAAACAACTTCCAGTTTCAAGTGCAACGGGCGAGTTTTGAAGAAACTAGGCTCTGAAACCAGATAAACCGTTATTATCTAAAGGTCTAATGCGTAGGTAATCGCATCGATCCCGGAAATGGAGCCTCGATTATAGTAATTCGGCCGACGACCGACCGGATGAAATCCGTGTTTACCATAAAAAGCGGCGGCCGGATTGCCCTCGCGCATCTCAAGGAACATGCGCGTCACTCCGCGTGTCTGTGCGTCCGCAATCAGATGTTCGATCAAGGCAGTCGCAATTCCCTGCCGACGGTATTCCGCAAGTACCGCTATCAACAGCAGCTCCTCCTCGTCCGCAGCCTGTCTCGATAGGGTGAAGCCGGCGGCTTTTCCTTCACTTCCAACTATTTGCTTGTTCGAATCCAGCAGCAGATGGTGGCATTTGGGCAGCACCAGAATATCGCTCACCTGCCTGCGATTCCAGGCTTCGCCAAATGCCGGATCGAACGCGCATTCCATCACTTCCATGATGTGGTCGACCGGATCGCGGTGGCCGTTCATGCCGCAGTTCCAGGCAGGCGTGCGTCGGGCGCGCGGCCGTAAAGTGGGGTGAGGGCTGCAGTCAGCAACTCGCTAGGGAGCAGGGACAAGCGGCGGGCATCGGGCCACAGGGGGAGGGCGGTGCCGCTTGCCCGGGCAGCGACGAGCGCTTCTGCCTGCGTTCCGGCAACCAGATCATGGCCACCTCGTGCTGTTGCCGCGTCGGGGCGCATCGACTCGAGAGGCCCTTCTGGAAAGCCGGCCGCCGAATAATCCTGCACGAACCATTCACCATGCCCGCCGGTCATGCACGCGGTGACCGGTTGGGCACCCCTGTCGGCTCGCGCCATGGCTGCGATCAGCGCCAGGGTGGGGTAACCGCGAACTTCGGCCTTCCAGGCAATTCCCAGCGCGCGAGCGGCTGCCAGGCCGATGCGCACGCCGGTAAAGCTGCCCGGCCCGAGCGACACGCAAATCCGCGCCGCGCGGCCGCGTTCCGGCAGCGCAGCGATCATCGGCACGAGCTGTTCGGCATGGCCACGCCCCAACATGCGCAGTTCGCCTCCGATCGGAAGGCCCCCTGCGAACAAAGCGACCGAGCATGCCTCGGTGGCACAATCAATGGCGAGAATTCTCATGAGTCCGCGCTAGCGTGTCAAAGGACGCGGTTGAAGACTTCGAAATCGGGGCGGGGGCTGCGGGGAAAGATCGTTGCCGGATCTCCATAACCCAGCGTGGAGATGAAATTGGATTTCCAATTGGGCTCATCCGCGAAGAATTCGGCGTCTACTGCCGCATTGTCGAAGCCCGACATCGGACCCGTATCCAACCCCAGCGCACGGGCGGCGAGGATGAAATACGCGCCTTGAAGGGTGGAGTTACGCAGTGCGGAGAGCTTGCGCAGCTCGTCATTCCCGTCGAACCAGCTCTTCGCATCGGCATGGGGGAACAGCCACGGAAGCTGTTCGTGGAAATCCTCGTCCATCGCCACGATCACGCTGACCGGGGCCTTGAGGATCTTGGCGGCATTGGTGCCGCTGGTGTGCTTTGCCAGCCGCTGCTTGGCTTCCTGCGACGTCAGCCAGACAAGCCTGGCGGGGAGCTGGTTGGCCGAAGTTGGCCCCATCTTCACCAGATTCCAGATCTCATGGAGCTGTTCCAGGCTGACTGGCTTGTCGAGATAACCGTTGGCTGTCCGCGCTGTGCGGAACAGCTGATCAAGAGCGGCGTCGGGAAGCGGTTCGGCCACGGTGCAATATCCTTCAGGCGGCCCGGACTTCGGTGACTTCCGGGACGTAATGCTTCAGCAAGCCCTCGATCCCGTGCTTGAGCGTGGCCGTCGAGGAAGGACAACCCGAACAGGCGCCCTGCATGGAAAGGTAGACCACACCTTCACGGAAGCCGCGATACTGGATATCGCCCCCATCGCCTGCCACTGCCGGGCGAACGCGGGTTTCGATCAGCTCGCGGATTTGTGCCACGACATCGGCATCTGCCGGATCGTCACCCATATCCTCGTCTTCAACCGGAACGGAGATGCCGGCTGCGGTGCCGGCATGGAACAGCGGGGCCTGGCTGATGAAATGATCGAGCAGGATCGCCACAACCTGCGGTTTCAGCGCGGACCAGTCTGCCCCCGGTCCAGCGGTGACCGAAATGAACTCTCTGCCGAACAGGACGTTTACGACTTCACCCGTGCCGAACAGTGCATCGGCCAAGGGGGATACCTCTGCCGCTTCGGGCGAGGCGAATTCGCGCGTGCCTGTTGCCATCACGGCCTGACCGGGAAGGAACTTGAGCGTCGCGGGGTTCGGAGTGGTTTCGGTCTCGATGTACATGGCCGGAATGTAGGAGGCGAGGCGCCGTGCGGCAAGGTAGAGCTTGTTTTGCACCATTCACTATCCCTTCATGCCATCGCCCCCTATTAGTGTCGCATGACGATCAATTCCCGCGCCGCGCGGCTGCTCACGCCTTTCCTTGCTCTGCTGGTCGCTGCCGCTCCTGCGGTCCAGGCTCGTGACGAAGCTTCAATCGTCTCCGTCCCGGCAGTTGAGGCGCTGCCCGTTCCAGCCTCGCTCAAACCCGACGATCCGTGGATTTATCGTGGCAGCGACATCCCGCATGATCAGGGCTGGCTGTTTGGCGAATTGCCCAACGGCCTGCGTTACGCCGTGCGGAACAACCGCGTGCCGGGTGAGCAGGTATCAATTCGCATACGGATCGATGCTGGCTCCCTGAATGAAGAAGAGAGCGAACGGGGCTTTGCGCACCTGATCGAGCACCTCACTTTCCGGGAATCGAAATATCTCGCCAATGGGCAGGCAATCCCCACCTGGCAGCGCCTTGGTGCGCGGCTGGGTGCAGACACCAATGCCATCACCTCACCCACCCAGACTGTGTACAAGCTGGACTTGCCCAATGCCGTCGACGCTAAGCTGGATGAAAGCGTTAAGCTGCTTTCCGGCATGATCCGCGAACCGGCGTTGAGCGATGCGAACATTACCGCCGAAGTGCCGATCGTCCTGGCCGAAAAGCGCGAGAACAGCGGCCCGTCCAAGCGCGTGTCAGAGGCGTCCAGCGCGCTCTTCTACAAGGGCCAGCGCCTCGCGACCCACTCACCCGACGGCCTGGAGGCCACGCTGGATGCAGCCACGAGCGTAAAGCTCAAGCAGTTTCACAAGCGCTGGTATCGCCCGGAAAATACCGTGATCGTGATTGCTGGCGATGGCGATCCGCACCGCTTTGCCGCATTGATCGAGCAGTATTTTTCGGACTGGAAGGGAACGGGAAAACACACGCCTTCCCCGGATTTCGGCAAGCCTGGTGCCCCTAAGGGCGCTCCGGATGTGGCAGGTCTGGCCAGCAAGCTGGGCGAAACGAAGGTGATGGTGGAGCCCGATCTTCCGCGGGGTATAGTCGTTTCAGTGTTGCGCCCATGGGGCAAGCCGATCGACAACCTCGAATATAATCGCGGGTTGATGATCGACCGTGTTGCTCAGCAGATCATCAACCGGCGGCTGGTGGAGCGCGCGCGCGCAGGCGGCAGCTATGTGCTGGCCGATGTCGACCGGCGTGAAGTAAGTCGTTCGGTCAACGCGACTTTTATCAATATAACTCCGCTCGGAGATGACTGGAGGGCGGCGCTCAAGGATGTCCGGGCGGTGATCGCCGATGCGCTCCAGACCCCGCCCAGCGAAGAAGAGATCGCTCGCGAACTATCCGAGATCGATGTCACCTTTGCCGATTATTACGAGCAGCGGGTCAATCAGCCCGGCGCCCAGTTAGCCAATGATCTGGTCGATGCGGTGGATATTCGGGAATCGGTCGCTTCTCCCGAGACATTTCTCTCAGTGCTGCGTGGCATGCGGGATCGCTTTACGCCTCAGGCCGTGTTCCAGCACACCAAGGAACTTTTTCAGGGGCCGGTGACCCGGGCTTTCCTTTTGACCCCCAAGGCGGGGGAGGCGAGTGATGCGGAATTGCGCCAGGCCTTGTTGGAAGCGGTCGCTGCCGACAATGGTTCGCGTCTGGCTGCCACGACGCTGACCTTTGCGGATATGCCTGCCATCGGCACGCCTGCCCAGCCAGTTGCGCGGCATCAGATCGGCATACGCGAGATAGAGCAGCTCGATTATGGCAACAACGTTCACGCGCTCGTCTGGCGGACCGATAATGAGCCGGGCCGGGTTACAGTGCGCGTGCGGTTCGGTAGCGGATATCGTGCCTTCGCACCTGAGGATGCACCCTATATCAGTCTTGGCCAATCGGCGCTGGTTGCTTCCGGCCTGGGGCCGCTCGACGCCACCGATCTCGACAAGATTGCGTCCGGCCGCAAGCTGGGATTCGATTTCAATATCGAGGATGGCACATTCCGTTTCGAGGCGCAGACCCGACGGGAGGATCTGGCGGACCAGCTTTGGCTATTCGCCGCCAAACTCGCCATGCCGCGCTGGGATGAGCGCCCGGTCGAGCGGGCCAAGGCCCTGAACCAGTTGGGCTATAACAGCCTCAATTCCGACCCCATGAGTGTGATCGGTCGCGATCTCGACTGGGTCCTCTCCAATCACGACGTCCGGTTCGCCACGCCCACGGCCGCGCAAATCGGTGACTCCACACCTGCGGATTTCCGCCGGGTATGGGAGCCATTGCTGAAGCAGGGGCCAGTGGAGGTGATGGTATTCGGCGATATCGATCCGGCCGAGACCGAGGCCGCGCTGGCACGGACTTTCGGTGCTTTGCCGCAGCGAGATCCGATTCCCGCCGAGGCCCTTGCGCGTACCGTCTCTTTCTCTCCGGTGCCGCCGGAGCCAGTGGTGCTCTATCACCATGGTGAGGCAGATCAGGCCGCTGCAATAATCGCCTGGCCACTGGGTGGCGGAGTAAAGGGCCTGCCGGTCTCGCGCGAGCTGGAAGTGCTGGGTGAGATCTTCAGCAACCGCCTGCTTGATGCGCTGCGTGAGAAGGCTGGGGCAAGCTATACGCCCTATGTGAATTCGAGTTGGCCAACGGATATCGATGGCGGCGGCAGGTTCATGGCGATCGCGCAGCTGAAGCCCGAAATGGTGCCTGAATTCTTCACGGTGGCTAACGATATCGCCGCCGATCTGGCGAAGAACGGACCGGATCAGGACGAGATCGCGCGGGTGACGGAACCCTTCCTGCAATTGCTCAACCGCGTTTCGAACGGGCACGTCTTCTGGATGAACCTGGTGGAAGGCTCGACCATGCAACCGGAGCGGCTGAATACGATCGGATCGCTGCTGGACGACTACACGGTGACAACGCCCGAGCGCATGAAGGAGCTTGCCGGGCATTTCCTTCCGGCGGGGCAGGGTCTGCGTGTGGCGGTGATTCCCGCAGGCCAGGTTCTCGCGCGCTTTGCGCCCGGAAAGGGCGGCAGTGCGGGTAGCCGGGCAGTGGCTGGACCTTCACGCCCCTGAGATCGGCTGGGTCGATCAGAGTAGTTGAGAGAGTAACCTTTGCAATCCGGCGCGTGAACGCCTATTTGCGCCGCCTTCTCATAACAGGCAGAGACTTAAAGTGGCTAAGAGCTGGACCCCCGACGGCTGGAAGAACTTCGAAGCGAAGCACCTTCCGGTCTATGAAGACGAAAACGCGCTGGATGCGGCAGTGAACACGCTGTCGTCCTATCCGCCGCTCGTCTTTGCGGGCGAGGCGCGCGCTCTCAAGGCTGAACTGGCCGAGGTCACCTATGGTCGCGGTTTTCTGCTCCAGGGCGGAGATTGCGCGGAGAGCTTTGCCGAGTTCCACCCGAACAATATCCGCGACACATTCCGCGTACTTCTGCAGATGGCGGCCGTGCTGACGTTCGCCAGCAAGCAGCCGGTTGTGAAGGTCGGCCGCATGGCTGGCCAGTTCGCCAAGCCGCGCAGCGCGCCCACCGAGACAATCGGGGGCAAGGAGTTGCCGAGCTATTTGGGCGATATCATCAACGGGATCGACTTCGAGGACGCCCAGCGTCGCAACGATCCCGAGCGGATGATCCGTGCCTACAGCCAGGCTGCTGCAACGCTGAACCTGCTGCGCGCTTTCGCGGGCGGCGGTTATGCAAACCTGCGTCAGGTCCACCGGTGGACGCTCGATTTCATGGGCCGCAGCCCATGGGCTGATAAGTTCCGCGATATCGCCGACCGTATCGGCGAGGCGCTGGACTTCATGGAAGCCTGCGGGATCGATCCGGAACACGCGCCGCAGCTCAAGAGCGCGAGCTTCTACACCAGCCATGAGGCGCTGTTGCTGCCCTATGAGGAAGCGCTGACCCGGCAGGATTCACTCACTGGCGACTGGTATGACACCAGCGCGCACATGCTGTGGATCGGCGATCGTACCCGTTTCGACGGTTCGGCCCATGTCGAGTTCCTGCGCGGTGTGCAGAACCCCATCGGCATGAAGTGTGGCCCCAGTCTCGAGCCCGACGCGTTGCTGCGGATGCTCGATACGCTGAACCCTGCGCGGGAGGCTGGCCGCATGACGCTGATCAGCCGCTTCGGCCATGACAAGGTGGAAGCGGGCCTGCCCAGGCTGGTGCGCGCGGTGAAGCGCGAAGGCCATCCCGTAGTGTGGAGCTGCGATCCGATGCACGGCAATGTGATCAAGTCGGAAAGCGGCTACAAGACTCGTCCGTTCGATCGGATCCTGTCCGAAGTGAAGGGTTTCTTCGCGGTCCACCGGGCCGAGGGCACTCATGCTGGCGGCATTCATATCGAGATGACTGGCCAGGACGTCACCGAATGCACCGGCGGCGCTGTGGCGATCACTGACGAACGCCTTGCCGATCGTTATCACACCCATTGCGATCCGCGCCTCAATGCGGCGCAATCGCTCGAACTGGCGTTTCTGCTGGCCGAGATGCTGAATCTCGAAGCGCTGCAGCGCCAGGCCGACGCAGCCTGATCCGGCATGCCCCGCGCTTCGGCGCGGGGCAGCATCGCAGGGCCGCTGACGGGAAATCCGCAAGGGCGGAATTTACGATAGCTTCATCCATCGCCGCTAAATCTCTTCGATCAAGGAGGAGGGATTTGGGCGTCAAGCTTGCCAAAGGCAGCCTATTCGCCATCGGGGTCACCCTCGTATGGGCGGTGAGCGCGGTCGCATCCATTTCGCTGCGCGATGAGGGCGGGGCAGTGCTGCTGATGTGGCTGCCCAGCGCTGTGGCCGTTTGTGCGCTCTATGTGGCAAAGCCGGGCGAGCGCCTGGCGGTAATCCTGGCTCTGGCGCTGGGCAATGTCCTTCTCAACTTCTGGCTCGATATCGGGCCCGTCGATTCGCTCGGCTATGTCGTCGCCAATCTCGCTGAACCCGTGTTGATCGTTGCGATTGCGCATCGGGTGATCGGCCGCCGCAAGCTTGAGGCGTTACGGCTGAGCGACATGATGCTGTTGTTCATGGGCGTATTGCTCGGTTCGGTTTCCAGCGCGGTAATTGCCTTGCCGTTCCGCCCGCATCAGGATCTGGTCCAGTTCGTCTGGTGGATACTTGCCACCACGCTGGGTACGACTATCGGGGCACCGGTCATGCTTTCGCTGCACGACTGGCTCCGCCGCCGCCGCGAGAACGAGGCTCCGGCGAGCGAGAAACTGCCGGTGTGGTTCGGCATTTCCATGCTGACAATGTTCCTCCTGTCCTGGCTCATCCTGGGGTTCAGCCTGGTTTCGCTGGGAGCGGTCGTGGTGTTCGCGCTGGTGCTGGTGGTCACACGCTATGGCCAGATGGGTGCATCGACGGGTATCCTGATGTTCGGCCTTGCGGGCACGCTGCGCTCCGTGGGCGGGCATACTCCTGCGGCCTATCTCGATTTCGCGCCCTTTGAAGCCGGTATCAACCTGCAATTGCTGATGCTGCTGATGATGGCTTCTTCCCTG
>DATJDU010000032.1:0-26887 GCA_035497315.1 Sphingomonadaceae bacterium
GAATTGCGCCCGGTCGGCCAGTTCCGCTGGTCCACCCATGTCGAGCTGGCGAGCCTGTTCGTGAAGGGCTGAGAGGCCCTTACTCCCCATAATAATACATATATTCCCAGTAATCGTCGGCAGCGCTGAAGGGATCGGTAAAGACACCCGCCGACCGCTCGCCGTCACAGGCCATCTTGCTGTAGACTCCGGCGAAAGTCCCATCGGTTACCGCTTGCCAGCTGGTGTCGATCGGAAGCGGTGGAAGCATGGCGTGATCGGCGCCGAAAACGTCAATCCGCAGTTCGCGCGCTTTCCTGCCGGTGCAATCCAGCTCCATGCTGGATTTGGTGTAATAGACATTGCGATTTTCGCCATGGCCCCCTTCGAAGCCCTGGAACACGTCCATGCTGACGATGGATCCATTCGCCTTGATGCTGTCTTCATCGGCATAGGCGACAGTATCTTCGCTTGAGCCGATTTCATGCCACTTCTCCGCCATGGCGGGGGCAGTGAGTCCGGTAGTCAGGGTAAGGCCAAGCAGCAGCTTCTTGCGCATTCAAAGTCACTCCGCAGATGAGATTGAGGAGCGACTCGGCCCTGTTATTCGCCCCGTTAACCACAGGATCACAGCAGGCACCCCTGCTGCAAGTGCGAAATGGGTGGAGGTGCAGGTTTCGGCGGTTCAGCGGGGTGCCAGTGCTTCCAGCAAGCGCTCCGCCAGCCAGTCGCGCGCGGGGGCCTCCGCAAAGGCATGGCTCGCACCGGGGCAGCGGCGGATGCGGGGATCGGCGTGATCCCAGCTTGCGGCGAAGGTCTGCGCGGTGCGGTCACGTTCCGCCAGCAGGATCGTGGCCTGCCCCCGGAAGGCGGCAAGCCCGGCGGCGATTTCCTGCGCCAGCGTGGTGGGCGCCGGCGCCGGGCGGATGGCCTGGCCGATGCCCTTCAGCAATTTGCCGATCGATACTTTGCCGGTCAGCAGCCGCGCCAGTTCCTTCGGATTGCGTAATTTCTGCGAATAGCGAGCCCGGATCGCCTCGGGCGGCGGGGCGGCATCGTCGCTCTCTATGGTCCATGGATTGGCCAGGACCAGCCCGTCCAGTCCGGCACCCCGGCTGAGCATCAGCGCGCTTGCCCCGTCGCAATTGCCGAACCCAATGATACGGGTGACATGGGGCGCGGCCTGCCGGAAAGCGGCCAGCGCGGCGGCGATATCGGGGGCGCTGCTGCGGAAGCGCCCATTCATGCCTTCGCTGTCGCCCACGCCGCGCCGGTCGAAGCGGAATACCGGATGGCCCGCCGCCGCGATCCGCGCGGCAATCTCCGCCTGACCGGCAAAGGCCCCGGCGCGGGTCTCATTGCCGCCGGTCACGATCAGCAGGCCGGTGGTGCCCGCGGCGTCGTCCAGAGTTCCGGCCAGTTCCATGCCGTCGCAGGTGAAGGTCAGCTGCCGCCGGGTCACAGGTTCAGCCCCATGACCAGGAAGGCGGCCAGCGCATCGGCCTGTTTCGCGCTGAAACCCGGCTCGGCGCGCAGCCAGGGGGCCGGGCCGCCCAGTGTCGAATGGTCGAGATCGGCCAGACGCCCGCTGTCGGGCAGGCGCGCGCCCTCCAGATCGCGGATCATGGCCGCGCCCAGCCGGTATCCGGCGAGTTCCAGACCATCGGCGCGTCCGGTTTCGAGCAAGCTTTCGGCGCTTTCGCTCACTCCCGCCTCGCGCGCGGCGATAGTGC
The DNA here is from genome assembly GCA_035497315.1 of Sphingomonadaceae bacterium. Taxonomy (GTDB): domain Bacteria; phylum Pseudomonadota; class Alphaproteobacteria; order Sphingomonadales; family Sphingomonadaceae; genus Andeanibacterium. The sequence continues at coordinate 1,713 of DATJDU010000032.1, forward strand.
GGGCGCGCAGCATCGCTCGCAGGGCATTGGCGCCGCCGGTGGGGGCATAGCGCCAGCCGGTAAGCTGGGGCGGGGCGAGGATCGCCGCTGCACGCACTGTGAGCAGATGGGTTACGGCGAAATGGCTGGCGGCCTGTGCCGCCGCTTCGCGCCAGCTGGCCAGGGTCTGGTCTTCCAGCGGGGCAGGGCTTTCATTCCAGCCGGGCAGATCGGGCAGGAAACTGTCGATCCCCGCGCCGTCCAGCCGGCGCATGGTCTCCACCAGCGTGTGGCGGGTCTTGTTCGCCTCGTCGAACAGGGGCGGCAGGATCAGCAGGCGCCGCATACGGCCCTGATCGAAGGCGACGGCATATTCGTCGCCACCTGTGGGGGCTGGCCAATGGGCGATCATCGTGCGGCGATCATGCCGGTTCTCAGCCGTCTTCGCGCTTCGCCTGGGCGAAGGCGAGAAGTGCGCCGAAGTTTTCCAGCATTTCGCCATCCACCTCGTCATCGTCGATCACGATATCCAGCCGGTCTTCGATTTCGGTCAGCAGGCCGGCGACGGCCATGGAATCGAGTTCGGGCAGATGGCCGAACAGGCCGGTATCGGCAGTGAAGCCATCCACGCGCGAGCGGTCGAGCCCCAGCACGTCGCACAGGATTTCGCGCAGGATTGCGTCGGTCTGGCCGGTCGTTTCGGAAGAGCTGGTCATCTGGTCTTTCGTCGATTGGGGTTAATGCCCTCGAAACCCTGGCTTTAGTTCCTGTCGAGCAGCTTGCGCAACCCCGCGCGGATCAGGCGCGGCCAGCTGGAGGGGGAACCGGGGCGCAGGCATTCCAGCCGGAAGCGCGGGCGGATTTCCTCCATCCACATGCCCTTGTAGGGATCGTCGCCCGTGCCGAAATCGACCATTTCGACCTGATCGCTATCGATCGCCCGTTCGAACAGGGCGGCGGTTAGCACGGTCCCGGCGGAAAGCGGCACGGCGTCCTCCACATGGGCGAGCTTGTGGATGAAGGCGGTTCCTGCCTCCACCGTCCAGAATTGTGCGGCCAGCGGCCTGCCTTCTGCGCTGGCGATGCCCAGCCGCAGGCGGCCTGCCGCGCCTTCCTGCTCGGCAAAGCGGCGCAGCATGGCGGGCTTGCCTTCGGTGGGTTTCCAGCTTGCGGCATAGATCGCCTCATAAGCGGCCCAGGCGGCGGGATCGAAGGCGGTGTGGATCTGCACTTCCACTTTCTTCGCCTTGCGTTTCAGCGTGGTGCGCAAGGGGCCGGGGCGGCCGGCGAGATAATCCTCATAGGACCGCCCGCCCACGCGCAAGATATGGTTGGTGTCGCACAATTCGCGCATCACCACCCAGCCGGCGGAGCGGAAAGCGGCGGCCAGAATGGTGGCGCTGCGATCCTCGTCGGGTAGCGGCCACAGGACGAGGCGCTTGGTTTTTGCAGGCAGATCGCGGGCGATCGCTTCCAGCAGGGCAGGCTGATTCGCTCCCGGAGTGGCAAGCGGGCGCCAGAAGAAGCTGTACCAATTGGCCAGCGGCACCAGCGCCGCGCCTTCGCGCATCAGCGGCAGGGCGGCGGAATGTACGCCATCGCCCGCCAGAGCGACGAAAGGCCGCAATCCGCCTTCTTCTTCCAACAGTGTAAACCATTCCGCACGGTCGAACGGAGCGGCGCTCGCTAGCCCGAGCGCTTGCAAGACGTTAACCCTGTCGTGATAGCTGACCGCGATCACCTGAACGCTTCCCCCTTTGTGGACCCCATAACCGGAGCCCCGATGCCTGTTGCCCCCGATCCGATTGCCAGGCCACTCGATCATCTCGCCCAGTTCGGGGAAGATGATGCGCAGGCGCTCGTTCTCAGGCAAGGCGTCCTTAACTACAAGGCCTTAAGGGAGCGTATCTCTCTGCTGGCGGCGTGGCTGGCGGATCGCGTGCCGCACAAGGGCGCGCGGGTGGCCATCTGGGCGGCCAAGGGCGAACTGACCTGCCTGCTGCCGCTGGCGGCGGCGCGCGCCGGGCTGGTGCATGTCCCGATCAATCCTTTGCTCAAGCATGCGCAGGTGGCGCATATCCTTGCCGATAGCGGCGCGATGCTGCTGATGGGCAATTCCGCCCGGCTCGCCGGGCTGGGCGAGGGAGATGTTCCTTCCGGCTGCGATGTCGTGGAAGAAGCGCAGGTCTGGCTTGAAGCCGAGGCGCTGGGCGGCGCCATGGCGCCTTCGCAGGCCGATCCGGGCGAACTGGCGGCTATCCTCTATACCAGCGGTTCCACCGGGCGGCCCAAGGGTGTGATGCTCAGCCATGCCAATCTGTGGCTCGGCGCGGTGAGCGTGGCGAATTACCTCGGGATGGAGGCGGACGACGTAGTGCTGGGCGTGTTGCCCCTGTCGTTCGACTATGGGCAGAACCAGCTTCTCTCCGCATGGCGGGCCGGGGCATGCGTGGTGCCGATCGACTATCTCACCGCGCGCGACGTGGTGAAGGCCTGCGCGAAGCATGGGGTCACGACACTGGCCGCCGTGCCGCCGCTGTGGGTCCAGCTGGTGGAGCAGGATTGGCCGCAGGATGCCTCTGCCCCCTTGCGCCGCCTGACCAATAGCGGCGGCGCGCTGACGGTGGAGCTTGTCCGTAAATTGCGCGCGATCTTCCCGCAGGCGCGGCTGTTCCCGATGTATGGCCTGACAGAAGCCTTCCGCTCGACCTATCTCGATCCCGCATTGGCCGATACGCATCCCACTTCCATGGGCAAGGCCATCCCCTTTGCAGAGGTGCTGGTTGTGGGAGACGATGGCGCGATCACCGCGCCGGGCGAGGAGGGCGAACTGGTCCATTGCGGCCCGCTGGTGGCGCAAGGCTATTGGCAGGATGCCGCTCGCACCGCCGAACGGTTCAAGCTTGCTCCGGAGGCTTCCACTTATGGCGGAATGGCCGTCTGGTCGGGCGACCGGGTGGTGCGCGACGGGGACGGTCTGCTCTATTTCGCGGGCCGCCGCGATGCCATGATCAAGAGCGCGGGCAACCGCATTTCCCCGCAGGAGATCGAGGAAGCCGCACTCGCGACCGGGCTAGTGGCGGAAGCGGTCGCCCTGGGCGTGCCGGATGAAAGGCTGGGGCAGGCGGTGCATCTGGTGGTGCGGCCAAGAGCGGACGCTGCGGACGTGCAGGAACGCCTCCCGCGCCTGCTGGCGCAGGAACTGCCCAATTTCATGCAGCCGCGCGTATTCCATTGGCGCGAAGCCATGCCGCTCAATCCCAATGGCAAGATAGACCGTACCGCCCTGCAGCAGGAGCTTGCCGCATGAAGCCGCTCGGCCCGATCCCCGCCGGTTTCGAAACGCTGGAGGGCGAACTTGCCCTTGGCGGCAAGATGGCGAGCGCGCTGGTGGCCGAAGCGGGCGGCACGCCCTTATTCGTCTATTCGCGCGATCTGATGGCCCGGCGGGTGGCCGAATTGCGCGCCGCCATGCCGGAAAGGCTGGCGATCCATTATGCAGTGAAGGCCAATCCCTTCGCGCCGCTGCTGGCGCATATGGCCGGGCTGGTGGACGGGTTCGACATCGCCTCGGGCGGGGAACTCGCCATGGCGCAGGCGGTGGGGATTGCGCCCGAAAAGATCAGCTTCGCCGGTCCGGGCAAGCGCGACGAGGAACTGGAAGCAGCGATTGCCGCCGGAGTGACGCTCAATCTGGAATCCGAGAACGAGGCGCGCCGGGCACTGGCGATTGCCGGGCGCCTTGGCGTTACGCCGCACCTTGCGATCCGGGTGAATCCCGATTTCGAATTGCGCGGATCGGGGATGAAGATGGGCGGGGGCGCCAAGCCTTTCGGCCTCGATGCGGAGCGGGTGCCCGCCCTTGCGCGCGAGCTGATCGCCGCCGGGGCCGAATGGCGCGGGCTGCATATCTTCGCTGGCAGTCAGGCGCTGGATGCAGGCGCGCTGGCCGAAACCCAGGGCAATGTGCTCGATCTTGCGGCAAGGCTCGCGCAGGAGATCGGGGCGGCGCTGCCGAAGCTCAACATGGGCGGTGGTTTCGGCATTCCTTATTTCAACGGCGATGCGCCGCTGGATGTGTCCGCTATCGGTTCGGCCCTGAAGGCCCGCTTCGACGATCTTCCCGAAGTGCTTGAAAAGACGCAGTTCTGTATCGAACTGGGCCGTTATCTGGTGGGAGAGGCCGGGGTCTATCTGACGCGAATCGTCGATCGCAAGATCAGCCATGGCCAGACCTATCTGATCACCGATGGCGGGTTGCATCACCAGCTGGCCGCGTCGGGAAATTTCGGCACGGTGGTGCGGCGCAATTACCCGCTGGCCATCGCCACCCGCTTCGGTGCGGAGCCTGTGGAAGAGGCGAATGTGGTGGGCTGTCTGTGCACCCCGCTCGATCGCCTGGCCGACCAGGCGCTGCTGCCCGCCGCCGATGTGGGCGATATCGTCGCGGTCTTCTGTGCGGGTGCCTATGGCGCCAGTGCCAGTCCGGCGATGTTCCTGGGCCAGGGCCCGGCGCGCGAAATCCTCATTTAACCTTTCACCATCACAAGTCCCCATTCGGGACAGCGACCCCAAAACCCTCCCAAAGCCGGGCATTTGCGCCTTTGGATAACGAGATGTTCACCCTTTTCGGGGAAGACAGGAACCGGATTCAGGGGCTGAGTGTGCAGGGCAGGAAAGCTGTTCCTACGTGCGCGGCCCGCAGAAATGCCCGGTTTTCCGTGGGGACGTATTAATGCGTATGAGTGTGATTGCCCGCATGTTCCTTGGGCTGGCCATGGCCAGCCTCGCGCTTGCCGGCTGTGCCAGCAGCGGCCCCAAGCTGCCGCCTGCCCAATTCGTGGCGATGCAGGAAGGGCCGGGCGAGGAATATGTGATCGGCCCGCTCGACGAGCTGACCATCCATGTATGGCGTAATCCGGAACTCGGCGCGAAGGTGCAGGTCCGCCCGGATGGGCGCATCACCACGCCGCTGGTTTCCGATATGCCCGCCGTGGGCAAGACCCCATCCATGCTGGCGGAGGATATCCGCCTGCAGCTTTCGCAATATATCACCGATCCGCTGGTATCCGTGATCGTGAACCAGTTTGCCGGCACCTTCAGCCAGCAGGTGCGGATCGTGGGCGCCACGGAAAAGCCCGCCTCCATTCCCTATCGCGCGAATATGACGCTGCTCGATGCGATGATCGCGGTGGGCGGCCTTTCGGAATTCGCCAGCGGCAATCGCGCCAAGCTGGTTCGCTTCGACAAGGAAACCGGCAAACAGCAGGAATATGCACTGCGCCTGTCGGACCTTCTCAAGAAGGGCGACAGCAAGGCCAATGTCCTCCTGATGCCGGGCGATGTGATCATCATCCCCGAAAGCATGTTCTGAAGGCAGGGCAGCGCAAGGCATGAACGCCATAGTCGAAGAAATCCGCGCAGCGCTCTGGTCGGTCTGGAACCGGCGCTGGCTTGCGCTGGCGGTGGCCTGGGCCCTGTGCCTTGCGGGCTGGCTTGCCGTGGCCATGTTCCCCAATTCCTATGAATCGAAGGCCCGCATCTTCGTCCAGCTGGACGATGTGCTGGCCCAGCAGATCGGGATCGGATCGGGCAGCCGCAAGAAAGATATCGAACGCGTCACCCAGACGCTGACCAGCGCGGTGAACCTCGAAAAGGTCGTCCGCTCCACCCGTCTTGGCGAAACGGTGACAACGCCGCGGCAGATGGAAGCGGCGGTGGAAAAGCTGGCCAAGACGATCACGGTCAAGAGCACGGAAGAAAACCTCTTCGAAATCAGCGCCGAAAGCGGCCGCAGCGATCTATCCGATGGCGCGAATGCCCAGTTGGCGCAGGATGTAGTGCAAAAGCTGATCGACATTTTCCGCGAGCAGAACCTTGGCGGTTCGCGCGGCGAGATGCGCGACACGATCGACTTCCTCGACCAGCAGCTCGCCGACCGGCAGAAGCAGCTTGAAAAGGCCGAGCAGGAACGGCTGGCTTTCGAGGCATCGCATCCCGAAATGATCGGTGGCGCGGCCGCAATCTCGCAGAAACTTGAATCCACCCGCGCCGAACTGCGCAGCGTGGAGGCTGATCTCGCCGCCGCCCAGAGCGCGCTGGCGGCAGTCGACGGCCAACTGGCAGGCACGCCGCGCACCATGGTCGTCCCCGGGCAGGTCGGCGGGGCGCAGGGCGCGCTGATGCAGGCGGAGGCCAACCTTGCGGACATGCGTGCCCGGGGGCTGACCGACAACCACCCCGATGTGGTCTCGATCGAGAAGCAGATCGCCTCATTGCGTCAGCAGGCCGCCAAGCAGGGCAATGCCGGCGGGATACCCAATCCGGCCTATAGCTCGCTCCAGTCGATCCGGGCCGAGCGGACGGCGAATGTCCAGGCGCTGCAATCGCGCAAGGCGGCGCTCAATTCGGAGATCATGCAGTTCACTGCCAACCAGTCGCTCGAACCGGGCGTGGCGGCCGAGGCTCAGCGCATCAGCCGCGATTACGAGGTGCTGCGCGAACAATATGACAAATTGCTCAAGGATCGCGAGGAACTGCGCCTGCGTGGCCAGGTGGAGACCGAGCGCAATGCGGTGAAGTTCGAAGTGATCGATCCGCCGACAACGCCGCGCTCGCCTTCCGCGCCCAATCGCCCGCTGCTGCTGCTGGGCGTGTTGATGATGGGCATTGGTGCCGGTGCGGGCGCGGGTTGGGGCATAGCGCAGCTGCGTTCCTCCTTCGCTACCGCCGGCAAGCTCGAAACGACCTTCGACCTGCCGGTTATCGGTACGATTTCGCATGTCACCACCGAGGCAAGCCGCCTGCTCAAGGCCAGGCGCCTCAAACTGTTCGCGGCCGGGGCAGGGGGGCTGTGCGGTCTCTTTATCGTGCTGCTGGCGGTGGAATTCATCCAGCGCGGCATGGTGGCCTGAGGGAGAGGGAAATGACCGAACAGAGCAAGATCCCGCTTCCTCCGAAAGGCGAAGACGAACAGGATGGCAATTCGCTGTTCGAGCGCGCGACTGGCGCCTTCGATCTTGGCGGCGCCTTCAAGCCTGCCCCCATGCCCAAGAATCTGGCGCAGACGCCTTCGCGTATCAAGCGCTCGTTCAAGGCGCCCGTGGCGGAGCCGGTGCTGCAGGAAGCTCAGGCGCCGCAATCTCCCGCATCTCAGCCCGCTCCGCAGGCAATGGCACAGCCGGCTGCGCCCGCGCCCGCGGCCCCGGTCCAGCCGGTTCATTTCTCTGCGGCAAGACATGCCGTCGATCGGGCGCATCTGCGCGAGCAGGGCATGATCGAGCCCGAAGGCGCGGTGACGACCCTGTTCGAGGAATTCCGCATCGTGAAGCGCGAATTGCTCCAGTCCGCGCGCGAAGCGCAGGCAAAGGGCGCTGGCGCGAGGGCGCAGCGGGTATTGGTCTGTTCGCCGCTGCCGGGCGAGGGCAAGACTTTCTGCGCCACCAATCTCGCGCTGGCCATGGCGGCCGAGAAGGACAGCGAAGTGCTGCTGGTCGATGCCGATTTCGCCAAGCCTTCGGTTCTTTCCGTGCTGGGCCTGCCGGGCGGGCCGGGGCTGATGGATGCGCTAGCCGATCCTTCGATCCGCGTGGAAGATTGCGTGATCGGAACCGACATTCCCGGCCTGTGGGTGCTCCCTGCCGGCAACCAGACCACGCGCGACAGCGAATATCTGTCCGCCAGCCATACCGCTCAGGTGCTCGACCGGCTGACGCGGGGCGCGCCCAACCGCATCGTGATCTTCGATTCTCCGCCTGCTCTGGCCGCCTCGCCGGCGGCGGAGCTGGCGAAATATGCCGGACAGGCCTTGCTTGTCGTGCGGGCAGATACCACCGGGCAGAGCGCGATCGAGGATGCGCTCCAGCTGCTGTCTCACTGCCCCGACATCAAGCTTCTGCTCAATGATGCACACTTCAGCCCCAGCGGCCGCCGTTTCGGCTCATATTACGGATACGGAGCCTAAGATGCCCCGCACGATCCCTACTGCCTTCACGCTTGCTCTCGGCCTTGCGGTGCTGCCCGTCAGCGCCCATGCCGAAGAGACGAGCGGCCATCGGAAACAGGTTGACGTCACCCCCTATATCGAGGCCGCACAGGTTCTTTCCGCCGAGCTTTCTCCGGGGGACGATGTGGTCACCTATACGCGCATCGCCGCGGGGGTGGATGCGCAGATCGTCGGCCGCAATACGGCGGGCGCCCTGTCGCTGCGCTATGAGCGGCGGATCGGGTGGGATGACAATTCCCCCGATGGCGATCTGATCAGCGGTATCGCGCGCGTTGGCGTGGGTATTATCCCGCAGGCGCTCACTCTCGAAGCAGGCGGCCTGGCTGCGCGCACACGGGTGGAGGGCAACGGCTCTTCCGTCCTCAGCCCGATCGTGGATAATCCGGGCAACAGCAACATCTACGCCGTCTATGCCGGGCCCTCGCTCCACACCGATGTGGGCGATCTGGAGGTCGAGGGCCATTATCGCATCGGTTATTCCAAAGTGGAGGAACCCGACGCGCTGGTGACTGCACCCGGTGCCGATCCGGTCGACGTGTTCGATGAAAGCATCGTCCAGAACGCGCAATTGCGCGTGGGCGCGCGCCCCAACACGCTGCTGCCGGTAGGTGTGGGTGTGGGTGCCGGGTGGTACCGCGAAGACATCAACAATCTCGATCAGCGCGTTGACGACCGCTATGTCCGCGGGGACGTGTCTCTGCCGGTCAGCCAGTCGCTCGCGCTGGTGGGCGGCGTGGGTTACGAGGATGTCGAGGTTTCGGCCCGCGACGCACTGCGCGACGAGTTCGACGCTCCGGTGATCGGCACCGATGGGCGCTATGTCACCGATCCCAATTCGGATCGCCGGATTGCCTATCACACGGATGGGCTGATCTGGGACGCCGGCGTGTTGTGGCGGCCTAGCAGGCGCACTTCGCTGGAGGCTCATGTGGGGCGCCGCTATGGCTCGATGAGCTATTACGGATCGCTGTCCTATCAGCCCAGTTCGCGCTCCAGCTTCAATGTCGGCGTCTATGATACGGTGGCCGGGTTCGGCGGACAGCTCAACAATGCGCTGGCCAATCTGCCGACTGAATTCGAAGCGATCCGCAACCCGATTTCGGGCGATATTGCAGGCTGTGTGGACAGTCTGGAAAGTGGCACCTGCCTTGGCAGCGCGCTCAGCGCCGTGCGTTCCTCCACCTTCCGTGCTCGCGGCGTGGCGGCCACTTATGGCCACCGCTTCGGACGCTGGAAAGCGGGGCTTGGCGCAGGCTATGATAATCGCAAGTTCATCGCCGCCGAAGATACGGTGCTGGCCGGTGTCAACGGGAAGGCCGATGAGGTGGTGTGGCTCGCCGCCTATCTCAACGGCCGCCTGGGCGACAACTCCAGCATCTCGACCAATGTCTATGCCAACTGGTTCAACAGCGATTTCGACCTGTCGAGCAGTTCCATCGGCTATGGTGCATCGGCCGCCTATTACCGCAATGTCACGCAGCATCTGTCGGCCACGGCGGCCGTCAGCCTCGACGGCGTGAACCGTGACGATGCAGCGCTGGACGACGTTCTGTCGGCCGCTGCGCTGCTCGGCATGCGATATTCGTTCTAAACTATTCGGCCCGCGCCCGGAGGTAGGGATAATGTTCGACGATTTTTACGGGCTCACAGGAAAGCCGTTCCAGCTTACGCCGGATCCGGCCTTCTATTTCCCCAGCGGGACGCACCGCAAGGCGCTGTCCTATCTGCGCTATGGCCTGGCGCAGGGTGAGGGCTTCATTGTCATCACCGGCGAGGTTGGCGCAGGCAAGTCCACTCTGGTCGCCCATCTGGTCGCCTCGGTCGATCCGGCGCAGCTCACGGTAGGCCAGGTGGTCACCAGCAAGCTCGACGGGGAAGAAATCATCCATGTCGTGGCGCAGAGCTTCGGCCTGGGGATCGAAGGGCATGACAAGGCCAGCGCGCTTGGCGCGATAGAGGGCTTCCTGCATGAAGAAGCCCGGACGGGTCGCCGCTGCCTGCTGATCGTCGATGAATCGCAGAACCTGTCGGTCGCCGCGCTCGAAGAACTGCGGATGCTGTCGAACTTCCAGCTCGGTTCGCACCCGCTGCTGCAGACGCTGCTGCTCGGCCAGCCCGAATTTCGCGGCATGCTGCAATCCGAAGGCGGGCTGGAACAGCTGCGCCAGCGCGTGATCGCGGCCCACCATCTGGAACCGATGGATGCCAGCGAGATCGAACCCTATGTGGTTCACCGCCTGCGCCATGTGGATTGGGACGGGAGCAACCCCTCCTTCGACCAGCGCGTCTTTGCCGAACTTTACGAGGCTTCGGGCGGCATTCCGCGCCGGATCAACCAGATCGCCAATCGCCTGATGCTGCTGGGCGCGGTCGAGCAGCGTTCGCGCATCGATGCCGCCATGTTGCAGGCCGTGCTGGCCGAGATGGATAGCGACAATGCCTTCCCGGCGGCCGCGCCCGTGGTCCAGCCGCGCACTGCCGCTCAGGTGGAGCAGGCCGCGGCGGCAGAGGCTGCCAAGGCTGCCCCGCCTCCGGCCCCGGCGTCGGTTCCCGGCGTTCGCCCCGACGTGTTCGAACGCGCGTTGGCGGAGCGGGACGCCCAGATCGCGGAACTGCAGCAGGCGGTTGTCGAGCTATCCTATTCGCGCGACGATGCGCGCGCGGCGGCTGACAGCCCGGAGCTTTCGGCCATGCGTGAGCGCGTCTCCCAACTCGAAGCACGGCTGATCGAGCAGGAGCGTACCATGCGCCACACGCTGACCATGCTTATCGAGTGGATCGAGAACGACGAAGCGTCGCAAATCGCGGCCTGAGGATGATGATGTGAGCGACGAAGCGCTCCCCCTCAGGCTTGCCGGCCGCGATCTGATCAACGGTCTTTCCGTCGACGTCGAAGACTGGTTCCAGGTCGGCGCGTTCGAGAATGTGATCGGACGCGGCGAGTGGGATAGCCTTGCAACGCGGGTCGAACGCAATGTGGAGGAAATTCTCGATCTGTTCGATCAGGCGGGCGTGAAGGCCACTTTCTTCACGCTGGGCTGGGTGGCGCGGCGCAATCGTGCATTGATGCGGCGGATCGCGGATCGCGGCCATGAACTTGCCAGCCATGGCTGGGATCATGCCCGGGTCCACACGATGGACCGCGCAGCCTTTGCGGAGGATATCCGCAATGCGCGGCAGGAGATCGAGGATGCCAGCGGCGTTTCCGTCACCGGCTATCGCGCGCCCAGCTTCTCTATCGATGCCCGCACGCCTTGGGCTCATGCCGAACTGGCAGAACAAGGCTATTCCTATTCTTCCAGCGTGGCCCCGATTGTTCACGATCATTATGGCTGGCGCGATGCACCGCGCTTTGCCTTCCGGCCTGTCGCCGATGCGAGCCTGATCGAGATTCCGGTCACTACGGCAGAGTTCGCGGGCCGGCGGCTCGCGGCCGGCGGTGGCGGATTCTTTCGCGTGCTGCCGTATGGCTTTTCCCGCTGGGCGATCCGGCAGGTGAACCAGCGCGATGCCAGGCCAGCGGTATTCTATTTCCACCCGTGGGAGATCGATCCCGGCCAACCGCGTGTGGATGGCGCTCCGCTCAAATCGCGCTTGCGCCACTATACCAATCTCGATGCCATGTCCGGCAAGCTTGGCCAATTGCTACAGGATTTTCGCTGGGGCCGAATGGATGCACTGGCCCGCCACGAGGCCCCGCGCGCGCTGGAACTGACGGCGTGAACGCGCCCTTCGCCCTTGCCGGAGAGACTATGCGCTGCGCCGATCTGCGCCAGCCCGACGAGGCTGCGCGGATCGAGGGCTTCGTGGCCGAAATGGGCGGTAGCCTGTTCCATCGTCCGGCCTGGCTTTCGGCAGTGGAGCAGGGCACGGGTCAGTTGGCGCTGGGCCTTGTCGCGGAAAAGTGCGGGGCGCTCACAGGCTGGCTTCCGCTCACCCGCGTTTACTCGCCGATCTTCGGCCGGGCACTGGTGTCCAGCGGCTTTGCGGTGGGCGGCGGTGCGCTTGCCCGGCGAGAGGGCACGGCCCATGCGCTGGCTCATGCGGCCGAGGAACTGGCTTTGCGCCACAGCTGCACCACGGTGGAACTGCGCGGCGGGGTTTTGCCGGGCGATTGGGACATTCGCACTGACAGCCATTGCGGTTTCGAATGGGAGCTTGCGGCGGATGACGAGGCACAGCTCCTCGCCATCCCGCGCAAGCAGCGCGCCGAGGTTCGCAAGGGGCTGGACGCGGAGCTGACGGTGCATGTCGGCACCGGGGCCGAGGACCGGGCGGCGCATTATGCCGTCTATGCCGAAAGCGTGCGCAATCTGGGCACACCGGTATTTCCGCGTAGCCTGTTCGAAGCGACGATGGACGGGCTGGATGCCGATATCCTCACCATCCGCCATCGCGGACGGGCTGTGGCGAGTGTACTGTCCTTCTATCACGATGGCGCGGTGCTGCCCTATTGGGGTGGCGGCACATTGACTGCCCGCACCTTGCGCGCGAATGACCGGATGTATTTCGAGCTGATGCTGCACGCCCGGCGGCGGGGCTGTACCCGGTTCGATTTCGGCCGGTCCAAAACCAATAGCGGGGCGTTCCACTTCAAGAAGAACTGGGGTTTCGAGCCGCAGCCGCTTGCCTATGCAAGCTGGACAGCTCCGGGCGCCGAGAAGCGCGATGCCGATCCCACCAGCGCCCGCCATGCTGCACGCATTGCCCTGTGGCAGCGCCTGCCGCTGGCCATCGCCAATCGCCTTGGCCCGGTGATCGCACGGGGGCTGGGATGAGCGGCGAAATCCTGTTCCTGGCGCATCGCCTGCCTTTCCCGCCCGATCGGGGGGACAAGATCCGCTCGCATCACATACTCAAAGGGCTGGCCCGACTTGCCCCGGTGCATGTTGCAACCTTCGCGGATGCCGACAGCGATTGGGAACATGAGGGTGAACTGGCCGCCCTGGCCGCCAGCCATTGTCTCGTAAAGCGCGGGAAGCCACTGGCCCTGGCCGGTGTAGAGGCGCTTCTGCGCGGTGAAGCAGTGAGCCTTGCCGCCTTCAGCAACGCAGCTCTTTCCCGCTATGTGGACGAAGTGCTGAAAAATCGGCCGATCTCGGCGATCTACGTCTTTTCCGGCCAGATGGGCCAATATGTGCCCGAGAGCTATTCGGGGCGCCTTGTGGTCGATCTGGTCGACGTCGACTCCGCCAAGTTCGAGGCTTATGCCCGCACCAAGGCAGGTCCGCGTGCATGGATCGATGCGCGTGAGGCGCGTTTGCTGCGGGCAGAGGAAGAACGTCTGGCCAGTCGCGCCGCTGTGACCCTGCTGGTAAGCGATGCGGAGGCAGAGCTGCTACGCTCCCGCCTTTCAGAGCCAGCACGGGCCCATGTACGGGCGCTGGGCAACGGGATCGACACGAAATACTTCAATCCCGCCGCAATCCTGCCCCTTCTCGTGATGAAGGAGGAAGAGGTTCCCCACATTGTCTTCACTGGTCAGATGGATTACGCGCCCAATGTCGACGCGGCGATGCGGGTTATCCGCCATATCCTGCCTGAACTTCGCCGGGACTGGCCGAAGGCTCAGTTCCACATCGTCGGGCGGGCGCCGGTGCGCGAATTGCTTGGGTATGACGGGCGGGATGGCGTGCGGGTTTGGGGCGAAGTCCCCGATGTCCGCCCCTTCCTTTCCGGGGCGGATGTCGCCATCGCACCTCTCAGCATTGCGCGGGGCGTCCAGAACAAGGTGCTGGAGGCCATGGCAATGGCATGTCCCGTAGTGCTCACACCCGGTGCAGCAACCGGCATCGATGCGCAGGAGGGCGTCCATTTCCTGGTCGAGGAGAGCGATCACGGGCTCGCCGCCAGAATCAAGGCCGTGCTCGCCGATTCCATGGCGGCAAAGGGGATTGGCAAGGCTGCCCGGGAATTCGTGATCGAACAGCGCAGTTGGGATGCCATGTTAGCCGACTTGCCCGCGATAATGGGAATGCCAGACCCGACCGAGGCGCGGCGCGATGCAGCGTGAAGCCGCGGCTGAGGGCGGTATGTTTGCAGGTCTGCTCTCCCGCTGCCCTCCGGGATGGCGTATGCCCCTGGCGCGCCTTGCATTGGCCTGGGTGGGGCTGATTGCGTGGTTCTGGCACGATTGGGCGGAAATGGCCGACCAATGGTGGAACAGCTCGACCTATAATCATATCCTGCTGGTCCCGCTCATCGTGGGCTGGCTTGTGTGGCTGCGCGCCAGAGAACTGGCGCAGCTGACGCCTTCGCCATGGTGGCCGGGGCTCGTCCTGTCAGGCGCGGCCGTGTTCCTGTGGTTGCTGGGTGCGATTTCGGGGCTCAATCTGGCTCGCCAGCTTGGCGCGGTGCTCGCGCTGCAAGGGGCTGCGATTGCCCTGCTTGGCCCACGTGTTTCCATGGGGCTTCTTTTCCCGCTGGCCTATCTGCTGTTCCTTGTGCCCTTTGGCGATGAACTGGTGCCCGCGCTGCAGATGATCACCGCCAAACTCACCATCGCGTTCACCCATCTAAGCGGCATTCCCGCGGAGATCGAAGGCGTGTTTATCGATACGCCCGCAGGCCTGTTCGAAGTGGCGGAGGCCTGTTCGGGTGTAAAATTCCTTATTGCCATGATCGCGCTGGGTACGCTGGTAGCGCATGTGTGCTTCGAACGCTGGGGCCGCCGCATCGCCTTTTTTGCCGTCGCGGTGGTGTTGCCGGTTCTCGCCAACGGTGTGCGTGCCTGGGGAACGATCTATATTGCCCAGTTTCAGGGCGTGGAGTTTGCCAAGGGCTTCGATCACATCTTCTATGGCTGGGTGTTTTTCGCCATCGTAATGGCCATGCTGCTGGCGTTGGGCTGGCGCTATTTCGATCGGGCACCGGACGATCCCTTGATCGATGCCGCCGTTATCGCCAGTTCGCCATTGCTCGCCAAGCTCGAACGTCTGCGCATGAATGGATGGGGAGTGTTTGCCGCCATCGCCGCGTTTGCCCTGCTCACGGGAGCCTGGGCCGCACACGCGGAACGCCTCGCCGCGCCGGTTCCTCCGCAGATCGCATTGCCCGTGGTGCCGGGCTGGCAGATGGCGGACTACAGGCCGCAAGTCTGGTGGGAGCCGCGCGCCAGTGGGGCAGATCATCGCCTGCTGGGCCGCTATATCGATGGCGAGGGGCATGAGGTTGAGGTGTTCTATGCACTTTACGCGGCGCAGGACGAAGGGCGAGAAGCCGGCGCGTTCGGGCAGGGCGCATTGGTGCCCGATAGCGACTGGCGCTGGCTCAAGCCCGGCCCGCCCGTTGCCAACGCCCAGTCGGACCTGCTGCTGGCACAAGGCCGCGTGACCCGCATGGCGGCGACATTTTATCGCACGGGCAATCTGCTGACCGGCAGCAATTCACGCCTCAAGCTGGCCAATATGCGTGACCGGCTGCTGATGCGTGCCGAACCCACGATGACGTTGATCCTTTCCGCCGAAGACCGTCCAGGCCATCCTGCCGCCCAGAGCATCTCAGCCTTCCTTCGTGCCACCGGGCCTGCCGGTGAGTGGATGGACGGCATTGCGCAACTCCCCTAACTGGCAGGATTATGTGCGGAATTACCGGGATATTCCATTGCCAGACACCCAAGCCGGTTGACCCGGCGCGGGTTGAGCGGATGTGCGATGCGCTGGCCCATCGCGGGCCGGACGGGGCAGGAGTGTGGACCGCGCCGGGTGTTGGCCTTGGCCACCGTCGGCTGTCGATCATCGATCTCGCCGGATCGCCCCAGCCGATGCAGTCCGGCGATGGCCGTGCGGTGATCGTGTTCAATGGCGAAATCTACAATTTCCGCGAATTGCGCCGGGAACTGGAGGCGGGCGGCGCGGAGTTCCGCACGCATGGCGATACGGAAGTGATCCTGGCGGCATGGCGCAAATGGGGTGTAAATTGCCTTGAACGGCTGCACGGCATGTTCGCCTTTGCGCTTTACGATCTGGCGGAACGGACCTTGTTCCTCGCACGCGACCGCCTGGGGGTGAAGCCGCTTTTCATGGCGCCGTTGAGCGACGGGAGCCTGGCTTTCGCGTCCGAGCTCAAGGGCCTGCTTGCCCACCCGCTGCTGCGGCGCGAAGCCGATCCTTTGGCGATCGAGGATTATCTCACCTGGGGCTATGTCCCCGATCATCGCTCGATCCTGAAGGGGGTGGAGAAGCTGCCTGCTGGCCATTACCGCCTGCTGCGCCACGACGCTTTCCCCACGGCGCCGGTGAAGTGGTGGGACGTAAGTTTTGCCGAGCGGCGGCGAGGCTCGGAGGCTGATCTGGGCGCCGAATTGCTCCACCACCTGCGCGAAGCAGTGACGTCCCGCATGGTGGCCGATGTTCCCCTGGGCGCGTTTCTTTCGGGCGGAGTGGACAGTTCCAGCGTCGTCAGCCTGATGGCCGAGGCGAGCCGCGAGCAGGTGCGGACCTGCTCGATCGGTTTCGATGTCGCTTCAGAGGATGAGACCTCTTACGCCGGTGAAGTTGCGCGGCTGTTTTCAACCGATCATCACAGCCGCACTGTCGCCTCGGGCGATTTCGCGGAGATGGACCGGCTTGCGGCCATGTTCGACGAGCCCTTCGCCGATGCCTCCGCCCTGCCGACCTGGCGGGTCTGCCAACTCGCGCGGGAGCATGTGACGGTGGCATTGTCGGGCGATGGCGCGGACGAGGCTTTTGCGGGCTATCGCCGCCAGATATTCCAGTCCCACGAGGAACGGGTGCGCTCGATCCTTCCGGCGGTGCTTCGCGGTCCGGTATTCGGCACGCTGGGTGCGCTCTATCCCAAGGCCGACTGGGCGCCGCGCGCCTTCAGGGCCAAGGCGACTTTCCAGGCTCTCTCTGTCAATGGAGAGGAGGCCTATGCTTCCGCCCTCGCGGTCAATCGGCCTGAGCTGCGCGACGGGATCTACGGCGAAGGGCTGCGCCGGGAATTGTCCGGCTATCGTGCCGAGCAGCCTTTCATCGATACCATGCGCGCCGCACCCGCCCGATCAGGGTTGGACCGGGCGCAATATGCCGATCTTAAATTCTGGCTTCCGGGCGACATTCTCACCAAGGTGGACCGCACCAGCATGGCCGTGAGCCTTGAGGCACGCGAGCCGCTTCTCGACCATCGTCTGGTGGAATTCGCTGCCACTCTGCCGGAACGGATGCGGGTGCGCGGCAAGCAGGGCAAATGGCTGATGAAGCACACTATGCGCCGCTATCTGCCTGATTCCATCCTCTTCCGGCCAAAGCAGGGTTTCGTCACGCCGATTGCCCAATGGCTGCGTGGACCTTTGGCAGGCGAGGCGAGGGCGATTGCCTCGTCGGCCGCGCTGGCTCGCACAGGGTGGCTGGATAGCGGGCGGATTTCACGCATTGCGGAAGATCATATTTCCGGCCGGACAGACCATTCGCGGCTCTTGTGGCAGTTGCTGATGCTGGACCGTGCGGTACGCCAGTTGGGTATTTCTGCCTGAAATACCCCGCTGTCATTTCGCTGCAATCGGCGAATCCCATTGAAAATTCTGACCACTTTGATCCGATATGGGATATTGCTGATGCCAATGGTGAACAAAACGTTTGCCAAGCGAGTCTGCCTTGACGTAGATTCTTCAATGACTTCCGCGAAGAACATAACAAATCCGAAGGTCAACAGGGGTCGCGAAAAGAGGGATCTTATGGATCGACTGGCGAGCAGTCTCGACAGGAGTGAAACGGGCTCAGACGGGGTCGAGCACCCCGTGATGGTTCTTGGCGAGGGCGAAGAGCACCTCGTCACGGCCAGTGCCCGCCACTTGGCTATTCCGGAAGAACTATTCCACCTCAATGAGTTGGATGTTCACTATGAAGATTCGCGCCAGACCTTATGGACATATATGCGTCCAGCCGGCCGGCCCAGCTTTTCGCCTGCCATGCTGGGCGATTTCGTCAATTGGCAACGGCTGATCGGTGACAATTTCGGCCCTGGCAAAGTGCCGCTGCGCTTTCTGGTTCTTGGCAGCCGAGCGCCGGGGGTGTTCTGTTTCGGCGGTGATCTGGAGCTGTTCCAGCGCCTGATCCGGGAACGTGACCGTAATAGCCTTGTCCAATATGGCTATAAATGCGTTGAGATTCTTCAGCGCAATACGCAGTCTCTGGACCTTCCCATGCTGACCGTGGGCCTTGTCGAGGGGGCCGCCCTTGGCGGCGGGTTCGAGGCATTGCTTTCGTTCGACTATATCATCGCGGAACGCGGCGCGACCTTTGGCCTTCCCGAAGTGATGTTCGGTCTGTTCCCGGGGATGGGTGCACACGCATTCCTGTCCCGCAAGATCGGCACGGCCATGGCCGACCGGCTGATCGTCTCCAATGAGACCTATACGGCCGAGCAGATGTACGACCTAGGTATTGTCCATCGGCTGGCTGAACCGGGCGAAGGGCTCAACGCCTGCCGCGAGTTCATCGACAAGTCCGAACGCCGCCATGGCGGACTGGTCAATTCGCGCAAGGCAATGAAGGTGGCCCAGCCGATACGGCTTGAGGAATTGAAACGCATTGTCGAACTGTGGGCCGATGCGGCGTTGCAGCTGCGTGAGCAGGATCTCAAGGTTATGAGCCGCCTTGCGTCGGCACAGACCCGCCTCTCGCGAGTGGCTTGAGGTCAGGGCCGGGATATCCCGGCCCGATCCTCTTTTCAGCCTGGCGCGAATTCGCCATCAAGAGTTCAATATAGCTGAGCGCTTCGATAGTGATAATATCGACCCGGTAGTGGTCGGTCCTTTGCGTCGCTGCGAACGGGGTGGGAAGCCTGCCATGGAAGCGATCACAGGGATGTGTCGCAAGGCCAAATCAGCTTGCACCCCTTTATCTCCCGACGCCGTGGCCCTTGGCCATGTAGTCTGCGCTCTGCATTTCCATCAGGCGGCTGATTGTCCGTTCGAACTCGAAGCTACCGTCACCCGCTTTGTAAAGCTTCTCCGGCTCAGCATCGGCGGCGGCTAGCAGGATGACATTGTGCTCGTATAGCGCGTCGATCAGCGTCACGAAGCGCGCGGCCTCGTTGCGTTGATCGGGGCCCATCACCGGAATGCCGACCAGGATCACTGTGTGATAGGTCTGGGCGATGGCCAGATAATCGGCCGCGCCTCGCGCCTCGCCGCACAGGCGCTTGAAGCTGAACACCGCCACGCCTTTGAGGCTCTTGGGCACAAACAACTTGCGCCCGCCACCGACGTCCAACTCACCGCTGGGCACATTGGCGGCATCTTCCGGTGCGTAATCGGTCAGACGAAAGAAGGCTTCGCGCACCTGCGCAGTGGCTTCGGGGCCGAGCGGTGTGTGCCAGGTGGCCATGCCGCCCAGACGCTGAAGCCGGTAATCGACCGGGCCATTGAGCGCCAACACATCCATCTCGCTCTCGATCAGGGCAATGAAAGGCAGGAAATGCTCGCGATTGAGCCCGTTCTTATAGAGCTCGGAGGGCGCGCGGTTGGATGTTGTGACCACGGTAACACCCTCATCCACGATCAGCGCGCGGAACAGGCGGCTCATGATCATGGCATCGGCGGAGTTGTTCACTACCATTTCGTCGAAAGCGAAAACCTGCAGGTTTTCAGCGAGCTTTGCCGCGACTTGAGGGATCGGATCGCCGCTTTCGCTCTTGCGTGCATCGCGCAGCAGGGCGTGGACCTCCAGCATGAAGGCATGGAAGTGAACGCGGCGCTTCCGGGCAAGGGGGAGCGTCTGGTGGAACAGGTCCATCAGCATGGACTTGCCGCGCCCGACGCCGCCCCACAGATAGACGCCGCGCGGAATTCTGGGTTTGCGGCCGAGCAGCTTGCCGAACAGGCCGGGCTTTTCGCTGCCCGCCTCCAGCTCCCGCTGCAGGGCGTCGAGCCTGATGGCAGCCGCGCGCTGCTCAGGATCGGCGCGCAATTCACCGGCGGCCAGCAAGGCCTCGTAGCGAGCCAGCATTCCGGGCATCAGCTGGCGTGGTTTTCGCGCGGCTGCATAGCCTCGAACTTGGGGAGATCGGGATCGAATCGATCCCAGGAGGGCGCGTCTTTCAGATAGATCACGCTTTGCGGTGTCACCGCGCTGGGATCGTCGAGCGATCCGGCCTGCACCATGATGTGATCGCCCGGCAAATCGCCCGAAGTGAATAGCCGCCCGGCGCAGATGCCGCAGAAATGGCGGGTTACGCTGCCACCTGTTTCGCCCACATTCGTGTAGGTTGCAGGCGTACCCTCAAGCTCCAGCTGGCTCTTGTGAATGCCCACGATCGTCGTGTGGCCGGTGCCGGTGGCCTTCTGGCAATCCTTGCAGCAACATTGCGAGACGAACAGGCTGGGCCCGTTCAACTTATAGCGAATCGCTCCGCACAGGCAGCCGCCGTCCAGAACCGTGCCGGCATCGACCATGGCAATCAGGCGTGCCTTTCCGCCTGCATTTTCTTGATCTCGGCAATCGCGCGCGCCGGGCTCAGGCCCTTGGGGCAGGCATTGGCGCAG
The DNA here is from genome assembly GCA_035497315.1 of Sphingomonadaceae bacterium. GTDB lineage: Bacteria > Pseudomonadota > Alphaproteobacteria > Sphingomonadales > Sphingomonadaceae > Andeanibacterium. The sequence goes on from DATJDU010000032.1 coordinate 22,184, forward strand.
TTCATGATCGTGTGGCAACGATAGAGGCGGAAGGGATCTTCCAGCTCGTCGAGCCGCTCACCCGTCATCTCGTCGCGGCTGTCGGCCAGCCAGCGATAGGCCTGCAGCAGGATTGCCGGGCCCAGGAACTTGTCCGAATTCCACCAATAGCTGGGGCAGGAAGTGGAGCAGCAGGCGCACAGGATGCACTCGTAAAGCCCGTCCAGCTTCTCGCGCTGTTCGGGGCTCTGCAGCCGTTCCTTGCCCGAAGGCGTGGGGCTGACGGTCTGCAACCACGGGCGGATCGAGGCATATTGTGCGTAGAAATGGGTGAAATCGGGTACCAGATCCTTCACCACTTCCATATGCGGCAGCGGCGTGATGCGGATTTCGCCGGAAAGATCCTCAATCGCGGTGGTGCAGGCCAGCCCGTTCTTGCCGTTCATGTTCATCGCGCAGGACCCGCAGATCCCTTCACGGCAGGAGCGGCGGAAGGTGAGGGTGGGATCGACCTCGTTCTTGATCTTGAGCAAGGCGTCCAGCACCATCGGGCCGGTCTGGTCCAGATCCAGTTCGAACGTATCGAAGCGCGGATTCTCGCCGCTCTCCGGGTCATAGCGATAGACTTTGAATTTCTTGGGGTGGACAGCGCCGGGCGCCGAATGGGCGCGGCTCTTGCCGGTGATCTTGCTGTTCGCGGGGAGTGTGAAGGTAGCCATCGGGTGCGATCCTGCTGAGTCTCGTCCTCTCTAGCGATTGTGCGGCGCGGGGCAAGCTGAGCCGTGCAATCCGGGAGATGTTACACCTGTTACACAGCCCTTTAGGGCGAAAATTCCGGCTCTTTTCCTCTCGTCACTTCCGCAAAGGCGGCAAAGCATGGAGGGGAATCCAAATGACCATTGCGTCATCGCCTTCTGCCAGCCCATTATCGTGTAGGACAGAACAAATACCGGCCCGATGAGGCACGGTCGGGAGAGAGAGGGAAATGCATGGGGCTGCGCCACTGGTATGAGGAGACGATCCTCCCAAAAATCATCAAATGTGCCTGTAATGACGAGCGGATCGACGAGATGCGGGGTCATGTGGTTCCGCTGGCGGAAGGGCGCGTGTTCGAATTGGGATGTGGCGGCGGGCTGAACCAGAAGCTCTATGATACCGGACGGGTGACGAGCTTTGCCGCGATCGATCCGTCCCCGGCCATGCTGGAAGGCGCGCTCAAGGCTGCTCAGGAGAAGGGCTGGCAGGCGGATATCCGCGAAGGCAAGGGCGAGGCGATCCCGTTCGAGGATGAGAGCTTCGATACGGCGGTATGTACTTACACCATGTGTTCGGTCACCGATCAGGCGCTGGCACTGAAGGAAATGCGCCGCATCCTCAAACCGGGCGGCAAGCTGCTGTTTCTCGAGCATGGCCGCGCACCGGAAGCCGGGGTCTATCGCACCCAGCGCATGGTCGAACCGGTGTGGAAACGGATTATGGGCAATTGCCATCTGACCCGCGAAGTGACGGCGGCCGTCCAGCGCGGCGGATTCGAGATCGAGGGTACTTCCAACGCCTATATGGACAAGATGCCCCGCTGGGCCGGGTTCATGGAATGGGGCGTGGCGGTGAAGGCTGGACGTTAAGCCAGCCATCCGGAGGCCGCCAAGGCTCTGATCCTAGTCGACGGCTGCCCCGGCCTTCAGCACCTTGGCCGGATGCTCCAGCACGGTGATATCGGCCAGCGGATCGCCCTTTACGGCCATCATGTCCGCCCATGCGCCAGGCTTGAGCGTTCCGACCTGACCCTTCTGGCCGAGTGCATCGGCGGCATTCACCGTAGCCGCGCGGATCGCATCGAGCGGTGTCATGCCATATTCGACCATGATCCTGAACTGCCCGGCAGCGGTTTCATGCGGCATTACGCCCGCATCGGTGCCAAAGGCCATTTTGACTCCGGCCTTGAATGCCTTGCGGAAATTGTCGCGCTGGATCTGGGCGATTTCCCGGTCCTTCACGAGATTTTCTTCCAGCACGCCATTCGCCTTGCCGGTGGCCTGGGTATATTCCGTGTTGAAGATATCCATCACCAGCCAGGTGCCGTGTTCCTTGGCCAGACGAATGCCTTCATCGTCAATCAGGCTGGCATGTTCGATAGTGTCGATTCCGGCCTGGATCGCGACCTTGATTCCCTCGGCGCCATGCGCATGGGCGGCAACCTTGAGGTCGCCCATATGGGCTTCGTCGGCGATGGCCTTCATCTCTTCCAGCGTGAGCTGTTGCTGGCCGGGAGTGTCTCCGCGTGAGAAGACGCCGCCGGTTGCGCAGATCTTGATTACTTCCGCGCCATATTTCTTCATTTCGCGAACGCGCTTGCGCAGTTCGTCCGGCCCGTCGCCCACGCCGGGGCTCTTGGCCTCGAAGCTGGGGGGCAGGAAGGTTTCGTCGCAATGGCCGCCCGTGGCGCCAAGTGCATAATTGGCATTGACGATACGCGGGCCGGGCACCCAGCCTTGCTCGATTGCTTCATCCAGCCCCAGCACGTCGAAATTCTGGTCGCCCACATTCCGCACTGTGGTGAAGCCAGCGTCGAGCATCTTCCTGGCATTGGCCGCGCCGATCACGGTCCAGAATGAATCCGCGAATTGCAGCGAATTATAACCGCCATATTCCGGCCGCCCATCGAGATGGACATGCATGTCTATCAGGCCGGGAAGAACGGTGAGGCCGGCAAGATCCACCAATTCTGCGCCCGATGGCGCGGTGCCGCCGGGCGTGACGATCTCGACTTTGCCGTCCGTCACCTTGATCAGCGGATCGGCGATATATTTACCGCTGTCCACATCGAGCAGCCTTGCGGCCTTTACATAGACCGTCCCGGCCATCGCGGGGCTCGCCAATATTGCCGCAAGGGCGGTGGTGATGGCGAAATTGCGAATGGCCGGGAGGATCTTCATGCGTTTATTCTCCGAAAGTGCGCTGCCACCAGCCGCGACGGGGAGGGCCTGCCGGTTCCTCGGCCTGCACATCCCCGGCGGTTGCCGGTTCGGGTTCGTCTGCGGGTGCAGCAGGCTTTGCTGCCCTGGTCTTCTTTTCGGGAGCAGGGGCTTTCACAGCTGCGGCTTCGGCTTCGATATCGGCCTTCTTGCGGCGGGTGCGCTTGGGCTTCGCCGGAGCTTCTGCGACGGGGGCCTCCACAGCCGGTTCCTCGACCGGAGCTGCCGCAGCGGCTTCGGCTTCGGCTTCGATATCGGCCTTCTTGCGGCGGGTGCGCTTGGGCTTTGCCGGTGCTTCAGCGACGGGAATCTCCTCAGCCGGAGCTTCCTCGACGGGAGCTGCGGTTGCAGGTTCTTCCTTGGGCTTCTTCGCACGGCTGCGGCGAGCCTTGGGCTTGGGCTCCGCAACCGGTGCCTCGACCGGAGCTTCCTCAACGGCCGGTTCAGCCGCTTCGTCTGCTACCGTTTCGCTTTCGTCGCCTTCGGAACCTTCGGACGGGCTTGCGCCTTCAGCTTCGCCATCCGTCCGCCGCTTGCGGCGATTGCGACCACCACGGCGACGACGCTTCTTGCGAGGTGCACCTTCGCCATCCTCCTCGAAAGAGGATTCGGTCTCGGATTCGCCTTCGTCCTCGTCGGATTCGCCTTCGGACTCCTGGTCCTCAGTGCGTTCGTCTTCGCTGCGTTCGTCTTCGGAACCTTCGTCCAGCTCATCCCGACGCTTGCGCCCGCGGCCACCACGGCGACGGCGACGGCGCTTCTTGTTGCGGTCCTCGCTGTCAGCGTCGGTGTCGGTGTCGGTATCTTCGTCATTCTCCTCATCGGTGAAGGCTTCGAGTTCTTCCTCTTCCTCTTCATCGATTTCGTCGGCGATCGGCTCGAATTTGGGGAGCATGGTCGGACGCGGGCCGCCGGAAGCGACGCGCATCTTCGCGCCCTCATTCTCGCCTTCGGGGATCACCTGCACGATCACGCCATAGCGATCCTCAATCTCATGCAGATCGCCGCGTTTGGCATTGAGCAGATAGATCGCCGCTTCGGTGCTGGCATAGAGGGTGATGATCGTGCCCTTGCCCTTGGCCGCCTCGTCCTCAATCAGGCGCAGGGCGGAAAGGCCGGCGCTGGAGGCAGTGCGGACCAGACCCGTGCCGTCGCAATGCGGGCAGGAGCGGGTAGTGGCTTCGAGCACGCCGGTGCGCAGGCGCTGACGGCTCATCTCCATCAGGCCGAAGCCGGAGATGCGGCCCACCTGGATGCGCGCGCGATCATGCTTCAAGGCATCCTTCATCGCGCGTTCGACTTTGCGGATGTTGGAATTGTATTCCATGTCGATGAAGTCGATCACGACCAGGCCGGCCATGTCGCGCAGGCGCAGCTGGCGGGCGATTTCATGCGCGGCTTCCAGATTGGTTGCCAGCGCGGTCTGTTCGATCCCATGTTCCTTGGTCGAACGGCCGGAGTTGATGTCGATCGAGACAAGCGCCTCGGTCGGGTTGATCACGATATAGCCGCCGGACCTGAGCTGCACGACCGGATCGTACATCGCGGTCAGCTGATCTTCCGCGCCATAGCGCTGGAACAGGGGCACCGGATCGGAATAGGCCTTAACCCGCCGGGCATGGCTGGGCATCAGCAGCTTCATGAAGTCGCGCGCGGCCTTATAGCCGTCCTCGCCTTCGACCACGACTTCTTCGATATCGCGATTGTAGATGTCGCGAATGGCGCGTTTCACCAGATCGCTGTCCGAATG
>DATJDU010000033.1:0-9959 GCA_035497315.1 Sphingomonadaceae bacterium
CCACGGCAACACGCGCGCCATGGCTGGCGGCGATGCGGCTGGCGCGCACTCCGCCCGAACCGGCACCGATGATGAACAGATCATAGTCGAATTCAGACATTCGCAACGCTCCTCTGGGTCGAGCGATATGGAGAGCGCCGCGATGCAAATCAATCTTCGGCTGCGGACAAGCACGCGCTCTGGCAATCGGGCACTATGATGGCCATCTACCCTTCCGGTGCCGATATGGAGATTCCCTTGAGCAAGATGCCCGCATTGTTCGTCGGCCACGGAAGCCCGGCCAATACATTCGAGGATAGCCGCTATGCCCGCGCCTGGCGCAAGATGGGCGAAGTGCTGCCCCGCCCGCGCGCGATCCTGTCGATCTCGGCCCATTGGTATTTCAGCACCTCGGCCGTGACCGCGATGGAGCATCCGCGCACGATCCACGATTTCTACGGCTTCCCGCAGAGCTATTTCGATTTCCAATACCCCGCCCCCGGCGCGCCCGATGTGGCGGCCATGGTGGCGGAAGCGGCCAAGCCGATCTGGGTCGGGCTGGACCGGGACCAGTGGGGGATCGACCATGGGACATGGTCCGTGCTCGCCCATATGTATCCCGATGCCGATGTGCCGGTGATGCAGCTTTCGCTCAACGGCGTGCGCCCGCTGGATTATCATATGGAACTCGGCGCGCGCTTTGCCTCGCTGCGCGATGAGGGCGTGCTGATCATGGCCACTGGCAATGTGGTGCATAACCTCTCGACCATGCGCCGCAACGAAGTGGATTTCGGCCATGACTGGGGCATCCGCTTCGACAAGGCCGCAATCGAAAAGCTGGAAAGCGATCCGGGCGACATCCTCTCGCTCGCCAGCCACCCGGACTATGCCATGGCCGTGCCGGCGCCCGATCACTACATCCCGATGCTCTACATCGCCGGGCTTGCCGCTGCCGAGAACGAGCCGCTCAAGGTGTGGAACGAAGGCCATGCGCTAGGCGCTGTTTCCATGACGTCCTACGCCATGGGGCTGGACGATGCGGCTTTGGCGGCAGTGCGCGAGGCGGCCGCGCTGGAAACGGCCTGAGGCTTAGCGCTCAGGCCACCACGCTCGCCGCGACGGCGCCCAGCACGCGCTGGGCGTCCTTCGGGTCCAGCCGAACCTGCAACCCGCGCTGGCCGCCATTGATAAACACCAGATCGTGCGCCAGCGCGGCCTCCTCGATGGCGACGGGCACCTTGCGCCGCTGGCCGAAGGGGCTGATCCCGCCGACCTTGTAGCCAGTCGCCCGCTCCGCATCGGCGGGCTTCATCATCTGCGCCGATTTGCCGCCCAGCGCAGCGGCGAGCTTCTTCATCGCCACTTCCCGGTCCGAAGGCAGGATCACGCAGGCGGGCTTGCCGTCCACCAGTGCCATCAGCGTCTTGAGCACCCGCGCCGGCTCCTCGCCCAGCGCTTCGGCGGCCTGCATCCCGATCCGGTCCGCATCGGGATCGTAATCATAGGTCTGGACAGTGAAGGCGACGCCGGACTGCTCCAGCACGCGGGTTGCGGGGGTGGCTTTGGACATGCTTGCTTCCGAACTTCTTCTCCTGCTTGCAGGAGAGGAAATGCGCTTACCCCAAACCAGCCGACCGCAACAGCGCAGTGGTGCTGGCGTCGAATGTCTCGCCGCCCAGTTCGATCTTGCGGGCGATATCCTTGCCCAGTTCCACGCCGAACTGGTCGAAGGGATTGATCCCCATCAGCACGGCATTGGCGAAAGTGCGATGTTCGTGGAAGGCGATCAGCGCGCCCAGCGCCGCCGCCTCGAAATCGTCGCACAGGATCGTCGCGCTCGGCCGGTCGCCCGGATAGGAACGCGCCGGATCGCTACTTTCCCGGCCCGCCATCAGCGCCGCCCCTTGCGCGAAGCAGTTCATCAGCAGGATGCGGTGATGGGCCGGATCGAGATCGTCCCCCGCCCCGATGCTGGCGACGAAGTCCACCGGCACGAGGTTGGTCCCCTGATGGAGCAGCTGGAACACCGCATGCTGCGCATCGGTGCCCACTCCGCCCCAGGTGATCGGCGCGGTCGGGCCGGAGACGGGCTTGCCATCCGCCGTCACGCTCTTGCCGTTGCTCTCCATTTCCAGCTGCTGGAGGTAGGAGGGCAAAAGCCGCAGCCGCTCGTCATAGGCGAAGCAGGCGCGGGTCTGGCAGCCGCGGATGCGCGTGTAATAAAGGTCCGCGAAAGCAGCGCGCAGCGGCAGATTGGCGGCGCCCTCCGCCTCCTGAAAGTGGACATCCACTGCCGCCGCGCCGTCCAGCATCTCGAGGAATTCGTCCATTCCCACCGACATGGCGATGGGAAAGCCGATGGAGGACCACAGCGAATAACGCCCGCCCACGCTTTCGGGGAACGGCAGTACGCGCGTTTCATCGACGCCCCATTCCACGGCCTTTTCCGGATAGGCAGTCAGCGCGATCACCCGGCCCGAGGGATCGACAACGCCGTTCTGCGCCATCCAGTCCAGCACGCTCTGCGCGTTGATCATCGTCTCGATGGTGGTGAAGGTCTTGGAGGCCACGGCCAGGATCGTGGTCTGCGGATCACAGGCGCGGAACGCCTCTTCCAGCGCGCAGCCATCGATATTGGACACGACATGGACGTCCACCAGCGCATGATCGCGCGACAGGGCATCCACCGCCAGCGCAGGGCCGAGGGCAGAGCCGCCGATACCGACATGGATCAGATGCTTCACATCGCCCATCGCGCCTTCATGGATGGCGCCCACCAGCATTCCCATGCGGGCGAGCAGCGCCTGCGCCTCTTCGACGCTGGCGGAATTGCCCACCCCGCGCAGGGCCGAATGTTCCGCAGCGCGATTTTCGCTGGGATTGACCACTTCGCCCGCGAACATCTTCGCACGCATATCGGCAAAGCCGGCTGCCTCTGCCAGTTCCTCGAACAGGGCAATAAGCCCATCGTCCAGGTGGGTTTTCGACCAGTCGAACAATATGCCGCCGCCCAGTGGCAGTTCCAGCCTGTCGGACAAGGCGACAACGCGCCCTTCATCAGCAAACAGCTCTTTCAGGCTTCTGGCCTGATGGCTGGACAGCCTCTCCCATATCGATGCGATGGCGTCGCCCATAGCTGCCCCTTTCCTATAACGTACCTTTAGGGGTAAGGCCTGCAACCATGATTGAAAAGACCCAAACCCCTTTGAAAACTCCCTTTTTCGGGACCGCTGGCGGGGTGGAGGGATTTTGCTTCGCCATAGTGTCAACTTTGTCAACTTCGCCCGTTTTCCGCTCCCCACTTGACGGCGGGCGGCGCGGCACACAAGTGCAGGCCCGATGACCGAACCGACCCCGCAAGCGACCCCCGCCGCCGCCTCTCAAGGCGTCCCGGCAGAGCCTTCCTCCACAGCGCCCTCTTATCCGGCTTCCACTGCGCAGCCCGGCAAGACGAAGCAGAAGGAAGAAGGCAGCTTCATCGTCTTCCTGCTGAAGCTGATCGTAATCATGCTGGCGTTCCGCACGCTGGCCTTCGCGCCATTCAGCATCCCCAGCGAGAGCATGTTGCCGGGCCTGCAGAATGGCGACTATCTGCTCGCTTCCAAATGGAATTACGGCTTCTCCAACAATTCACTGCCCTTCGGCATCCATCCTTTTCCCGAGGGGCGCATTCTGGCCAGCCAGCCCGAACGCGGCGACGTGGCGATCTTCAAGGCCCCGCCGCTCAATAATGAAGATTACATCAAGCGGGTGATCGGCCTGCCGGGCGACCAGATCCAGATGATCGGCGGCGTACTGCACATCAACGGCATCGCCGTGAAGAAGCAGCGCATTGCCGATTTCCAGATCCCCATCTCACCCAATACGCGCTGCTATTCCGCGCAATTCGCGGGCACTGACAAGGATGGCCTGCCCATCTGCAGCTATCCGCAGTTCCGCGAAACCCTGCCCAATGGCGTGAGCTACAATGTGCTCGATTACGGCGTCACTCCGCAGGACGATACCCCCCCGGTGGTGGTGCCCGACGGGATGCTGTTCATGATGGGCGACAATCGCGACAACTCGCTCGACAGCCGCTTCCCCGCCGTACCCGGGCAAGGCGTGGGCCTTGTCCCGCAGGATAATCTGGTGGGCAAGGCATCGATCATGATGTGGTCCACCGATGGCTCCTCTTCCTGGCCGCTTCCCTGGACGTGGTTCACCGCCGCGCGCTGGAGCCGGATCGGGGGCACGTTTTGAGCGCGAAGGTTACACTTGCCCCCGAAGCACGCAGCTTTCTTGAAGCGCTGGGCTTCGGGCCGATAAAGAACGAAGCGCGGTGGGTGGAGGCCCTGACCCATGGCAGCACCGGCGATCCGCGTGACTATCAGCGGCTGGAATTCCTGGGCGACCGTGTGCTGGGCCTGGTTATCGCCGAATGGCTGCATGAACGCGAAAGCCATGCGGAGGGCAAGCTCTCGCAGCGGCTCAACGCACTGGTCAGCCGCGAGATGTGCGCTTCCGTCGCGCGCAGGATCGGTCTGCCCGAACATATCCGCCTTGGCGCTCAGGCGCGGGCCGATGGCGGATCGGACAGCGACAATATTCTGGGCGACGTGATGGAGGCACTGCTGGGTGCCAGCTTCGTCGAACATGGCTTCGATGCCACCCGTACACTGGCGCGCAAGCTGTGGGCCGAAGGCGTCAAGGGCGAAGTCGGCCAGTCCAAGCATCCCAAGAGCGCCCTGCAGGAATGGGCTGCGGGCAGCGGCAGGCGGATGCCCGAATATACCCTCGTCAAGCGCGAGGGGCCGGATCACGCGGCGCGTTTCACCGTTGAAGTGAGCGTCAAGGGCGTCGGCGAGGCGCAGGCCATCGCCAACAGCAAGTCCGAGGCGGAAAAGCGCGCGGCACAGGAATTCATGGAGAAATACGCGTGAGCGAAGGCACAACCCATTGCGGCGTGGTCGCAGTGATCGGAGCCCCCAATGCGGGCAAGTCCACATTGGTGAACGCGCTGGTCGGCCAGAAGGTCGCCATCGTCAGTGCCAAGGCGCAGACCACCCGCGCCCGCCTGCTTGGCATTGCGCTGGAAGGCAAGACGCAGATCATCCTGGCCGACACGCCCGGTATCTTTGCCCCCAAGCGCCGGCTCGACCGGGCGATGGTCAGCGCTGCCTGGGAAGGCGCGCAGGAGGCCGACGCCATCCTGCTGGTGGTGGACAGCATCAAGCATCGCCGGCACGAGCTGGAGCCGCTGCTGGAGGCGCTGAAGAACCGGCCGGAACGCAAGATCCTGGTGCTCAACAAAGTCGATGCCAGCGCCAAGGAACCGTTGCTGGTGCTGGCGGAGGACCTTTCGGCCAAGGCTGATTTTTCGGAAGTGTTCTTCATTTCCGCCATGACCGGCGACGGCGTGCCCGAACTCAAGACCCGGCTGGCCGAGCTGATGCCCGAGAGCGAATGGCACTATCCCGAAGACCAGGTGAGCGACGCCTCCGAACGGCTGCTGGCCTGCGAAATCACGCGCGAGCAGCTCTATCGCCAGCTGCATGACGAGCTGCCCTATGATTCCGCCGTCCGCCCCGAAAGCTACAAGGTGCTGGGCGACGGCAGCATCGAGATTCACCAGCAGATCGTGATCGGGCGGGAAAGCCAGAAGCCTATCGTGCTGGGCAAGCGCGGCGCCATGATCAAGTCGATCGGCGAGGCCGCGCGCAAGGAACTGGCCGAATTGCTGGGCGTGAAGGTCCACCTGTTCCTCCACGTGAAGGTGGAAGAAAACTGGGCCGAAAGCCGCGAAATCTTCGAGGAAATGGGGCTGGACTGGGTGCGGTGAGGATTAAGGATTTCCCGAGGGCGTTTCCTCGTCGATAATGCCTACCTTTTCCATCCTTGCATAGGAAACAGCTGTGCCCTCTGCGTTTCGCCGAATTGGGAATTGCATCTTGGCGGCTTGCTCGCACGCCAAAGCCGCCAGATCTCGCTGAGCCTTTTTGACGGTTTCGCAAGAATTCGGCTGCCCGTTTTCGCTTACCACGAATTTGATCAGCACATTGTCGCCTGCTCCTTTGCGCGAGCTGACGATCGAAGGAACCGGGCCGAATCTCGTCTTATACGTGGATATCAGCCAAGCGGACAATTCCTTCCGCTTTGCCGTCGCTCGGTCGGGAGCCAGGAGAATGCCACTCGATGTCAGCCCATAGATGGCATGACCTTCAGCGTCCGTCGGGACACCTATATTACGCCCAACCAGGACCGGGCAGAGGCGATGGGCGGTGTTTTCATTCCCTGTGAATTGTTCGACGCTGCAATCCTCGATTACCCCATCGGGTTTTACCCAGAGTTCGACCAACACGACCGCACTTTTTCCCTGTTTATCAATATGTTTCTGCAGTTTTGCATAAACATAAACGAGATCGCCCACATCCATAGCAGGCATGGAGATCGCCGCTGCAGCGGCTAGGAGGATCGACATCTAAAGCCCCGCAGAAGTGAACATCAAATCAATCCGCCAACGCCACAAGCGGCATCTCGGTAAATTCGAACAGCAGCGGATAGAGGTAGCTTTCACCCTTCCCGTCAGCGCCCTTACGGATCGGCAGGGTGACGGACTGGGCAATGTCGCAGGCAGTGGCCGTGTCGGGAGTGTCCTTGCCGCCCGCTGCCCCGCAAGCGGTGATGTGCCCCTGCCCGTCAACCTCGACCACGAGGTTGCGGCGGACTGCCGCCTTCGCTCCCCCAGGAAGCTGGTCAACCTGATAGCGGACATCGGGTTCGATCGGGAAGCGGTCCAGCGCGATGGAATTGCTGGCAAGCGACACCACGCCCCGGAACACGGCCGGCATCGGCTTGCCGTCCGCCCCAAGGGCCACAGCCTTTACCGCCTTGCCCTTCACCGCCTTGCACATTCCCGTCGCCAGCTTCCGGTCGAGCTGATTGCCCAGCACGCCGGCGACCTTGCAATCGCGGATCTTGCCCTGCGGATCGACATAGGCTTCGTACACGATGCCGGCGAGATCGCTGTCGGCCACTTCGCGCGGGAGGTCACTCTTGATCGAACGCTCCAGCCTGCCGTCGGCGACCGGAAGCGCCATGACAGCGGCGGCGGCAATCAGTTCCAGCATGACATTCCTCTCCTTTTCCCGAGAGGAGAGTAACCCTGCGGCGAAAAGATTCAACCGCAGGATTATTCATGCCGGACTGACCCGGATCAGGCCTTTTCTTTGGCCGGAGCCTTCTTTTTGGCGGGAGCCTTTTTCTTCACCGGAGCCTTCTTCTTCGCAGGCGCCTTTTTCGCGGCACCCTTCTTCTTGACCGGCCCCTTGGCAACGCGGGCATCAATCAAGGCGATGGCCTGTTCCTCGGTAAGTTCCTCGGGCTTCACGTCCTTGGGAATGGTCGCATTGGTCGTGCCATCGGTGACATAGGGGCCATAGCGGCCCGGCATCACCTTCATTTCGCTGCCGCTGGTGGGGTGAGCACCCAGTACCTTGATCGGTTCCGCCTTGGTACCGGAGGAACGCCCCGGCCCGCGATTGGCAGCTTCTGCCAGCAGAGCCACCGCCGCATTCATCCCCGTTTCGAACACGTCGCGGGTGGAGGTCAGCTTCGCATATTTGCCATTATGCGCCAGATAGGGGCCATAGCGCCCGATACTGGCGGTGATCGGCTCGCCACTTTCCGGATGAGTGCCCACTTCGCGCGGGAGGCTCAGCAGCTTGAGCGCCCATTCCAGATCGAGTTCAGGAATGTCCTTGGGGATAGATGCGCGTTTCGCGTCCTTTTCCTCGCCCAGCTGGATATAAGGCCCGAAGCGGCCGACCTTGCGCAGCACTTCCAGCCCGGTGACCGGATCGGTGCCAAGGCCGCCATCGCCACCTGCCTCGCCTTCCTCTCCGCCCGGCTGGGCGAAGCGGCGGGTATATTTGCACTCCGGATAATTGGAGCAGGCCACGAAAGCACCGAAGCGACCGCCGCGCAGGGCCAGCTTGCCCTCGCCGCATTTGGGGCACAGGCGCGGATCGCTGCCGTCTTCCTTCGGGGGGAAGAGATAGTCGGAAAGGAAGGTATCCAGCTCCTGAGTGACTTCGCTGGGCTTGCGCTCCATCACCTCGTCGCTCTTCGGCTTGAAGTCACGCCAGAAGTCTTCGAGCACCTTCTTCCACTCGGCCCGCCCGCCGGAGACATCATCCAGCTCGTCTTCCATGTCGGCCGTGAAATCATAGCCGACATAACGCGGGAAGAAACGTTCGAGGAAGGCGGTTAGCAGTCGTCCGCTCTCTTCCGCGAAAAAGCGGTTACGCTCCGTGCGGACGTAGTTACGGTCCTTCAGCACCTGAATGATGGAGGCGTAGGTGGACGGCCGGCCGATGCCGAGTTCCTCCAGCCGTTTGACGAGGCTGGCTTCGGAATAACGCGGCGGCGGCTGGGTGAAATGCTGGGTGGCTTCCACGGCCTTCTTGGCCGGGCTGTCGCCCTTGTGCATCACGGGCAGCAGGCCCTCACCCTCGTCATCCTCGCCCTTCTGGTCGCGCCCTTCCTCATAGACGGCGAGGAAGCCCGGGAACTTCACCACCTGACCGGTGGCGCGCAATTCGTGCCGCCCGGTGGGATCGCGCATGGTGATGGTGGTGCGCTCAAGGCTGGCGGAAGCCATCTGGCTCGCCATGGCGCGCTTGTAGATCAGCTCGTAGAGGCGCGCTTCATCGGCCGTGCCGGCATGGTCGCGCATGAAGTCGGTCGGGCGGATCGCCTCGTGGGCTTCCTGCGCATTCTTCGCCTTGGTTTCGTAATGGCGCGGCTTTTCGGGCAGGAAATGCCCGTCATAGCGCTCCGAAATCGCGCGGCGGGCGGCGGCGATGGCGCTCGGGTCCATCTGCACGCCATCGGTACGCATATAGGTGATCGCGCCCGCCTCGTAGAGATGCTGGGCACAGCGCATGGTGTGGCTGGCCGAGAAGCCGAGCTTGCGGGCGGCTTCCTGCTGCAAGGTAGAGGTCGTGAACGGCGGTGCGGGATTGCGGCGCAGCGGCTTGGTTTCCACCTCTTCCACGGTGAAGCGCCCACCTTCGACGGCGGCCTTGGCCTTCAGCGCGATGCCCTGCTCGCCCAGCGAGAGCCGCTCCAGCTTCTCGCCATCGAAGCGGACCAGGCGGGCATCGAACTCCGTGCCGTCATGCTCCATCTTCGCCAGGACCTGCCAATATTCCTGCGGCTTGAAGACCTCGATCTCCTGCTCGCGCTGGCAGATCAGCCGCAGTGCGACCGACTGGACGCGACCCGCGCTCTTGGCGCCGGGCAGCTTGCGCCAGAGCACCGGAGAAAGCGTGAAGCCGAACAGATAATCCAGCGCGCGGCGGGCCAGATAGGCGTCGATCAGATCCATATCCAGCTCGCGCGGATGCTTCATCGCGTCGGTCACGGCCTGCTTGGTGATGGCGTTGAACGTGACGCGCTCCACCTCCTTGGGCAGGGCCTTGCGCTTGGCTAGCAGTTCCCTGACATGCCAGGAGATAGCCTCCCCCTCGCGGTCAGGGTCAGTTGCGAGGATCAGGCGGTCGGCGCTCTTGGCCGCGTCGGTAATGTCCTTCACTCGCGAGACCTTGTCGCGATAGGTTTCCCAATCCATCGCGAAATCCTCGTCCGGCCGGACGGAGCCGTCCTTGGGCGGAAGGTCGCGGACATGGCCATAGGAAGCGAGGACCTTGAAGTCCTTGCCGAGATATTTCTCGATAGTCTTCGCCTTGGCGGGCGACTCAACGATCACAAGTTGCATGGAATTCCTGACAGGCCCCTACACGTACGTACGCGCGAGGGTGGTGGCGGCCAGACCGGTTCGTCAAGCCGTCAATTGAGGAAAGGGGCCTCCCCCCTTCCCCATGTTCAAATCGGATTGCGCCGTTCAGTCGAACACGCCCACCGTATCCCGCGCGCTGATGAGGCCATAGAGAGCCACACCCATTGCGCAGGAAATCACACTAGCCGCGCTGCTCCCGATC
>DATJDU010000034.1:0-23973 GCA_035497315.1 Sphingomonadaceae bacterium
ACCTGCTCCGCAGGGGCCTTCGACGGCGATTTTGAATAGGAGGATTTGGGCTTCATCTTCGTTCCTTCGTCACTACGACGAAGCCCAAATCCTCCTTAAATCACAACCTCAAATCTGTGCCATTCGTGCTGACGGCGGACATTGGTCGAATCTCGTAATTAGCTGCCGAGTTTGTCCACGCGCCCTAGGGTCCAATTTCCAGCGTTTGAGAGGCTACACCGCGTAGAGGACTCCCGTCCGCCACCCTAAACATGGACGGGCTCCCGGCTCTCCGCCAGTTTTGCCAGCAGCCCGACCTCTTGCCGTAAACCAGACTGACCTGGCCCCATTCTGCTTCGCCCCAGTCGGATAAGCCCAGACTTGCCTCAACGTGCTTTGAGGCCGCTTTGAGCATGTAGTGCAGCTTCGCCCGCAAACGCAGGAGGTAGAGGTCGCGAAGATAGGGATCAGGCGAGTTGCCGCCGGTCAGCTTCAGCGACTTGACCGCCTGCTTTACGTAGCCGTTGGGAAGGATCCCTGCTGTCCAGCGGCGAGGCATGACTCGGAATTTGGCGTCAAGCCGGACCGGGATATGAAGGAGTAAGTGCAGGTGAATCCCATTCTCCTCGCCATGCTCGTGTGTGTATACCCAGCAGGCTTTCTCGCCGTAGCTTCTCATCCAGTCGCCATAGAGCTTGAGGAACGCGCCCGTTGCCCGGGTGCCACCATGGTTCGCCAGCCCGCCACGCTCCCATAGGACCGTGATCCACCGGTTGAAGGGCCGCTCGATCTCCAAGGCTTTCTGGGCCGCACCCAGCAGGTCCCGACACTGACGCTCCGTCAACTGTTGGCTGCCTTCTGCGGAACTGCGGCGTGCCCCTCCGTGGGGGAAAAGGGAGCCCTTCGTCGTCGGCCTTGCTGCACGGTCTTCGAACAAAACTATGCACCTATTAGGCGATGCCAGCGAAATCCGGCTTAACCTGCTGATAAATAGCAAAAAGGAGGTGATTCCGTGCGGACGTAGGCGAACTATGTCGAACAAATGATCGCAAGTTTCAAGTGAACGCCCGCGAACAACAGAATCGGATGGAATCGGGCAGCCCAAAACCGGCTTTCTGTGAATTTCTCGATTTTCAGATAGTGACCGCGCCAGGTCGTGACAGAATTTATGCGTGTGCCGGAATCCACCGGTGATTCGAAAATGAGGCACACACATGCTGCATTCTATCAAGGATACCTGTCGCCTGCTCCGTATCGGCAAGACCTTCGTCTACCGGCTGATCGGTGAGGGCAAGTTGGACAAAGTCAAGATTGGGAGGCGGTCGCTCGTCACAGATGCTTCCATCCGTCAGCTTATCGACACCAACAGGCAGCTGCGTGAGGAATGCGACTTCTGACCGGAGCCGACCAGAATGAGGATGAGCGCCTTAGTGCCGGGCGTTCACCCTCATGAGGGTCCCGTACGGGCAAACCATATTGAGCAAACGCACCCAGCTCGCATGCTTTTATGGGGCCGGTGATGGGGATGAAAGCTGGAAGCGATAAAATATCCAGCAAATTCAATTGCTGCTGGCGGAGACGGAGAGATTCGAACTCTCGGTACAGGATTTACCCGTACGACGGTTTAGCAAACCGTTGGTTTCAGCCACTCACCCACGTCTCCGGATCGCAGCGGCAATGGCCGGGCGCTATAACGAGGCCTTGGAGAGGCGGCAAGTGGGTGTTCCACAATTCTGCGATCCTTCTGGTCAGGCCTTTCGAACGGGCCCCGGGCAGACTCGCCTTGCCGCAAAACCGACTCACCCTGCCGCGCGTTCATTGCCGCTTCAGGCCCGGAGGACTCTTTTTGGCGGTTCAGGTTACGACCCAGCAATTCCGTCCGTTCG
Organism: Sphingomonadaceae bacterium; assembly: GCA_035497315.1. Classification (GTDB taxonomy): domain Bacteria; phylum Pseudomonadota; class Alphaproteobacteria; order Sphingomonadales; family Sphingomonadaceae; genus Andeanibacterium. The sequence goes on from DATJDU010000034.1 coordinate 1,866, forward strand.
AAGGGGGACGCCATGATCGCATTTGCCGCTATCGGCCGCCGCGCCGCGCATTTCGGGGCGCCGTTCCGGGCCACGCTCGGCGCGCTGGCCTGTGCCGCGTTGCTGGCATCCCAGCCCGCTGCCGCCCAGATTCAGTCGGTGGACCCGTCCGCCGCGATCGATGGCGATCTGGATAGTGCGCAGGCCCCTGTCTATAGCCCGCCAACACCGCCCGAGCCGGCGGCTACGCCCGGCGTGGACGAGCGTGTGCTCGATCTGCCGGCCGATGTTCCTCCCGCCGCGCCTGCTGCCGAGCCCGCCACCGCGTCGGCTGCGGCCACTCAGGCCTCCACCACCGGCCAGGGCGAAACCTACAAGAAGGACGATCTGATCGGGGCCGCCGAAGGGGTGTTCGGCAAGGGCGCCGAAGGCCTTGCCCGGATGATCGAGGATATCCTCAAGAAGCAGGGCGAGCCCAATGCCTATATCGTCGGCCGGGAGGGCGGCGGCGCGTTTATTTTTGGCGCGCGCTATGGCTCGGGGACGCTGTATCACAAGGTGGAAGGCCAGCAGCCCGTCTATTGGCGCGGGCCTTCGCTGGGCATCGATGTCGGCGCCAATGCGGCCAACACTTTCGTGCTGGTCTATAATCTGTTCGATTCGGAAGATCTGTTCAAAACCTATGGCGCGGGCGAGGGGCAGGCCTATCTGATCGGCGGCTTCCACGTATCCTATCTGCGCCAGGGCGATGTGGTGCTGATTCCCGTGCGCATGGGCGCCGGGCTGCGGCTGGGCATCAATGTCGGCTACATGAAATTCTCGAAGAAGCAGAAATGGCTGCCGTTCTGACCTGAAGGGTTCGATGAAGGCGCGGGAAGGGCGATCCTATTCGTTCTCCCGCCCCGATTCGGTCTTCCGCGTCCGCTTCTGCTCGTCGATCTGGTCCGCGCTGATCCTGGCCCGGGGATCGAGTATCGAAGTGAACACCATCCCGATCATCAGCACCAGTTCGCTGCCCCGGTTGCGCGGCCTTTCCGGCAGCAATTTCCTGCGCGCCCGGGCCATCATCCAGCCCGACCCCACCAACGCGATCAGTGCCGCGCCCAGTACCACCAGCCAGACCTCGAACATGCCCGCTCTCCCCTTCGCGCATTCCACTTGTGTCTATCTGGGTACATGAAGCGCGATTGCCAGCTTCGCACACATATTTCCGGCTTGCCCCGAAGGGGCAGGCGCGGCTAGTGGCGCGCCATGCTCGAGAACCTTACCCAGCAACCGCCCGACGCGCTGCTTGCGCTGATCAAGCTCTATGAAGCGGATAACCGCGCCGACAAGATCGACCTTGGCGTGGGCGTCTATCGTACCGATGACGGGGCGACTCCCGTTTTCGCGGCGATCAAGGCTGCGGAACGCAAGCTCGTGGAGGAGCAGGATTCGAAGGCCTATCTCGGCCCCGAAGGCGACATGGGCTTCGTCCATGCGCTGATGCCCTATATCTTCGGATCGGACCCCACGATGGGCGGCCGGATCGAAGGGATGCAGACCCCGGGCGGCACCGGTGCGGTGCGCGTGGCGCTGGCCCTGGCCAAGCGCGCGGGCGTGGGCACTGTGTGGATGGGTACGCCCAGCTGGCCGAACCATGCGCAGATCCTCAAGGATATCGACCTGTCGCTGCAGGGCTTCAACCATGCCGCAGCCGATGGCACGGCCGACATGGATGCGCTGCGCAGCGCGCTGAAGCAGGCCGCCAAGGGCGATGCCGTGCTGCTGCATGGTTGCTGCCACAATCCCACCGGCATCGATTATACCGAGGCCCAGTGGGACGAGATTGCCGCTCTGCTGGCGGAAACCGGCGTGCTGCCGATCCTCGACCTTGCCTATCAGGGCCTGGGGCAGGGGATGGACGCGGATGCCTATGGCACGCGCAAGGTGCTCGCTTCCGTGCCCGAAGCGTTGATCGCCTATAGTTGCGACAAGAATTTCGGCCTTTATCGCGATCGCGTGGGTGCGGTTTATGCGATGGCGGCAGACCCGTCGCTGGTCGGCCCGGTCCTCTCGAACGGCCATGCGCTGGCCCGTGCCAATTGGTCGATGCCGCCGGATCACGGCGCCTCGGCGGTTCGCCTGATCCTGCGCGATCCCGCGATGACCAAGATGTGGCTCGCCGAGCTGGACGACATGCGTGGCCGCATGCGCAAGGTGCGCGATCGTCTGGGTGCCGCGGGCAAGGTCGGCACGCTGGATCTCACGCCGTGTGGCAAGCAGAACGGCCTGTTTTCCATGCTGGCGCTCAGCCCCGAGCAGATCCTCAAGCTGCGCGAGGATCACGGCGTCTATATGGCGGGTTCCGGCCGCATCAACATTGCCGGCCTGACCATGGGCAATATCGACAAGTTCGTCGCTGCGCTGGCGGCGGTTACGGCCTGATAACTCCTCCCCTTCGGGGGAGGGGCCACCCACAGGGTGGCGGAGGGGAACCTCCAGTTATTCGCGATAATGAGGGGTCACGTGTACGGTGCCTGCCCCTCCACCATGCTTTGCATGGTCCCCCTCCCCGTTTCGGGGAGGATTGCTAGCCCTTCAAATCCTGCATCCGCTTGAGATAGCGGGCCATGGTGTCGATCTCCAGATTGACCGAATCGCCCTGTCCAAGCTCGCCCAGCGTGGTGACTTCGGCCGTATGCGGGATAATGTTCAGCCCGAAATGGACCGAACCATCGGGCTGGTCCTCCACTTCGTTCACCGTCAGCGAGACGCCATTGACCGCGATCGATCCCTTGGGCGCGATATAGGGGGCAAGGGCGGCAGGCGCAGCGATGGTGAAGCGGGCCGAATCGCCTTCCGGCTCGATCCGCGCCACCTGGCCCACCGCATCGACATGGCCGGTCACGATATGGCCGCCCAGCTCGTCGCCCACCTTGAGTGCCTGTTCGAGATTGAGGCGCGATCCGGCATCCCACATGCAGGGCACGGTGCAGGAAACGCTTTCGCCCGAAACATTCACCGCGAACCAGGCGTCGCCTGCCTCGCCGCCCTTCTCGACCACAGTCATGCACGCGCCCGAACAGGCTATGGACGCGCCGATGGCGATTCCCGCCGGATCATAGGGGCAGCCGATAGTGACGCGCAGGTCCCCGCGCTGTTCGCTGCTGCGGACTGTGCCGATGGCGGTGACGATCCCGGTAAACATGGCTTCTCCTGTCAGGCGGGCTGATAGACTTCCATCCAGTCGCTGCCAAGGCGGCGACGGTCGGCAAGGGTCCAACCTGCGGGTACGCCGCCTTCGGCGGGCTGGCGGAAGGCCGGAATGCCGCTGCCGAAAGTGACAGGGGCGCGGTAGAGCAGCAGCCGGTCGACAAGCCCGGCATCGAGGAAAGCGGCGGCAACCTGCGATCCGCCTTCCACCATCAGATATTGCACGTCTTCAAGCGCGGCGATGTCCTGCGGCGCGGAAAGGCGGTTCCAGCTCTCGGGCCAGTCCTCGGGTTTGGGGCCGCGCGTCAGCACATAGCGGCGCGGGCTGCGCGCTTCGAGCCCGGGCAGGCGTACGTCGAGCCGGGGCGTATCGGCGCGCAAGGTGCCGCCGCCCACCAGGATCGCATCGCTCATCGCGCGCTCCATATGGGCATGGGCCCGCGATTCGGGCCCGGTGATCCATTTGCTGGTGCCGTCGGCGCGGGCGATGAAGCCATCCGCCGTCATGGCGAGCTTGAGCGTCACGAACGGCCGCCCGCCCGCCTTGCGCATCAGATAGCCTGCAAGCCCGGTGCGGCAGGCCGGATCGTTGGCCAGTTCGGCCCCGATCCCGGCGGCGCTGAGCCGCGCGATCCCATCCCCGGCGGTGCGCGGATCGGGGTCCTGCACGCCGATGACGACCCGGGCCACGCTGGCGGCAATGGTCAGATCGGTGCAGCAGGGGCCGCGCGGGCTCTCATGGGCGCATGGTTCCAGCGTGACATAGAGCGTGGCGCCGCGCGCGGCATTGCCCGCCTGGGCCAGCGCTGCCGCTTCGGCATGGGGGCGCCCGCCTGCCTGCGTCCAGCCCTGGCCGACCACGATCCCGTCTTTCACGAGAATGGCCCCGACTGCGGGGTTGGGGCGGCTCAGCGGGCGGCCGCGCACCGCCAGTGCGGCGGCAGCGGCCAGCCAGCGCGAATCCTGTCTATTGGGCGGCAACGGGCGGGGCCCCGGCTCCGGCGCTGTCGGCGGGGGTGTCCACAGGCTCGGCTTGCGGTGCCGGGGCCTCGCCATGCGCCTTCCTGGCAGCCTCGGCCTTGGCGGCGGCTTCCTCGGCGGCCTGCTCTTCCTTGATCTCGCGTTCCATCTTGTCGACGTCCACGCCGGTCATCCGGCCCAGCTGGCGGTAGAGATTCTTGCGATACTCCTCCTGCTCGGCAAGCCTGGCGCGAATAACGTCCTGCTTCTTCTGGTTCGCGATGTTCGAAGCCTCGATTTGCGCATCGCTGCGGCCGGGGGCGAAGGTGGTGATATATGTCACTTCCGGCAGGCGCGGCACGATCCGCTCGCTCTTGGGGATGAAGAGCGACAGCATCCCCACGCTGGCCGCAATGGAGATCGCCAGCACACGCCAGCGATAGGGATTGCCCCTCCAGACATGGGCGAAGTCCCTGACCGCGCCCGTGGGGTTCACATTATGCCAAAAAGCCATGCGGCGAATGTAGGCGCTGGCGCGCCGCTTCGCCAGTGCCTTCGCGCGGCAAGATCAGCCGAAGGTGCCGTAGAGTCGCCGCCCATGCGCTTTCAGCCACCTGTTGGCCCCTTTGAGATCACCTTCGAACAGCTCGCCCAGCAATGCGTAGAAGGCAGGCGAATGGTCGAAATGGGTGAGGTGGGCCACCTCATGCGCCACCACCGAGCGGCGCACATCGTCGGGGGCCTGGATCAGCCGCCAGTTGATCCGGATCGTACCGTCGCTGGCGCAACTGCCCCAACGGCGCTGCGCGCGCGAGAGGCGCAGGGGTGGGGCGTCTCTCCCCGCAAAGGCGCAGTAATGGGCCAGATCCGCTTCGATCAGCCGCCGTGCCTCACCCTCCAGCCAGCGCTTGAGCCGCGGGGCGATCCCGTCCTGCGGCCCGCCCACCAGCAGTAGCCCGTCCTCCAAGGCTGGGTGGCGGCGGGCGGTCTCGCGCCAGTGGATCGTCAGGTCATCGCCGCGATAGAGCAGGCTGCCACCGGGCGCGGGCGGGGCAGTGGAGGGAAGGCGCGCCATCTGCGCCTCCAGCCATTCGAGGCGGCTGGCCGCGAAATCGAGGCCATCGAGAGTGCGGCCCCAGCGCGGCAGGGTCAGCCGCACTTCGCTGCCGTCGGGCGCAAGGCGCAGGGTCATGCGGCGGGCGGTGGGGTGGCGCCTGATCGCCACCGGTACCTGCCGCCCGCATAATTCCAGGCGCGGATCGACCGGGGTGCGGCGCAGCCAGTCGATCACGGAGCGTCTTCCGGCCAATCGTTTCCACTAACCGCCCATTCGACGATGTGATGCTCGATCGGGCCGGCTTCGGTTTCGCTGATGGCGCGGCCGATCACCGATACGCCCGCCTCGCGTACGGCGTTGCGGTCACCCGAAAGCAGGTAATGCCAGTTCGGCAGCGGCCGACCGTCGGCACGGCGGCGATAGGCGCAGCTATCGGGCAGCCAGCGGATTTCTTTCACCAGCTTGAGGGTGAGGCGCACGCAATCGGGTACGAAGACCTTGCGGTTGCGATAATCCCGGCATTGCGCCGTGCCCGTGTCGAGCAGGCGGCAGGCGACATTGGTATCCACCACTTCGCCCGTATCGGCATCTTCCAGCTTGTGCAGGCAGCAGCGCCCGCAGCCGTCGCACAGTGCCTCCCATTCGGCACGGTTGAGGTCGGCCAGCGGCAGCTCCCAGAAGCGGTAGCGCAGCTTCGGATCGCCAGGCTGATCCATGGCGCCCTAGCTGACCCAGCGGGCGAGTTCCGCCGCCACCGCATCGGGGCCCTGATCCACCGGCAGCAGCGCAATCGGATCGCCCTTGGGGCCCATCAGGAAAGTCCCGTTGGAATGATTCATCAGATATTGGCCGTCCGCCCCGGTTTCGCCCTTTTCGACATAGACCTTGAACGCTTCCGCTGCGGCCTTCACCTGCTCGGGCGTGCCGGTCAGGCCCAGAAGATCGTCGGAAAAGGCGTGAGTGAACTCGCCCACCTTGTCCGGCGTGTCACGCTGGGGATCGATCGAGATGAAGATCGGCTGCACCTGCGCAGCCAGTTTGGGCTTGTCCGCCTTGAATCTGGCAAAACCTTGCATGATCCGCGCGACATCGGTGGGGCACACATCCGGGCAATAGGTATAGCCGAAATAGACGATCCGGTACTTGCCGTCGAAGTCAGACCATTTGACCGGCTTGCCTGCCGAACTCACCAGATCGAACGGGCCGCCGATCGCCGCCCCGGCTAGGGGTGCTTCGGCAGGAGCGGCATTTTCAGAACCCTGGCCGCAGCCCGGCAGGGCCAGTGCAAGGGCGAGTATGGCAAAAGGGGCGAATGCGTGTTTGGCTTTCAACATGGCGCGCCGGTTCATGCTCTGCTAACCCGCCTCCCGCAAGGGGTGAGTCATTAATCGGGGGCTCTCTCACCGGGTCCGAAAGAGGCAGGAGATTGCACAGTGGCGCGGCTTGGGCGCATTTCGGCATTGGTCCTTCCGGCAATCGCGGGGGCGCTGGCACTGGCCACGCCCGTGCAGGCACAATATTCGCCGGGCTTCCAGTTCCTGAAGGCAGTGAAGGAAGGCAATGGCGACGAGGTCGTCAAATTGCTGCAGGATCACAGCAACACGCTGGTCAATTCGCAGGATATCACCTCGGGTGAATCCGCGTTGCACATCGCAGTGAGCCAGCGCAATATGACCTGGATACAGTTCCTGTGCCAGCATGGCGCCAACACCAATATTCAGGACAAGAAGGGCGTCACCCCGCTGGTTCTGGCCTCGCAGATCGGCTTCATCGAAGGCGTGCAGGAACTGATCAGGCGCGGGGCCAAGGTGGATGTTTCCAATGCCACCGGCGAAACGCCGCTGATCGCCGCCGTGCATCGGCGCGACATTCCGATGATGCGCGTACTGCTGAAAGGCGGCGCAGACCCTGACCGGGCGGACAGCTCCGGCCGCTCCGCACTCGATTATGCAATGTACGATGGGGCCAACAGCGCACTCGTCTCGGAAATCGAAAAGAACAAGAAAGCCAAGAGCGAACAGGAAGGGGCCAAGCGCTATGGCCCGGGCCTCTGAAGCCGTCCTGCCGCAAGATCCGACGCTGGACGAAATCCGCCTGGCTCTGGCTCCGCTGGTTGCCGACGCCGCCGCTTTCGATGGCTGGACCGATGCAGCGGTGGAAGCCGCGGCACAGGGCGTTGGGATCGATCCGGCGATTGCCCGGCTGGCCTTTCCTGGCGGCGCGATGGATCTGATCGCGGCATGGGTGGAACATGTCGATGTGGCCATGATCCGCACCTTCCCGCCCGAAGTGCTGGCAGGAATGAAAGTGCGCGAGAAGATTCGCGAATTGGTGTGGTTCCGCCTGTCCAGCGCCATCGGCCGGGAAGAGGCGATGCGCCGCGCGCTGGCGATCCAGTCCATGCCGCAAAACGCACCCGCCGCGCTTCGCCAGGGCTGGTGCAGCGCCGACCTCATGTGGCGCCTCGCGGGCGATACTGCCGCCGACTATAATCACTATACCAAGCGCGCGATCCTGGGTGGGATCTATGGCGCGACGCTGGCCGTATTCGTGGGCGATGAAAGCGAAGGCAAGGCCGATACCCGCGCCTTCCTCGAACGGCGGATCGACGGGATCATGAAGTTCGAAAAGGCCAAGGCCAATCTGCTGCGCGAGCGCGAAGGCTTTTCGATGACTCGCTTCCTCGGGCGGCTGAGATATCCGGCGCGGTGATATCGGCGCAGTGATGTTCGTTGGGGCGCATGCGTCCTTCATCCTTCCGATCCTCCCGTTCATTCATCACCCCAGCGAAAGCTGGGATGATGAGTGGATCCAAGCCACATCCTCAAAACCAACCGAACCCATATTTCTAATTGCGAACCAGTTGCAATTAGCCTCCAACTCTGGCAGCGGACTGGCATGACGCTCGATGCCTTGCCTCCCGGCCGCCGCGCCCGGATTACCGCTGTCGATTGGGATATTCTCGCCCCGGAAGAGGCGACTCGCTTGCGTGCCCTGGGCATCGACAAGGGGGCCGAAGTTGAGATTGCCCATCGCGGCGTTTTTGCGGGAAAAGATCCTATCGCCCTGGCCGTGGGGCGCATGACCGTCGCCCTGCGCCGCAGCCATGCCTGCGCGATGCAGGTCGAGGAACTGGCGGAGGCCGCGCGATGAGCGCCAAGCGTATCGCAGCCCTGGTCGGCAACCCCAATGCGGGCAAGAGCGCGCTGTTCAACGCGCTGACCGGCGCGCGGCAGAAGATTGCCAATTATCCCGGCGTCACCGTGGAGCGCAAGGCCGGGCGGCTGATCCTGCCTTCGGGCGAACCGGTGGAGCTGATCGACTTGCCCGGCAGCTATGGCTTCGATGCCAGCAGCCCGGACGAGGAAGTGACCCGCAAGGTCATTTTCGGCGAATTTCCGGGCGAAGCGCAGCCTGATGTGATCGTCCTGGTGCTCGATGCCTCGAATATCGAGCAGCACCTCGTCTTTGCGCAGGAAGTGCTCGAACTGGGCCGCCCCACCGTGGTGGCGCTCAACATGGTCGATCTGGCCGAGCGCGACGGACTGGTGATCGATCCCGAAGCGCTGCAGCAGGCGCTGGGCGTGCCGGTGATCCCCACTGTTGCCGTGCGCCGGCGCGGGCTTGCCGAGCTGACCGGGGCGATCGCTTCGGCCGAAGCCTGGGCGGAGCGTGACCCGAAGGATCACCCGCGCCCGCATATCACCCTGCCGGAACGGCGGCTGGCGGCAAACAATATCGCCAAGGGTGCGATTATTTCCGAAACGCGCCAGCATCGCCTCCATGCCCGCATGGACAAGCTGTTGCTGCATCCCTGGCTTGGCCCGCCGATCCTGTTCGCGCTGCTGTTCATCATTTTCCAGGCAGTGTTCGCCTGGGCGACGCCCTTTGCCGATGCGCTGGAAGGCGTGGTCGGCTGGTTGTCGGAGATGACGACGCAATTCGTGCCTGCGGGCTTCGTGCAGGATCTGCTGGTGCAGGGCGTACTGGCGGGCGTCGGCTCGGTGGTGGTGTTCCTGCCGCAGATCGTGATCCTGTTCTTCTTCATCCTGGTGATGGAGGCGACCGGATATATGGCCCGCGCCGCCTTCATCATGGACCGGCTGATGGCGCTGGTCGGCCTTTCAGGCCGCAGTTTCATTCCGCTGCTGTCCAGTTTTGCCTGCGCCATTCCCGGCATCATGGCCACGCGCAGCATTTCGGATCCCAAGGACCGGCTGACCACGATTCTGATCGCTCCGCTGATGACCTGTTCGGCGCGCCTGCCGGTCTATGCGGTGATCATCGGGGCCTTCATTCCGGCGAAGTCGGTCGGGCTTGGCATAGGTCTCCAAGGGCTGGTGCTGTTTGCGCTTTATGTAGCGGGCATCGTCGGCGCGATGGCGGCGGCGCTGGTGCTGCGCCGTTCGGTGACCAAGGGCGCGGCTTCGGGCTTCATCATGGAATTGCCCAAATATCAGCTGCCGCGCCTGTCGGACCTGCTGATCGGATTATGGCAGCGCGCCTGGGTGTTCCTGCGCCGCGCGGGCACGATCATCTTTATGGTCACCGTGGTGCTGTGGGTGCTGCTCAGCTTCCCCAGGGCCGGGCCAGGCGAAAGCCAGGTGGACGCGTCGATCGCGGGGCGCATCGCCAGCGGGCTTGAAGTGGTGGTGAAACCGATCGGCTTCAATCATGAAATGGCCCTGGCGCTGATTCCGGCCATGGCGGCGCGCGAGGTTGCCGTTTCCTCGCTGGCGACGACTTACGCAGTGGATGCCGATGACGAGGAGGCCGAGGCAATGGCCCTGGGCGACAAGCTCGCCGCGCGCTGGAGCCTGCCGACGGCACTGGCTTTCCTGGCCTGGTTCGTCTTCGCGCCGCAGTGCCTTTCCACCATCGCGGTTGCCCGGCGGGAAACTAATGGGTGGAAATGGCCTGCCTTCATGCTCGCCTATCTTTTTGCGATGGCCTACATCTTCGCGGGAATCACATATTGGAGCGCCGTGGCGCTCGGCTTGTAGCCCAAAAGAGGAAGTTCATGGCAGGCAGCGTCAACAAGGTCATACTGGTCGGCAATCTGGGCGCGGACCCGGAAGTGCGCTCGTTCCAGAATGGCGGGAAGGTGTGTAATCTGCGCATCGCCACATCGGAAAGCTGGAAGGATCGCAACACCGGCCAGAAGCAGGAACGCACCGAATGGCACAGCGTGGCGATCTTCTCCGAAGGTCTCGCCGGTGTTGCCGAACGTTTCCTGCGCAAGGGCAGCAAGGTCTATATCGAAGGCCAGCTGCGTACCCGTAAGTGGCAGGATCAGTCAGGCAATGACCGCTATTCCACCGAAGTGGTGCTGCAGGGCCCCGGCGCGGTGATGACCATGCTCGACGGCCCGCAGGGCGGCGGCGCAGGCTCAGGCGGCGGCGGTGTTGGCCAGCGCAGCGGTGGCTGGAATGAAGGTGGCTCAGGTGGCGGCGGCGCCAGCAGTGGCGCACCTGCAGCAGGCGGCTGGGGCGGCGGCGCACCGGCCGGCGGCAGCAATTTCGGCGACGATCTGGATGACGATATCCCGTTCTGATCGGGAAGGCCCGGGCAGGGTTTAGAGCCTGTCCTTCTTGCCTTTCAGGGCAGCCAGCGCGGCAAAGGGCCCGCTGGCTTGCTCGTCCAGCAACCCTGCCTCTTTTCTCACCGCATCGGCATTGGGCCCGGTGGCATAGGGATCGATCGCCAGTGCCAGGCTTTGCGCGACTGCCTCGCCAAGATCGAACAATGTTCCGTCAAACGGAATTTCATCCAGCTCCTCGGCCTCCAGTTCCACTTCCTCGCCTTGCGCTGCCTGCGTCTGTACTTCATCAACAAAACGCAAATTGAACTGCTCGCGAATCGCCACTGGCAGGTCCTCGCCCGTCACAGCGCAGCTCTGGACGATGTCGGCGCTCAGCCTGCCGCTGGCATCGACGGCGGTGCCGTCCCTCACCAGGTCCACATCGGCTTCCAGCCGTCCGATCGAGACGATGCCGAAGCGCTCCGCCAGCGCCGCGCGCTCCGCCTCGTTCGCCTCAAGATGGCGCACCCGCGTATCGATCGAGCGGATATCGATCATGCGAGAGAATTCGGTCGTGTCGCCCATGGTCAGATCTCCGCTGCCAGCACGCGTTCGACGGGCATCGCGCGCAGGCGTTCATATAGTGCGCGCAGGCCCGCCGCCGTTGCTGCGGGTGACGCGCCCTCGGCGAGAAGCAGATTGCGAGCCACGGCGTCTTCCAGTGCGGCATGGCCTTTCTGCGCCAGCGCATTGCGATAAGCGCCCAGCCGCCCGCCCAGAGCCGACATGAGCCGTCCCATGTGCTTGCCGACCACGACATCGCCGACACCGCTTTCGCGAAGCTGGCCTTCCATATCGTCCACGAACAATTCGGTGAGATAGACGCAAGGGTGAGCCATGCCCTCCTCCCGCTCCAGCCGCAGCAGTACCATCGAAAGAACTGCCGTGATCATGTCGAAGCGGCCTTCCAGAGTGTCTGTCACCCCTCGCTCGGCATACCATTCCCTGTCGCGGGCCAGTTCCACCACGCGGTGCCACAGCGCCTGAACGCCTTTGCGGGGATCTTCTTTACGAGCAAACAGGCGGGAAAGCAGCTTCACAGGGGTGCGGGTCCTTTTCGTTCAGCCGTGATTAAATCCGTGCGGCCGATGGCTCTGGCCCCAAGCGCCATTGCGCTGGGGTGCGCTTGTCCTTAAGGCTCGCGCCGATACTGCCTGGCGCTGCGCAAGGCAATTGATTGCAGGACAGCCGGTGCAGCGCCGGCGAAGTTCGGAGATGCGATAGATGATGGCCAGTGTTCGGATCGGTGCGGTGGTGGCGCTTGCGGTCTTTGCGGCCGGGTGCAGCTCGATCTCTGACCATCGCGGCTATATTGTGGACGAGGCGTTGGTGCAGGCCGTGCAGCCGGGTATCGACAACCGGGAATCGGTTGAAGGCACACTCGGCCGCCCGACCTTCACGAGCGAGTTTGGCGATCCGGTTTGGTATTACGTTTCCAGCACCACCTTCCAGAAACCGTTCCGCAAGCCGCGCATCCGCCAGCATTCCGTGCTGGCCGTGAAGTTCGATGCAAATGGCAATGTCACCTCGGCCCAGCGCTGGGGGATGGACAAGGTCGCGCAGATCAGCCCCGAAGGCGACAAGACCCCGGTACTGGGCAAGAACCGCGGCTTCCTGGAAGACCTGTTCGGCAATATCGGCCAGGTCGGCAGCTTCGGCTCGAACACTGCAGGCGGCCCCGGTCCCAACGGCAGCTGATCGACGCACCCATTCGGGCAGCTTGAACGGTTCGCTGCAAATGCCCATATTCGCCGCATGAACGAACCCGACAATCGCCACGGCTTGGTCCAGTGGCACGGCACTACCATCATCGGCGTGAAGAAGGGCGGGATTACCGTCATCGCTGGCGATGGTCAGGTATCCATGGGCAATACGGTGATGAAGCCCAATGCGCGGAAGGTGCGCCGGATCGGTGCTGGCGGCAATGTGATCGCCGGCTTTGCGGGCGCCACGGCGGATGCCTTCACCTTGTTCGAGCGGCTTGAGAAGAAGCTGGAGCAATATAGCGGCCAGTTGCTTCGCGCCGCAGTGGAACTCGCCAAGGATTGGCGGACCGACAAATATCTGCGCAATCTGGAAGCGCTTATGATCGTGGCCGACAAGGACACTTTGCTGGTGCTCACCGGTAATGGCGATGTGCTGGAGCCGGAAGGCGGGCCCGAATCGCAGATCGCAGCAATTGGCTCGGGCGGGAACTACGCCCTCGCGGCCGCCCGCGCGATCGACGAATATGAGGAGGACGCAGAACGCATTGCCCGCCGCGCCATGGCGGTGGCGGCCGATATTTGCGTCTTCACCAACAATCGCGTGACCGTGGAAGCGATCTGACTTTTTCTCCTCCTCCCGCCTTGGGAGGGGCCGGGTACTTACACCTGGTTCAAGCCTCACCCCCTAGCCCCTCCTGCAACAACGGGACGGGAACGAGACCGGAATGAACGACAAGCTTACTCCCAAGGCGATCGTCGCCGCACTGGATGAACACATCATTGGCCAGGCCGATGCCAAGCGCGCCGTGGCAGTTGCCTTGCGCAATCGCTGGCGTCGCCAGCGCCTTGGCGCTGAGCTGCGTGAAGAGGTCACGCCCAAGAACATCCTGATGATTGGCCCCACGGGCTGCGGCAAGACCGAGATCAGCCGCCGTCTTGCCAAGTTGGCCGATGCACCTTTCGTGAAGGTGGAGGCGACCAAATTCACTGAGGTCGGTTATGTCGGTCGCGACGTGGAGCAAATTGCCCGCGATCTGGCGGAGGAAGCCGTGCGGCTGGAAAAGGAGCGCAGGCGCGAGGCTGTACGCGAGGCTGCCAGCAAGGCTGCAATGGATCGCCTCCTCAAGGCGCTGGTCGGTGAGAACGCTTCCGAAGCCACCCGGGAAAGCTTTCGTCAGCGCATCGTGCAGAATGCGATGAACGATGTGGAGGTCGAGATCGAGGTTGAAGACAGCCCTTCTATGCCGATGGATATTCCAGGCATGGGCGGCAATGTCGGCATGATCGACCTTTCGCAGATGATGAGCAAAGCCTTCGGTCGGCAGAACCTCAAGCGCCGGAAACTCAAGGTGCCCGAGGCCTGGGATAAGCTGGTGGATGAGGAAGCCGACAAGCGCATGGACCAGGACGATGTTGCCCGGGTCGCGCTGGCCGATGCGGAAACCAACGGGATCGTCTTCCTGGACGAGATCGACAAGATCGCCGTTTCGGACGTGCGTGGTGGCTCAGTGAGCCGGGAAGGTGTGCAACGCGATCTGTTGCCGCTGATCGAAGGTACCACAGTCGCCACAAAATACGGCCCGATGAAGACCGATCATGTCCTCTTCATCGCCTCGGGTGCGTTCCATCTGGCCAAGCCTTCCGACATGCTGCCCGAATTGCAGGGTCGTCTGCCGATCCGGGTCGAACTGCGTAGCCTGACTGAAGAAGATTTCGTGCGTATCCTTTCCGAGACTCGTGCGAACCTTGTCGAGCAATACAAGGCATTGATCCGCACGGAAGAGGTCACCCTCAACTTCACGGAAGACGCTGTGCGCGAAGTGGCGAAGATCGCTGCGCAGGTGAACGAGAGCATCGAGAATATCGGTGCACGTCGGCTGCAGACTGTGATGGAACGGCTGATCGAGGAACTCAGCTTCGAGGCCGAGGAGCGCCGTGGCGAGACGGTGACCATTGACGCGGAATATGTCCGCAGCAGGCTGGAGAGCCTCGCGGGCAATAGCGACCTGAGCAAATATATCCTCTGACGAGAGACCCCGCCCGCTCGCCCCCGACAAATCCGGGGCGAGAGGGCCGGGAGTTGGCCGATTACTTCTTGGCCGCGGCCTGATCGCCTTCGGCCATGATCTGCTTCACCAGATCCTTTTGCTCCGGGTACCAGAATTCGAGGTGGCAGTTCTCGCACACCCCGTCGAGCTGGCCCACCAGTTCGCCTGCGCGGGCTGCGTCATGCGCCTTGGCCGCTGCGGCAAGATCGCCCATGTGGCCCGCCAGCGCACCGGCCATTCCGCGGAAGCCGTCGATATCGGCATCGATATTCTTCTGGACCTGTTCGGAGGTACTGCCGCCTTCCACATTCTCGTCGGAGATGGTCGTGCCGGGGCGGTTCACCACATATTTCTTCAGCGCGCCCAGTTCGGTGGCGGCGGCCTGAAGGCGCGTGGCAGCATCGGTCAGCTTGGCCCATTTGGTGTCGTCCATCATCTTGGGGTCGATCAGGGCATCGCTCGCCATCGCGCCATTGCCGACGGCCCACACTTCGTCTGCGATAACGTCCACATGCTTTATCATTGCCTCGTGTACAGTCATCGGAACGTCTTCGGCAGCAGGTTCCTTGCTGCAGCCGGCAAGTGCCAGCGATGCCGCGGCGAGGGCGAGAATCATGCGATGCGATGTCATTGGAAGGCTCCTCTCTGGGAGAGTGCTGATTAGCGCGTGATGGGGTCTGTGGAAAGAATATCGAAGCAGAACAGCCGGCGTCAGCCTTGCGGATACCAGTATTTGGCGTGGCAGGCTTCACAGACCTGATCGAGGTCGCCCACCAGCAGGCCGGCGTTTTCCGCATCGCGGGCCCTGGCAGCCGCGGCGATGGCTTCTGAATGTTTGGCGAGACCGGCGGCGAGGTCGCGGAAGCTTTGCGGATCGGCGTCGATATAGGATTGCACGTCTTCCATCGAATAGGCGCCCGGCTCCTCGACCTTTTCCTGACCCGGAGCGGCGGCGCGAATCGTGCTGGCGGCAGCCATCTTGTCCGCTTCAAGTTTCAGCGCGGCGGCCGCATCGGCCAGCCGGGTCCACTTGGCATCGTCCATCTGAGCGGGATCAAGCCCGCCCGTGTCGTTCATGGCGTTGTTGCCTACGTCCCAAAGCTCGTTGGTGGCGGCGTTCACTTCCTGCTGCATCGCGCCGCGAACATAGAGCACATCGCCGTCATCGGCATGGGCTGCGCCCCAGGCCAGCACGGAACCCGCTATCAGGACCGGAGCTGTGAGCACCGCATATTTGCGCATCATCTTCATCATCTTCTCCCGTGTGATTAATGCGAAGAAGTTACCTCTTCATCGCCCTCGATCAGCTGGCGGGCCCACATTTCGGCGTAGAGCCCGTCGAATCGCAACAGTTCGAGATGTGTACCCTGCTCCGCCAGGCGTCCATCTTGCATGACATAGATCAAGTTCGAGTCCGCGATGGTCGAAAGACGGTGGGCGATGGAGATGGTGGTGCGATTCTGCGAGATACGGCGCAGAGTGGCGATGATCTCCTGCTCGGTGCGGGTGTCGAGCGCGCTGGTCGCCTCGTCCAGCAGCAGGATCGGGGGGTTCTTCACCAGCGTGCGGGCAATCGCGACCCGCTGCTTCTCCCCGCCCGAGAGCTTGAGGCCGCGCTCCCCAACCTGCGTTTCGAAGCCTGCGGGCAGGCGTTCGATGAAGGGCAGGATGGCGGCGCCCCGGGCGGCGGCGATGACATCCTCCATATGCGCATCGTCGCGGCCATAGGCGATGTTGTAGCCGATGGTGTCGTTGAACAGCACGCTGTCCTGCGGAACGATGCCGATGGCGGCGCGCAGCGATTCCTGCGTGACCTTCGAGATATCCTGCCCGCCGATCAGGATGCGCCCCTCCCACGGATCGTAGAAGCGGAACAGCAGCCGGCCGATAGTGGACTTGCCCGCGCCCGAGGGGCCGACGATGGCCACCTGCTTGCCCGCAGGCACTTCCAGGCTCAGCCCGTGGAGAATCGTGCGGTCCCGGTCATAGCCGAACACGACATTGTCGAACACCACGGTCGGCTCGTTCGCGATCAGCGCCGGCGCGCCCGGTGCGTCTTCCACTTCCACCGGCGTATCGATCAGGTCGAACATGGAAGCCATATCGATCAGCCCCTGGCGGATCGTGCGATAGACCATGCCGAGGAAGTCCAGCGGGCGGAACAACTGCATCAGGAAGGTGTTCACGAACACCAGATCGCCCACGCTGAGCTGCCCCTTGCTCCAGCCCCACACCGTATAAGCCATGGCCCCTGCCATCAGCAGATTGGTGATCAGGGCCTGTGCGATGTTGAGCAGGGCGAGTGAATTTTCACTCTTGGTCGCGGCCTGCATGTAGCTTTCGGCGGCGTGGGAATAGCGCTGCTGCTCCCGGTGCTCTGCGCCGAAATATTTCACTGTCTCGTAATTCAGCAGCGAATCGACCGCGCGGGCGAGGGCCTGCCCGTCCAGTTCGTTCATCCGCGCGCGCAGGGCCGCGCGCCATTCGGTGATGGTGGTCGTCACTCCTATATAGGCGACCACCGCCAGGAAGGTCGCCACCACCAGCGCGATGCCGAAATTGAGATAGAAGATCACCCCGATCGCCATCAGCTCGATGAAAGTGGGCGCGATGTTGAACAGCAGGAAATAGAGCATCGTGTTGATGCTCTTGGTTCCGCGCTCGATGATCTTGGTCACTTCGCCCGTGCGGCGGGCAAGGTGGAAGCGCATGGAAAGCTGGTGCAGACGGCGGAACACGTCCTCGGCCAGATGCTGCACCGCGCTTTGTCCGATCCGCTCGAACACGATGTTGCGGATATTGTCGAAGGCCGTGGTGGTGAATCGCGCCGCAGTATAGGCCAGCACCAGCGAGAGGGCGGCCCACATCGCTTCGGTTGCGGGGGTCGCCATGGCGTTGACCGCTCCGCGCAGGAAATAGGGCATCGACAGCACTGTCACCTTGGACAGCAGGATCAGCAGCACTGCCCCGGCCAGGCGCCAGCGTACGCCGGCACGCTCGCGCGTCCAAAGATAAGGAAGGAAGCGGCGCACGGTGCGCCAGTCGGCATGTTTGCCTTTGAGGTTGGTCGATTGGGAATGTGGAGGCATGGGCCAGCAAGTGGGCGTTATGCCCGCAAAGGGCAATGGTTGCCCGGCCGGCTTTTTCCGGTCGGGGAGGGAGGAGTCAGGTCACACCGTCCCCGTCAGTCGCTGGGTCAGTCGCTGCCCATCCCCCCGGTAGGAGCGTCGAACCAACCCGCGCCGCGCGGCAGGTCGAACAATACTTTGCGCTGCTTGAAATCGATCGCCACCCGCTTGAACAGTTTCAGCTCGCTCATGCCCAGCACCATGGCGGGCCTGTCATCCAGCCCCAACACCTTGAAACTCGGCGAATCGACAAAGGCGATCGGCAGATTGCTTACCTTCACCCGGCCGATGGTGACCGATTTGGCGAGCCGCATGCTGCTGGTTTCCATTGCGCCGTTGATGTCGGTCATCTGAGCTTCGCCCAGATCGCGGCCGCGCAGCTTTTCCTGCAGCTTCAGATTGCCCACGCTGCCTTGTGCCCCGGTGCCGACGATCACCGCTACTCTCACACCGTCGAGTTCGGCATCGGTGATGACCAGCTGGCCAAGCACGCGCCGTGCCCGCACGACGATGTCATAGCCCTTGTCGCCGCCCAGCGTCTCGGCATCGGCCACCGAGAAAGTCTTCGCGCGGAAATCCAGCAGCACACGCTGCTCCTGCAGCGAATCGAGCCCCAATATCCCGTCGGCACTGCCGATATTGGCCTGTTCGACCAGCGGCACGGTCTCGATGTAGAACAGGCGCTTGCCCAGCCCCAGTTCCATCACCGGCGCGACCTGGGTTTGAGCCCGGCTGGAAATGCCAACCAGAGTGGCAGTCTTGCGATCGGCCACGCCCAGCCTGTCGGCCAGTTCGCGCGACAGGACGGTTGCCTGGGCGCCGGTATCGATCATGAACTGATAAGGGCCTTGCCCTTCCACCGTTACCGGAACGGTCAGCCGGTCATATTCCTCGGCGCCAGTCCTGAAGACGTCGAGATCGCCGGGCGGCTGGACGCTGTTGCCGGCGGCGTCCCGTGCTGCGCTGGTGGTGGCATCCTGTGCCGAGAGGGTGGTGGTCATGGCCGCGACCAATGCGGCCGATGCAGCTGCTTTCCAGCCCATTGCCTGCACTCCCTTATGCGAGGCTCGTGATTGCCCCGCTGTGGACACAGTCTATCACTGTTCGGGCACCGGTGCGAATCGGCCCGGAAAGCCAATATTCATCCTTATTCGCTAGGCGCTTCGCCCATGGAGAACCGGCCCATCATCGTCGCGGTCCTGGCACATAATGAGGAGCGCCGGATCGCGCGTTGTCTCGCCAGTCTGCCGCTGGGCGATCCGCAAGTCGCGGTGCATGTGGTAGTGAACGGGTCGAGCGACCGGACGGCACAGATCGCGCGCGGCTTTGCGGGCGTCACCGTTCATGAATATGCACAAGGCGGCAAGGCGCGCAGCTGGAACCGCTTCATGCTCGATACGCCCGATATGGCGGGCGAGTGTTTCGCCTTCGTCGATGGCGATGCGGAAGTGACACCCGGGTCCATTCGCGCTTTGGCGCAGGTGCTGGCGGACAACCCGCAGGCCAACGCCGCCGCCGGTCTGCCGCGCAACGGGCGCAATGCGGAAGCCTATCGCCAGCAGATGATCGCCGGGCACGGGCTCTTCGGCGATCTCTACGCGCTCAGCGGCAGTTTCGTGGAACGGATGCGGGCAGGGTGTATCCGCCTGCCCGAAGATCTTGTGGGCGATGACGGGTTGCTCTGCGCCATGGCCAAGACCGATCTGGGTAATGAGGACGGCTGGCAGGACGAGCGGGTGGTGCCCTGCATGGATGCCGGCTTCCTGTGCGAACCGGCCAGCATTTTCGCGCCCGCCACGCTGGCGGTGCAGTATAAGAGGATGATCAATTATTCCCTGCGCCATTTCCAGAACCGCATGATCAGCGCGATCATGCGCAAGGAAGGGCCGGCGGGCCTGCCGCGGCGCCTTGCGGCGCTCTATCCTGCGTGCCTTCCGGGCCTGGCACCCCGGCATGATCCGGTGTGGTGGTGGTTTGATCGCAAGGCGCTCGCGCGCATGGCGCGCGCGGCTGCTTCTTAAGTCTCCTTATCATGTCGGCGCCTAGACCGAAGCGACCCGCCGGGCGATTGCCGGGCTGAAGAGGTGAATCACCCCTTACGCCGGGCGAGGTCGAGAAGTTCGGTGATGCGGTCTCGTGCGAAGGTGAGCATCCACAATCCGTAGATCGCCCCCCCGGCCGCCACCAGCGCGGCAAGCCGGGCGATAGCGGGCATGGCAGGCAGGGCCGAATCCAGCAGCTTCACACCAAGAAACATGACGATGCCGGCCAGCACCGGCGGGAATAGTGCCCTCAGGAAGTCGGGCAGGCTCACTCTCAGCACCGGCAGTACCCATGCAGTCGAGATCGCGACGAGCAGGGGACATGCCGCTACCCAGGCCCAGGCGATTCCCGTCAGGCCCCAATGCACGCCGATCAGGAACCCCGCCGGCAGCAGTACCGCGCCCAGGAACGAGATGCGGCTATAGATGCCGGGGCGCCCGGCGGCACTGGTGGCGGGGCCGAACAGAACCTGGATTGTCATGAAGGGCATGGCAAACCCCAGCAGGGCAATCACCGGGGCCGTCTCCAGCCATTTCTCGCCCAGTACGACATGCACCAGCGGATTCGCACTGGCGGCCAGACCCAGACAGAAGGGTATGCCGATGAGCATCAGGATTCGCACTGCCTTCAGGAACCCCAGCGCCATGGCCTGCGCATCGTCCTGCACCCGGGCATAGGCACTGAAGGCCACTTCATTGATCGGCGGCACGAATTTGGTGACGAACATCTGGGTGAGGAACAGGCTGGTCGTATAGATGCCCAGCACATGGGGATCGAAGGTGCGGCCCGCGATCACGATGTCCGCCTGGGTCTGCACGAACCAGAAGAACTGCCCCAGGGCCATGATGCCCCCATAATGCGCCAGGCTCCAGGCGCCGCGGAAGTCGAAGCTCGGGCGAATCAGAATACGCGCGGCGATCGCCATGCCAAATGCGCGCGCGGCAAATCCCGTGAGCGGGGCGAGCACCAAGGTCCAAACCCCCAGCCCCGAGAGCGCACCTATAAGAGCGGCTGCGGCGGCAAGCAGTCCCGAGACGAGATTGACCTTCGCCTGCTTGCGGAAGTCCATCTCGCGGGAGAGGACGGCATAGCCCAGCGCAAGGAACGGGTTGGTCAGATAGATCAGCGCCTGCACCCGCAGCAGATCCGCGACGGCAGGCTGCCCGTAATAGGAAGCGACCAGCGGGGCCGCCGCGACCTGGATCGCCGCCAGCGCCACATTCAATACGATCAGCATGCCGAACAGCTGGCGCAGCATATACGGCGTGGCGTCGCGTTTCTGGATCAGCGCGTTGGCCAGTCCATAGCCGTTCATCAGACTCAGCAGCACCAGCACCACCGATGTCATCGCATAAAGGCCGTAATCCGCAGGCGAGAGGATTCGAATCACGAGGAAGGTGGAGCCCCAGGTGATCAATTGGCCGACAATCTGGGAGCCCGAACGCCAAAGTACGGCGCTACGCACCTGATTCCTAAGCGATTCAGGTGGCAGATTCGGGGTCTCGGGGGCCGGATTCGGGCTGGAGGCAGTTGTTGTCATGTGAAGGGGCCTATGCGGCAGAACTTTTTACCACCCGGTAAAGCTAGGATTTCTGCGGGGTTGAGAAGGTACCGAAACAAAAGTGCAAAAAAGGGCTTGCCCGAATCAAGGACCCTATCTAGAGGGCTGTTCACCGGACGGGGCGCCAACGAAACGGCGGCGAACTGGCCCGGTCGCCAACATAGACGGACAACAAGTCCCCCGGAAGAGAAATTCGGGGAACGATGGTTGTCCGCCTCTTTTGTTCGGTGGCTCTTTGACATTGTCGATTTTAGATGAAGGGACATGTGGGCGACGGCGCCCGGTCCGGGGGTTTTAAGGCTCCGGATACCGGTTAATTAAGCCGATTGCCACATCCTTCGCGGACACCACGTCTGCGTTGCGATGAAGCATGTCCTTCGTATCCATTACGTTTGATGTGTAGGTATCGGCTCCTTGAAGCTCGGTGCTCGCGGATGACAATCTTCGGATTGTGCTGTGAGTGTCGTGACACAAACTTGAGAGTTTGATCCTGGCTCAGAACGAACGCTGGCGGCATGCCTAACACATGCAAGTCGAACGAGACCTTCGGGTCTAGTGGCGCACGGGTGCGTAACGCGTGGGAACCTGCCCTTAGGTTCGGAATAACTCAGAGAAATTTGAGCTAATACCGGATAATGTCGAAAGACCAAAGATTTATCGCCTTTGGATGGGCCCGCGTAGGATTAGCTAGTTGGTGGGGTAAAGGCCTACCAAGGCGACGATCCTTAGCTGGTCTGAGAGGATGATCAGCCACACTGGGACTGAGACACGGCCCAGACTCCTACGGGAGGCAGCAGTGGGGAATATTGGACAATGGGCGAAAGCCTGATCCAGCAATGCCGCGTGAGTG
>DATJDU010000035.1:0-3075 GCA_035497315.1 Sphingomonadaceae bacterium
CACGGAGGCAGGTCAGCGTGTCGTACTGCTTGAGGGTGGGCTAGGGGGACGCGGCAACGCCAGCTACAAGACCAGCACCAACCGTGCGCCGCGCCAGCACCAGCCGGGCGAGCCGACGCAGGAGATGTGGGTCTGGCTGCGACTCAAGCTGCTCGCCGACGCCGGGCTGCTCGGGCTGCCGAACGCCGGCAAGTCGACTTTCATCAACCAGGTCTCCAATGCGAAGGCCAAGGTTGGCGACTATGCCTTCACCACGCTGGTGCCCAAGCTGGGCGTGGTGCGGCACAAGAATCGCGAATTCGTGTTGGCGGATATTCCGGGCCTGATCGAAGGCGCGGCGGACGGGGCCGGTATCGGCGATCGTTTCCTTGGCCATATCGAGCGTTGCCGCGTGTTGATCCATCTGATCGATATCGGCGGGGTGGACCCGGTCGAGGCGATGCAGATCGTGGAGGATGAACTGGAAGCCTATGGTGGCGGGCTGGAAGGCAAGCCGCGTCTGGTGGCGCTCAACAAGATCGATATCTCCGGCCGCGATCTCGCCGGAGATTACGCCAGGGAACTGAAGGCGGCAGGGGCGACGGAAGTGTTCCCGGTCTCCGGTGCGACAGGGGCAGGGATTGAGAAATTGCTCGATGCCGTGCTGAATTATCTTCCGGCCAAGACCTCCACCGAACGTCCGGACGGCGAAGTGGAGGATGAGCAGGACGAGAAGCCCTGGTCGCCGCTTTGACGGTGCTTCCAATGGCATCGCGCAACGGCTAAGGCCCGCCCGCCATGACGATTGCGCATCTCACTGACCTGGCCGACGCGGCCCTTTGCCCCCGCCTTGTGGTGAAAGTGGGCTCTGCCCTGCTGGTCGGGCCGGACGGGCAGCCGCGCCGGGAATGGCTTGCCTCGCTGGTGGAAGAGATCGCCGCGGCCCGGGCACGCGGGCAGCAGGTGGTGGTGGTCAGCTCCGGCGCAATTGCGCTTGGCGCGGCGCTGCTCAAACTCGACAAGGGTGGGCGCGGCAATCTGGCCGATGCACAGGCCGCGGCCGCCGTGGGGCAGATCGCGCTGGCCGGCATCTGGTCCGATCTGCTTGCCAGCCATGGCCTCACTGCCGCGCAATTGCTGCTGACGCTGGAAGATCTGGAAGATCGCCGCCGCTATCTCAATGCCGCCGCCACGCTGGGCCGGCTGCTCAAGGCCGGGGCAGTGCCCGTGGTGAACGAGAATGATTCCGTCGCCACGGAAGAAATCCGTTTCGGCGATAATGATCGCCTGGCCGCCCGTGTGGCGCAGGCCGCCCATGCCAGGGGCGTGTTGCTGCTGTCGGATGTCGATGGCCTGTACGATCGCAATCCCAGCCAGCCCGGGGCGCAGATGTTGCCGCAGGTGCGCGGGGTGACGGAAGAAATATATGCCATGGCGGATGACCGTTCCGGCTCGGGCCTCGGCTCGGGCGGCATGACTTCCAAGCTCCAGGCAGCCGAAATTGCCGAGCGGGCGGGCATTGCGCTGGCGATCCTCAACGGCACTCATACCGGCCCGATCGCCCGTGCCATGGGCAATGGAACCGGCACATTGTTCCTGCCCCTGCGCAAGGATGGCGCGCGCAAGGCGTGGCTGGGCGGGCGGATGCGGATGATGGGGACGCTTACCGTCGATGCCGGCTGCGCCAAGGCACTGGCCAAGGGCGGCAGCCTGCTGGCAACCGGTGTGACCGGGGTTGTCGGCAGCTTCGAACGGGGCGATCCGGTGATCGTGCAGGATGCCTCCGGCAAGCCGGTGGCGCAGGGGCTGGCCGAATATTCCTCCGCCGAATGCGACCGGCTGAAGGGCACGCGGTCTGACGAGCACGCCGCGATCCTGGGCTATGCGCCGCGCTCTGCGGTGGTGCATCGCGATCAGCTGGTGCTCCTGTGACGATAGCTGTCACCGGCGCGACCGGTTTCGTAGGGCAGGCATTGCTGGACGAAGCGGCCCGACAGGGCATCTCCATCCGTGCACTCACCCGCAAGCCCCAGAAGGCCCGGATGGGGGGCGTCGAGTGGGTGAAGGGCGACCTTGCCAATGGCAAGGCGCTTGCCGCGCTGGTGACGGGGGCTGAGGCTGTCATTCACGTGGCCGGCGTGGTCAATGCGCCCGATGCTGCCGGGTTCGAGACAGGCAATGTCACGGGCACGCTGGCAATGGTAGAAGCGGCGATCAACGCGGGGGTGCCGCGCTTCGTGCAGGTCTCCTCCCTCTCCGCGCGGGAGCCGAGCCTGTCGGCCTATGGCGCGTCGAAGCGGCGGGCGGAAACGGTCGTCAAGGCTTCGGGGCTGGACTGGACGATTGTCCGCCCGCCCGCGATCTATGGCCCGCGCGATACGGAGATGCTGGAACTGTTCCGCCTCGCTCGCTGGGGCGTGGTGCCGGTGCCGGAGGATGGCTGCGCTTCG
This sequence comes from Sphingomonadaceae bacterium, assembly GCA_035497315.1. Classification (GTDB taxonomy): domain Bacteria; phylum Pseudomonadota; class Alphaproteobacteria; order Sphingomonadales; family Sphingomonadaceae; genus Andeanibacterium. The sequence continues at coordinate 2,430 of DATJDU010000035.1, forward strand.
ATGATCCATGTGTCCGATCTTGCCCGGCTGCTGCTGGCGCTGGTGCCCTCGGGCGAGGATGTGACGCATCTGGTGTTCGAGCCTGACGACGGGCGCGAAGGCGGCTGGCCGCATAAGGAAATGGCCCGGGCGATCGGCACGGCAATGGGGCGCAAGGTGATGGCCCCCGGCCTGTCCAAGGCGATGCTGCTGCGTGCCGCCGCGCTGGATGCCCGGTTCCGCAAGGGCCCGGCCAAGCTCACCACCGACCGGGTGAATTACATGAGCCACCCCGATTGGGTTTGTACGAAAGGCAAGGCCCCGCCCGAAAGCCGCTGGACTCCCCGGATAGATACGCGCGAGGGCCTGCGGGCCACGGCGGCGTGGTATCGCGAGAACAAGTGGCTTTAGGTTGAGGGTTTGACCCCTCCCCGATTTTGCATGCTCCTCCGAAGAAGAGGGGGCTTCAGGTGCATCTTCCCATCCGGCGGCGAACCCGGACACTAACGCCAGTGTGAGAACCAAGCCAATCGCGCGGCCGGCACGGCGTCAGGAAGTGGCGCGTGCAGGAGGCGGGCGGAAAGCTAGCGAGAGGCCCGGTGTTTCCACCATTCGCCGGGCTCTGCCCAATCGGCTACCGTCCGGAACCGGACCCGCGGGCTCGCAG
>DATJDU010000036.1:0-29888 GCA_035497315.1 Sphingomonadaceae bacterium
GGGTGAGCCGATGGTGAGCCGAGGGTGAGCCGAGGGTGAGCCGAGGGTGAGCCGAGGGAGAGCCGAGGGTGACTCAGTACACTGCCGCCGCAACCCATATCACCGTACTCCTATCTAAAATTCCATAAAAATCAGAACACTAAATGACCCTTTGCCAAATCAAACAAAAATGAGAATAGATCGGTATCAAACACCTTTTCCACCCCAGGTCCAACGGCACAAATCTTGGTCCTAGGAGCCTCCGAAGTGTCGAGGTAAAAATACACTCCCGTTCCATCTTCAGAGATAGGAACGAACTCATGTTTCTCTGTCCCAGCCTGACCCCACCCCCGCAACTTTTTGGTGATGGAAACAACATCCTGCCACACCGGAGGATCATCGATATTGGATTCATCCAGAAGGCCATATACCTCAAGTCCAGATGCTTGAACGGCACCATATTGACGCAAAAGTTCGCGGTATTCGGCAGGAAATTGCACGCCTAATTCTGCTTCTGCGCGCCCAATTGCTTCATCGCCAATCGGCCCCGAAACGTCACCCTCCCTGCACAACAGGTCAAAGTCTTCGCGCTTCTGCTTCATGACGATTCTCCTATGGGACGATTTGCCCGGCATTCACAAAATCCCGGTATCGCTGCACCCAATATGACCGCGTATAGCCAAGCTGCCGAACGGAGCTGTCACCGTAATCGAAGGCCACAGCGCCATCTCACATGCGCGATGGCCGCATTGCCGAGTACAGGTCTGGCGGGAGCGGCAGCGATCTGGCTGCGCGCCCACGCGCAGCCATGCCTCCAACAGAGAGGTTGTAATTATAGAAGCAACTCAACCACTTGCCACCCATCCGGAACCTAAAACGGCACTGGAATCTCGCTACCAGCGCCGTCTATCTCGTTAAAAAACGATGTGCAGACAATGACTTGCCCATGGGGGAGCCACTGCTTCTATCTTGCTTTTCACCTACCCGTCAGTCTGGTTCAGCCAAGCCGATCCGTCTCAACTCCTGCAACCCCTTCAACAGCGGATCGCGCTTCGCCTTCGCAGCTCCAAGAGGCGCAACGAAGACCGTGTCCGGGTCGCCATCGCCTAGGAAGAGGTTGACCATGAACGGCCACAGCTTGTTCGACGGATCGAGTTGCTTTTCCCAGCCCGGCGTCGCCACTTGAAGGGCGCGCTCCCGAGTAATCAGCACTTGGGATTCGGGATCGCGACGGATCAACCGCCCTGGAACGCCGAGATCCACAGACCGCGCAAACTTGGACCGAGGGTGGGTAGACGCATCGATTGAGTGCACTGTCACCGTAATCGCAATCCAGATAAGCCCTTACCCCCGCTAATTTAGCGTCTTGCGACGTGATTTCGAGGCTACAGCAATCTTCTCCTGCATATCGTAGGCTATGATATTTCCCTCTCGCACCTCGTTGGCCTCGAACCGTTTACGCATGTCCGCCGCCATTGCCACCAGTGCCGCATGGCAATCGTCCCCAATGGATTTGCGGATATTTTCCAGTCCTGCAAACAACTCCGTGAACGTTGTGTCGACATTCATCCCAGGGAACATCTCGTGTGTAAAATCAGGAGAAGTCAATTGCATCGTGCCGAGCAGATCCTGCACAGCTCCTACGGTTTCGGGGATGGTGAGTTTGTAAGGTGTAACCATATCAGTGTCTCGGACGGGGGATGATATAGGAACCGCCCAACGCCGTTGGGCGGACGATTACTGTATAGGAAGAGGCGAATTTCGCGTCGAAGAAGCCCTGAACCTGGGGGGTTGAAGCAGTCTTGAGTGACAAAGTCGGATCAAACGCAGCGTCACCTACACGGATGTCGGGAATGCGATAGCTCCCGTCCGCCGCGTACGCACGGTTGTTTACACCCACAAGCAACGCCCCCCAGTGCTAATTCCATATTGATTGAACCACTGCTGGAGATTCTGACGAGCATAACGATCGACAAAATTACCAATCGCTTCGTTCCTATTGAGCCGGAGCGAGAGCAATCCATCATCAAGCCGCTGGTTACCTAGCGCATATCCTTCATCGACGAAGCGCTGGACCGTCCGCAACGTCTCGACTTGCAGCAACTGGGTATCGCCAGTCAGTGAATAAACCATTGCGGCCCGCTGTGCGCGCAAATCGTTGAGATCGTTCAGCCTGCCCTGGGTTGTGCTGGGCTCACCCAGTGATGCATAACTCCACTTGGAATCCAACGCTTTCAGCTGATCTATCAGACTATCTCGTTGTGCCAGATAAAGGTCTCGAACCAACAGGTTCGCGGGGCCAGTTAGGCCGTAGACTCATAAATCCGGAGCCACAGCCGCATTGAGGCGAGTTGGACCATGGCGAGGAAGTTGTCGGCCAACTTGTCATACCGAGTGGCGACCCGGCGGAAGTGCTTCAGCTTGGAGAAGAAGCGCTCGATCAGGTTGCGCTCGCGGTAGAGGAAAGTGCTGAAATACAGTTTTGACCGGCGGTTAGCTTTAGGCGGGATATTGGCGAACGCGCCCCCTTTCACGGAGAGATGCCCGGATGCGATCCGCATCGTAAGCCTTGTCCGCCAGTGCGATTGTTCCAGCGCCAATATGATCGAGCAGACCGTCAGCCGCTTGCCCATCATGGCTTTGCCCGGCGGTCAGGCTCGACCGGATCGGGAGGCCTTGCCCGTCGACGACCGCGTGGATTTTGGTCGTGAGCCCACCTCGGGAACCACCGAGACAATGATCTCGCCCCCCCATTTTGCCGTCGCGATCTGCTGGTGGGCGCGAACGGAGGTGCTGTCGATTATCTGGATGTCGCCATCGTGCGCGGCTGGGCCATAGCGTCCATCATCCGGCCCCAGACGCCCGCCTTTCGCCATCGCACGAATCGGTTGTAGCAGGTCGTTCGCGGACCATAGCGCTCGGGCAGGTCACGCCATGGCGCACCGGAGTGCAGCACCCCGAATATCCCGTTCAGCACGCGGCGGTCATCCACACGCGGAACGCCTCGCGGCTTGTTGGGCAGAAGCGGCTCAATCACGCGCCATTCGAAGTCGGTCAAATCATATCGGCTTCATGCGAAGCCTGAATCACAATCGACCGCGATATGAAAGCCTCCGCTGGCCAACCTCTTGCGAAACCCGCGCTCAAAGACGATGCTCTTGCAATGCAGGATGCCGCAACCCTCGAACTGGAGACGCTGCTTGACCGCTTCGCGGAAGGAATTGACACGAGCTTGGCGGCAGCGAACCGCCTCGAGGTGCTACTTTCCGACATGTACCCGGACGACGACGTTGTTGCAGATCGTGTGGGCGACCTCGCCCAATACCGCCCCGGCGGAGGAGATTATCTTCTGGATACAGAGGAGATGCAAAGCCGCCTCGCCCGCCTCAGCACTTACATAGCAAGCCTCAAAACCTGACAGCAGCTGTCTCCGTAAGTCATCCTGATTTTAAGAGTTCACTGCCTAGACAGTTGACTAATATCGCCTGCAACCACATTCTGCCTGCATTGGCCACAGCGCGGTGCTGACTTGAGTGCTTGGCGCGGATAGTGGCCCAATGGGGGAAGCAAGATGAAGCCCGTGCTGATCCGCGCGGCACTGCTGGCCAGTGCCTGTTTGTCCTTTCCGGCCATGGCGCAGGAAGGCGACCCACCCGCCAACCCACCTCCGGCGGCGAAGGACGCGACCGACGAGGCCAACACCATCATCGTGACCGGCACGCGCGTGGCACGTTCCGAACTCGATTTCGCCAATCCCGTGGCCACAATCTCGGCGGAATCGATTGTCGAATCCGGGCGGACCAACCTCGCCGATCTGCTCGTGCAAAGCCCTGCCCTGCTCGGTTCCGTGACCGGAGATCTTACTGGAGGTTCCAATCCCGATTTCGGCGAATCCGGCCTCGACCTGCTGAACCTGCGCAATCTGGGCACGGACAGGACGCTGGTGCTGGTGGACGGGCGGCGCCATGTGGCCGCCGTCTCGGGATCGGCGGCAGTGGACATCAACGCCATCCCGACCGACCTTGTCGAAGCGGTGGACGTCCTCACCGGCGGCGCTTCGGCCATCTATGGCGCGGATGGCGTTTCGGGCGTGGTCAATTTCCGGCTCAAGCACGATTTCGAAGGAATCACCGCACGAGGCCAGATCGGCACGTCGAAATATGGCGACGGGGACAATGTCTTCGGCGCGCTCACCTTCGGGCAGAATTTCTCCGAAGGGCGCGGCAATATCGCCGTCGCCTATGAATACAGCAAGGATCAACGGGTTTCGGATCAGGCCCGTCCCTTCCTGCGCAATCCGGTGGCAGGCGGGCTGTTCCGCAATCAGGCGGACATTCCCGACGATCCCAACGTGCCCGATCTGATCTACTATAATGACGTTCGCTACGCCGACACGGCCACTTCAGGCGCGGTGGATGTCGATTTCGACTATGCCGCCGATTACGAAGGCAACGGCAAGCTTTATGACCGAGGGCTCGTACTGGAGGAATCGGGCGGCTATGCACAGGGTGGGTCGAGCACACCGATCGATGGCTATCAGGGCGATCTTTTCCCAGGGATCGAACGGCATCTCGTCAACGCCCTGGCCCAATATGAATTCAGCGATGCGCTGACCCTGTTCGCGGAAGGCAAATATGTCCGGACGCGTTCGGAAACGCTCTCCCAGCCAACCTATGATTTCTATCTGTTCGTCACGCCAGAAAACCCTTTCATGCCGCAATCGATCCGCAACGCGATCGTCCCCGGCGCGGCGGCCGAATGGTTCGAGGATCCGGACACGCCCGACGGCGTACTGGTGACGCGCGACAATTACGACATTGGCATCAACACCGAAGAGGTGACGCGCGAAACCTGGCGCGCCGTGCTGGGCGCCAAGGGCCGGATCAGCCCCCATGCGACCTATGAAATCTCCTATGTCTATGGCCAAACCAGCAGCCGCATCCTCTCGCGCGGGAACCGGCTGGAGGCCCAGTGGCTGGCCGCGATCGACGCAGTGGAAGATCCGATCACCCACAAGACGGTGTGCCGATCCAGCCTCGATCCCGATGCGCCGCCCGAACTGGCGGGCTGCGTACCCTACAATATCTTCGGCTATGGGGTGCGCGATCAGGCGGCAGTGGACTTCGTCACGACCGAGAGCCTGAGCCGCTCCAAGGTGACGCAACATGTCGTCTCGGGCTCGATCTCGGGCGATACAGGCGCCTTCTTCAACCTGCCCGGCGGGCCGGTGGGCTTCGCCTTTGGCGCGGAATATCGCAAGGAAAGCAGCAGCTTCACCCCCGATCCGCTGATTGCCGAAGGTCTGACCTGGCAAGGCGCGGTACAGGCGGAAAGCGGCAGTTTCGACGTCAAGGAACTGTTCGGCGAAATCAACCTGCCGCTGCTCGAGCGCAAGCCGCTGGCCTATCTGCTCTCGCTGGGCTCGGCTTTCCGCTATTCCGATTACAGCACGATCGGCAGCACCACGACCTGGAAGGTCGATGGTGTCTATGCACCGATACCAGACATCTCCTTCCGCGCGACCTATTCGCAGGCCGTGCGCGCGCCCAATATCGGGGAATTGTTCGGCCCGGCCAGCACGGCCTACAATTTCATTGTCGACCCATGCGACACCCAGGAAACCAACAATGGCACCAGCTATCGCGCGGCCAATTGTGCCGCGCTGCTGAACGGGCTGGGCGTCGACCCTAATAGCTTCAGCCCGTCGAGCACACCGCAGGCCAGCCTCTATACGGAAGGGACCGCCAGCGGGAATCCCGACCTTCAGGAAGAAACCGCCAAGACCTGGACGGCGGGCGTCGTGCTGCGCCCCACATTCCTCCCGGGCTTCAGCCTTTCGGCCGACTGGTACGACATCAAGATCGAAAACGCGATTAACACTGCCGAGGCGCAGGATCTGGCCCAGCTCTGCGTCGATCAGCCTTCGATCGACAATCAATTCTGCGGCGGGATCACACGCGATCCGGATACTGGCTATATCGTGGGCTTCACCGTGAAGCCCGCCAATGTCGCGCAGTTCCGCACGGCCGGGCTTGACCTCGCGCTACGCTATCGTGTGCCCACGGCAGCTTTGGGGACCATCGACCTGTCGCTCACCGGCAATTATCTCGACCGGCTGGAATTCGTCGCCAGCCCTGGGGCGACGGTGGATTCCGACAAGAGCGAAATCTACGCCCCCGAATATTCTGCCACTTTCGACCTCACCTGGACGCTGGACCCCGTGACGATCAATTACGGCATCAACTGGTTCAGCAAGACCGACCGTTTCACATCAGAAGTGCTGGCGGGCGACCCCGACTATGCCGATCCCAGCTATTTCAAGATCAAGGCGAAGTGGGAGCATGATTTCCAGATCAGCTACAATTTCGATGATCGCGTGGACATCTATGCCGGAATGCAGAACATCTTCGATGCCAAGCCGGACTTCGAATACAGTTCCTACCCCGTCTCCGGCATGGGCCGGTATCTCTACGCCGGGGTGACGGTGCAACTCGGGCCGGTCTTTTAGGTCGTGCTGCAGGGGATAATGGCTGTGAAGCGAGTGACCCTGGCCGCTTTGGCGATGGCGGGAATGGCCGGCCTCGCCTTCCCGCTGCCTGCTGCCGAAACCGCGCCGGTGGCACTGGAGGATATCTACCGCCTCGCCAATGTCGCCGGCCCCGATTTCTCGCCCGATAGCAGCCGGATCGTCTATTCGGTTTCTCAGGGCGACGAGGCGCGGGACAAGGAAACCAGTGACCTGTGGATCACTCCTTGGAAAGGCGGCAAGCCCGAAGCGCTCACCAAAACGCCCGATGCCAGCGAATGGCAACCCCACTTCGGGCCGGACGGGAAAAGGATATTCTTCCTCAGCGATGCACGTGGACCCGACGGGGAGGAGGACGTCCAACTCTGGGCCATGCCCGCCAAAGGCGGCAAGGCGAAACGCATCACAGCCGTCCCCGGCGGGATCAGCGACTACACGCTTTCCCCCGATGGCAAGCATGCCGTGGTGGTGGCCGAACAGGGCCGTAATGTCGGCAGCAAGGCCAATATCCCACCGCCGATCGAGGTTGACCGCTTCTTCTTCAAATATGACGGGCGCGGCTATCTGGATGACCGCACCCAGCAGCTCTTCACGGTCAATCTCACGAGTGGCAAGGCGGCACCCATCACATCCGGCGCACGCGATCACTGGCACCCCACCTGGTCCCCGGACGGCAGGCTGATCGCCTATGTCGCGAAGGACCATGCCGACGACCGGACGCTGAATTACGAAATCTACGTCATCTCGCCAGAAGGCGGAAAACCCCGCAAAATCAGCAATTTTGCGGGTGCGGACAATGATCCCGACTGGGGATCGGGCCCATCATGGTCCCCGGATTCCACCAAACTCGTCTGGCTACAGGGCGGCGAGGACAAGTGGATCTATTACGGCTCGGTCCAATTGGCCGTGGGCGATGTGACCACTGGCGAAGTGACCCACCCGGCCTGGATCGATCGCTGGTTCTATTTCCCCCGCTGGACGCCCGACGGCAAGATACTTTCCCTGATCGAACAGGATCGGGACACCTGGCTCGCCAGGATCGATCCCGGCAGCGGCAAGGTGGATTATCTCACGCAAGGCAGCCGCCTGGGCTATGATTTTGCGGTCGCGCCCAATGGCAATATCGCCTTGCTCGACAGCACCAGCGAACGCCCGGCGGAACTGGTTGCGCTGGAAGCCGGCGAACGGCCCCTCACCCGGCACAACGCCTGGCTGGACGGCCGCGCGCTGGGCGCGACGCGCGACATTTCATTCATGAGCGGCGAGGCGGAAATCCACGGCTTCATGACCTTTCCGGCCGATTACGATCCCGCCAGGAAATACCCCATGATCGTCGATCTGCATGGCGGGCCGGTCTATCAGCACAGCCATGAATTCGATCTCGATGCCCGGCTTTTCAACGCTGCGGGCTATGTCGTGCTGAAGATAAATCCGCGCGGTTCCTCGGGTCGGGGGTTCGATTTTTCCCGCGCAATCTATGCCGACTGGGGCAATCTGGATGTGAAGGATATCAGCGCCGGGATCACTTATGCCATCGATCAGGGGATCGCCGATCCCGGCCGGATCGGGGTGGGCGGCTGGTCCTATGGCGGCATCCTGACCGACTATATGATTGCCAGCGACAAGCGCATAAAAGCGGGGGTTTCCGGGGCCGGAGTGGGCAATGTTCTGGCCACTTTCGGGGTGGATATGTACGCCCGCGAATATATGCTGGAAATCGGCGCTCCGTGGGAGAATTTCGAGACCTGGAAGAAACTCGCCTACCCCTTCCTGGAGTCCGGCCGAATCACGGCGCCCACCTTGTTCCAATGCGCCGAAGCTGACGATAATGTGCCCTGCGCCGGGGCCCAGCAGATGTATCTGGCGCTCAAGGCGCATGGAGTTCCTACCCGGCTGATCGTCTATCCGGGCGAGAACCACGGCCTCTCGGTGCCGAGCTATCTCGTTCACCGGATGAGCAATGATATTGCATGGTATGACAAATGGTTGAAATAATAAACCCGTCACCCATGCACTCAAAAGGACAGAACGCGCGCTTAAAGGCGCGTGAGCTGCCGCAAGGTGAGGCTACACAGCACTGACGCCCGCTCGCGAGAGGGACGGCTGGGTGAAAGGCACAGATCGAGCCACAACCCATCCATCACCGCCGAGAGAATCTCCACTGCGTCGGCACGGGCGACCCCTTCGGCCGGGCACGGCAACCGCGCCAGCGCGACCTCCAGTAAACGCCGGAACTTGCCGTTGAAGGTTTCATAAACCTCCACGAATTCCGGATTGGTCCGCCCTAGCGACCAGAAGGCCGTCCATGCGCCGAGAATTTCGGCTGAGGACCATTCTTCCGAAAACAGCACGGCGAAGAAGCGGTCCATTCCGGCGAGGGGATCGTCCATCGGCGCGGCGACTTCTTCCTCGAAGCGGCGGAGGAAGCGGTTGCAGAGGTCCTGGTAGGTTTCCAGCAGCAGATTTTCGGGACTGGAAAAATAATGCCGCAGCAACCCGTGGGACACGCCTGCTTCCCGGCATATCTCGCGCCCGGTGGTGGCGCGGGAACCCAATCGGGCAAGGCAGGAGATCGTCGCCGCGAGCAGTTCCCTGCGGCGATCCTCCGCGTCCTGACGCGGAACGCGAGTGTTGCTCGGGCTCGAAACCATCGATCCTCGTTCCGGGATGGGCGGCGCTTGATTTTGTTATATCGCCTTAGCCTCTGGCAGCCATTCCCAGCAAGAATGACTGCCCATCAATCCCCGGCTGTGCGCCGTTCCGCCAGCCGCATCGCGTAATAGGCCGGAATCGCCGCCAGCAGCAGCACTACGCCCCACAGCACCGCTTCTCCCCCCGCACCGTAAATGGTCCAGAGCGAATAGGCCGCTGCAACCACCGCCACGCCGGGCAACAGGGCCGAACGCGCCAGCCGCCTCTTGGCCGAAAGGCGCAGCGCCGCCAGCATGCAGGCCAGATACATGAACAGGGTGGTCGCGGTGGCAAGCAGGATCAGGAACTGGAATATCTCCGCCGCCGAACGCTGGTAATTGAGCAGAACCACCACGCTCATCAGCAGGCTGGAGACGGCCAGCGCCCGGCCCGGCGTGCCATACTTTGTCTCCCGCCCGAACCATTTGGGAAAGGCCCCGTTGCGGGCCATGGCAAAGGGCAGTTCGGCCTGCACCAATATCCAGCCGTTGAGCGCGCCGATGCAGCTGATCGCCGCGAATGCCGCCACCCACAATGCCGGGCCCGGTGCCCAGTAATGGGCCACGAAATCGCTGAAGGGCGCACCGGAATTGGCGATCACCTCCACTGGCATCAGCAGGATAATCGCCGAGCTGGTGAGCAGATAGATCAGCCCGGTCGCCGCCGTGCCCAGCATGGTGGCAAAGGGCACGGTGCGTTCCGGGTCCGTGATCTTGCCGGCCGGAACGGTGGCGGATTCCAGCCCCAGCAGCGCCCATAGGGTAAGCGTCGCCGCCGCCGTAACCGCCCCTGCCGTCACATCCCCGCTATGGAGAGGCGGAAGCGAGGCCGTGCCCATCGACAGCGCGCCTGCCGCCAGCACGATCACCAGTGCCAGCGGCACCAGCTTGATCAGCGTCGTCACCAGTTGGAGCTGCCCGGCCGCGCGAATGCCGCGTATGTTGAGCAGGGTCAGCGCCCAGGTCACGCCGCAGGCTGCCAGCGGGGCCGCACCGCTGGTGCCGTTCAGCACCGGGAAAAAGGCGCCCATATAGCTGACGCAGGCCGTGGCGATGGCCGCATTGCCGATCCACAGCGAAATCCAGTAGCTCCACGTCACGGTGAATGCCACCAGCGGCCCGAAGGCGGCGCGGGTATAGACATAGGGCCCGCCCTCCTGCGGCATGGCCCGCACCAGCCAGCAGAACACCGCCGCAAGGCACACCCCGCCCGCTATGGTGAGGAGCCAGCCGCCAATCGAACTCCACCCCAGCGGGGCGAGCGTGGCCGGGAGCAGGAATGCCCCCGACCCGATCATATTGCCCACCACCAGCGAGACCGCCATCCAGCGGCCCAGCTTGCGTTCGCGCCGCACTTCGCCGCCGCTCATCGCGATTGCACAGGGGGTGATTGAACTTGGAGCGGCTTGCGGGCAGTCTTGCCGCGCTTGCCCATTTCAGGAACGGTCCGATGATCCATGTCGCTTACCCCCTCGATACCGGCCGGATCGCCCGGCCATGACCGAAATGCTTGCCTTCGGCGTGGTGCAGCCCTGGGACTGCGATGTGATGGGCCACTTCACCGTGCGCCGCTATGCCGCCGTGTTCGACGATGCGAGCTATCAGCTGCTCTGGGCGATGAGTGGGGAGCCGCCGCTCGCGAAAGACGGTGCGTTCGGCTGGGCGGACGTGAAGCAAGTCTATGAATATCACGCCGAAATGCGCCCCGGGGACCTCTATGAGATCACCGGACGCCCGGTGCGGCTGGGCACCAGTTCGGTTACGGTCGAATATCGGATGCGGCAGCGTGGCAGCGGGGAACTGGTGGCCAGCATGACCTCCTCCCTCGTGCGCTTCGACCTCGCCGCGCGGCGGGCTTCCCCGATCGAGGGAGAGATGCGCGCGCGGATCGAGGCAATGCTGGATCATTCAGCCACCTGAGCCGGAAAAACCGCCCAAAAAGGCTGTGAGATTGTCTCCCAATGCCGGGCAGAGATAGCCGCCCTCCTGCACCAGCAGGGAGGGTATCGGCAGGCGCCGGGCAATCTCCGCCCCGATCCGGCCATAGCCTCCGGTCGTCACGCCCAGCCCGCCGAAGGGATCGCCTTCGAAGGCATCCAGCCCCAGCGCCACCACCAGCGCATCTGGGGCGAATTGCTCGATCCGGGCCAGTGCAGTATCAAGCGCGGCGAGGAATTCCGCATCGGCCGACCCGCGCGGCAGCGGCAGGTTCAGATTATAGCCCTTGCCCGGCCCCTCCCCCTCTTCCCCGGCATAACCCCAGAAGAACGGATAGAAGCGCCGGGGATCGCAATGGATCGAGGCGGTGAACACCGTGGGATCGGCGTAGAAGATATCCTGCGTGCCATTGCCATGGTGCAGATCGACATCGAGGATCGCCACTTTCGGCCAGCGCACCTGCATCAGCCGTGCGGCGATGGCGCAATTGTTGAGATAGCAGAAGCCCCCGGCAAGGTCCGTGCCTGCGTGATGGCCCGGCGGACGGCACAGCGCATAGGCGGCCCGCTCACCGCCCAGCAGCGCCTCCACGCCGCTCACTGCGCTCCACGCGCTCCACAGCGCGCTTTCCCAGGTACCCCCGGCAATGGGGCAGGATGCATCGGCCATGTGGAACCCGGCCTGTGCCACCAGCGATGCGGGATAGCCCGCATGGCGGTGCGGCGGATGGATATTGGGCGTCACGGCGGCGGCCGCATCGGGGATATGCTGCCAGCGTTCCCAGGCACGTTCCAGAAAGGCGAGATAGGCCGGCGTGTGGACGGCAGCGATAGGCTCCATCCCGTGTTCGCGCGGCTCCACCATGGTGCAACCGGCCCTGAGCGCCCCCGCCTTCAGCGCCGCGATCCGCTCGGGCGTTTCCGGATTGGGCTGCATCACCCCATTGACCAGGAAATGCTCCGGGTAATGTTCCGCCTGCCGGGCCTCGGCGAGGAAGGCTTTCATGCAGCCATATCCAGATCGAGTTCCACCGCCAGCGTCTCCAGGCTGGCGACGAGCTTCGTCATGATCTCGTCCACCTGTTCCGCAGTGACGATCATCGGCGGGCAGACAAGGAAATGGTCGCCTTCGATCCCCTCGCGCGTACGGCGCGAATAGAGGATCAGCCCCCGCTCATAGGCAAGCTCCACCAGCCGGAGATAGGCATTGGCGGCGGCGGGAAGCGGCTCCATCGTCTCCCGGTCGGCCACCAGTTCGAAGGCCAGCAGCAGCCCCTTGCCGCGTACGTCGCCGATGAAGGGATAGCGGTGCATCAGCCCTTCCAGCCGGGATTTGAGCAGATCGCCCATGGCCTGCGTATTGGCCATCAGATCGAGCCGCTCGATCTCCTCCAGTACGGCCAGGCCTGCCGCGCAGGCCAGCGGGTTTCCGGCATAGGTGAAGCCATGGGCAAAGCCGCCCGCATCCAGCACCGGCTCGATCAGCCGGTCGGGCGCGATGGCCGCGCCCAGCGGGGCGTAACCGGCGCCGAAACCCTTGGCGATGGCCACGATATCGGGAACGATCCCCCAGTGCTCGCAAGCGAGGAAGCTGCCGGTACGCCCTGCCCCGGTCATCACCTCATCATAGATCAGCAGCACGCCATATTCGTCGCAGATTTCGCGGATGCGGCGGTAATAGCTGTCGGGCGCCACCAGCGCCCCGGTCGTCGCCCCGCCCACCGGCTCCATCACGAAGGCGAGGACGCTTTCGGGGCCCAGTTCCTCGATCCTGTCGCGCAGCATTTCGGCATAACGGATACCGCGCTGTTCGTCGGTCAGATTATCGCGGTCGAGATAGCAGCGCGGGGCCGGAATCTTGGGCATTTCGCGCATCAACGGGGCGAAGGGCTCGGTCAGCGGACCATAGCCCGACAGGGCCAGAGCCCCCAGGGTGCAGCCGTGATAGCTGGGCATGCGCGAGATAACCCGCCAGCGCGAGCCTTCCCCGATGGCGAGCTTATAGGCGCGGGCGAGCTTCACCGCGCTCTCCACCGCTTCGGAACCGCCGGAAACGAAAAACACCCGGTTGAGATCGCCGGGGCTCATCTCCGCGATCTTGGCCGCAAGGTCTTCCGCCGGTGCATTTTCGAAATGGAGGCGATAGCCGAAGGTCGCCTTGTCCATCTGCGCCTTCATCGCCGCCAGTACGCGCGGGTTGGAATGGCCGATGTTGGACACCATCGCGCCCGACGATCCGTCGAGCCAGCGATTGCCATGAACGTCCCACAGATAGACGCCCTCTGCCCGCTCCAGCATCGGGCGGCGCAGGCGGGACTGGTAGAACAGGTGCGAAGGGCATGTGGTCATAGGGTTACGATCCTTGGGCGCACGGCCCGGGGGAAGGGCCGGTCGAGGCCGTAAGTGCGTTTGTCGAGCGGGGTTTCGGCAATCCGCCGGTCGAGAATGGCGCAGAAGGCTGCCTCCGCGCGATTGAGGCGATTGCCTTTCAGCCGCACGACCGAGACTTCCACCGCCGGGGGATCGTCATAGGGCGGCAGACGCCACAGCAGCCCATCCCGGCAATCGCGCGCGGCGACATGGATCGGCAGCGGCCCGATGCCCAGCCCGGCAATCACCATGCGCCGCACTTCCTCCAGATTGTTCGAAACGCCCACCGGCGGGCCGGAAAAATTGGCCCGTGCACGCAGCACCGCCACCGGGCTCAGCACATCATCGAGCTGGTCGGTATCGAAGGAAACGCTGCGTTCCCCCGCAAGGTCTTCCAGCCCCAGCCCCTTGCGCCCGAACAGGGGATGCTCCGGCCCGCAGAAGAAGCCGAAATGCTCGGTATAGAGATGCGTATAATCCAGATCGCGATCAGGCCGCCCGGCAAGGCAGATGCCCAAAGGCGCGCGGCGGGCGCGGACATCCTCCACCACCTGGCGGCTGGAGCGGACGCGGATCGATACGCTGGCTGCGGGATTGCCCTGCTGGAATTCGGCCAGCGTGCAGTCAACCAGCGGGCTGACCACATGGGTCGCCATGGACAGCGCGACCGTGCCGGATATCTCGCCCGAAACATCCGCCAGCAGGCCGGGCAGGCGATTGAGCGCGCCGAATATATCGCGCGCCTCGGCATACAGCGCCTCGCCCTGCGGCGTTACCTCGAAATTGCGCGGCCCACGTTCGATCAGGCGGTGGCCCAGAGTGTCCTCCAGCCGCCGCAGGGCATTGCTGACGCTGGGCTGCTTGAGGTCGAGCCTGGAGGCGGCGCCGGTGATGCTGCCTTCCTCCACGATGACCATGAAAGTGCGCACCAGATTCCAGTCCAGCCGCAGGGCAAGGTCATTCGTGTTTTCGGCCATGAAACCATTCACTCAAACTATGATTGACTGAATCACCATCGAAGCGAAGAATGACACAGCAACAGGCGCATTGGCAAGGGAGCAGGAGCAGGAGCAGGTATGGCGCGCGAGGCACGCAAGGTCATCATCACCTGCGCGGTGACAGGATCGATCCACACCCCGACCATGAGCGAGCACCTGCCGCTCACCCCGCAGCAGATCACGGATGCCTCGGTCGCGGCGGCAGAAGCCGGGGCGGCGATCATCCATCTGCATGCGCGCGATCCGCAAAGCGGCTTCCCCAGCGCCGATCCCGCCCATTTCGAGCCCTTCCTGAAGGACATAAAGGCGCGCAGCGATGCGGTGGTGAACATCTCCACCGGGGGCAGTTCGGTGATGTCGCTGGAAACCCGCCTCGCCCCGGCCCTCGCGGCCGAGCCGGAAATGTGCTCGCTCAACATGGGCTCGATGAATTTCGGCACCTTCCCGCTGCTCGACCGCTATTCGCAATGGAAGCACAATTGGGAGCCGGAGCTGCTGGCGAAGACGCGCGACACGATCTTCAAGAACAGCTTTGCCGATATCGAGACGATCCTGGACATGCTGGGCGAGCAGCGCGGCGCACGCTTCGAGTTCGAATGCTACGACATCGGCCATGTCGAGACGCTGGCCTATTACTATCGGCAGGGGCGCATAAAGGCGCCGATCTATGTCCAGTTCGTGCTGGGCGTGCTGGGCGGCGCGGGGGCCACGGTGGAGAACCTCGTCCACCTCAAGAACCGCGCGGACCAATTGCTGGGCGATGCCTATCGCTTCTCCGTGCTGGGCGCGGGCGCGAAGCAGCTGCCCATCGCCACGGTCGGCGCGATATTGGGCGGCCATGTCCGCGTGGGGCTGGAAGACAGCCTGATCATGGCCGACGGCCAGCTTGCCACCAGCAATGCCCAGCAGGTCGCTGCGATCCGCACGATCCTCGAACAGCTCGGCCTCGCCATCGCCACGCCCGACGATGCGCGCGAAATGCTGGCGCTCAAGGGGCGCGAGGCGGTAGCTTTCTGACCATGGACTCACCTCTCGCCATCCGCACCGCCAGCCGCGCCGACGCGCCGGTAATCCAGCTGCTGCTGGAAGAACTCGCCGCCAGCATCGGCAAGCCCGGCGGAATCAAAGGCAACGTCGCCAATATCGAGCGGTTCGGCTTCGGCCCCTCCCGCCTGTTCGAGGCGCTGATCGCCTCGCAAGGCGGGGTCGATCTGGGGTTGCTGCTGTTCTTCCCCGAATATTCCAGCTGGCGCGGCCGGCCCGGTATCTATGTGCAGGACCTCTATGTAGTGGAAAGCGCGCGCGGCGCAGGCGTGGCGCGCGCCCTGCTGGCCGAGGCGGCGCGGCGCTGCGAGGATATGGAGGGCACTTACCTGCGCCTCTCCGCCAGCGCGGACAATGTCGCGGCACAGCACTTCTATCTCCGGGCCGACTTCACCCCCGCCGACGATGAACGGATCTTCGTGCTGGAAGGCGATGCCTTCGCAGCTCTCACATCACCATGAGGAAGGCTTCCCATGCTGCGCCTGCTGCTTGCCCTCACCGCCCTGTGCACCACAGGCACCGCCCTGGCTGAAGCCCCGCCCCGCGCCCGCGATCTGGGCATTCCCTTCGACGGGACGCCCGGCGCGCTCAACGCGATCACCGATGTGGCCGGGGTCACAGTGGGTTTTTCCACCATCGTGGAGGGCGAAGGCGCCCATGCCGCGCGCACCGGCGTAACCGCGATCCTGCCGCGAGGGCGCGAGACGCTGGACAGACCTTCCTTCGCCGGCTGGTTCTCCCTCAACGGCAATGGCGAACTGACCGGCACGACCTGGCTGGAGGAATCCGGCTTCCTCGAAGGGCCGGTGATGATCACCAACACCCACAGCGTGGGCACAGTGCGCGATGCTACTATCGAATGGCGCGTGAAACAGGGCAATGCCGATGCCAGCGGCTATTGGTGGTCGCTCCCCGTGGTGGGCGAGACCTGGGACGGGCATCTGAACGACGTCAACGGCTTCCATGTGAAGCCCCGCCATGTGTTCGAGGCGCTGGAAAGCGCGAAACCCGGCCCGGTGGCGGAAGGCAATGTCGGCGGCGGCACAGGCATGATCTGTTACGAGCTGAAATGCGGCACAGGCACATCCTCGCGCGTGCTGGCGACGGCTGACGGCGGCTACACCGTGGGCGTGCTGGTGCAGGCAAACCACGGCCTGCGCGATCAGCTTACCATCGCCGGAGTGCCGGTGGGCAAGGAACTGACCACCCCGCGCGTGTGGAACGAGGAGACCGGATCGATCATCATCGTGGTCGCCACCGATGCACCGCTGCTGCCCCACCAGCTCAAGCGCCTCGCTCGCCGGGCGAGCCTTGGGCTGGCACGTTCGGGCGCGATTTCGGGCAATGGCTCGGGCGATATCTTCATCGCCTTCTCCACCGCCAATGCGGACGCGGGAGGCGCCAGCCCTCCCCCAGCCACCTTCCTCGCCAATGACCGGATGGACGCATTGTTCGAAGCAACGGTGCAGGCGACGGACGAGGCGATCGTCAACGCGCTGGCCGCCGGCAAGGACATGACCGGGGTGGATGGCCACTTCGTCCCCGCGCTCGATCATGCGCAGCTGCGGGGGATTTTGCAGCGCTACAACAGGTTGGAGAAGTAAGGATGCGCTTCATTCCTGTTCTCGCCGCATTTGCTGCAGTCCTCGCCGCCCCTGCCACCGCCCAGCGCGAGGCGGTGCTGAAGCAGGTGGACGTGCCCCATAATTACTACTGGCGCGAAATGTATGTGCCGCAGCTGACCATGGGGGCCAGCTCGCTCGCGTGGTCGCCCGATGGGACGGAACTCGTCTATTCCATGGGCGGCAGCCTGTGGCGGCAGGAGGCTGACAGCGGAACCGCCGAACAACTCACCGCCGGGCCGGGCTATGATTATCAGCCCGACTGGTCGCCTGACGGCAAGGCCATCGTCTTTGCCCGCTACCACAAGGACGCGATAGAGCTATGGACGCTCGATCTTGCCAGCGGCGCGCAAAAGCAGCTCACCAGCGGCGGCGCGGTCAATCTCGAACCGCGCTTCTCGCCCGACGGATCGAAGCTGGCCTTCGTCTCCACCAAAGCCACCGGCCGCTTCCGCATCTTCACCGCCAGCATGACGGGCGCCTTCGATCCGGTGCAATTCTCGCCCGAGCGCAAGAGCGAGATCGCCCGCTATTATTACAGCGCCTACGATCACGAACTGAGCCCCGCCTGGTCACCCGATGGCAAGGAACTGCTCTATCTCACTAATCCCGAGGAATATTACGGCACCGGCTCACTCTGGCGGCGGGCACTGGCGGGCGGCGATCCCGTGCTGGTGCGAGATGAGGAGACGAGCTGGCGCGCAAGGCCCGACTGGGCGCGCGACGGCAAGCGGATCATCTGGGCCTCCTATGCCGGGCGGCAATGGCACCAGCTTTGGCTCACCACTCCGACAGGCAAGGGCGATCCCCTGCCGCTGACCTTCGGCGAGTTCGATGTCACCTCCGCCCGCTGGTCGCCCGATGGACGGCACATCGCCTATGTCTCCAACGAGAGCGGCGATGGAGAAATCCGGGTCATGGATCTGCCCGGCGGAGCGACCCGCACGCTGGCTTTCGAAGCGGCCGATTACCTCAAGTCGATGGGCGTGCTGGACCTTGCAGTGACCGATGCCAGCGGCGCCCCCATCCCGGCCCGTATCTCTGTGAAGGGGAGCGACGGACGCGCCTATGCTGCCGAGGGGAGCTGGATGCACGCCAACGAGACCTTCGACCGCAAGGATATTTCGGAGGAAGAACATTATTTCCACCTTCCCGGCGAAGGCACGCTCGTCCTGCCCACCGGCAAGGCCGAAATAACTGTTTGGCGCGGGCTGGAAAACCGGGTGGAACACCGCACCGTGAATATTTCGGCGGCAAGCGAGAACAGCCTTGCCATCCCTCTCACTCCAATCGCCCCGCCCTCGCTCAAGGGCTGGGTCAGCGGCGATGTCCATGTCCACATGAATTATGGCGGCAACTACCGCAACACGCCCGAACGGATGATCGCCCAGGCCCAGGCCGAAGATCTCGACATTGTGTTCAACACCATCGTCAACAAGGAGGAGCGCATTCCCGAGGTGGCCAGCTTCTCCCCCTTCCCCGATCCGGCATCGACTGCAGACACTCTGCTGGTCCCCGCGCAGGAGAACCACACCAGCTATTGGGGCCATCTGGGGCTGATCGGCCTTTCGGACCATCTGCTGCTGCCCGATTTCTCCGCCTATGCGAATACGGGGCTGGCCAGCCTCTATCCCGACAATGTGGTGGTCGCCCGGCTGGCGCATGAACAGGGCGCGCTGGTGGGCTATGTCCACCCCTTCGATCCGGGGCCGGAACCGAACACCTATTCGACCCACTCCGTGCCGGTCAGCGCGGCGCTGGGCGCGATGGATTATTACGAGGCGGTCGGCTTTTCGGACCAGATCATCTCGGCAGGCGTCTGGTATCGCCTGCTCAATCTGGGTTTCCGCATTGCGGCGGCCGGCGGCACGGATGCCATGGCCAATTATGCCTCGCTCCACGGACCGGTGGGCCTTGCGCGGACCTATGTCCTGCCGCAGGCGACGGGTAATGCCCGCCCCGAAGGCCGCCGCGACGCGTGGATCGAAGGGCTGCGCGCCGGGCACAGCTTCGCCACCAATGGCCCGCTGCTGAGTTTCACGCTGGACGGCAAGCTGCCGGGCGACTCTATCGCCCTGCCGAAAGGTGGCGGGACGCTGCGCTGGGATGCGGAGATGGCCTCCATCGCCGGGGTCGATCATGTCGAAGTGGTGCAGAACGGCAAGGTCGTCGCTACGCTGAAGCTCGGTGCGGATGGGCGCGCCTCGAAGGGTTCGGGCTCGATCAAGGTGGCGAAGAGCGGCTGGGTGCTGCTACGCGCATGGACGTCGGACGACCGGCCCGAAGTGCTGGACATGTATCCCTATGCCACCACCACGCCGGTCTATGTCACGGTGGACGGCGCCCCGCCCCGCTCGCCCGAGGATGCGCAATATATGCTCGACTGGCTGGATCTGATCGAGAAATCGGCAGGTGCGGGCGAATATAACGACGCGGCGGAGCGGGCCGAAGTCATGGGCAATATCGCCAGGGCGCGAGCGGTTTACGAGGGGATGCGCTGAAATCCTCCCCAGCATGGGGAGGGGGACCATGCGCAGCATGGTGGAGGGGCAGGCGCCACAGTCCTTCCAACTCCCGGGCAGTGCACGGCCGCACGTCCCCCTCCACCGCACTTCGTGCGGTCCCCCTCCCCGTTTCGGGGAGGATCGCTATTCAGCCAAAGCCGCCTCCAGCCGTTCCCGGCTCGGTTTCTCCCGCTCACGCGCCAGGGGAATTTCCCGGCGCATCCGCTCGGCAAAGTTCCTCAGGCAAATCTCGTTCCTGCCCAGCGGACCGGCGCTGAAGCTGGAGGATGCCATCCCGTCCTGCACCCGTTCGATCAGGCCCTTGTCCTCGCGGTTCACGTCGCGATTGATGCGAATGTTGAGATAGCGGGCGAGCTTCATCTCCCGCCGACCGTCCGGCAGCGCATAGGCCCCGTCACGCAGGATGCAGGTAGTGGGCGTCAGCGGGATGAATTGCATGAAATCGATCTGATCCGGGTAGACGTCGAACATCAGGCCGGGGAACAGGCGGTAATAGGTCCACATCTTCTGCCGTTCCTCCGGCAGATGGTCCACACGGGGCAGCAGCTTGCGGTAAAGCTCCACAGAAGGCCCCGCCCGGTTGGGCAGATCGACCGAGGCGAAAATCTTGTCCACCCCGCGATCGACCGTGAGCCGGTAAGTCTCCCGCACCAGACTGTCGAGCCCAGGATGGGCGACCCGGACATGCAGGGCATCGACGTAATTGTCGCAGGCGTTCTTCCAGTTCACTTCGCGAATGCGGGTGCGCACCGGATAGAGCGGCTGGAGGTTCTCGAAACGGTAAATGCCCGCTTCCTCGGCGATCGGGGCCATTTCCTCGGCGAGCGAGGGCCCGCCCGGCTCGAAGCGGATATAGACGAAGCCGGCGTGAACATCGTGCTCCACCGGGATGAGGCCGTAATCCTCCTTGTCGAAATTCTCATATTCCTCGATGAACGGCACGCCCAGCAGCTTGCCGTCCAGCCCGAAACTCCAGGCGTGATAGGGGCACAATATGCGGCCCCCGCAATTGCCCTGATCTCCATCAAGCAGCCGCGCGGCGCGGTGGCGGCAGGCATTGTGAAACGCGCGGATCGCCCCATCCCTGCCCCGCACCGCAATGGCCAGTTCGCCCATCAGGCGGAAGCTCTGCCAGTCGCCGGGATTGGGAATATCGCTGACATGGCAGACCAGCTGCCACGCCCGGCGCCAGACCTTCGCCAGTTCCAGCTGCATGAAGTCCGGATCGTGATAGATCCAGGCCGGAAGGCTCCAGCCTGCCTGATCGGCAGCCAGACGCGGACCGGTGTAGTCGAGAGGAACGCTGCTCATAATGCCATACGCCTCCTTTTCGGCAGCCGCCCGCCCTTGAGATCGCGCAAAATTTCGGCGGCGGCATTGTGCCCCGGAATACCCGTTACCCCTCCCCCCGGATGGGTGGAGGAACCGCACATATAGAGCCCGTCGAACGGCCCGCGATAATCGGCGAAGCCCAGCATCGGCCGCGCGCTGAACAACTGGTCCAGCCGCAACTGGCCGTGGAAGATGTCGCCCCCGACAAGGCCCAGCTTGGTTTCGAGGTCCATCGGCGAAAGCGCCATCCGCCCCAGGATCGACGCCTTGAAATTGGGCGCATGGTGGTTGATCGTTTCGATCACAGTGTCGGCAGCCTGATCCCTCTCATCCTCCCAGCTGCGCCCGTCGGGCAGTTCGGGCGCGAACATCTGGCAGAACATGCTGGCCACATGCTGCCCCGGCGGAGCGAGCGAGGGATCGATCACGCTGGGAATATGCATCTCGATCACCGGCTGGCGCGACCAGCCGAATTGCCGTGCATCGTCATAGGCGCGTTCGAGATAGGGGATCGACGGGGCGAACATCAGGCTTGCCCCGTGGTGCCGCCCCGGCGATCCATCGGAGGGGGACGGCAGACAGGTGAAATTGGGCAATTCCGACAGGGCGACATTCATGCGGAAGGTGCCCGAAGCGCATTTCCACTGCCGCATCCGCTCCGCAAAGGGCGCGGGAAGCGCTCCCTCGTCTATCAGCTTGCCGTAGAGCAGCTTCGGATTGAGGTTGGAAACCACGGCCCTCGCCCTGATCTCCTCACCGCTTTCCAGCCGCACGCCCACCGCGCGGCCGCCTTCCAGCAGAACTTCCTCCACAGGGCTGTCCACGCGGATATCGACAGACTTCTCCACACATGCCGCCGCCATGGCCTGTGTGATGGCACCCATGCCGCCCATCGCATGGCCCCACACCCCATCCTCGCCGTTCACACCGCCGAAGACGTGATGCAACAGGACATAGGCGGTGCCCGGTGTGTAGGGGCTGGCATAATTCCCGGTCAGCGCATCGAAGGCGAGGATGCCCTTCAGCGCGTCGCTTTCGAACCAGTAATCGAGGATTTCGCCCGCGCTCTTGCCGAACAGATCCAGCAGATCGCGCTGCGCCTCAGGCGCAAGCTTGCGCAATTCATTGCCCAGGCCAAGGCCGGAAAGCAGCGCGTTCAGCCCCCCGCCGAGATTGGGCGGCGTCTTGTGCAAAGTGGCGCGCAACATCTCCACCAGCGCGTCCAGCCGGCGGTTATATTCGGGCCATGCGGCAGCGTCCTTCCTGGAGAAGCGGGCGATCTCTGCCAGTTTCTCCTCGCTGGAGCGGCCCATCAGGAAAAAGTCGCCATTTTCCAGCGGCACGAAATAGGACATCGACCGGGTGCGGACTTCCAGCCCGTGGCGGGCGAGATCCATATCCTCGATCACTTTCGGGCTCAGCAGGCTCACCGAATAGCTCGCCACCGAATTGCGGAAGCCCGGATGAAATTCCTCCGTCACCGCCGCGCCGCCCACAATCCCGCGCCGTTCCAGAACGCAGACCCTGTGCCCAGCCCGGGCGAGATAGAAGGCGCAGGCGAGGCCATTATGCCCGCCGCCAATCACGATTGCATCGAACAGCCCAGGTTCCACAGCCAGCCCTTTCTTGAGCGCGGAATCCCCAAGCCCTTGTTTGACACTTGTCCAACAAGAACACAAGCGGCACAGGCGCCGCCTTATCCGGTAGCTGGCGATGCGGACCAAATGGGCGGTTGCCGGGCTGCCTGGAACGCCTCCACCGCGCGCCGGCCTGCGAAATTTCACGATTTCGTTCTTATATCATGCTGAAAGCAGGACATGTTTCTCTGATACTGAATTT
Organism: Sphingomonadaceae bacterium; assembly: GCA_035497315.1. Taxonomy (GTDB): domain Bacteria; phylum Pseudomonadota; class Alphaproteobacteria; order Sphingomonadales; family Sphingomonadaceae; genus Andeanibacterium. Next base: position 22,863 of record DATJDU010000036.1, read on the forward strand.
TTGTAACTACGATATAGCATATAACGGCGATTGAAAGATTGTTGTTCTGCCGCGACAGGAGTGTTCGCTTGTAAAGGGCAAGGGGCGCTCTTAGGCTGCAAACATGGTTAACAATTGGATTATCCGGAATCTGACCCCGCATTGCCGGGATTTCCTCGCAGACCGGACAATGATTAAGCCGATACATTCGGGCGAAGTGCTGTTCGAAATCGGTTCGCCGGCACAGAATGTCATCTTCCCGCTGGACGGTCTTGTCTCCCTTCGGGTTCCGCTCAAGGATGGGCGCCTGATCGAGAACGTCGCCATCGGGCGCGATGGCCTCGTCGGCGGACTGATCCTGCTGGGGCAGACCCGTTCCGTCGGCACTGCCCTGACCGCTATTTCAGGGCGGGCAGCCTGGCTTTCGCTTGCCGATCTCATAGCCGCCATGGAACTGGACCCGGGCTTCAAGCCGGCAATTCTGGAAAATGTATCACGGCTGACGCAGCGGCTGATGCAGAATGTGGCCTGCGCTGCCGCACATTCGGCTGCGCAGCGGATCGCGACCTGGCTGCTCCATGCCGAGGACCGGATGATGGAGCGCCGCTTCGACATCACTCAGCGGATGATGGCGGATATCTTCAGCCTGCGGCCTGCCACAGTGAGTGACGCCTGCAACAAGCTGCTTTCGGCCGGAGCAATCCACTATTCCCGCGGGAAGCTGTCGGTTATGGACCGGACGCTTCTCGAAGCAATGGCCTGCGAATGTTACGCTGCCGTACGCGCACAGGAACCGAGTGTTCCAGGGGCATTCGCCCAGATCGCGTGACAGTCGGCTTGCCGGCTACCCGGATTGATCAACCCGATAGCGGCGCACTCGCCACGGATTAATCCGGCAGGCGAATAAGAAAATTCGCGATTTCGATTTCTCTGATTGGTGCAATGAGGCCACCTAGCGAGTTCGAGACGCGTGTCCGGCGAATCGCTGATAAGGGGAAAGCGCATTATGCGACGCAGGGAGGCCAAGAGGCCGCGCACCTCACTCGCAAGCAATGCGTGCCATCTGCGATCAGTCCCGGCCGATTTCGGGTGCCTCGCCACAAGAACGTGCAGGGCCGCGCAGATTCCGCAATATGCCGAGAAATGCAGCAGCCGGTGGGCTGACCGGATTGTCTCTTGCGCGAATGACCGAAAGCGAGCGTTCGACCGCCGGCGCTTCGAGTTCAACCCAGGCAAGGTCCAACGCCAATCCGGTGACCGCAGAACTGGGCAGAATCGCGATTCCCAATCCGCATCGGGCGTAGGCAATCGCAGAAGGCATCTGGTTTGCTTCGAGGACGATGTCCGGTTTGACGCCGGCCTGCTCAAAGGCCTGGTTGAAAAGGCGGCGAATCGTTGTTCCCTCGCTCATCGCGATAAGCGGCAATCCAGCGAAATCCTTCCAACTCAGGCTTTTCTGATCGCCCAGGAACTGCATCGTGCCAACGGCAACCAGCCGGTCGCTGAGGATCGGCTCAGCAACAACCATTTCATCGGACGACACATAACCGATGCCGAAATCGACCTGCCGGGTCGTGACCAGTTCGACAACATCGTCCCCCATCACGTCAAAAATGGATATGGCGATGCCGCTATGTTGCGCGGTGAACTGCCCGGCCGCCTGTGGCAGCAGATAGGTGCACAGCGATGGCAGAGCGGCGATACGCAGCCGCCCGCGCCGCAACTGGGTGTAGTCCTGCACTTCCCGCACCGAGCGCTGGAGATCGCCGACAATACGCGATGCGGAAATCAGGAACTCCCGCCCTGCGGGGGTCATCTCCACCAGCCGTGTCGTCCGGATCAGCAGCTGGGTGCCCAAGTCCTGTTCAAGCTGGGAAATCAAAGAGCTGAGAGCAGGCTGCGAGATGGCAAGGCTCTGCGACGCCCGCGTGAAATGGCGGTGTTCGCAGACTTCCACGAACGCCTGCAAATGACGAAATTCGATCCGCTTCCGAGCCAAGACAGGTCCCCAATGTTCGCGAATGTTCCAGATGTTAATCCGATTAATCATGCCAATTCATTTGGCTGGCAAGCCAAAAACCCAGGCAAGCCCGCCGACGGAGCGCCCGGATGCTGACCTTGCTCAAGGGGATTCGTATCCTCGACCTCACCACGGTGGTACTCGGCCCATATGCGACACAGATCCTCGCCGATCTCGGCGCGGATGTGGTCAAGGTAGAGCCGCCTGCGGGCGACGTCTTCCGGTCAGTGCGCCCCGGTCATTCAGAACAGTTCGGCGCGGGCTTCCTCAACACCAATCGTAACAAGCGATCGATCGGGATTGATCTACGCAACGAGGCAGGGCGGGAGGCATTTTACGCGCTTGTCCGCCAGGCCGATGTCGTGGTGCACAACATGCGCGCGAAATCAGCGCACAAGCTAGGTGTCGATTTCGAAACGCTGAAGGCCATCAACGACAACATCATCTATTGCTTCGCATCGGGCTTTGGACAGGCTGGCGAAAAAGCCGACGAGCCTGCTTATGACGACACGATTCAGGCGGCATCCGGCCTGGCCTATCTGAACGCGAACGCACAGGGTGAACCACGCTTCGTGCCAACGATCGTTGCCGACAAGGTCGGCGGACTGCATCTCGCCCTGGCCGTACTGGGCGCGCTCGCTTCGTCCGATCGCGGCAGGAAACCGATCTGCATCGAAGCGCCGATGTTCGAAAGCCTCGTCTCGTTTCTGCTGGTCGAGCAACTGGCCGGGCGCACCTTCGACCCGCCGCTGGGCGGAATCGGCTACGACCGGCTGCTGTCGCCCTATCGCAAGCCATTTGCGACCGCAGACGGCTATATCAGCGTGATCCCCTATACCGGCCTGCACTGGGCGCGCTTCCTCCGGCTGATCGGGCGCGACGATCTGGCCGAGGACCCACGCGTCTGCAACCCGGTCGAACGCAGCCGCAATATCGACATGCTTTACGCGATCATAGAGGAAGCCACACCCCGGAAGACCACCGACGAATGGATCGAACTGATGCGTGAGCACGATATTCCCCACTCAAGGGTCAACCGGGTGGAGGATTTGTTCGATGATCCGCATCTGCGCGAGGCGGGTATGTTCGGTCAAATCGACCACCCGACGGAAGGCTCGCTGATCTCGGTCCGCTCGCCTTTTTCGGTTCTCGGAGACGAGACGATGCAGGCGGATCGCTACGCGCCAGCGCTGGGCCAGGACACGATCGATGTTCTCACCGAAGCCGGCTTCGACAAGGAAGCGATCATCAACCTGATCGAGGACGGCATTGTGCAGGTCCATGCACCTATGGAGAACAAACACCCATGACGGCCCTCAGTAGGATCGGCGCGCTACGCGGCGCGATAGCGTTTCTTGCGCTTGGCCTGCCCGGTTGTGCGGTGGACCCGGCGATGCCGGGAGGGACAACAGCAGGGCCCGTCAATATCGACAGCGCCAATTTGCAGACCTCGCTCGATCGAATGGTGGCCGAGCGGCGGATACCCGGTGCGATCGTGAGAATTGTCGAAGACGGCCGGGTTTTGGCGGATGTGACGAGCGGCTACAGCGACATGGACGCAAAGATTCCGCTCGCGGAAGACAGCATCTTCCGGCTTTATTCGATGTCGAAGCCGATCACGAGCGTGGCGATCCTGATGCTCGCCGAACAGGGCAAGTTGTCGCTTGACGATCCGGCAGAGAAATATCTGCCCGAATGGCACGATATGTCCGTCTATGTCTCGGGCGGACTGGAGGACATGGTGACAGAACCGGTCGCGAGGCCGATCACGATCGCCGATCTGCTCACCCATACCTCGGGCATCACCTATCACTTCACCGGCAACACGCCCGTCCATCAATATTACCGCAAATACGGTGTGATGCGCGATACGCCCGTGGGCCGCACGCCGCAGGACGGCCCGCCCGCACGCAATCTCGACGAGCTTGTCGAGCGATTGGGCAAGGCACCGATGCTGCATCAGCCAGGCAAGGAATTCGCTTACAGCTATTCGACTACCGTGCTCGGCGCGGTGATCGAGCGCGCCAGCGGGGAACGGCTCGATCGCTTTCTGCAACAACACCTGTTCGCCCCGCTCGGCATGACTCACACCGGCTTCTTCATTGCCGATGCCGACCTGCCACGCTTCACCACGCTCTACACAGCCGGGCGCGACGGGCTGGCGGTGACAGAACTGCCGACAGGCTCCGATTATCGCGACCCGCACCGGCTGCTTGACGGAGGCGGGGCGATTGCCAGCACTGCGGACGATTACATGCGCTTTGCCCAGATGCTCGCCAACAGAGGCGAACTGGACGGCAAACGCATCCTTAGCGAAGCGAACGTAGATGCGATGTTGCAGCCGCGTGTCAGGATTGCCGGCTTCGGTCCCGAGACTGCGTGGATGGGCTATGGGCTGGCGCTCGGCACCGCCGAGACCGAAGCCCATAGCGGTCTGCCCGATGGCGGCGGAAGTTGGTCGGGCTCAGGCAATACCTATTTTTTCATTGATCCGAAACACAAAGGCGTTGCGCTGCTGATGACGAATTTCCTCGACGGATCTCAGGTGCAGACGGAACTGCGAGGCCTCGTCAATCGCAGCTATTACACACTGGTGAAGGACCACTGAGCGATGGTGGCGCTGGCGGGCCTTGCGACGATCCTGCTTGTTCTGGGGGCGATCCTGAGCAAGCATCTGTCGCCGCTGGTCGCACTGGTCGTGTTTCCGCTCATCGCCGCACTGCTGCTCGGCCACGGGGCCGACGTCGGCAGCTACATGGCCGACGGGATCGTGACCGTAGCCCCGATGGCGGCAATGTTCCTGTTCGCGATCCTGTTTTTCGGCATTCTGTCCGACGCAGGCCTTTTCCGGCCGATCGTGGCGGGGATCGTGCGGATGACGCGCGACCATCCGCCTCGCGTGGCGCTCGGCACGGCGCTGCTGACCACCATCGTCCATCTCGACGGATCGGGCGCGGCGACTTTCCTCATCGTCGTGCCCGCGCTGCTGCCGGTTTACGATCGGCTGGGGCTCGACCGCCGGCTGCTCGCCGGCATTGTCGCAATGGCAGCCGGAGTGGGCAACATGCTGCCCTGGGGCGGGCCGACGCTGCGCGCAGCCACGGCGCTGGAAATCCCGGTGATGGAACTGTTCCAGCCGTTGCTGCCAGTCTATGCAATCGGCGTTGCGACGATGCTCGGCCTGTCCTGGTATCTCGGAACGCGCGCCCTCGCGCATGTCGACGCGAGCAGTCCCACAGTCGAAACAGCGGTCTCAGCCGAAGACAGGGCGGCACCGATATCGCTTGGCCTTGCCTATTGGCTCAATGTGGCAACACTCGTCGCAGTCATTACGGCGATGCTTGCGGCCTTGCTGCCGCCGGCCATCGCCTTCCTGATCGGCACCGTGGTGGCGATGATCGTCAATCTGCGCGGCGGCGAAGCCCAACGTGAGGCGATCCAGCGTCACGCTCCGGCAGCGGTCTGGATGGTCGCAATCCTGCTCGCCGCAGGCACCTTCACCGGCATATTGCGCGGGACCGGCATGCTCGACGCGATGGCCCATCAGGGCGCCGCGTTGCTGCCGGGCGGATCGGCACAGCATCTGCCCTTGGTCCTGGGCCTCACCGGGATGCCGCTGAGCCTGCTGTTCGACCCGGACAGTTTCTATTTCGGCGTCTTGCCTGTCCTCGGCGGCATTTCCGAGGCAGGCGGCGTGCCCGCGATCGAGGTCGGGCGCGCAGCGATCCTCGGGCAGATGACCACAGGTTTTCCGGTCAGCCCGCTGACGCCCGCCACCTTCCTGCTGGTCGGCCTCGCCCGCATCGATCTGGCCGACCACCAACGCTACACGATCCCCTTCCTGTTCCTGATCAGCCTGGTGATGACCATCGCCGCAACCCTGTTCGGAGTGATCCGGATATGAGCGGAATCGAGATCGTCGAAGTCTCTCCACGCGACGGGCTGCAGAACGAAAAACGGATCGTGTCGACTGCCGACAAGGTGGCGCTGATCGAGCGCGCGGTCGCCGCCGGTGTGCGCCGGATCGAGGTGGCGAGCTTCGTCCATCCGGGCCGCGTGCCGCAAATGGCCGATGCCGAAGCCGTGTGCGAAGCCCTGCCCGCCACTTTCGAGGCAACAGCCATCGGCCTCGTGCTCAACCGGCGCGGTGCCGAACGCGCGCTTGCAACGCGTGTGGACGAACTGGGCGCGGTGGCCTGTGCGACCGATGGTTTCGGCCTTGCCAATCAAGGCCGCACCTCTGACCAGACAGTGGACGATGCAATCGAGATCATTCGTCTGGCGCGCGCTGCGGGAAGGAGCGCGCAGGTCACGATTTCGGTTGCCTTCGGCTGTCCGTTCGAGGGCGAAGTGCCGGCAAGCCGCGTTGCGGCCATGGCACGCCGGCTGGCCGAGGCAGGGCCGCGCGAGATCGCCTTTGGCGACACGATCGGTGTCGCCACACCGGACCAGGTGGCGCAGATGATCACCTTCGTGCGGCTTGCCGTTCCCAACATGCCGTTGCGCATGCATTTCCACGATACGCGGAACACCGCCATCGCCAACGCCTGGACCGCCTATCTGGGCGGCGCGGCGACGCTCGATGCATCGATTGGCGGTTGCGGTGGCTGCCCCTATGCGCCCGGCGCGAGCGGTAATGTCGCAACCGAGGACGTGCTCTATCTGCTCCGCCGCGCGGAGGTTGAGACCGGAATCGACATCGAGACCATCACAAATACCGTGCCATGGCTGGAGGAGCGGATCGGCCGCCTTCTGCCAGGCCGCCAGTCGAAAGTAGCGAAGTTTCCCCGGCAGGAGGGGAAATCATGAAAGACACGCTCTGGCGCTGATCATCGGCTTTGGCCGAATTGTACCGCCGCCTGTTCATAGGGCCCACGATAATCGGAAATCGCTGGTAATTGGCCGACCGCGGCATTTCACCTTGGCCGGCCCTTTATCAGAACGCGTTGGTCGGCACCGAAAGAGCCGGCATTTTCAGCTCGACGCTTTCCACGATGTCGCTCGAAGAGCGCGCGAGGTGGAACGTG
>DATJDU010000037.1:0-18544 GCA_035497315.1 Sphingomonadaceae bacterium
CACGAGGATATCCTTCAGCGGGGCCGCAGCCATGCAAGCGTGACGCTTGCGGAAGTGATCCGGGCCTTCAGCTACGCACTGGACCTTACCGAGGGCCAGCCCGAAGGCCATTGCACCCGCGCCTGCTACATCGGCTGCCTGATCGGGCGGGAGATCGGCCTGGAACAGCACCAACTGGACGAATTGTTCTACACGCTGCTGCTCAAAGATCTGGGGTGTTCCAGCAATGCAGCGCGAATCTGGGAACTCTACCAGGCTGACGATCTGCGGTTCAAGCAGGGGTGGAAGACCGTTCCCATCGGCCTTCCGGCCACCTTGCGTTTCATCTTCGCCCGCAGTGCGCAGGGCGCTCCGCTCAAGCGCCGGATCGCGGTGATCGCCAATATCCTGCGCAATGGCGATGCCATTGCGCAGGAAATGATCCAGACCCGCTGCTCGCGAGGGTCGAGCATCGCTGCCCAGCTCGGCTTTTCGCCGACGGTCTGCAGCGGCATCTATCATCTTGACGAGCATTGGGACGGTTCGGGCCGCCCCAGCCATTTGCGCGGCGATGCCATCCCGCTTTACGCGCGCATTGCTCTCGTCGCGCAGATCGCCGATGTGTTTTATATCCACGGCGGCCCCGAAGCCGCGCGCGACGAAGTGGCTGGCCGCGCAGGAAGCTGGCTCGATCCCGAACTGGTCGCTGCCTTTTTGCGCATTGCCGATCGCCCAGAGACATGGGCCGATCTCGGCTCCCCCTGGCTTGAAGCAAGGCTGATGGGCCTTGCGCCGCAGGATGACGCGCAGGAACTGGACGAGGATGGGCTGGACCGGATCGCCGCTGCTTTCGGCCAGGTGATCGATGCCAAGAGCCCCTATACGGCGGGCCATTCCAACCGCGTTGCCGAATATGCGGATCGCCTTGCGGGACGGCTCGGTGTCATTGTGCCCCGCCGCCGTGCATTGCGCCGTGCGGCCGCGCTGCACGATATCGGAAAACTGGGCGTTTCCAACGCGATCCTCGACAAGCCGGGCGGGCTGGACGATGCCGAATGGAGGATCATGCGCGGCCATGCGGCGCAGACAAAGGCGATCCTCGGTCGGATCGGCGCATTTTCAGACATGGCCGCCCTCGCCGCCGCCCATCATGAAAGGCTGGATGGTAAAGGCTATCCGCTGGGTCTGGAAGATGCCGCCATCGCACGCGAAACCCGCATCATCACTGTGTGCGATTTCTTCGATGCCCTCACTGCCGACCGCCCCTATCGCGCAGCCATGACGCAAGAGGATGCGTTGGCGGTAATGCAGGCCGAAGCAGGTAAGGCGATCGATAGTGAAGTGTTCGCCGCGCTGAAGGCGATGGTCTGAGCGGGCTCAGGCCTCAACGAGCCCTTCTGCGATCATCCATTCCAGCGCGGATGTTTCCGGCCCATTTTCGTTGATCGTGGTGCGGCGCATGTCGCGGCGGTATTCGTCGCTCAGCAGCGGTGTGGCGGCGTGCATGGTGCAGCGATTGTCCCAGATCACCAGATCCCAGCGTTTCCACTGGTGGCGGTAGATGTATTTTTCCTGCGTGGCGTGGGCGTAGAGTTCTTCCGCCAGTTCGCGGCCCTCGGCTTCGCCCAATCCCCTGATGCCCACGCAATGCCCACCCACGAACAGGCTCTTGCGGCCATAGGGCATGATGCGGACCAGCGGATGCTCTACTGGCGGAAAGGGGATGATACGCCTTTCCTGCGGAGTGATTTCGCCCTGCAGCCCGGCGCGGCGGCGGCCCTCCCAGAAATCATGAATCCCGATCAGATCCTCGATCCGTTGCTTCATCGCCTCTGACAGATCGTCATAGGCGGCGCGGGCGTCGGTGAACCATGTATCGCCCCCAGCGCTGGGCGGCGGTGTCTCCACCCCGTGCAGCAGCGACCATTTGGTGGGCATGAGGTGGAAGGAACTGTCAGTGTGGAAGCGTTCCGCACCCTTGGCCAGCTTCGCGGCATCGTCACCATAGGGGATGATCTCGCCATTGTGGTCGAGATTGCCGGCATAGAAGATGCCCGGCGTAATCACCCGGCGGCCCTGCGGGCGCGGCGCGGCATCCTTGGCGCGGCTGGGGATTTCCAAGGGACCGAAAGCGCGGCTGAAGGTCTTCTGCTGCTCGTCAGTGATTTCCGCATTGCGGATCGCCAGCACGCCATATTGCGCCATGGCCTGCTCCACCAGATCGACCAGCGCGGCATCGGGCACGCGGGCAAGATCGGCGCCGGTCAGTTCGGCCGCGAATAAGGGGTGAAGGGGTTTGACTTCCATGGGCTGTCCTCTCCTATGCCCGGTTTTACCGGGTCTCGGCGGCATAGAGCCGCTCTATATCTATAACGCGGCATAGATCGGTACCCGGTGTGAGCACCGCTGCGCTGCCTGCCGCCATGCCATAGCGGAAGGCCTGCACCGGGTCGCGCCCATTGGCGAGAGAATAGACCATCGCGGCCAGAAAACTGTCGCCCGCGCCGACAGCGCTCTTCGCATCGACCTTGATGGCAGGCAGGATCTGCGCGCCGTCGCGCGTGGCCAGCAAGCCGCCCTTCTCGCCCAAGGTTACTGCGACGATCTCGGCAACGCCTTGTTCGACGAGTGCCATGGCCGCAGCCCGATATTCCTCCGGCGTGTCGAGCGGCTGCCCGGCGAGCTGTTCCAGCTCATCCTCATTGGGTTTCACCAGATGGACCGAGCCCCCCTGGAGCCCGGCTCTGAGGGCCTCGCCCGAACTGTCGAGCACGAATTTGAAGCCTCGATCCCGCGCGATTTCGGCAGCCATGGCGAAGAAATCCGCCGGCACGCCGCGCGGCAGCGATCCGCTGGCGACCAGATAGTCGCAGGGCACAGTGGTCAGCTGATCGAGGCAGGCACGCCATTCGGCCTCGGCCACTTCAGGGCCTTCGGGCACGAAGCGGAATTCCTTGCCGGTTTCCATCTCGTGCACGGTGCAGGCGACGCGCGTGGCGCCCGCGATGCGGACCGGGCGGCGGACGAGCTGGTGCAGGTCCAGCAGCCCATCCAGCGCGACCCCGGTCGCTCCGCCGGACAGATAATGGCACACCGCATTGCCGCCCAGGCGCACGAAGACGCGGGCGACATTGATGCCGCCGCCGCCCGGATCGTAATGTTCGTCATGGCTGCGCAGCTTGCGCGTGGGTTCCAGGCGCTCGACGTCATAGGAGACGTCGAGCGTCGGGTTCATGGTGAGGGTGGCGATGGTGGGCATGGGGCGGCCCCCTATCGCCGCCGGATCAGCGCGGCAGCTCAGTGACGCCCATCAGGGCTTCATCGACCGAGCGGGCACACTGGCGGCCTTCGCGGATCGCCCAGACGACCAGGCTCTGCCCACGGCGCATGTCGCCGCAGGAGAAGACCATGTCTTCGCTGGTGCGATAGCTTTCCGTATCGGCCTCGACATTGCCGCGATCGGTCAGCTTCACACCTGCCTTGTCGAGCAGACCGGCCTTCTTGGGGCCAAGGAAGCCCATTGCGAGCAGGATGAGGTCGGCTTTGAGGATGAACTCGCTGCCCGGTACTTCCTTGAGCTGTCCTTCCGACCAGTCGGCACGGACGCACTTCAGGCCGGTGACGACGCCGTTTTCGCCCACCACTTCCTTGGTCAGCACGGCCCAGTCCCGGTCCACGCCTTCTTCGTGACTGGAAGAGGTGCGCAGCTTCATCGGCCAGTCGGGCCAGGTCAGCAGCTTGTTTTCCTTCACCGGCGGTTCCGGCATGATTTCGATCTGGGTAACCGAGGCCGCGCCCTGACGGTTGGAGGTACCAACGCAGTCGCTGCCCGTGTCGCCGCCGCCGATCACCACCACATGCTTGCCGGTGGCCAGCAGGCTGCCACGCGGCGCGGCGCGGATTTCATCGTCACCGGCAACGCGCTTGTTCTGCTGGGTCAGGAATTCCATTGCCAGGCGCACGCCGGACATTTCGAAGCCGGGGATGTTAAGCATGCGCGCATCTTCAGCGCCGCCCGACAGCACGATGGCATCGAAGTTTTCCTTCAGGCTCTTGAACGAGACGTCCACGCCCACTTCGGTGGAGGTCTTGAAGGTCACGCCTTCGGCCTGCATCTGCACCAGCCGGCGGCTGATGAGGTGCTTTTCCATCTTGAAGTCAGGGATGCCATAGCGAAGCAGGCCGCCCATGCGGTCGCTCTTCTCGAACAGGGTCACCGAATGACCCGCCCGTGCAAGCTGCTGGGCGCAGGCCATGCCCGAAGGGCCGGAACCGACCACGGCCACGGTCTTGCCAGTGCGCTTTTCGGGCACTTGCGGCTGGATCCAGCCTTCCTTCCACCCGCGATCGACGATGGCGCATTCGATCGACTTGATCGTCACCGGCTGGTCGATGAGGTTCAGCGTGCAGCTTGCCTCGCACGGGGCGGGGCAGACGCGGCCGGTGAATTCCGGGAAGTTATTGGTAGAATGCAGGGTCTCCAGCGCGGCCTGCCAGTTCCCTTCATAGATCAGATGGTTCCAGTCCGGGATGATGTTGTTCACCGGGCAGCCGTTGTGACAATAGGGAATGCCACAATTCATGCAGCGGCTGGCCTGCTCGCGCAGGGCCGGTTCCGCATGCGGAATCACGAATTCCTTATAGTGCTTCACCCGCTCCTTGGGATCGTCATAAGTGCGATCCTGGCGGTCGACTTCCAGAAAGCCGGTTTCCTTGCCCATGTTCTGTAACCCTTATTCGGCTGCCACGGAGGCGGCTTCTTCGCGCTCGGCCTCGATCTGCTGAAGCGCGCGGCGATAATCGCGCGGCATCACCTTCACGAACTTCGTGAGCGCATTGTCCCAATCATCGAGCAGAGCGGCAGCGCGTGCCGATCCGGTGTGCAGCTTGTGCCGTTCCACCAGAATCTTCAGCCGCTCCGCATCGTGGTGCAACATGTCGCCCATGCCGAAATCCTCGATGCTGACGGGGCGCTGTTGCGGCCGGCCGGCGTAGTCTTCCTCTTCGAGGCCCGGCTCGATGCTGTCCAGGTCCACCTGAGCCGGGTTGCAACGCTGGGCGAAGCTGCCGTCTTCGTCATAGACATAGGCGATGCCGCCTGACATGCCCGCGGCGAAATTGCGCCCGGTCCTGCCGAGGACCACTACCACGCCGCCGGTCATATATTCACAGCCATGGTCGCCAGTGCCTTCGACCACCGCGATGGCGCCGGAATTACGCACTGCGAAACGTTCGCCGGCCACGCCGTTAAAGTAGGCTTCGCCCGCGATTGCGCCATAAAGAACCGTGTTGCCCACGATGATGTTCTCGGTCGGCTCGCGGTTCACACCGGCGGGCTGGCGCACGATCACGCGGCCGCCCGACAGGCCCTTGCCGACATAGTCGTTCGCATCGCCGACGAGGTCCAGCGTCACGCCATGGGCCAGCCAGGCCGCGAAGCTCTGGCCCGCCACTCCGGTGAAGTTGATGCGTACAGTGTCGGGCTTGAGGCCCGCATGGCCATACTTCTCGGCGATACGGCCGGAAAGCATCGCGCCCACGGTGCGGTTCACGTTCACGACCTTGCGGTCGATCACCACCGGTTCGCCCTTTTCGATGGCCGGCTTGCAGGCCGCGATCAGATCGTTGTCGAGCGCTTTTTCCAGCCCGTGATCCTGGTTCATCGAATGGTGGAGCGATTTTCCAGCGGCCAGCGGCACCTGGTAGAGGAGCTTCGACAGGTCGATGCCCTGGGCCTTCCAGTGGCTGATCGCCTTCTTCATATCGAGCCGGTCGACGCGGCCGACCATCTCCTCGACCGTGCGGAAGCCCATCTCGGCCATGATCTGGCGCAGTTCCTCGGCCACGAAGAAGAAGTAATTGATCACATGTTCGGGCTGGCCGACGAAGCGCGCCCGCAGCACCGGATCCTGGGTGGCAACGCCGACCGGGCAGGTGTTGAGGTGGCACTTGCGCATCATGATGCAGCCCGCCGCGATGAGCGGAGCCGTGGCAAAGCCGAACTCTTCCGCGCCCAGCAGCGCGCCGATGGCCACGTCGCGGCCGGTACGCAACCCGCCATCGACCTGAACCACGATACGGCTGCGCAGGTCGTTCAGCAGCAGGGTCTGCTGCGTTTCGGCCAGGCCGATTTCCCACGGCGAACCGGCATGAGTGAGGCTGGTCAGCGGCGAAGCGCCAGTGCCGCCTTCATAGCCGGAGATCGTGACATGGTCCGCCCGCGCCTTGGAAACACCCGCGGCCACGGTGCCCACACCCACTTCGGAAACGAGCTTTACCGAAATGCGGGACTGCGGCTGTACGTTCTTCAGATCGTGGATCAGCTGGGCCAGATCCTCGATCGAATAGATGTCATGATGCGGCGGCGGGGAGATCAGGCCTACGCCCGGCGTGGAGTGCCGGGTCTTGCCGATGGTCTTGTCCACCTTGTGGCCGGGCAGCTGGCCGCCTTCGCCGGGTTTCGCGCCCTGCGCCATCTTGATCTGGATATCGTCCGAATTGACCAGATATTCCGTCGTCACGCCGAAGCGGCCCGAGGCGACCTGTTTGATCGCGCTGCGCATCGTGTCGCCATTGTCCAGCGGCAGGAAGCGCTTGGGATCTTCACCGCCCTCGCCGGTGTTCGACTTGCCGCCGATCCGGTTCATGGCCAGCGCCAGCGTGGTGTGCGCTTCCCAGCTGATGGAGCCATAGCTCATCGCGCCGGTGACGAAGCGCTTCACGATGTCCTTCGCCGGTTCGACCTCGGAGATGTCGATCGGCGTTTCCGCCTTCTTCAGATCCATCAGGCCGCGGATCGTCAGCAGCCGTTCGGACTGCTCGTTGATCGACTTGGCGAATTCCTCGTAATTCTTGGGGCTGTTGCCGCGCACCGCATGCTGCAGATTGGCAATATTGGCCGCCGTCCACGCATGCTCCTCGCCGCGGATGCGGGCCTGGTACATTCCGCCCACATCCAGCATGTGCTTGTAGATCGGGTTGTCGCCATAGGCGGTGGCGTGGCGGCGCACAGCCTCCTCGGCCACTTGCTGTACCCCGATGCCTTCGATGGTGGTGGCGGTGCCGGTGAAATAGGCATCGATAACGGCCTGGTTGAGACCCACCGCATCGAAGATCTGCGCACCGCAATAGGACTGGTAGGTCGAGATGCCCATCTTGGACATGACCTTCAGGATGCCCTTGCCTACGGCCTTGATGTAGTTCTTCTTCACCTCGGCCGGGGCCAGGCCCGGGTGCTTCTCGCGGCGGATCTGCTCAAGCGTCTCGAAGGCGAGATAGGGGTTGATGCCTTCCGCGCCATAGCCCGCCAGCACGCAGAAGTGATGCACTTCGCGCGCTTCACCGGTTTCCACCACCAGGCCGGTCTGCATACGCAGGCCCTGGCGGACGAGGTGCTGATGCACCGCCGCTGTCGCCAGCAGGGCCGGGATCGGGATGCGGTCGGAACTTTGGGGACGGTCAGACAGGATCAGGATGTTCTTGTCGGCCAGCACTGCCTCGGTGGCAGCCCAGCACATTTCCTTGATGGCCTGTTCGATGCCGTCGGCACCGGCCGAGGCATCCCAGGTCATGTCGATCGTCGCAGTGCGAAATGCGCCGTCCAGGGCCTGCTCGACCAGGCGAATCTTGGCTACATCCTCATTGGTGAGGATCGGCTGCGCCACTTCCAGGCGCTTATGCGTGCCTGCCTCGCGCCCCAGCAGGTTGGGCCGCGGGCCGATCATGGAGAGCAGGCTCATCACCAGCTCTTCACGGATCGGGTCGATCGGCGGGTTGGTCACCTGCGCGAAGTTCTGCTTGAAGTAATCATAGAGCAGGCGCGACCGGCTGGAGAGCACCGCGATCGGCGTGTCAGTGCCCATCGAACCGATCGGATCATCGCCGGCAACGGCCATTGGCTCGAGGAACTTGCTTACGTCCTCCTGAGTGTAGCCGAAGGCTTGCTGGCGCTGCAGCAGGGTGCCCTGCTCGTCTACCTGGCCGACAAGCTCGGGATCGACCGCGTCAAGATCTTCGAGCTTGTATTGCGCCTGGGCCAGCCATTTTTCATAGGGCTGGGCATTGGCCAGCTCGGCTTTGACTTCCTCATCGTCGATGATGCGGCCCTGTTCGAGGTCGATCAGCAGCATGCGGCCCGGCTGGAGGCGCCACTTGCGCACGATATCCTCTTCCCTGAACGGCAGAACGCCGCTTTCGGAGGCCATGCAGACGAGATCGTCTTTCGTCACGCACCAGCGCGCGGGGCGCAGGCCGTTGCGGTCCAGCGTACCTGCGATCTGACGGCCATCGGTGAAGGCCACGGCGGCAGGGCCGTCCCATGGCTCCATCAGGGCGGCGTGATATTCGTAGAAAGCCCGGCGCGCGGGGTCCATTTCCGGGTTTTTCGCCCAGGCTTCCGGAATCAGCATCATCATCGCATGGGCCAGCGAATAGCCACCCGCCAACAGCAATTCGAGCGCATTGTCGAGGCAGGCCGTGTCGGACTGGCCATGCGGAATGATCGGCCAGAGCTTGTCGAGGTCCGGGCCGAGCAGGTCCGATTCCATCGTGCGGCGGCGTGCGTTCATCCAGTTCACATTGCCGCGAACCGTGTTGATCTCGCCATTATGCGCAATCAGGCGGAAGGGCTGCGCCAGCTTCCAGCTGGGGAAGGTGTTGGTGGAGAAACGCTGGTGAACAAGCCCGAGCGCGGAAATGCAATCGGCGTCCTGCAGATCCTTGTAGAAGCTGCCCACCTGGTTCGCCAGCAGAAGGCCCTTGTACACGACGGTACGGCTTGAGAAGCTCGGCATATAGAGCTGAGCGATCTCGGGCAGTTCGTGCTTCTCGGCCAGTTCGGCCAGCGGGTTCTGCAACTGCTTGCGGATGGTGATCAGCTTGCGCTCGAACGCGTCCTGATCGACCGTGCGAGGGCCGCGCGCGATGATGCACTGACGGATCATCGGCATGGATTCGAGCACGGCCACGCCAAGGCCGGCCGTATCGGTCGGCACGTCGCGCCAGCCGACCAGTTCCTGGCCTTCCTTGGCGATGAACTTCTCGAACTGCTGGACCACGAAGTCGCGGGCCTTCTCGTTCTGCGGAAGGAAGCACATGGCAACCGCATAGTCACCGGGTGCGGGCAGGGTCTTGCCCTCGTTCGCGGCCCATTTGCGCAGCAGGGGATCGGGAATCTGGATCAGCAAGCCCGCGCCGTCGCCCAGCAGCGGGTCTGCGCCCACCGCGCCGCGGTGATCGAGATTTTCCAGAATTTCCAGCGCCTGTTTCACGATAGTGTGCGATTTCGCGCCTTTAATGTGCGCAATGAAGCCCACACCACATGCGTCATGTTCGTTCACCGGATCGTAGAAACCTTGAGGCGGCGGATAACCCATCAAATTCCCATTCCTGTCTAACGCCGTACGAACGCCGCCGAGAGGCGGCGCTTCCGGCAATGAAGCGCGACTCACCCTACCGCGCAGGGCAGCAAAAATGTCGCGAGTTTTTCCCATGGCGACAGGAAACTGTTTTTGCAACCGCGCCGGGCCTGCCGGGGGCTGAATTTTGCCTTGCGTTGCCCAAGTGCAGCTTGCGCCGTCTGCCGCAGACCCGCAAGGAATCAATGGTTAAGTGCCCTTTTTGTGGCTGGGCCGCCAGCAGGTGCGGGTCAGACCCCGATCAGGCGGCGCCGCTCATGCGCTGGATCGCCTTCAGGGCGGAGCGCAATACGCGCTCGGTTTCTATGCGGTCGGGCCGTGGCCGCACTGCGGCAGCTTCCTGCGGTGCGTCGAACGGGCGCACTTCACCAGCAGGGGCAGGTCCGGTAGCGGCTAGGGGTGGCAGAGCTTCCTTGGTGGTTTCGCCCGCCGGTTCACCGGCAACTTCCTCGATCTCCGGTGCGGGTTCGCGTTCGGGCTGGCGCATGGCCAGCAGCGAGCTGTAGCGCTCGCCTTCCTCGCCCGAATCCCAGTCTTCCTCATCTTCGACCGCCTCATCATCAATCGGACCGTCGATGGGACTCAAGCCGGTAGGAGGGAGTGAGGAGAGATAGCTATCCTCATATTCGTATTCCTCCTCGCCGAAGGCTTCAAGCTCAGGCGCCAACAGGCGCGGAGCTTCGAGTTCCGCATGCGAAGCCGCAGCTGAAGCGACTGAGGCGCGGCCAAGAATCCGCTCGGCGGCTGCGAGCGGTTCGGGCAGCTCGGGCGTTTCTGCCGGGGCAGCCTCTGCCTGTTCGGCTATCTGGAGAGGCTGAGTGGAGCCGCCCATCGTTTCAGAAGCAGGTTTGACCCGGGGTTCCGGTTGAGGAGGGGGGGCGGGGCGGCCGACAAGCTCGGCGAGGAAAGCGGGGGGAGGGGATTTTGGCCGGCCGACATTCCTGCGCATGGCGTGGCCCAGACGCTCGGCCAGTTGCACGACTCCCATTTGCGCCAGATCGGCGGCAGGGTCCGAAGGCAGAGCGCGCGGTGCGGGCGGGGCCTGCAACAGAGGGCCGATGAATTCCGGCTCGGGTTCGTCAGGCAGTTCCGCTTCGGGTTCGCGCGGCATTTCGAACCCAGGTTCATTCGCCTCTTCCGCCGTTTCCTCCACCACAGTTTCGGCCTGGAAGGCATCGGCCTCCAGGGAAGCCTCGGGCATTTCCTGGGGTATCTCGCCCGTATCGTCCGGCTGCGGGCCCGGCGCGATCATAGGCGGCCCCAGATCTTCCATGGCGGATAGAGGCCGGCGCATACCTTCCGGCATAGGGCGCCTGCGCGGCTCGGGGCGTTCTTTCCGCCGGGGTTCGCGGTACTCGCGTTCACGGCGCGAGGTCAGCATATGGGCGATAGCATAGCCCATCAGCCCACCGCCAATGGCGGCGCAAAGCGAAAGGATCACTCGCGCGGTCAGGCCCAGCGGCGGTGCGGCGGAGGGGATGAAGGCAGCGATTCCGGTCGCTCCGGCAAGCCTTTCGAGCGTGCCGGCAGGCAGCACGGCGAAGCCCAGCCCGAACAGGGTGGTAAACCACAGTGCTACCACCGCCGGGAACAGGCGATGCGAGCTGATCGATGGTTTCGGCTGATTCGCTGCCACTTGTCTCAAAACCCCTGACTTCGTGGGCGGCTTGCCCGGCCCGTGCTGTGCCTCTCGTGGCCCCAAAAGGCTCAGGCCGCAGCTGGAAAGCTGCCCTTCGCAGGCGAATCTAGCAATGCTTGGTAAACAGGCTGATAACGAAGAATGTTGCGCGCCCAGTCGTGCTTTTGTTCTACATGGGCACGTCCGGATTTGCGCATGGCGGGCCAGCTGTCGCGTGCGGAGATCAGCGTGACGAGTGCCGCTGCGCAGCCTTCCGGATCATCGGGCGGAAAGAGGATGCCAGTTTCGTTATCGGTGATCAATTCGCGATGTCCTCCGACATCGGAAACGGCCACGATCTTGCCCTGCGCCATGGCTTCGAGCGGCTTCAAAGGGGTTACGAGATCGGTCAGCCGGCTCTTCTTGCGAGGATAGGCCATCACGTCGCACAGCGAATAATAGCGTTCCACTTCGTGATGCGGCACGCGTCCGGTGAAGAGAATCGCGTCGCGCGCGGGCGATGCTTCCACCTGCGCCTTGAGTGCGGCCTCCACCGGCCCGCCTCCCACCAGCAGCAGCCGCGCGCCGGGATGCCGCGCGATGACCGCGGGCATGGCTGCCACCAGATCGTCCAGCCCTTCGTAATCGTAGAAGCTGCCGATGAAGCCGATTACCGGGCCCGCCTCAATGCCAAGTTCGGCCGCCAGCGTCTCGTCACGCGGCGGCGGCTTGCCGAATAGCGCGAGGTCTACCCCATTGGGCACGATGGAAATCTTGGCCGAATCCACGCCGCGCGCGATCAGATCGCCGCGCAGCCCTTCGCAGATGGTGACGACATGATCCGCCCCGGCGACCACCCGGTTTTCCAGGCTGCGGGTCATACGATATTTGAAGGATCCTTCGCGGCCAGTGCCATTGCCCACAGCTGCATCTTCCCAGAAGGCGCGGATTTCATAGACGAGCGGAATGCCCAGTTTGCGCCCCGCGCGCCGGGCGGCCAGCCCGCACAGGGCGGGGGAATGGGCGTGGAGGATATCCGGCCGCCATTCGCGGCATAGGGCCTCGATCGCCTTGGCCAATGCCCCGATCTCGCGCCATTCGCGGACGCCCGAAGGCCCCCCTGCTTCACCCGGCGTACGGTGAAAGATGAGGCCGTCGACAATCTCGGTTTCCGGACCAGGCGCCATGTGCCTCAAGCCGGTGATCCCGCGCACTTCCATCCCTGCCGCCTGCTGCGCCTTCAATATGGCGCGGGTACGAAAGGTGTAGCCGCTATGCATCGGTAGCGAATGGTCGAGGACGTGCAGAATCCGGGTCATCGCGCATTTCCCTGCCATGACAAGCTTAACACCGCGTCAACCGGGTGCTGTTAGGGCCGGGCTTCGTACTCTTATGGAACCGGTCCCTTGATCGACTTTTTTGCGATTGGCCTGACGCATGGATTGATTGCACTCGCTGCCTGGCGATTGCTTTCGCGTGCCGATCTCGATGACGACGCGGCCGATCCGGGGCCTGCGCGCCGCAAATCCTGGCGCCGCAGGAAGCTTGCCGAGCCTGAGGCGGACGCATCCGATGCTTGATGCGTTCCTTTTCCTGTTCGTAATGGGAATGCTGGCGCTCGGCCTGCGCAAGCCGTTCATCTGGGTGCTGGCCTATCTTTATATCGACATTGTCGCCCCGCAGAAGATCGGCTGGACGCTGATGCCGATCCTGCCCATCTCGCTGATCGCCTTCGTTGCCGCCTTTGCCGGCTGGCTGCTGGCTGACAGCAAGGAAGGCAGCCGCTTCACCTTCCGTCAGGGGCTGATCCTGGTGCTGTTGATCTACTGCACCATGACCACGCTGACTGCCGATTTCCCCAAGGAGGCCTTCGAGAAATGGGGCTGGGTGTGGAAGGCGATGGTCTTCGCGATCTTCCTGCCGCTGACCCTGCGCACGAAACTGAGGATCGAAGCGGCGGCGCTGGTGATGGTGCTCTCCGTCGGGGCGATCATCATTTCCGGCGGGATCAAGACCATTACCGGCGGCGGCGGCTACGGGGCGCTCTATTTCTTCGTGAACGACAATACCGGGCTCTATGAAAGCTCGACTATCTCCTGCGTTGCGATCGCGATCATTCCGCTGATCCTGTGGCTGGCGAAATACGGCACCGTGTTCCCGCCCGACTGGCGGGTACGATTGTTCGCCGGGGCGCTGATCTTTTCCTGCCTGCTGATCCCGGTGGGCACGCAGACACGCACTGGATTGCTGTGCATCGGCCTGCTGGCGGTGCTGATGCTGCGCACGGTGAAGCATCGCTTCGTCTATATGGGGCTTGGCGCGCTGGCGTTGCTTGCGGCGATTCCGTTTCTGCCCAAGAGCTATACCGAGCGAATGAGCACGATCGAAAGCCATGAGAGCGACGAATCGGCCTCTACCCGCTTGGCGGTGTGGAAATGGACGCTCGATTACGTGAAGGACCACCCGCTGGGCGGCGGATTCAACGCCTTTCTATCGAACAGTTTCACCTACAAGAAGAAGGTGACGCTGGATATGGGCGGGGGGATCACCCAGACCGAGGTGCAGAACGTGACCGACGAGGCACGGGCCTATCATTCCAGTTACTTCGAGATGCTGGGCGAACAGGGCTGGCCGGGTCTGGGCCTTTGGTTGTGGCTCCATGCGCTGGGCCCGTGGCAGATGGAGCGGATTCGCCGCCGCCTGCGCAAGAGCGAGGACAGGGTGGATTGCTCGCTGCGCGATCTCGCCACCGCGCTCCAGAACGGGCAGCTCGTCTATCTTCTCGGCGCACTGTTTATCGGCATCGCCTTCCAGCCTTTCGTGCTGATGCTGCTTGCCCTGCAGATCGCGGTCTGGACCATGGTGCAACGGCGCGAGAAGGGCTTGCCCCGGCGCAAGGGCCGGCACCGCAATGCGCCCCCACCGGTCGAAACGCCGGGCGAAGTGCAGGGCTCCCCGGCATGAACGCGGAGGCCCCGTCCCGCCCTGTCCCCCAGCTCGACGCGTTGACCGGAATCAGAGGCGTTGCCGCGTGGTTCGTGGTGTTGTTCCACATCCGAACGAGTCTGGTCGAGCTGGTGCCGCAAGGCGCGATCGCTGCGATCGGCAAGGGCTATCTCGCGGTCGACCTGTTCTTCATGCTTTCGGGCTTCGTCATGTGGCTCAATTACGCGCCGCGCCTGGCCGAACGGGGGTTTGGCGAGTTGCCCCATTTCTGGTGGCGGCGCTTTGCCCGGATCTGGCCGCTTCACGTCGCGATCCTGGCCGGGCTGGCTGTCTTCGCGCTGCTGCTGGCGGCGACCGGGCGCGATACGTCCAACTATCCCTTCGCCGAGCTGCCGCTGCACGTGCTGCTGGTGCAGAACTGGGGGTTCACCGATGCCTTGCGCTGGAACCATCCGGCCTGGTCGATCAGCACCGAAATGGGCGCCTATCTGCTCTTCCCGGTGCTGGTGCTCGGCCTGCCCTGGCGCAGGCTGCACCTGCCCGCGCTGATGGGATTTGCCGCGCTGCTCTGTGCGCTGATCTATCTGGTCTTTGCGGGCCATGGAGAGGTGAGCCTGGGCGACGACATTCCTCATCTCGGCCTGCCGCGCTGCCTTGCCGAATTCGCGCTGGGGATGGCCCTGTGCCGCATGTGGCAGGAAATCGCCGCGCGGCGGCTGGGTGCCGCGGTGGCTCTGATCGCTGGTAGCGCAATCCTCGCTGCGGGGGTCGCACTGGGCCTGCCCGAGTCCGCCTTCGTCCCGGCCGGACTCGCCGCTTTACTGCTGGCGCTCGCCTGCGATACCGGGCCGGCGGCTCGGTTCCTTGCCAGCAGGCCGCTGCGCTGGCTGGGCGATGCCAGCTATTCGACATATCTGGCCCATTTCCCGCTCTTCGTATTCTACAAGCTGCTCTTCGTGGATGAGAGCCTGCAGCTCGGCTGGGCGGGGCTGGCGGGCTATATTGCCCTGGTGCTCGCCGCTTCGGCGCTTCTCTATCGGCTGCTCGAAAAGCCCGCCCAGCGCTGGCTCAACGCGCATCCCCCTCGCTTCGTGGGCCACCTCTCGCCCGCTTCCTGATCGGTGCCCCGAATGAACCACCGAACCGGGCGGAAGGGGCGATTCGCGCTCCGCCGATTGCCGGGCGCATTGCGCGTCGCATGGCCACGCCACCTTGCCGTAGCGTCAGGGGATCGCGCGTTGCACTGAGCCTCGCAATGGGCCATGAATCCTGCAATTCCGGCACTAACGGAGAGGCGCAGGACATGACCCCCCAGGATTACGCAGCCAAAATCGGCGAGACGATCGGCACTTCCGAATGGCTGCTGGTCGATCAGGAAATGATCGATAAATTCGCCGATGCCACCGGCGATCACCAGTTCATCCATGTGAACCCGCAAATGGCGGCGATGACGCCTTTCGGCGGCACCATTGCCCATGGTTTCCTGACCCTGTCGCTGATCCCGGTGCTGACCGAGAAGAGCGACATCCAGAAGCCCGAAGGCCTCAAGATGGCGCTCAACTATGGCGGCAACCGCGTGCGGTTCCTCCAGCCGGTCCGCTCCGGCAAGCAGGTGCGCGCCCATTTCAAGCTGGTCGGCATGGCGGAGAAGCGCCCCGGCCAGTGGGAGCAGACAGTGGAGATCACGCTGGAAATCGAAGGCGAAACCAAGCCCGGCTATGTCGCCGAATGGATCAGCCTGCTGTTCTTCTGATTGCCCCCAAACAGAGTTTCACGAGAGGATTCCGCCATGCGTGACGCAGTCATAGTTTCCACCGCCCGTACCGCCATCGGCCGCGCCTATAAGGGCGCCTTCAATGCCACCCAGGGGCCGACGCTGGGCAGCCATTCGCTGAAGGCCGCGATCGAGCGGGCCGGTGTGGAAGGCGGCGAGGTGGAGGATGTCGTGTGGGGCAGCGCCCTGCCGCAGGGTAGCCAGACGCCCAATATCGCCCGCCTCGTGGCCCTGCGCGCGGGGCTTCCCGTCACGGTTCCGGGCATGAGCGTGGACCGGCAATGCGCCTCCGGCCTGATGGCGATTGCCACCGCTTCCAAGCAGGTGGTGCTGGACGGCATGGATATCGTGGCCGCCGGCGGGCAGGAATCGATCAGCACGGTGCAGACCAAGGAACTGCGCGTGGCCTTCGACATGGAACTGATCGCCATGCACAACGCCACTTACATGCCGATGCTGCAGACCGCCGAAGTGGTGGCCAAGCGTTATGGCATTTCCCGCGAGGTGCAGGATGCCTATGCCCTGCAATCCCAGCAGCGCACCGCCGCCGCGCAGGCCGCGGGCAGGTTCGATGACGAGATCGTTCCCGTCACTGCCACCATGGCCGTGGCGAACAAGGAAACGGGCGAGATCACGAAGCATGAAGTGACCATCGCCAGGGACGAGGGCAACCGGCCCGAAACCACGCTGGAAGGCCTCGCCTCGCTCAATCCGGTGATTCCGGGCGGGGTGATCACGGCGGGCAATGCCAGCCAGCTTTCCGACGGGTCCAGCGCATTGGTGGTGATGGAAGCCGCGCTTGCCGAAAAGCGCGGGCTCCAGCCACTGGGCCGCTATGTCGGCATGGCGGTGGCCGGCACGGAGCCTGACGAGATGGGCATCGGCCCCGTCTTCGCCGTGCCCAGGCTGCTGGAACGCCATGGCCTGAAGATGGACGATATCGGCCTGTGGGAACTGAACGAGGCCTTTGCCGTGCAGGTGCTCTATTGCCGCGACCGGCTGGGCATCCCCGACGAGTTGCTCAACGTCAATGGCGGTGCGATCTCCATCGGCCATCCCTATGGCATGACGGGCGCGCGCTGCGCTGGCCATGCCCTGATCGAAGGCAAGCGCCGGGGTGCGAAATATGCTGTGGTGACGATGTGCGTCGGCGGCGGCATGGGCGCGGCCGGGCTGTTCGAGATATTCTGACGCCGGGTTTAACCGGGGGCCGAAGTTTACGCGAAACGGCCCCCGAAACCCTGTGACCTTAGATCCATATTTTGTTTATATTACAAAGAACTGTTTGAAAATCCATGCGCGGTGGATGTGACCTTTGCCCAAAGCGGCAGTCTCGCCCCCCGCATGCAAATGCCTGACAGTCGACAATGGGAAAGAGCAGCGGGGGGGAAAGAGCCGCGTGGGGAAGAGCCGCAGGCACCCTAGCGGCTCGGGGCGATGTAGGAAAATCCGAATATCGCCGCTGATTCCACGCCGCCTAAACAGTGCGGGCCCTAGGCGCGCTGGAGGCGTCTGAGGAAACTGTCATTCAGGAAAGTGCCGAAGGGGAACAGCGCGGCGATAAAGGTCCGCAGCCAGCCCAGCAGCCCTGCCCGCCGGCCCCAAAGGCCGGGCACCATCGCCGCCAGATAGGTCAGGAATAATATCCCATGCGCCCATCCGACCGGGCGGATCAGCCCGGGCTGATCGAACAGATATTTGAGCGGCATGGCCACCAGGAACAGCAACAGCGTGCTGACGCCCTCCGCGAGCGCCACGGTGCGGAACAATTGGAGCAAGTCGAATTCCCCTAGGCGGCGTGGACAAATTCGGCACAACCGTGATCCATGCCGAATTTGTCCACGCCGCCTAGGGCTTGAAGCGCGCGCCGCGAATATGGGTGAAGCGATCGCCGGCCACTTCATACATGGCGATCGTTTCCACCACGCGCCTGTCTCCTGCCCTGGTCGGCCAGATCTCGAAATCCGGCCAGTCTTTGAAAGTCTCGAAACTGGTGCGGCAATGCATGGCGATGCGGGTGGGCGTGACCATCACATCCAGCGGCGTGACCACTTCGGTGATGTGGGCCTTCACCTCGCGATAGAAATCGAGGATCGCCTCGCGCCCGTCGATCCGCTTCATCCCGCCCAGTTCGAAGATCACGTCATCAGCGTAGAAACGCCCGAAACCGTCAAAATCATTCGCGTTGAATGCGGCGACATAGCTGCGGAAATCGTCCTCGGTCACTGGCTTGCCTCCACCGGCATATTGTCGATCAGGCGCGTAGGGCCGATCCGGGCCGCCACCAGCAGCCTTGCGGCATCCTTGCCCAATGCGGCCAGCGGCTCAAGGCTCGCCGCATCGGCCAGCGTGGCATAATCGACCGAGGCGAAGCCCGCATCGATCAGTTCCACTTCCAGCGCCGCCAGCGTGGCGGGCACGTCGGCGCCGCCCTCGATCTGCTGGATCGCAGCCTTCATCGCGCGGGGCAGGGCCGCGGCGGCCCTGCGCTCGCGGGGGGAGAGGTAGCGGTTGCGGCTGCTGAGCGCGAGCCCGTCCCCTTCCCGCACGGTCGATACGCCCAGGATGTTGGAGGCAAGCGGCAGGGTAAGATCGAGATCGCGCGCCATGCGGCGAATCACGGCCAGCTGCTGCCAGTCCTTCTCGCCGAACAGGGCGATATCGGGCTGCACCTGATTGAACAGCTTGGCGACCACGGTAGCCACACCGTCAAAATGGCCGGGCCGCACAGCACCGCACAGCCCTTCGCTCACGCCGTCCACCGTGATGGTGGTGGCAAAGCCGGCCGGGTAGATTTCGGCCACTGCCGGC
>DATJDU010000038.1:0-50840 GCA_035497315.1 Sphingomonadaceae bacterium
CGCGCTGATCCTCAGCGGCGTGGCCGGTACGCAGGAACAGGGGCTAAGCGGCACTTTCCGCCGTTCCAATGCCGGGCGGCGGGATCGGACGGTGGAACTTGCCCTTTCGGCGCTGCACAGCAATTACGATGCCTACAGTGCCTATACCGGCAAGCTCGCCGGGCGGATCAGCTATGACAGCACGCCGATCTGGCAGAAGAAGCTGACCTATTCCTATGGCTTCGAACTGTTGGCGAGTAATGAAAAGAGCTATGTTTTCGCGCGTCAGGCACGTGAGCAAAAGACCTATTACATCGCCGCCCTGCCCGGGCAGGTAGGCTTCGACACTACCAACAGTCTGCTCGATCCGGTGCGAGGATTTCGCCTTAACCTCAAGCTTTCGCCCGAAGTTTCGGGCGGCGACCAGAATTTGTTCTATGCGCGCGGCATGGTGGAAGGATCGGCCTATCGCTCCTTCGGCGATTTCGTGCTGGCCGGGCGGGTTCGCGTAGGCTCGATCGTGGGGGCGCCGCGTGAGGACATTGCGCCTTCGCGGCGTTACTATGCGGGCGGCGGCGGGTCGGTGCGGGGCTTTGGTTATCAGGAGCTTGGCCCGAAAGATCCAGACGCTAATCCGGTGGGCGGGCGCAGCCTGGTGGAGGGCGCGGTTGAGGCGCGCTATCGCTTCGGAGACTACGGAATCGTGGCTTTTGTCGATGCCGGGCAGGTCTATGAAAGCTCTACTCCGGGTTTCACCGATATCCGTTTCGGCGCGGGGATCGGCGGGAGGTTTTATACCAATTTCGGCCCGGTGCGGCTCGATCTGGCAACTCCCATCGGCCGAAAACCGGGTGAATCCAGGGTCTCGGTCTATGTCTCGATCGGGCAGGCATTCTGATGGGCGAGGATGTGCTCAACGTGCCCGAAGAGGCGGACAACGGCACCCAGCGGCGCCGGCGCGGCCTCTGGCGGGCACTGGCCGCTCTGCTCGCGCTTCTGGTGCTGATCACAGGGGGCGGGCTGGTCTGGCTGGACACGAATGGCGGCCATCGCTTTATCGCGGGGCAGATCAATGCGCTGGAATTCGAAAACGGTCTGACGATCCATGTCGGGCGGATCGAAGGCTCAATCTATAGTAAACTTGAGGTTGTCGATCTCGCCATCGGGGACCCGAAGGGAAGTTTCGCAGCCGCCCCCCGCGCGGCGATGGACTGGCGGCCCTTCGCCTATCTTTCGAACCATATCGACATTCGCTCGCTCACGGCGCCGCTGGTGCAGGTGAAGCGCCTGCCTGAACTGCGCGAGGTCAAGTCCGACGAGCCGCTGCTGCCCGATATCGATATCGACGTGGAGAAGCTGGAGATTGGCCGGATCGAAATCGATCCCGCGATCACCGGGCAACATCATGTCGCTTCGCTCAGCGGCACGGCGCATATTGCAGACCGGCGCGCGGTGGTGGATGCCAGGGCGCAGGCGCTTGCCGGGCCGGGGCCCGACGGCAAGCAACTGGCGGGTGGCGACAGGCTGGCCGTAAAGCTCGATGCCGTGCCGGAGAAGAACCGCTTCGACATCGCACTCGATCTGGCCGCGCCTGCCGATGGCCTTGTCTCCGGGCTTACCGGAAGGGCCGAGCCGCTCACCGCCGCGCTCAAGGGCAAGGGCGATTGGGCCAAGTGGGACGGGGCCCTTACTGCCGCCTATGGCACGGCGCGTTTTGCCGATCTTGCGCTCACTGCCCGCAACGGGACATTCGGCGTCAAGGGGGAGGCGAGCCCGGGCCTGCTGCTTCCAGCATCGGGCGCCACCATGTTCGCCCCCTCCACGCGGATCGACCTGACGGCGGCGCTCGACCAGCGGCGAGTGGACCTTGCCGGCACGCTGGACAATGACAATTTCAGCCTTGCCGCCAAGGGCCTGGTCGATCTGGGGGAGAACCGTTTCGAGGGCCTGGCGGTGGATTTCCGCCTGCTGCGCGCTACGGCCATCGCGCCGGATTTCAAGGGGCAGGGCGTGGTGGCCAGCCTCAGGCTCGACGGCGCCTTCGCCACACCGCGCATTGCCTATACGCTGGGAGCCGCCCGGCTGGGCTTTGGCGATACGGCGATCGTCGGCCTTTCCGCGCAGGGCGAGGGCCGGGTGGATGCGGATCAGGCGCTGGTGCCTATCCATGCGCGGGCGCGGATGATCGACGGGCTGGATGCGGCGGCGGGCGAATTGCTCACCAATGTGCGCCTGGATGGCGATCTTGCGGTCAAATGGCCGCGCATCCTGTCCGATAATCTCAAGATCCGTTCCGACCGGATCGACGCGACCGCCGTGCTGGTGGCCGATGTCTCGACCGGGCTCTACACCGGCAGTCTCAACGGGCGGATCGGCAATTATGCTGTCGCCGGGATCGGCCGCTTCGATGTTTCGAGCGCGCTGGACCTGAAGACCGAGGGCGATAATTTCCGGATCGCGGGCAAGGTCACGGCGCGCAGCCGCGAGATATTCAATGAATCCGCGCGCGATTTCCTGGGCGGCAACGGGTTGATTACCGCCGATATCGCCTATGGCTCGGATGGGATGGCGCAGGTTTCGGCGCTGCGCATCGTCGCGCCGCAATTCCGCATGGCGGATGGCAAGGGCTCCTATCGTCCCGATGGCACCATTGCCTTTGCCGGAACGGGCATTTCGGACCGCTATGGCCCGCTGGGGCTGGAAGTCAGCGGAACGCTCTCCCGCCCTGTGGCCATCGTCATGGCGGAGCGGCCCGGAATGGGCGTGGGCCTTGCCAATCTGCGCGCGGAGCTGACCGGCACCGACAAGGGCTATGCCCTGCTGGCGACGGGCGAGAGCGATTACGGCCCATTCGATGCCGATCTGGCGATATTGTCGGGCACCGGGCCGCTCACCGTCGATATCAACCGGTCCAATTTTGCGGGCGTGGGTATTTCGGGCCGGGTAGTGCAGAGCGCGGCCGGGCCGTTCACCGGCACTCTGGCGGCCAGCGGTTCGGGTATCGACGGGCAGGTGCAATTGCTGGCCCAGGGCGGGTTCCAGCGCGCGCTGGTCGATGCCACTGCCAGCAATGCCGTGCTGGGCAGCCCGGCGCGGCTTTCTATTTCCCGGGCGATCGCCAAGGCGGACATAACTCTGTTCGATCAGCCGCAGATTGCCGCCGATGTGCAGGTGGCCGGCCTCGCCATGGATGGTTTCGCGCTCGAAAAGGCCCGCGCGCAGGTCGATTATCGCAATGGCTCGGGCACCGCGAAGCTGCTGGCCAAGGGCAATCGCGGCACTCCTTTCGATGTCGCGGCCAATGCCCAGCTGGCGCCGGAACAATGGCGCATTGCGCTGCAGGGCAGTGCGGGCGGAGTGGCGTTCCACACGATCGACCCCGCGCGGATCAGGCTGGGCGACGGGAGCTATGATCTGCTGCCCACCCGGCTGGCCCTGCGGCAGGGTAGCGTCCAGCTTGCGGGCAGTTATGGCGCGGAAACAAAGCTGCAGGCGCGGCTGACCGATGTGGACCTTGCCGTGCTGCGGCCCGTCATGCCCGAACTGGGGCTGGGCGGCGTGGCTTCGGGCAGCGTCGATTTCGTGCAGGAGGGCAATGGCTTTCCCAAGGCCGATGCCCGGCTGACGGTGACGCGCTTCACCCGCACCAGCCTGGCCGCGGTCAGCCAGCCGGTGGATCTGCGCATGGTCGGGCGGCTCCAGCCCGATGGCGGCACATTGCGCGCGGTGGTTGAACGCGGCGGCGCCAATGTGGGCCGCGTGCAGGTCAATCTGCAGCCGCTGGGCCCGGAAAGCGGCAGCTGGATGACCCGGCTGATGGCGGCGCCGCTGAGTGGCGGCATCCGCTACAACGGGCCGGCCAGCGTGCTGTTCTCGCTTGCGGCCCTGCCAGACCAGCATCTCAATGGCGCGATCGGGGTGGCAGCGGATTTCTCGGGCCGGGTGCAGACGCCTTCGCTTACCGGCGTGGTCCGCGCCAATGACCTTACCTATGTGAACGACGCCTATGGCACCCGGCTGACCAAGATGCGGGTGCGCGGCACTTTCACCGATGACCGGCTGGAAGTGAGCGAGCTTTCCGCCACGGCGGGGGACGGCACCGTCAGCGGCAGCGGCTTCGTCAGCCTTTCGAGCGAGAAGGGCTATCCGCTTCAGCTCGACCTCAAGCTCGACAATGCGCGGCTGGCCGATGCCCCGGGGATGGAGGCGCGGGCCACCGGCACGCTGGCCGTCGTCAATAATCCAGGCGATCAGCCTGTGATCCGCGGAACCATCCGCCTGCCCGAAACACGCTATCGCATCGTGCGCGAAGGGGCGGCACAGGTGCGCACGCTTACGGGCATAAGGCGCAAGTCCGATGCGGCAGAGGCTGCGCTTGCCGCCGCTGCCGCCGGTAAAGTGAAGCCGGACGCGATTTCCGGCCTGCCGTCCAACTGGCGGCTGGAAGTGGACGTGGTGGCGCCGGAGCGAGTGTTCGTCAGCGGCATGGGGATGGAATCGGAATGGTCCGCCGACATCAAGCTGCGCGGCACCACCGGCAATCCGCGCATCACCGGCGGGATCGATCTGGTGCGCGGCACGCTGGGCTTTGCCGGGCGCAGCTTCGATCTGAAAACGGGCCGCATCCGCTTCAACGATGGCGATCCCTATAATCCCACCCTGGCGGTGACGGCCGAAGGCGAGGCCGACGATGTGAACGTGGTGATCGGACTCACCGGATCGGCCGGCAATCCCAGCATCACCTTCAGTTCCACGCCTTCCCTGCCGCAGGATGAAATCCTTGCCCGCATTCTGTTCGGCAGTTCGATCGGGGAGCTTTCGGCTATTCAGGCGGTCCAGCTTGCCTCATCGCTCAACGCCTTGCGCGGTTCGGGCGGGTTCAGCCCGCTGGGTGTGCTGCAATCGGCATCGGGCATCGACCGCATCCGCATTCTGGATGCGGATGAGGCGAATGGGCACGGCACTGCGGTGGCGGTCGGGCAATATATCACCAATGACATCTATGTTGAG
The DNA here is from genome assembly GCA_035497315.1 of Sphingomonadaceae bacterium. Taxonomy (GTDB): domain Bacteria; phylum Pseudomonadota; class Alphaproteobacteria; order Sphingomonadales; family Sphingomonadaceae; genus Andeanibacterium. Next base: position 4,990 of record DATJDU010000038.1, read on the forward strand.
ATCGTGACCGACGCGCGCGGCTATACCGCCACGCAGATCGAGATCAGCCTTACGCGCTCCCTTTCCGTGCTGAGCGAGATGGGCAGTTTCGGCGGGTCGAGTGTCAATGTCAGATATCGCAAGGATTATTGAGATGCGCGGTGCGATGGCCCTGTTGCTGTGCCTCGGCCTGCTTGCTTGCGGCGAACCCGATTTCGACCAGCGCTATTCCGAGCAGGAGCGGCAGATCTCCAACGAGGCCGCGGCGATGGAGGCCGAGCTTGACCGGCGGATGAGCGAAAAGCCGGGGATGGAGACGCCTGAGGCCACGGGGTCATCCAGCAAATAGCCCGGGGGCAGTGCCGAAAACCGCCAGCGCGCCCGTTCTTCCCCGCAGCACATTAGCGAATAGCTTATTGACTCAGTCAAAAATATCGGGCTAGACCTCTATGGCGAGCGCGGCAAACGCGCTGTCGAGGAGGTTTGGGTGAAGAAGGTCTTGAAACCTGCCGTGCTGGTTTTCGCAATGTCGCTGGGCGTCGCTGCCCCGGCGTTGGCGCATCACAGCTTTGCCATGTTCGATCAGAGGAAGGTGATGACCCTGCAGGGCACTGTCACCGAATTCCAATGGACCAATCCGCATGCCTTCATCGAAATCGACGTTCCGGCGGGCGGCAAGGTGGGGCATTGGAGCATCGAACTCAACAGCCCCAACAACCTCAAACGCCAGGGTTGGAGCCGCGCTTCGCTAAAGACCGGGGACAAGATATCGATGCGGATAAACCCGTTGCGCGATGGCAGGTCCGGCGGCTTGTTCCTCGATCTGAAGAAGGCTGACGGGAAGGTCCTCGATTCCGGCCTGCCGAAGGACGGCAAGCCTGTGAACGTGCCCAAGGTCTGAGGAGAGTCCGATGAAATCCGCCTTTCGCCTCGCGCTTGCCGCAGCGCTCCTTGTCCCCGCCGGTGCGGCGGTTGCCCATCACAGCTATGCGATGTTCGACATGAACAAGACCGTCGCGCTCGACGCCACGATCGTGCGCTTCCGCTGGCAGAACCCGCATTCCTTCATCGAGGCGAATGCGGCGGTGAAGGGCGGGACGGAATTGTGGGCGATCGAAATGAACAGCCCGAACAATCTCGTCAGCGAAGGCTGGAAGCGCACCACGCTGAAGCCCGGCGACAAGGTGAAGCTCTATGTTCACCCGCTGCGCGATGGCAGCAAGGGCGGCAGCTATGCCGGGGTGCGCCTGGCTGACGGCAAGACCCTTGGCGCCGTGAAATGACATATGTGTGCCAGGCCTCGCCGTGGGCCTGTTTCAAGCCGTTTTTTCAGCGGGGAATATCTCACCGATCCCTTGTATTTCCACGCTGATCGTTCGCCCGGCCCTGGTGTCGGGCGAACCTTTTTGACTCTGCAAAAATAGCTTATTGACGGAATCAATATACGCCGATAGGCTTCAATGAAATCGCCTGCAAAGATGGGCGGACATGGAGAAGAGATGCTTGAGGTCTACACTTGGGAACCCAACGCTAATTCAGGCAAGCCGTTGCTTTGTCTGCATGAAAAGCGCGTTCCCTTCACGCATCACTATATCGACATGGGCAAGCTGGAGCAATTTTCGCCGGAATTTCTGGCGATCAATCCGGACGGGACTATTCCTGCCGTCGTGCATGACGGGCTGGTGATGACGGAATCGACCCCGGCGATGGAATATATCGACGATGCCTTTGACGGCCCCGCGCTGCGCCCGGCCGATCCGTGGTGGCGCTGGCGGATGCGCCAGGTGATGCGTTATATGGACAATATCGTGGCGCCTTCGCTGGCGATGCTTGCCTCCAACCGCCTTGCCGCCCCGCGCTATGCGGAAGTGGACGAGGAGGAGAAGCGCCGCGAGCTGGACAAGATCCCGCTGCCGGAGCGCCGGGCTGCATGGGAAAAGCTGATGTTCGGCAAGACCCCGCAGGCCGATCTCGATGAATCCGCCCGCCGTATCGCCGAGAGCTTCGATGTGTTCGAAGGCTGGCTGGCCGAGGCGCCTTATCTGGCGGGGGAAGAATTCTCGCTGGCCGACATCAATGTGATGGCCACCTTCTATCACCTGCCGCAATCCTATCCCGACGATGTGAACGACCAGCGCCGCCCGCATATGATGGCCTGGCTGCGACGGTGTCATGCCCGGCCGGGGCTGCAGCGCGGCTTCGGCACCGGGCGGGGCTTCATCACCCAGCGGGCAGCCGATGTCCGCCGCCTGCTGGGCGTGGAGGACGCGGCATGATCGAACTGTATCATGGCGGCCCGGTGGGCCATTCCGCTTCCGTGCTCATCGCTCTGGCTGAAAAGGGGCTGGATTACGGGTCGGTGGAACTCGACTTGGCGCGGTGCGAGAACCATTCCGATACGCTGCTTGAGCTCAATCCGGACGGACAGGTGCCGGTGCTGATGGCGGATGGCAGCGCGCTGACCGGAACCTTCCATATCCTCCTTTTCCTCGACGAGGCCTTCCCTGAGCCGCCCCTCGGCGGCGGAGACCCTCCGGCGCGATATGCGGTCCACAAATGGGGCAAATATGTGGAGACGCATATCGCGCCAAACCTCGCCATCGCGCGCTGGGCGCAGCTTGGCGGGGCGCAAGGCGCACGGCCTGACCGTCTGCCGCCAGAGCGTGCCGCCCTGTGGCGGCAAGCGCAGGCGGGCTTTTCCGAAGAGCAGGTTGCCGATGCGCGCAAGGCGCTGGAAAAAGCCGCCAGTCGCGTGGCGCAGGATGCGGAGGAGGGCGGCTGGCTGGCGGGCGGGGCTTATTCGATCGCCGATATCGCAGTCTATCCGCATCTCGCTCAGTTCGCGGCGCTGGGTATTGCGCTGTCTGCCTCTGCGCAGGGCTGGCTGGAGCGCGTCGCCGCTCGCTCGGCCGTGCGGGATGCCGCAGGGGAAATGCAAATAGTTGCAACCATGGGCCCAGAACTGGGTCGCTGGGGGTAAAGCACATAATTTGATCGGTTTGCCGGAGCATCCGCGAAACGCCGGAGCCCGGCCGGGGCGCATAAGAAACAAAACTATGTGGGGAGAGAGCAAATGAAGACCAATACGCGCGTGAGGCGGTTGTCCGCCCTAGATTTCGCCACCCGTGCAAGCTGTGCCGCCCTGGCGGCCGCCTTGCTCGCTCCGTCGGCAGCCTATGCGGAAGAGGCCGATGCCGAGGCCTCGACGGGCAATCAGGAAATTATCGTTACTGCCCAGTTCCGCGAACAGGCGTTGCAGGATGTGCCGATCGCCATCTCCGCTGTCACCAGCGAGGAGCTGGAACAGCGCAGCGTCAAGAACGTCCTCGATATCGCCAATTCGGTGCCGAACGTCGAAATGACCAGCGGCGGCTCCGGCTATGGCGCCCAGACCAACCAGGCCTTTATCCGCGGCCTTGGCCAGGCCGACTTCCTCACCGCCTTCGAACCGCGCGTGGGCTTCTATGTCGACGATGTCTATTACGCGACCACCTATGGCTCCGTATTCGATGTGCTGGATCTTGAGCGCGTGGAAGTGCTGCGCGGGCCGCAGGGCACTTTGTTCGGCCGCAATTCCGTGGGCGGTGCACTGCGCCTGATTTCCAAGAAGCCCAAGGGCGACAATAGCGGCTATTTCGAAGCGACCGGCGGCAGCCGCCAGCGCTATCAGATCCGTGGCGCCTACGATCTTGGCCTGAGCGATCAGCTCGCCCTGCGTGTGGTGGCCAATGCCAAGGGGCAGGAAGGCCACGTCAAGCGGCTCGACTATAAATGCGCCAACCCGCAATATGGCAATGAGCAGGTCGGCGGCGTAGGCCTGGGCCCGGTCAATAATGACAGCTGTCAGGTCGGTACGCTGGGTGGTGGGCACAGCTATAGTTTCCGCGGCACGCTGGGCTGGGAGCCTAGCAGCGACGTGCAGATCTATCTCTCGAGCGATTACACCAAGGAGACGGCGGAAAGCTCGGCCGAGGTGATCATCGACACCCAATCCTCGCTGATCAATCCCGAGACCGGCCTGGCCGGCGGCACCATTCCGGTGGGCGGCGTCGACAATAACGGCCTCGCGAAATGGCTGAAGGGCAAGGGCACGACCTATTACGGCTTCGATGTTTCGACGCCGGAAAAATTGCAGCAGGTGATTGCCTCGTTTGAATCGCCCGATGGCTACAGCACCTATGCCCGCTACGGGAACCAGCGCACCGGCCTAGTCAACTCGCCCGAAGGCACGATGGAGGCCTATGGCGGCTCGCTGACGATCGAGGCCAATCTGGCCGATAGCCTGCACCTCACCTCGATTACCGCCTATCGCAAATATGATGGCGATTTCGGCCAGAGCCTGCTGGCCGTGCCGGTGGAGGAAGTGCGCAATGGCCTGACCCATCGCCAGTTCAGCCAGGAACTGCGCCTGCTGGGCTCGGCCCTGAACGATGTGGTCGATTACACGCTGGGCGCCTATTATCTCGATACGAAAACGCTCAACCCGGCGCGGGTGCAGACCGAAGGCTTCACACAGGCGCTCGACTTCTTCAGTGACGATACGGCCACGCTGAAGAGCTGGGCCCTGTTCGGTGCGGTGGATATCCACCCGGTCGAGCGGCTTACCCTTTCGGCCGGTGTGCGCTATTCGAACGAGAAGAAGACCTATACGTTCGACCGCGATTATTCGCCTTCGGGCCTGTCGGTGATCAACTTCGTTTCGACCGGACGCAATCACGACGATCGCGTCAATCCGCGCTTCTCGATCGCTTATGAAGCCTCGGATGACGTGAACCTCTACGCGTCCTACTCCACCGGCTTCACGGCCTCGGCGTTCAACGCCCGCCCCTTTGGGGCGAGCGGCATCTTCGCGCTTCAGCCGGAAGACGTGAAGTCCTACGAAGTCGGCTTCAAGTCGAACCTGTTCGACAATATGCTGCGCCTCAACGCGGCGGCCTATCTGACCAACTTCGACAAGATCGTGGGCACCGTGCGCGATCCGGCCTATCGGGGCGGCGCCTGCGCGATCTTCTGTAACGAAAATGTCGGCAATGCGGAGATCAAGGGCTTCGAGGTGGAAGCCATGGCTCGCCCGGCGCCCGGCCTGATGATCTCGGGCAACGTCGGCTATACCGACTTCCGCTACAAGGAACTGCTGGCCACGACCCAGGGCTTGACGCTGGACAGCCCGCAGACCCGCGTACCCAAGTGGAACCTTTCGGGTGCGATCCAGTATGATGCGAATCTGAGCGAGACCCAGACGCTGACGCCCCGGGTGGATGTCAGCTATCGGTCCGACATCGCCTATTCCAACAATGTGCTGGCAGTCTCCTCGATTCAGCCGTCCTACGCGCTTGTGAACCTTCGCCTGACCTATGCGAACAAGGATCTGGGCTTCTCGGTCGCCGCGGCAGTGACAAATCTATTCGATGAGTATTACCTGACTACCATAACGGACCAGCGGGAAAGCTTCGGCTTCCTCAGCGCGACGGTCGCAAGGCCGCGGGAATGGTCGCTCACGCTGCGCAAGGAATTCTGAGCGCGGCATGATGGGGAGGCGGGGCCTGGCTCCGCCTCTCTGAGTCAGGGATATAAGGGGAGAGCGAAATGGGCAGCATTGCCGGGGATGATTCCAGCAGACAATTACCGCCCATTGCGGGCGAGGCGCAGGGGGCGAGGCCGGTATCGGCCGCTGGCTATCCGCCGCCAAGGCAAGCCTGGTACACTGTCGGGGTTCTTGCCGCGATCACAACCTTCGCACTGCTGGACCAGAACATCCTTGGCCTGCTGATCCAGCAGATAAAAGCGGATTTCCAGCTGAGCGATGCCGAAGCTGGCCTGCTGCTCGGCCCCACGCAGGCGATCTTCTATGCGCTGGTCGCCGTACCCTTCTCGCGATTTATCGACCGCTGGACCCGTAAATGGATCATTGCGGGCGGGCTGATCGTGTGGAGCCTTGCAACTGCCGCTTCCGGCCTGGCGAGTAGTTTCGCGCAGTTATTCATCGCGCGTGTCGTTGTTGGGGCCGGCGAGTCCGTCAATGGCCCGACGGCCTATTCGATGGTTGCGGACTGCTTCCCGCGCGACAAATTGCCCCGGGCGATCTCGACCTTGCAGATCGGTTCCGTCGCCGGCAGCGGGTTGTCCTTGCTGCTGGGCGGCGCGATGATCTGGCTCGTAGCGACAGTCGGCTCGCCCGACCTGCCGATCGTCGGCGTATTGCGCCCGTGGCAGATCGTCCTGTTGGGGGTTGGTCTGCCCGGCCTGCTCATTTCGCTGCTGCTGATCACGGTCAAGGAACCGCCCCGGCATAATCTGAGGCTACATGCCCGCAAGACCGGTTTCCGTACCACGATCAAATATCTGTGGCTGCACTTCGCCGTGTTCGGGCCGATGTTCATCGGACTGACTATCGGTTCGCTGGATGCCGGCGGCCGTGCATGGGGCGCGGCGTTCTTCGAGCGGACTTATGGCTGGTCCCCCGCGCAATATGGGATGGTTTCGGGCGTCGTCTCGATTTTCGCCATGCTGGCGGGGCTCTTCCTCGGGGCGAAGTGGGCCGAATGGTTCCAGAACCGGGGCGATCCGGCCGGCGCCTATCGGGTGATCCTCTATACGCGGTTTGTCGCAATTCCGTTTGCGATCTTCCAGCCGCTGATGCCCACGCCTGAACTGGCTATGGCGTTCAGCGCGGTCGCATACCTGTCGCTGGGTATGAACGGGCCGATGCTCAATGCGGTGATGCTCGCCATCTCGCCTAACGAGATCCGCGGGCAGGTGATGACGCTTTACCTGTTCATCTACACCGTCGTCGGCGTGGGCCTCGCGCCCTTCGTCACCGGGCTTACGACCGACCATATCTTCACGTCGCCCGACGATCTGAGGTGGTCGATCATGCTGCTGCATGTGGTGTTCCTGCCGGTTGCACTGGCAATCACCTGGTTGGGCCTCAAGCCTTTCCGCAAGGAAGTCGAACGACTGAACGCCGAAGACGCGAAGGTCGCATGAGGGAGAGAGAGATGTTCAGGAAATTTGCTACTGCCGCTGCGGTGCTGCTCGGCCTCGCCATTGCTCCCATTGCAGTCCAGGCCAAGGATGCACCGATCCCGTGCGAGCGGGCCTGCATGGAAGACCTCGCCGGGCAGGTGCTGACTGCGCTTGCCTCGCGCGATGCCTCGAAACTCCCGCTGGCGAAGGATGCACGCTATACCGAAAACGGGCAGGCGATGGGCTTCGACAATGGCATGTGGCAGACGGCCAGCAAGGTTGGCGCCTATCGCCACGTCTTCGCCGATCCCGCTACCGGCCAGTTCGGCATGTTCTCCACCATGGACGAGAACGGCCATGGCCTGACGCTGGGCGCACGGGTGCGGCTGCATCTGGGCAAGATCAGCGAAGTTGAGATCGTCACCTATCGCACCGGCGCAGGCCCGGCCTGGAACGATGCGGGCTACGGCTATCTGGAGAAGCTGCAGAAGCCCAAAGCGCTGTGGGTGGATAGCCCGCCCGCAGGCAAGCGCCTCAGCCGTCAGGAACTGATCGCGGCGGCCAACAATTACTTCAACGCCATCCAGAACAATGACGGCAAGGGATATTACCCCTTCACCGACGATTGCGACCGGCTGGAAAACGGCACGTTGACCAGCAACAATCCCGGCATCGTGCGCATGGGCGGCATCGATATCGGCGGCATGGGCTGCAAGGAGCAGTTCTCCACCGGCCTCTACGGGGTAGTCACCGAAGTCCATGACCGCCGCTTCCCCATCGTGGACGAGGAACGCCAGGCCGTGTTCGCCTTCGCAGTGTTCGATCATTGCGGCTGCAAGAAGGAACTGGTCATGCCCGATGGCCGCAAGGTGGATGTCGGCATGTTCAACAAGCCGTCCAGCATCCTGCTGGCCGAGGCCTTCAAGCTGAAGGATGGGTTGATCCAGCAGGTTGAGGCAGTGGGAACCACAGTGCCTTATCATTCCGATCCGGGTTGGAGCCGCTGATCCTCCTCCGCTGAACGATCCAACCGTTGAACTCGAAGGCTGGCACCGGCAGATATGGCGCAAAGAGAAACCCAGCCGCGGGGGCCGGGCACATGGTCGCCATTGCGGCACAGGGTCTTCCTGGCGATCTGGCTGGCGAGTATCGTCAGCTCGATCGGCAGCCAGCTCCAGCAGGTGGGTGCGGCGTGGCTGATGACCTCGCTCGCTCCCTCGCCGCAAATGGTGGCGCTGGTCACGGCGCTTTCCACCCTGCCGATCCTGCTCTTCTCGCTTCCGGCGGGAGCGCTGGCGGACATACTCGACCGGCGGATGGTGTTGTTCGGCGCGCAGATAATGATGTTCGTCTCGTCGGCTGTATTGGCAGCGCTCGCCTTTGCCGGGCTGGTCACGCCGGCATTGCTGCTGCTGCTGACCTTCATGGTGGGATCGGGCCAGGCGATCATGGCGCCCGCCTGGCAATCGACCGTCGGCGATCTCGTTCCGCGTGAAAAGGTGCCCCATGCAGTGGGGCTGAACACCATGGCTTTCAACATCGCCCGCACGGTGGGCCCCGCAATCGGTGGGGTTCTGGTGGCGATGGTGGGCAGCAAGGTGAACTTCGCGCTCAATGCGCTGAGTTATCTGGGGCTGATAGCCGTTCTGCTGACCTGGCGCCCCGCCCGGCGCGAGGGAATGGCGGCGGATTCGGTGTTCGCCGCGATGCGCGACGGTGTGACCTATGCGCTCCATTCCACGCCAGTGCGCCGGGTGATCGTGCGGGCAATGTGCTTCGGCTTCTGCTCCTCCATCGTCGTCGCGCTGATGGCGCTGGTGGCGCGCGACCTGCTGCATCAAGGCGCGACCGTGTTCGGCCTGCTGATGGGCTGCATGGGCGTTGGCGCTGTGACGGGGGCTGCGCAACTCGGCCGGTTACGAAACCGCTTTTCCAGCGAAGGGCTGATCCGCATCGCCACACTGGTAACGGCGGCGGCCCTGCTGGGCATTGGCTTCTCGCGCTTCCTGCCGTTCACCTGCGCGGCGCTGTTCATGGTGGGCGCAGGCATGGTGCTGGGGCTTTCGACCTTCAACGTGGCGGTGCAGATGAACGTGCCGCGTTGGGTCTCAGGCCGGGCGCTGGCGCTCTATCAGATGTTCACTTTTGGCGGGATGACGGTAGGTGCGTGGTTCTGGGGCCATGTGGGCGAATGGGTAGGTATCGGCCCAACCTATGTCATTTGCGCGGGTGTGTTGTTCACCACTATTCTGCTCGCGTGGTATTTGCCGGTGGAGGAAGTCTCCTCCAGCGCGCTGACTTCCGCTCCGCATGAGGACGAGCAGGTCCTGACAGAGGCGCCCGTAGGTGTGGGCGTAGTGGTGGTGATCGAATATGTCGTGTCGGCTGATCGGCTCGAGGATTTCCTGGGTGCCGTAACCGCGCGCCAGCATATCCGGATGCGCGACGGCGCGCAGAAAGTCACGCTTCTGCAGGACGCGACGAATGGGGAACTGTGGGCAGAACGCTTCCAGGTAAGAAGCTGGGCCGAATATCTGCGCCAGCGCCAGCGCCGGACGCTGGAGGCCAAGGAATATGACGATTTTCTCAGTCAGTGCCACCGGGGTAAGCAGCCGCCTGTAACCCGTTATTATTTCGAACATCGGGCAAGGCCGGATAGCGGGGAGACCATGGTCTCCTACCCGTTGGGGTGAGGGTGGGCGGACCGACCCTCCTGGGTCTGCCCGCCCTCATCCCTTCTAGTTCGGGTCCGCGTGGGTCCACCCGTCATTTGTGCCATAAGGAATGGTCACGAAGGGGAAGGCTTCCACTTCGTAGATTTTTCCGTCGCGGATGCCGAAGGTCTCCATTGTGGTCAGGTTCAGGACCATGCCGGCACCCGTCTGCGGGCGCGGCAATCCGCCTTCGACATGTTCGCGTACGCCATCATGCACGAAGAAGGGGAAGGTCGCGACCAGACCTTTCTGCTGATCGACCACCAGCGCCCGGTGGGGCCAGATGCGCTTGATGCCGCTGAACACGCCGGTATCGACCTGTTCCTTGCAGGTCATGGTGGACAGCTTGATGAAGAAGCGGCCCATCTCGGTATTGGGATCGGGCAGCTTTGGCGTGGGCGAGGCGCGGCCGGGCTGCTTGTTGGCCACTGTCTGATAGCCTTGCTCATAGCGCACGCATTCGTCCGCGAAGGGCGCGATAGAGCCATCCTCGCCGGTCAGCGCGTCGAAATAGCTTTCGGCGGCATAGGTCAGATATTCGCGGCTCATCTGCTTGCCCTTGGGCACGTCGGCCAGCAGGGCGGGACGCGGATGGGTGAGCAGTTCCATCGCCTCGGGGGCGACATTGCGGTCATACCAATGCTCGACCTCGGTGATCATGTTGCGCTCCACCCGAATGCGGATGGCGATCATGGCGATCTGGCCGTCGATCTTCATCACCGTCTGGAAGGCAAGCTGACCCTGCACCGGATCGGCCACGGTGATCTTGAAGCTGGTCGGCTCCATCTTCGCGCGCCAGAACAGGCCGGTGCCCATTGTGATCTTGCCGGTATTCTCGGTGGCGATCACCTGTTCGGCAAAGGGCAGGGTGCTCATGTCCTTGGTCTGCAGTGCGGTGAGGTAGGCCTCGCCGATGCTCACCAGACAGGCGCGGTCGCACGGCTTCACATTGGCCGGTTTCCAAGTCTTCTTGTACCACGGCTTTGCCGGCTGATCCGCTGCTGCGGCGGGGCTGGCCGTGGCCGATGCCGCAAGCGCGACAGCCAGCGCCAGTCCGACGCCGGAATACTTCCTTAAAGACATTCTTCTTTCTCCCCAGATGTTTCGGGCCCCTTCAGGGTGCCTCGCGATAGATCGGGCTGCCGACCAGCCCGGGAATAAGTTCAAGCGCGGTCTTCTCCCGCTCCTTGTCTTGGCCGATGGCCCGCAGCATCGCTTCGAAACGGTCGGTGATGCCGGGACGGAATTCGGGTGCGGTGAAGATGTACAGGGCGTTGTCGCGAATGCCCTGAAGCACCATCTCGCCCGCTTCCTCGGGGCTGGCGGTCAGCTTCGACAGGCGTTCGCGATCCTCCTCGCTCAGATTGAAGCGCGGAGGCGGGCCCTTGGGCGTTTCCTCCTGCGCGGCGAAGCGGGCAGGGCGGGTCTTTTCATACTCGCGGATATTGCTGCGCACGCCGCCGGGGCAGAAGGCGGATACGCCGATCCCCTCCGGCCCAAGCTCTGCCCGCAAGGCTTCCGACAAGCCGACGACCGCGAATTTGGTCGCCACATACATCCCCGCCTGGCTGTATTGCAGCACTCCGGCCATGGATGCGGTGTTGACGATGTGCCCGCCTTCGCCATGGGCGCGGATCTTCGGCAGCATGGTGTGCACGCCGTTGAACACTCCGTTGAGATTGACGTCCACTGCCCAGTCCCAATCGGTATAGGCGGCGCTGCCAAGGCTCTTGAGAATGCCGATCCCGGCATTGTTGCACAGGACATGCAGCTTGCCGATCAGCCGCTCCACCTCGTCGGCGGCGGAGGCATAGGCTTCGCGATCGGTCACGTCGAGCAGCAGGCCATGGACCGTGCCGGCAAGGCCTGCCCCGGCCAGTTCCGCCTGCGCGGCGTCGAGATGGTCCTGCCGCACATCGGCGATCACCACCTTCATTCCCGCCCGGGCGAAGACCATCGCCATGCCCAGACCGATCCCGCTGGCGCCGCCGGTGATGAAGGCGCCCTTTCCGGCTACGTCTTGCATATGCCTCAGCCCGCCTGACCCAGAGCGTCGGCTACGGCCTTGGCCTCTGCCGTCATTTTCGCGCGGCGTTCCTCGCTGGCACGGCGGCGTTCATCGAGTTCGAATTCGACGGGAAAAGCAGCTAGCATATCGTTGAAATACCCGGCTACTTCTTCGCGGAATTCGCCATGGGGGAAGATGTAGGGGCGGTTATGCTCGATCGCATCGGCCACCAGATCGCCCAGTTCGAACGGGTCCATCCCGCCTTCGATTGTAGCGCGCTTCTCTTCCTCGCCGGCGCCTTCATGCGCCTGGCGGTAAACGTCGCCCGCCGTCATCGCGCGGGTCTTCACCATGCCGGGGCAGAGCACCGAAACGCCGATGCCTTGAGGCGCCAGCGCGAGCCGTAGCGAATCGCTCATGCCGCGGACCGCGAATTTGGACGCTGCGTAGACGCCGGCGAAAGGCGGCACCGGGATCATCCCAGCCATGGAAGAGGTGTTCACTACATGGCCGCCTTCGCCATGCGCCTTCATGCCGGGCAGGAATTCCACGATGCCCGCGATGGTGCCGCCCAGATTGACGTTGAGGACATAGTCCCAATCCTCATAGCCCGCCTCGTCGATGGGATTGCGCTGGCTGACGCCCACATTGTTGCACAACACATGGACATTGCCGAACACGGCTGCGGTCTCCGCTGCCGCTTCTTTCATCGCTGCACGGTCAGACACGTCGAGCTTGATGCAATGCAGGCGGTTGGTGGCGGAAAGCAGTTCGCGCGCTTCGGTCAGATGGCTGTCCAGCAGGTCGGCCACCACCACATTCATGCCCCGATCGAGGAAGGCTTGGGCCATGCCCAGGCCAATGCCGCTCCCCCCGCCGGTGATGAATGCAGTCCTGCCGCGAAACTCACGCATGTCCTTCTCCCCTTTTGCTGCTCCGTGTCCTCAACCTTCGTTGTCCGGAGTCTTTGCGTCACGCGCCCTAGCCAATCGTGAAAGGATCGGTAGAAGGCGCTATCAAGGAGAGATAAAACACAAAAGCCTTTTTGACACCATCAAAAAGATGGTGCGAAAGCTACTTCGATTCCCGTGGGGGTTAGATTGAGCGAGTTACAGACCAAGGTGCAGCAAGTGGGACAGAGCGAGGAACAGGCCCCGATCCGGCGTAGCCCGACGCGGCGTTCCGGCCCTTTGGGCGAGCTCGTTACCATGCGCATGGTCATCCTGTTCGGCCTGTTGCGGCGCAGTGGCGTGCTGGCGCAGCGGCGGCAGTTCGACTTATCGGAAACCGAATGGCGGATCATGGGGCAGGTGGGCGAATTCGCTCCGCTGTCCCTGAATGGCCTGGCGGAATTGCTGCTGCAGGATCGCGGGCAATTGAGTCGTGCCGTGAAGGGCATGGTGGAGCGTGGGCTGCTGTCGCGGGAGCGCAAGCCGGGCGGCCCTGAGATCGAGATCGACCTGACGAAGAAGGGCCGCGAGGTCTATGGCCACATGGTGGAGCGCGTGGTGGAGCGTGACGCTAAGCTGACCGAGGGCATTCCACCCGAGGACATTCAGGTGTTGTGGCGCGTGATCGACACGATGGTGGGCCGTGCCGAGCAGATGATGGAGGAAGAACGCCAGCTTGGCGGTGAATAGAATGCCGGGCGGTGCTGTCTTTGCCGGCATTTTGCGCTTTTTTGCGCTTCTCTCTCGACATTTTGATAAAGTCAAATATGTGTCCCCCGAAACATATCGGGGAGAAGGCTCATGCTCGCGCTTTATCATTTCGGTCCGGTGGCCAATTCGCTCACGCCGCTGCTCTGTCTGCTGGAAAAGGGGCTGGAGTTCGAGAATCGCTTCCTCGACAGCCGCAAATGGGAACATCACACTCCAGAATTCCAGGCACTGAGCCCTGACGGCATGGTGCCGATTCTGGTGCACGACGGGCGGGTCCTGCGCGAATCTACCGTTATCAACGAATATATCGACACTGTCTTTCCCACCCCGCCGTTGCGGCCGGAGAATGCCTGGCTCTGCGCGGAGATGCGGGTGCTGACCAAATATGTGGACGAATATTTCTGCCCCGCGCTCACAGTGGTCGGCGCCCATGGAGCGACACCGTTCGCTTCGAAGATCGACAAGCAGGAAATGGAGCAAATCCTGGCCCGTATGCCGAATGACGAAGTGCGACAGAAATGGCAGACCGTCTCGAAGAAGGGCTATTCGGACAAGGAACTGGCCGATGCCCGTCGGCGGCTGGCCAATTGCATCGCGCGCGGAGAACAGCATTTGGCCCATGGGGGCGACTGGCTGCTGGGCGAGTTCTATTCGCTGGCGGACATCAAGTGGTATTCCATGGCGCCGGCCCTGCCGCGCGTGATGCCGGAACAGTTCAACGAGGAAGCCGCGCCCCTGATGAGCGCATGGCTGAGGCGGATGGCCGAACGTCCGGCCGTGAAGGCGCTGGAGAATTACCGCCGCAAGTAACCCGGCCCCTCCGTGCAATCCCGCAGCGCCACGCGGTGCCCCTCTCGGTCCAGCGTGACGGTGTAGGGACGTCGCGGATCGGCCGAGATGAAAGTGAAGCCTTCCGATGCCGGGTCTTCCCAATCGGCCACGGACATGGGCCGACCGTCCGGATGCAGCCATTCGCCGTGCTCGGGGAAGCACTGGAACCATTGGGTGCGGGCGGCGCGCCAGGCGGCGAGGGCGAAGGCATGAGCCTCCAGTTCGCGGTCGCGGCCCTCCCAGTCGAGCCAGGTGATCTCGTTATCCTGGCAATAGGCGTTGTTGTTTCCATGCTGGGTGCGGCCGAATTCGTCGCCCGCGGTCAGCATGATCGTGCCAGTGGAGGCCATCAGCGTATCGAGCATGGCCTTGAGATCGGCCTTGCGCTCGGCGAGGATCGCCTCGTCGTGGCAGGGCCCTTCCACGCCGTGGTTCCATGAGAAATTTTCGTGGTGCCCGTCGCGATTGTCCTCGCCATTCGCCTGATTGTGGCGGTGTTCGTAGGCGGCGGTATCGGCCAGGGTGAACCCGTCATGCGCGGCGAGGAAATTGACGCTGCGATTGTGCCCCTTGCCGAATATGTCGGAAGATCCGGCAATGCGGGTGGCGAGCAGGCCGATGCCGACATCGCCGCGCCAGAAGCGGCGGATATCGTCGCGATAGCGGTCGTTCCATTCGAGCCAGCCTTCGGGAAACTGCCCCAGTTGATAGCCGCCCGGGCCGATGTCCCATGGCTCTGCGATCAATATCCGGTTCGCCAGCAGCGGATCGGCGGCGATTTCGGCGAAGATCGGCGCAGCAGGATCGAAGCCCGGCCCGCGCGCCATCACCGGGGCGAGGTCGAAGCGAAAGCCGTCCACCCCGCAATGGCCCACGAAATGGCGCATCGTCTCCAGCGCGAGTTGCCGCACGGCCGGATTGGCGAAGTCCAGCGTGTTGCCGCAGCCCGTATCGTTGACCAGCGCGCCGCCCGGTTCGTGGGCATAGGCTGCATCGTCCAGCCCGCGCAGGCAGATCACCCCGCCATGGAGATCGCTTTCGCCCGTATGGTTGAGAACGATGTCGAGGATCACGTCGATCCCGGCCTTGTGGAGCGCTGTCACCGTTTCACGCAATTCGGCCACGCCGCCGGGGCACAGGCCCGGATCGAGCGCCATGGGCGCGACCGGGTTGTAGCCCCAGGCGTTGACGAGGCCGAGCGGCGGCAAATGCCGCTCGTCGATCCAGGCGACGATGGGCATCAGTTCCACCGCGCCGACATGCAGCGCCTTCAGATGGGCGATCACGGCTGGGTGTGCCAGCGCCGCCACGGTGCCGCGCAGATGAGGCGGAACCTCCGGATGGCGCATGGTGTAGGCACGCACGCCCAATTCATAGACCAGCCCGCCCGGCACGAAGCGGGGCTTGCGCTTGCGCACCGACGGCAGCTTGCCCGGCACCACGGCGCGCGGGACGAGGCCGCCGGTATCGGCACCATGTTCCGCCAGCGAAGGATGCTGGGTGAAGCGCCGGTCAAGCTCCAGCGCATAGGGATCGACCAGCAGCTTGGAATGATCGAACCACAATCCCTTGTCGGGCGCCCATTCGCCCGATGCGCGATAGCCGTAATGCGCGCCGGTGAGGTCTTGCGGCAGATCCGCGATCCAGTTCTCTCCATCGCGGTGCATCGGCACATGCGTCTCGCGCCCATGTTCGAACAGGCACAGGCACATCGCCTCGGCACGGGGCGATCGGACGGCAAAGCGGGTCCGCCCCTTGCTGACGCTGGCGCCGAGCGGAATGGTCACGTCACCACGTCAGGCGCGGTGCGGCCGGTGTGGCGGGCGATCCCGGCGACGGTGTTGGCTGCCGCGATCAGATCGGCCAGCATGGCGGGTGTTTCCTCACCCAGCGCACCGCCTGCCGGCTCATACCGCTCCAGATAGACGCGCAGGGTGGCCCCTTCGGTGCCGGTGCCGGAGAGGCGGAAGACGATGCGCGATCCGCCTTCGAACAGCACACGGATGCCTTGATTGGCGCTGACCGATCCATCGACCGGATCGGTGTAGGAAAAACTGTCCGCCTCCGCGACGGCAAGCGGCCCGAAGGCCTTGCCGGGAAGCGAGGGAAGAGCCGCCGTGAGTTCCGCCATCAGCGCATTGGCGCTCTCGGTCGGCAGGGCCTCGTAATCGTGGCGAGCGTAGTAGTTGCGGCCGAATTGTGCCCAATGCTCGCGCGCCAGTTCGGCCACGCTGATCCGGCGGATGGCCAGGATGTTGAGCCACAGCAGCACGGCCCACAGCCCATCCTTCTCGCGCACATGGTCGCTGCCGGTGCCCGCGCTTTCCTCTCCGCAGATGGTGGCCATTCCGGCATCCAGCAGATTGCCGAAGAATTTCCAGCCGGTGGGGGTCTCAAAGCAGGGGATGCCGAGGGAGGCCGCCACCCGGTCTGCCGCCGCGCTGGTGGGCATGGAGCGGGCAATGCCTTTGAGCCCGCCCGCATAGGCGGGCGCGAGATGGGCATTGGCGGCCAAAATCGCCAGCGAATCCGAGGGGGTGACGAAGCAGTGTTTGCCGATGATCAGATTGCGGTCCCCGTCGCCATCGGAGGCCGCGCCGAAGGGTGGAGCATCCGCGCTCATCATCAGATCGTAGAGGACCTTCGCATAGACGAGGTTCGGGTCTGGATGATGGCCGCCGAAATCTTCCAGCGGAGTGCCATTATGGACAGTGCCTGCCGGGAAGCCGAGCCGGTTCTCCAGGATTTCATGGGCGTAGGGGCCCGTCACCGCATGCATCGCGTCGAATGCCATGGTGAAGCCTTCCGCCACGGCCTGACGGATCGCCGTGAAATCGAACAGGCTCTCCATCAGATCGGCATAGTCGCGGACCGGATCTATCACTTCCACGGTCATTCCCGCGACCTCAGAGGAGCCCAGTGTGTCGAGATCGACATCGGGCACCTCCACGGTCAGCCAGCGGTCGATCGTGGCACTGCGGGCAAAGATCGCCTCGGTCACGCCTTCCGGTGCGGGGCCGCCATTGGCGATATTGTATTTGATGCCGAAATCTTCGTCCGGCCCGCCGGGATTGTGACTGGCCGAGAGGATCAGCCCGCCGCTGGCGCCATATTTGCGGATCACATGGCTGGCGGCGGGCGTGGACAGGATGCCCGCTTTGCCGACGAGCACCCTGCCATAGCCATTGGCGGCGGCTATGCGGATCGCCTGCTGGATCACCGGGCGGTTATGGAAGCGCCCGTCACCGCCGATTACCAGCGTCGATCCCGCCTCCGGTTGCACTGCGTCGAATACGGACTGGATGAAATTCTCGGCATAATTTGCCTGCTGGAACACCCGCACTTTCTTGCGCAGGCCTGACGTGCCCGGTTTCTGCCCTTCGAACGGCGCAGTAGGAATCGAAATTGCCGACATTCTCAGCCCTCCGTCAACTGGCGGTAGAGCGCTGCATAGGCCGCGCCGCTGCGCTTCCATGAGAACTCGCAGCCCATGCCATTCTTCTGTAGCCGCTTCCATTCGGCGGGGTTGCGATAGAGTTCGATCGTGCGGCTGATCGCAGTGGCGAGCGGGTGGTAATTGACCCCGCCGAACTGCACGCCGGTAGCCACGCCCTGGGAAAGCCCTGCAACATTGGCGTCGATCACCGTATCCGCCAGCCCGCCGGTGCGCGCGACCACCGGCACGCAGCCATAGGCGAGACCGTAAAGCTGGGTGAGGCCACAAGGCTCGAACCGGCTGGGAATAAGGATCGCATCGCCGCCGCCCTGCATAAGGTGGGACAGAGCCTCGTCATAGCCGATGCGGATGGCGATCCGCCCCGGATGGCGCGCCGCAGCCTTGTGCAGCGCCTGTTCGATCGCCTTGTCGCCGGAGCCGAGCAGGGCAAGCCGTGCGCCATTGCCCACCAGATGGTCGGCAATCTCGGGCAGTACATCCATGCCCTTCTGCCAGGTGAGGCGGCTGATCGCGATAAACAGCGGCCCATCGTCGATCTCCAGCCCGAATTCTGCTTCCAGCGCGCGCTTGTTCGCCTTGCGCTTCGCCAGCGTTTTAGCGCTGAAATTCGCGGGCAGGGCGGGATCGACCTGAGGGTCCCATTCCTCGACATCGATGCCGTTGAGGATGCCGCTCACGCGATCTCCCCGGCTGGCGATCAGTCCTTCGAGCCCCATGCCGAATTCGGGCATCCGGATTTCCGCGGCGTAGCTGGGGCTGACGGTGGTCACCCGGTCGGCAAGTTGCAGCCCGGCCTTGAGGAAGCCCACCCCGGCATAGCTTTCCACCCCTTCGATCGACCATGCGGCAGGCGGCAGGCCCAGCCCGCTGAAGATCGATGGCGCGAAATAGCCCTGGAAGGCCATGTTGTGGATGGTCATCACGCTGGGCACATTGTGCCCTTCGAACGGGGCAAAGCGCAGATAGGCGATGGCCATGGCGGCCTGCCAGTCATGCGCGTGGAGGACGGCGAAACGCTTACCCTTTATCGCGCCGCCTGCCACATCGGCGGCGGCCCGGCCGAAGGCGGCGAAGCGGCGCCAATTGTCGCCCCAATCCTTGCCGCCCGGATCGGAATAGGGGCTGCCGTCCCGGCTGAAATAGCCCGGCGCGTCCAGCACCAGTAGCGGACGGGTACCCATCTTTGCCGACAACAGCCGTGCCGGCTCGCCCAGCAGGCTGTCCCAGCGATGGACTTCTTTCGCACGTTTCAGCCCGGCCAGAACCTTGGGATAGCCGGGCAACATGGTGGTCATCGCCACACCATGCGGCTCCACGGCGGCGGGCAGGGCGCCCGCCACATCGGCAAGGCCGCCGGTCTTGATCAGCGGTACGGCCTCAGAGGCCAGAGACAGGACGTTGATCGGCATCAGTCCTTCAGCGCGGCAATCATCTGCTTGGTGATCAGACATACGCCGTTTTCGGTGCGGCGGAAACGGCGCGCATCGAGTTCCGGATCTTCGCCCACCACCAGCTTTTCAGGGATGCGCACCCCGGAATCGATGATCACGCGGGAAAGCTGCGCCCCCCGGCCGATGTTGCAATAGGGCAGGATCACTGCCTCATCGACGCTGGAGAAGCTGCCCATCTTCACCCCGGTGAACAACAGGCTGCGCCGGGCCAGTGCACCCGATACGATGCAGTCCTGGCTGATAAGCGAAGAGATCGCATGGCCGCGCCGCCCATCCTCATCATGCACGAATTTGGCCGGGGCGGCCACGATCTGGTCGGTCCAGATCGGCCATTCCCGATCATACATATTGAGCTTGGGCACGGTGTCGGTGAGGTCCAGATTGGCCTCGAAATAGGCATCCAGCGTGCCGACATCGCGCCAATATTCGCCGATCTGCTCGGCCGCGCGGATACAACTGTCGGAAAAGCGATGGGCAACCGCCTTGCCGTTCCTGACGATGTAGGGGATCACGTCCCCGCCGAAATCGCGCGAAGATTCTGGATCGGCGGCATCGCGGCGCAATTGTTCGAACAGAAACTGCGTGTCGAACACATAGATGCCCATGGATGCCAGCGCATTGTCCGGATCGCCCGGAATAGCGGGCGGGTCGGCGGGTTTTTCGATGAATTCGGTAATGGTGTTGTCGGCATCCACCTTCATCACGCCGAAACCGGTGGCTTCCATGCGTGGGACCACGAGACAGCCTATGGTGACATCCGCGCCCGAGTTGACGTGCTGGCGCAGCATCAGCTCGTAATCCATCTTGTAGATGTGGTCGCCGGCCAGGATCACCATGTATTTCGGGGCATGGGCCTCGATGATGTCGATGTTCTGATAAACCGCATCGGCAGTGCCTTCATACCACAGCGCTTCGGCAATACGCTGCGATGCGGGCAGGATGTCGAAGCTTTCGTTCCGTTCCGGCCGCATGAAGTTCCACGCGCGCTGCATGTGGCGAATCAGCGAGTGGGCCTTGTATTGCGTGGCAACGCCGATGCGGCGGATGCCCGAATTGATCGCATTGGACAGGGCGAAGTCGATAATACGGCTCATGCCGCCGAAATAGACCGCGGGTTTGGCGCGATTATCGGTCAGTTCCTTAAGGCGGCTGCCTCGCCCGCCTGCCAGCACATAAGCCATGGCGTCACGCGCCAGCGGTTGTCCGGAAAGATCTCTCATTCTCTCACCCATTCAGTCCTATCCCGCATATTCGAGCATGATCGTGCCAAGCGGCGGGAGGATGACATGCGCCGCCCCGCCTTGTGCCACGACCTGCCCGCGATTCCCCTTGCCCGTGCCGCCATAGAATTCGGCATCGGAATTCAGCACTTCGCGCCACACCCCGTCGATCGGCAGAGGCAGGCGGTAGTGATCGTGAAGGGCAGGGGTCATATTACTGATCACTGCCACCGGCGCGGCATCTGGTGCCTTGCGCAGCCAGGCGAAGACGGAAGCGGCGGCATCGTCTGCCACCAGCCATTCGAAGCCGTCGCCCTCGCAATCGCGCGCATGGAGCGCGGGGCGGGTGCGATAGAGCCGGTTGAGATCGCGCAGCAGGCGGCGCACCCCTTCATGGGCAGGGGCGTCCAGCAGGTCCCAATCGAGCGCGTGTTCCTCGCTCCATTCGCGGCGCTGGGCGAATTCCTGCCCCATGAACAGCAGCTTCTTGCCCGGATAGCCCCACATGAAGGCGTAATAGGCGCGCAGATTGGCGAATTTCTGCCAATCGTCGCCGCTCATTTTGTTCAGCAGCGATCCCTTGCCATGCACCACCTCGTCATGGCTCAGCGGCAGGACGAAATTCTCGGCAAAGGCGTACATCAGGCCGAAAGTGATATCGTCATGGTGGAAGCGGCGATGGATCGGCTCGCGCGCCATGTAGCGCAGCGTGTCGTGCATGAAGCCCATGTTCCACTTAAAGCCGAAGCCCAGATTTTCGCGCGGGCCGTCGTCATAGGCGGGCAGGGTGACGCCGGGCCAGGCAGTGCTTTCCTCCGCGACGGTGATAGTGCCGGGCTGGCTGCCATAGACGGCACGGTTCATCTGGCGGAGGAAGTCCACCGCTTCCCAGTTCTCGCGTCCGCCTTCCTGATTGGGAATCCATTCGCCCGGCTCGCGCGAATAATCGCGGTAGAGCATCGAGGCGACGGCATCCACGCGCAGGCCATCGACGTGGTAGCGTTCGGCCCAGAACAGCGCGTTGTTGACGAGGAAGGAAGAAACCTCCCGCCGCCCGAAATTGTAGATCGCCGTGTTCCAGTCAGGATGGAAGCCGAGGCGCGGGTCTTCATGTTCGTAGAGCGCGGTCCCGTCGAACCGGGCAAGGCCGTGCTCGTCAGTGGGAAAGTGTGCGGGCACCCAGTCGATCAGTACGCCGATCCCGGCCCGGTGCGCGCCGTCCACGAAGCGGGCGAAGCCGTCCGGCCCGCCGAAACGCGCGGAAGGGGCGAACAGGCCGGTGGTTTGATAGCCCCAGCTGGGATCGTAGGGATGTTCGGAAACGGGCAGGAATTCGATATGGGTGAAGCCCATCTCCACCACATAGGGGATGAGGCGTTCGGCCATCTCATCCCATGTCAGGAACCAGCCATGCTCGTTCCTCTGCCACGATCCGGGGTGGACCTCGTAGATCGAGATCGCTTCGCGCCGCGGATCGACGGAGGACCAGTGCCGCCGGTGCGCATCGTCGCCCCAGTCGTGCTTCACCGGATCGGCAGTGAGCGAGGCGGTTTTCGGGCGGAGCTCCGAGGCGAAGGCGTAAGGATCGGCCTTCAGGGGCTGTACCCTGCCGTCGGGCCCGACGATGCGGTATTTATAGGCGTGGCCCGGGCCAATATCGGGAATGAAAATCTCCCACACGCCGATATCAACGCGGTTGCGCATCGGGTGGCGGGTATGGTCCCAATCGTTGAAATCTCCCACCAGGCTCACCAAGCGGGCATTGGGCGCCCAGACCGCAAAGTGAACGCCGCTCGCCCCTTCATGGGTGAGGCAATGCGCGCCCATCTTGTCGAACAGGCGGTAATGCGTGCCCTGGGCGATCAGGAAATCGTCCACCGGGCCCAGCACCGGGCCGAAGCTGTAAGGGTCCGTAACCCACCATTCATGGGCGCCCGCCCGGCAGCGATATTTCACCGGCCGCGGCTTGCCGCGCAGCTTGCCCTCGAACAATCCGCGCGGATCGACGCGCGTCATCTTGCCCAGCGCGCCGCCTTTCAGGCTGAAGGCGCTCGCTTCTTCTGCCCCGGGCAGAACTGCGCGGGCAAAGGTGCCTTCAGGCCCTTCATGGGGGCCTAGCAGCGAAAACGGGTCCGAATGCGTGCCATCGAGAAGCGCGGTAATTGCGGATTTGGATGGCTTCACAGGACTCCCCAGATCTCCCGGGCGTATTCGCCGATGGTCCGGTCCGAAGAGAACCAGCCTACATTGGCAATATTCCGGATCGCCTTCTCGCGCCAGCCCGCCTGATCTTCCCACATGCGGTCGATTCCGCGCTGGGCGGAATGATAGGCGTCGAAATCGGCGGCGGCCATGAACCAGTCATGGTCATAGAGCCCGCGCATGAGATCGGCATAGCGAGTCGGATCGTCGGGGGAGAACACGCCCGAAGAGATGCAGTGGACGGCCTGGTGCAATTCGCGCGAGCCTTCGATCACTTCGCGCGGATTGTAGCCATTGGCCCGCTTTTCGGCGACTTCATCGGCGGTCAGGCCGAAGATGACGATATTCTCGTCGCCAACGCGGTCCTTGATCTCGATATTGGCTCCGTCCAGCGTGCCGATGGTCAGCGCGCCATTCAGCGCGAATTTCATGTTGCCGGTGCCGGAGGCTTCCATGCCGGCAGTGGAAATCTGTTCCGAAAGATCGGCCGCCGGGATGATCTGTTCGGCCAGGCTGACGTTGTAATTGGGGATGAACACCACTTTCAGCAGGCCGCCCACCGATGGATCGGCATTCACTCTCCGGGCGATGTCGTTGGCCAGTTTGATGATCAGCTTGGCGTTGTGATAGCTCGCCGCCGCCTTGCCGCCGAAGATCTTGACCCGGGGCACCCAGTCTTTTTCCGGATGGCTCCGGATCTGGTCATAGAGGGCCACCGTTTCGAGCAGGTTGAGCAACTGGCGCTTGTATTCGTGGATGCGTTTCACATGGACGTCGAACAGGGCGTCGGGGTTGAGCCTGATCCCGGTCAGTTCCTGAACCTTCGCTGCCAGCGCCACCTTGTTGGCACGTTTCACTTCCGCGATCCGCTCGCCCAGATGGGCGTCGGCGGCCAGTTTGTTGAGATCGGACAGCTTGTCCGTATCGTCGAGGAAGGCATCGCCGATGGCGTCCTTCAGCACGGAAACCAGCCCGGTATTGCATTGCTGCAGCCAGCGACGCGGGGTGACGCCATTGGTCTTGTTGTTGATCCGGTCGGGATAGAGCTTGTGCAGATCGGCGAAGACCGTGGTCTTCATCAGTTCGGTATGCAGTGCGGCCACGCCGTTCACGCTATGCGCCCCGGCAAAAGCGAGGTTCGCCATGCGCACGCGGCGGCCATTTGTTTCGTCGATCAGCGAGATTGCGGCGATGGCGGCATCGCCCAAGCCCTTCTTGCGGGCTTCGCGAAGCACGCGGCTGTTGATCGCATAGACGATCTGCATGTGGCGCGGGAGCAGACGCTCGAACAGGGGGAGGGGCCATGCCTCCAGCGCTTCGGGCAGCAAGGTGTGGTTGGTATAGGCGATGGTGCGGTTGGTAATGTCCCACGCTTCGTCGAATTCCAGCCCGTGCTGGTCCACCAGCAGCCGCATCAGTTCGGGTACGGCCACAGCCGGGTGCGTATCGTTGAGCTGGATCGCGGCGTGATCGGGCAGGGTGCGCACGTCGCCCTGATACTGGACGTGGCGGCGCACGATGTCCTGGATCGAGGCGGAGGTGAAGAAATATTCCTGCCGCAGCCGCAGCTCCTGCCCGGCCGGGCTTGAGTCCGCCGGATAGAGCACGCGTACCAGGCTGTCGGCGCGCAAATTCGATTCCAGCGCCCCGAAATGGTCGCCCGAATTGAACGCGTCGAGGTCGATCGGGTCTAGCGAATTGGCGGTCCACAGGCGCAGGGTGTTCACCCTCTTGCCGCGCCAGCCTACCACCGGAGTATCGATGGCGGATGCCTCCACCTGTTCGGCGGGCTTCCACACGGCACGGTCCGCCGCGCTCATCACTTCGCCGCCGAAGCCGATCAGATAGGCGCTTTCCTGCCGATCGAATTCCCAGGGATTGCCGTGGTCCAGCCAGGTTTCGGGCAGTTCCACCTGCCATCCGTCCTTGATACCCTGGCGGAACATGCCGTTCACATAGCGGATGCCATAGCCATAGGCCGGGATATCGAGGCTGGCGAGGCTCTCCATGAAGCAGGCCGCCAGCCGCCCGAGGCCGCCATTACCCAGCGCCGCATCGGGTTCCAGATTCTCGATTTCGGCCAGATCGAGCCCGTGGCTGCGCAGCGCCTGCTCCATCTCGCGGGTGAGGCCCATATTGGACAGCGCATCGCGCAGCAGGCGGCCGATCAGGAATTCGAGGCTGAGGTAATAGACCCGCTTGCCCTGTTTCTCGTAAGTCTCGCGGGTGGATTCCATCCACCGGTCGATCACTTCATCGCGCAGGGCGAGCACGGTGGCGGTGAACCAGTCGTGCTGCTTGGCCGCACGCTCGTCCTTGCCTACGCGGTGGCGCAGCACGTCGATCAGGTTGGTGTCGATTTCCCGGGTCTTTTTACTGGGGGTGGCTGGCACGGATGGCAGGCTCCGAATTCGGTTGCACCGGCCGGCCGGCACCGCGTTTCCGCGAGACCGCCGACGACTCTTCCTCCGTAGCTCCTCAACTCACCGCCTAAGCCATTCCGGCCCCCGCCCGCAAGCACTTGCCGCAATGCGGCGAATAAATCTTTGCGGGGGGTTGCATGGGCACTCCACTGGCGCGAATTTTCGCCTATGCTGCACTGCACAGTAATCTTGCGGGGCCCTTGATGAGCGAAGCCGACCGGAACAGAGACCTGCCATGGTGGCGCGGGGCCGCGATCTACCAGATCTATCCCCGCAGCTTCCTCGATACCGATGGCGACGGGGTGGGGGACCTTGCCGGGATCGCCCAACGTATGGGCCATATCGCTTCGCTGGGGGTGGAGGCGATCTGGATATCGCCCTTCTTCACCTCGCCGATGCGCGATTTCGGCTATGATGTGGCCGATTTCTGCGATGTCGATCCGGTGTTCGGCACGCTGGAAGATTTCGACCGCGTGATCGAGGCGGCCCATGCAAACGGGCTGCGGGTGCTGATCGATCAGGTCTATGCCCACACGTCCGATCTGCATCCTTGGTTTGCGGAAAGCCGTTCCAGCACCGACAATCCCAAGGCGGACTGGTATGTCTGGGCCGATCCGAAGAAGGACGGCACGCCGCCCTGCAACTGGCAATCGGTGTTCGGCGGCCCCGCCTGGACCTGGGACGGCCGCCGCCGCCAATATTACATGCACACTTTCCTGAAGGAGCAGCCGCAGCTCAACGTCCACAACCGGGAGGTGCAGGATGCGCTGCTGGGCGTGGCGCGCTTCTGGCTGGACCGGGGCGTGGACGGCTTCCGGCTGGATGCGCTGAACCACGCGATGCACGACCCGAAGCTGCGCGACAATCCTCCGGCCCCGCGCGACGGCAGGCCGTTCAACCGGCCGTTCGATTACCAGACCAAGCTCCACAGCCAGTCCCAGCCGGGCGTGGTGCATTTCATCGAGCGTATCCGCGCCCTGTGCGACGAATATGGCGCAATTTTCACTATGGCCGAGGTCGGTGGCGAGAAGTCCGAGATCGAAATGAAGGCCTTTACGGCGGGCAACCACCGGCTGAACAGCGCCTATGGCTTCAATTTCCTCTATGCGCCCGAACTCACCCCGGCGCTGGTCGCCGAAGCGATGGAGGAATGGCAGGGGCTGCCGGGCAAGGATGGCCTGGCGGAAGGCTGGCCGAGCTGGGCCTTCGAGAACCATGACGCGCCGCGTGCCGTCTCGCGCTGGTGTGCGCCGGAGGATCGGGATCGTTTCGCCCGGATGAAGCTGGCGCTGCTCGCCTCGCTGAGGGGGGACATCATCCTCTATCAGGGCGAGGAACTGGGGCTGGAGCAGGATGATATCCCCTTCCACCTGCTGCAGGACCCGGAAGCCATCGCCAATTGGCCGCTGACCCTGTCGCGCGACGGGGCTCGCACGCCCCTGCCATGGACGGCGGACGCACCGCTGGGCGGCTTCACCACTGGCACGCCCTGGCTGCCCCTGTCGGGCGCCAATCTCGCGCGGTCGGTGGCCGATCAGGAACAGGACGAGGGATCGATCCTCAACCACACCCGCCGCCTGCTAGCCTTGCGCCGGGCGCATCCGGCGCTGCGGCACGGCAGCTTCGGCCGCTGTGTGGCGGTAGGCAGCCTCCTGGCCTTCGAGCGCGTGGCCGGGGGTGAGCATCTGCGCTGCGTCTACAATCTCGGGCCGGAGCCGATTGCGCTGGCCGATCTGGAGGAAGTCAGGCTGGAGGGGATGCCGATCCTGTCGCTCAATCCGGGCGGGGAGGGCGAGCTGGGCGGCTATTCGGCGCTATGGCTGGTGCTGTGAAATTCTCCTGTCCGAAGGCGCAATGTTGACGCGAAAGCGAGGGTGAAACCCTGTGACTTTTCCTCGATAAATATTTTGTATTTCAATAGGTTGTTTCATTTTCGGCGATGCGCGAATGTGACTTTCGCCAAAGGCCCCAATTCGGGAGCGAACCGGCCGATTTCAATCGTCCCACCGTGTCAAAGAGCAGGGCAGGGCATAGCTTGAGTGATCTCTTGTAGGAAAATGAATTCGCGGGCGGGGATGCCAGTTCACCTCATCCCCGTCTCCCTCGCCAGCGGGGCCTTGCCGCTCGCAATCGCGATGGGGCAGGCTCTAAAGCACCACCCGAGCCCGCAGTCCGGTGGGTGTGGTGCGCAGATCCAGCTTTGCCCCCAGCGCTTCGCACACGTCGCGCGCGATGGCGAGGCCGAGGCCGGAGCCGGGCTTTTCGGGATCGAAACGGGTGCCGACTTCGAAGGCGCGCACGATCTGCTCCTCGCTCATGCCGGGTCCGTCATCGTCCACCGTCACGCGTACATGGCCGTCTTCCTCGTCCACTGTCACGGTCACGGCAGAGCCGGCCCATTTGCCGGCATTGTCGAGCAGGATGGAGACGAGTTCCGAAAGGTCCACCGGGTCCGCCTGCAGCACCTTTTCGCCGCCCAGTTCGTTGCGCAGGATGAACTGCACATCGGGATGCAGGCGCTTCATCGCGCTGAGGATCGGCACGAGCAGGTCGGGCAGGGTGCTGGCGGAGCCGGGCAGCCGCGCTCCGGCCGAACGCGCGCGGGCTAATTGATATTCGATCTGCTGTTCCATCATCCGTGCCTGGTCGAGCAGCACGCGCGCGGATTCGGGTGCCCTGTCAACTTCCGCCAGCCGCTCGGCCTCGTCGGTTACGATCGCCAGCGGCGTGCGCAGCGAATGGGCGAGATTGGCCGCCTGCACCCGGGCTCGGGCGATCATCTCGGTATTCTGGCGGATATAATCGTTGAGGTCGCTCGCCAGCGGGGCGATCTCGACGGGATAGGTGCCTTCAAGCTGCACCGCCTGCCCGGCGCGCAGCCGTGCGATGGCTGCGCCCAGCCGGGTCAGCGGCCTAAGGCCGAAATTGATGATCGCGATGCCGGTGGAAAGCAGCAGCACCCCCAGCACCGCCAGTGAGATGGTCAGTTCGCGGGTAAAGTTGCGCACCACCCGGTCCAGCTCTTCCTGATCGGTGGCGATCACGAAGTGGATTTCGCCGCCCCTGCCGTCGGGCCGGGCGAGGCCATAGGCGATCACCGGCCCGGTCGGCCCCTGTTCCACCCGGTGGGCGATGGTGTGCGAATGGGCAATTTCGTCATCCAGATCGCCCCGTGTCATGGAGGCGGAGCGCAGCATCTTCCCCCCCGTCGCATCGACCTGCCAGTAATAGCCCGAAAGGGGCTCTTCATAGCGCGGATCGGATAGCGGGCGGATCAGCTGCGGCTGCCCGTTTCCGTCCAGCTCCGTCAGCCGGGCGAGTTCGCGCACATGGACGTTCAGCTCGTCATGGAACTGCTGTTCCACATGGCTGGTGAAGACGCGAGTGGCCGAAAACCAGATCGATCCGATGCCCAGCACCACCCACAGCATCACAGCCAGCAGGAAGCGCAGGCGCAGGCTGCCGGACTGCATCCGGGCGGGGGGCAAGGCGGCGGTCATTTTTCCAGCCTGTAGCCCATTCCGCGCAGGGTGGTGATACGTTCCTTGCCGATCTTGCGGCGCAGGCGGCCCACCAGAACCTCAATCGTGTTCAGCTCGCGCGCGGCTTCCAGCTCGTAGAGATTTTCCAGAATGTCGCCCTGCGGCAGGACCTGCCCCGCACGGCGCATGAACAAATGCAGCAGGCGGAATTCCTGGCGGCTCAGGTCCAGCGGCGCACCGTCCAGCGTCGCCGTCTGGCCCAGCGGATCGAGCGCAAGATTGCCCAGCACGATGTTGCTTTCCCGCTTGCCCAGATGGCGACGGAACAAGGCGTTGAGCCGGGCGAGCAATTCCTCGAAACGGACGGGCTTCACCACGAAATCGTCCGCCCCGGCATTGAGGCCTTCCACCTTGTCCTGCCAGCTTCCGCGCGCGGTGAGGATCAGGATCGGGCAATCCGCCCGCCTTGCGCGCCATTGGCGCAGCAGGTCGATCCCGTCGCCATCGGGCAGACCCAGATCGAGGATGATCGCGCCCATCTTGTCCAGATCGGGCCAGGCTTCCGCTTCGGCGCTGCTGCGCGCCAGATCGACGGCAAAGCCCGCACTGCGCAGGCGCTCGCTCAGGCGGCGGCCCAGTTCGGCATCATCCTCCACCAGCAACAGGCGCATAGGGGTCACTCCTTCTTGTGCCCGTACTGGAACGGAAAACTGACAACAAGCTGCCAGTCTGACAAGTTGTTGTCAGCTTGGGCGGACATGTCCGGCGCCATGATCCGACGCATTCTCTTCCCGCTTGCCGCCTGCAGTGCCTTTGCGCTGGCAGGGGCCTGTTCCGACAAATCGGCAGAGGAGCCGCAGGAAGCGGCCACTCCCGCCGGTACGCTCGATGCCGAGCAGATGAAGCGGCTGGGCATTACCACCGCCCCGGCGCAAGGCGTGGACGCTGTGCCGCTGGGTACTGTGCCGGGGCAGGTCAGCCTGCCGCCCGAGGCGCGGGTGGCGGTGACCTCCAGCTTCCCCGGCGCGGCGGTGCGGATTTATGTGATCGAAGGGCAGCAAGTTTCCCGCGGACAGGCCCTCGCACTGGTCCGTGCGGCAGAGCCGTTGCAGATCAGTGGCGAACTCGCCCGCGCCCAGGCCGAGCTGGACCTTGCCGAGGCAAGGGCGAAGCGCATGGCGCAGCTCGCCAGGGAAGGCGTGATTGCAGAGGCCCGCTCCGAAGAGGCGCAGGCAGCCTTGCGGCAAGCACGGGCATCGGTTTCGCAGCAGCAGCGGCTCACCGCGCTGGCAGGCACGGGGCCGGACGGAACGACTACCTTACGGGCCCCCATCTCCGGCCGCGTCGCGCATGTCGCGGTGGAGACGGGCGGCCCGGTCGACGGGATGACGGCGCCCTTCGTGATCGAGAATGCCAGTGCCTATCGCGTGGACCTGCAATTGCCCGAGCGGCTGGCCAGGGCGGTGCGCCCCGGAATGCCGGTGGAAGTTGAACTTGGCACGGGCGAGGATGGCAAGCCGATAATCGTCGGCGGCCAGATCCTCTCGGTCGCGCCTTCGATCGATCCGCAGACGCGCTCGATCATGGCCAAGGCCAGCATCGGCGCGGCTCCCGGACTGGTGGCAGGCAAGAATGTGATGGTGGTGATCGCGGGGCAGAGCGCCCAGCCGGGCGTCGCCATCCCCGCCGCTGCCGTGACCCGCATCGGAGAGGGCGACATGGTCTTCGTGCGCAGTGGCAACCGCTTCGTCAGCCGCAAGGTGACAGTGGTAGGGCAGGCTGCGGGCAAGGCCTATATTTCGCAAGGGCTCAAGCCGGGTGAGGCAGTCGCGATCAGCGGCATTGCCGAACTCAAGGCGATGACGGCGGAGTAGGGCGCAATGCTTCGTCTGCTCGTCGAAAAGGCGCTTTCGCTCCGTCTCGCGGTGCTGGGCCTTGCCGCCCTGCTGGCCGCTATCGGCGGCTGGTCCTTCGCCAATCTGCCGATCGATGCCTTCCCGGACATCAGTTCCACGCAGGTGAAGATCATCCTCAAGGCCCCGGGCATGACACCCGAGGAGGTCGAAAGCCGGGTGATCGCGCCGATCGAGATGGAGATGCTGGGCATCCCCAACCAGACGGTGCTGCGATCGGTCGCGAAATATGCGATTGCCGATATCACCATCGATTTCGAGGATTCCGCCGACATCTATTGGGCGCGCAGCCAGGTGTCGGAGCGGCTCAACGCGGTAATGGGCGATCTGCCCGCCACGGTGGAAGGCGGCATGGCGCCGATCTCCACTCCGCTGTCGGACATGTATATGTTCACGCTGGAAGGCCCGCAGAGCCTTGCCGAAAAGCGCCGCGTGCTGGACTGGATCATCCGCCCCGCGCTGCGCACCGTGCCGGGCGTCGCGGATGTCAATTCGCTGGGCGGCTTTGTCGAGACCTTCGAGGTCGCACCTGACAATGCCGCGCTGGCCGCCGCCGGGCTCAGCACCGCCGATCTGGCCGCCGCCATCGAAAGCGGCAACCGCAACGACGGCGCCGGGCGCATCGTCACCGGAGAGGAAGCACTGATCGTGCGTTCCACCGGCGCGATCCGCACGCTGGAGGACCTCGCCTCCGTAGTGGTGAAGAACGCCAATGGCGCGGTGGTGCGGGTGGGCGATGTCGCCACCGTTCGGCTGGGCAGCCGGACCCGCTACGGCGCGGTGACCGAGAACGGCAAGGGTGAGGCGGTCGAAGGCCTCGTCATCGGGTTGCGCGGCGCCGATGCCAGCAAGGTCGTCGCAGGAGTGAAGACCCGGCTGGAGGAATTGAAGCCCAGCCTGCCGGAAGGCATGATTGTGGCCCCGTTCTACGACCGTTCGGAGCTTATCAGCCACGCTGTCGGCACGGTTGAGGAGGCATTGCTGGAAGCAACGCTGCTGGTGGTGGTCCTGCTGCTGCTGTTCCTGGGCGATATCCGCGCCTCGGTGATCGTGGCGCTGGCCCTGCCGATGGCGGCCCTGCTGACCTTCATCTTCATGCGTGCCATCGGCCTTACTGCCAATCTCATGAGCCTTGGCGGCCTGGCCATCGCGGTGGGGATGCTGGTGGATGGCGCAGTGGTGGTAGTGGAAAATGTGGTCGAACGGCTGAGCGATCCGAAACACGCC
The DNA here is from genome assembly GCA_035497315.1 of Sphingomonadaceae bacterium. Lineage (GTDB taxonomy): Bacteria > Pseudomonadota > Alphaproteobacteria > Sphingomonadales > Sphingomonadaceae > Andeanibacterium. Next base: position 36,524 of record DATJDU010000038.1, read on the forward strand.
AAATCCGGCAAGCTGCACAATATCTTCATTGCCTCGGCCGAAGTGGCCAAGCCGGTTGCTTCGGGCATGGCGATCATCGCGCTGGTGTTCCTGCCGCTGCTGACGCTGGAAGGGCTTGAGGGCAAGCTGTTCGCACCCGTGGCGCTTACCATCGTGCTGGCGCTGCTTTCGGCGCTGGTGCTCTCGCTCACGCTGATCCCGGTGCTGGCCTATTTCCTGCTCAAGGTGAAGGAAGGGCATCACGAACCCTGGGTGATGCGCAAGCTTTCGCCCTTCTATGCCCGCACGCTGGGTGCGTCCTTTTCCCACAAGAAGCGCGTCTTCGCCGTGGCGGGAGCCTCGCTGGTGCTGACGGTGGGGGCCTATACCATCACCGGCAAGACCTTCCTGCCGACCATGGATGAAGGCTCCGTCGTGCTGCAGCTTTCCAAGCTGCCCTCTGTCTCGCTCGACCATTCGGTCGCGGGCGATCTCAAGGTGGAGAAGGCCGTGATGGCGGCCGTGCCCGAAGTGGAAAAGATCGTGATGCGCGTCGGCTCCGACGAGATCGGGCTCGATCCGATGGGCCTGAATGAAAGCGACGGCTTCCTCCAGCTCAAGCCGCGCGAGGAATGGCGGGTGAAGGACAAGCAATGGCTGGTGGACGAGATCCGCAAGGTGCTGGCCGGCTTCCCCGGCATCGAGCCGAGCTACACCCAGCCGATTGAAATGCGCACGTCCGAAATGCTCACCGGCGCGCGCGGCGATCTGGCGATCAAGCTGTTCGGGCCGGACCTTGGCGAACTCTCCCGGCTTTCCGGCCAGATACAGTCCCGGCTGGAGACGATCCAGGGCACCAGCGAGGCGATGACCGTGGCGAACGATCAGGTCGATTACCTCCAGATCGATATCGATCGCGTTGCCGCCGGCCGCGCCGGAATGCCGATCAACGATCTGCAGGACATGATGCGCGCTCAGGTCGAAGGCCTGCAGGCGGGCATCGTGGCCGAAGGCAGCCGCCGCGTACCGATCATGCTGCGGGCCGATGGCACCAGCGGAATGACGCCCCAATCCTTTGCGGACCAGCTGTTTCGATCCCCCTCGGGGCAGCTGGTCCGCGCCAGCGACATCGCCCAGGTGCGCCGTGTCGAAGGGCCGGTAAAGCTGGAGCATGAGAACGGCTCGCGCTTCGCCATGGTGCAGGCCTTCGTCTCCGGCCGGGACATTGTCGGCTATGTGGAAGAAGCCAAGGCCGACATCGCGCAGAATGTAGATCTGCCACCGGGCTACCGCCTTGTATGGGGCGGCCAGTTCGAGAACCAGCAGCGCGCCAGCGCCCGTCTGGCGGTGGTGCTGCCGATCTCGATCCTGATGATCTTCGCCATCCTCTACTTCACCCTGGGCTCGCTGCGTGCCTCGCTGCTGATCCTGGTGAACATCCCCTTCGCCATGGTGGGCGGGATGATCGCGCTGGCGGCATCGGGCGAATATCTCTCGGTCCCCGCATCGGTGGGCTTCATCGCTCTGCTGGGCATCGCGGTGCTAAACGGCCTGGTGATGGTCAGCTATTTCCGGCAATTGCGGGACGAGGGCGTGCCATTGGCCGAAGCCGTGCGGCGCGGGGCGGAACGCCGCCTGCGCCCCGTGCTGATGACTGCCACTATCGCCGCCTTCGGCCTTGTCCCGCTGCTGTTCGCTACCGGGCCGGGCTCGGAAATCCAGAAGCCGCTGGCCATCGTGGTGATCGGCGGGCTGGTTTCGGCCACGCTGCTGACGCTGATCCTGTTGCCGATCCTCTACAACCGTTTCGGGGAAAGCTCGGCGGAACGTGAGGCGGGCGACCTCCAACATCCTGTCGCGGAGGGTTGAGCCCATGCGCAAGACGATCCTCTTCCTGCTGCCGCTGATGGCTGTCGCTGCACCGCTTTCCGCCGAACCGGGCTTGCCCGATGCGGCGGCGGTGAACACAGCGCTCGACGATCACCCCTCGGTCGTGACAGCACGGGCCAAAGTAGAGTCTGCCCGTGCCGATGCCCACGCCCGCGCCAAGGGGGTGCATGAAGTTACCTTCAGCGGTTCCTACACGCGCCGTGACATCGATCAGGCAGGCTCCTTCAACGAATATGACGCGCAGCTCACGCGCGCCTTCCGCCTGCCGGGCAAGGCCGCGCTGGACCGGCAAATCGGCCAATATGGCATCGATGCGGCCGAGAACATGGCCGAGGATGCCAAGCATCAGGCTGCCCTGCTGCTGGCCGGGCACTGGTGGGACTGGCTGGGTGCCGCTGCCGAGGCCGAGGTCGATCGGCAGGCGGTGACGAATTACGAACAGGCGCTGGCAGCGGTCAAGCGCCGGGTGGAGCTGAAGGACGCGGCGCCACTGGAAGCCGATCAGGTTGAAGCGGCGCTGGGCAATGCCCGGCTGATGGCGGAACAGTCCGCCGGCCGCGCCAGTGTCGCCCAGGCGCGGCTGGCGGCGCATTTCCCCGCGCTCGCTGTGCCGCTGGAAGCTGTGCAAGTGCCGCAGCCAGCGATCCCCGAAGGCGGGCTGGAGCATTATCGCGAACTGGTGCTGACCAACAGCCACGAGATCGCCGCCGCCGATGCACAGGCGCACAAGATGTCGAGCCAGGCCGAACGGACAAGGCGCGAGAAAATGGCCGACCCCTCTTTCGGCGTCCGCCTGTTTTCCGAACGCGGCGGGGCGGAGAAGGGGGCAGGGCTGGTCTTCTCCGTGCCGCTGGGCGGCGGCCATCGTGCGGCGCTGAGCGATCAGGCCGCGGCTGAGGCCAATGCGGCGCAGGCCGATGCCCAGCTGGCCCGTTTCATGGTGCGCGAAATGGCGGATTCCGACGTGGCAGAGGCGACTTATCGCTTCGAGGCCTGGAAGCGCGCGCGCGAAGGGCTCAACGCCCAGATCGCGGCGCTCACCAAGCTGCGCAAGGGCTACGATCTGGGCGAGATCGACCTGGCCGACAGACTGCTGGCCGAACGCATGGTCCACGACGCCTTCCGCGCCGAAGCCATCGCCCGCACCGAAGCCCAGCGCGCGATCACCAAGCTGCGGATCGACAGCCACCAGTTGTGGCTGGGGGATTGAGGGGGAGGGGCTGTCTGGCCTTATCGTCCGGGGAAACCTCCCAACCTCCGTTCGTCCTGAGCTTGTCGAAGGGCACGCGCTGGCGCTTGCCAAGCAATCGGACACGGGGCGGACGGTTTCCCATGTCCTTCGACAAGCTCAGGATGAGCGGGTGTGGTGACTGGAGGAGGAGACGGTGCCTTTCCACCCCTTCTCGCCAGCCCCTTAAAGCCCCAGCTCCGAAAGCCCCGGATGATCGTCCGGGCGGCGGCCCAGCGGCCAGCGGAACAGGCGGTCTTCCTCGCGGATCGGCATTTCGTTGATGCTGGCGTGGCGATTGCTCATCAGGCCGTCTGCGTCGAATTCCCAGTTCTCATTGCCATAGGCGCGGAACCAGTTGCCGCTGTCATCGTGATATTCATAGGCATAGCGCACTGCGATGCGATTGCCGGTGAAGGCCCACAATTCCTTGATCAGGCGGTAATCCAGCTCCTTGGCCCATTTGCGGGCAAGGAAGGCCTCGGCCTGATCCCGGCCACGCGGGAATTCCACGCGGTTCCGCCAGACGGTATCCTCGGTATAGGCCAGCGCCACCTTGGCGGCATCGCGGCTGTTCCAGCCATCTTCGGCCAGCCGCACCTTCTGGCGCGCACTTTCCTCGGTGAAGGGCGGAAGCGGGGGGCGGGGCGTTGGGAGTGACATGGGGATCAATCCTCCTTTTCAGGCAGGGCATAGACATAGATCGCGGAGCTGTTCACCGGCGGCAGCTGGATTTCCGGCGTTAGTGCGCCCAGCCCGAAGGACAGCGGATTGCCGCGCCCGGTGACGATGGCGATATATTGCCGGCCATCCACCGAATAGGAAATGGGCGAGGCATTGGGGATGTCCGTCACCCCCGTGCGCCACAGCACTTTTCCATCCGCCTGATCGTAAGCGATGAACTGCCGGTCCACCGATCCGGTGAACAGCAACCCGCCTGCCGTTGCCAGAACGCCCATGGAATAAGGCGCGCGCTGGTGGACGGTCCAGGCGATCTTCTGGTTCTGCATGTCGAGCCCCTGCAACATGCCATAACGTCCGTCGCTGCCTTCCGGCGCGGCATAGCGCATGTTGATCCCGGTGGTCAGGAAGCCCGGCTTGCCCGGCACGATATCCATGCAGACATCGCGTGCATTGACGAACAGATGGCCGGTGCCCTGATTGAAGGCCGTGGGGCTCCAGTTACGGCCGCCGCCGCCATTGGGGCAGGCGAAGAAGGGCGCGCCGCCATCGGGGATCTTGGCGGGATCGTAAATCTTGTCGCCCGTCCTGGGATCGACTTTGGTCACGATATCCTGAATGCCCATGTCGAGCGTGGAGAGATATTTGCCGGTCTTCGCGTCCACCGTGTCGAACAGGCCGATCTTGCCGGCCGTCATCACCACGCGCTGCTGCTTGCCATTGCGCTCCAGCGTGCCGATCACCCGGTCGAACACCCAGTCGAGATCCCACTGGTCGTTCTTCATGTGCTGGAAATACCAGACCAGTTCGCCCGTGCGCGGGTTCAGCGCCAGCGTAGCGTCATTATAGAGCCCATCATTGTTCATGCCGGGCTTGCGATCGCGCAGCGGGCCGGTGTCATAGGTCTGGGCGACGCCCCACAGGGCCAGCTTGTTTTCGGCATCGTAAGAGCCGGATGTCCAGACGGAGCCGCCATGGCGTTTGTCGAGCGGCAGGCCGTTCCATGTATCTCCGCCGGGAGCGCCGGGCCGGGCGACAGTGTGGAAGGTCCACAGATGCCTGCCCGTCTCGATCTCGAACCCGTCGATCTGGCCGCCGCCCGCTTCCTGCGTGGCCATGCCGATCATCACCACACCATCGGCGGCCAGAGGACCGCCGGGGATGCGGAAGCCGGGCTTGTCGGTGATCGGCACATCCCACACGGGCTTGCCGGTGCGGGCATCCAGCGCGACCATGTGGAGATCGCCGGTCGCCAGCAGCACCTTGTCGCCATAGAGCGAGATGGTCTTCTTCGAAGTGGCGGGCGGGCTGGCCGGTTTGCGCTGGTAACGCCACAGCACGTCGCCATTGGTGGCATCCAGCGCGAAGACCTCGTCCCCGAAGCCATAGGCATACATTACCCCGTCGCGCACCAGCGGTTCGGCCATGTTGGGGCCTGCCGGGAGAGACTGTGCCCAGGCGACGGTGAGGTTCTTCACATTGCCGGTGTCGATCTGCTTCAGCGGGGAGAAACCCTGCCCGGTATGGCTGCCGCGCCATGCCAGCCAGTTCTCACCCGCCGGTGCATTCAGCATCGCATCGGTGACGGGGGTGAAATTGGCGAAAAGATCGGGCCTTGCGGGCCATGCCGGAAGCGGGCGGCGGGTGGTTATGCCGCCAAAGCCGACATCGGCCGCATCCGCTGTCACCGCGTCGTTCGGCACAATGACCGCGGCAAGCTGCGCGGCATCGGGGCGCAAGGGAGTGTCCAGCTTCGCGCCGTTCTCCGCCAGCGTCGCTGCTACGATCGCGGCATAGGTTTCATCAGGCAGTCCGCCCGTATTGCCCGGGGGCATGGAGGCGCGGATATAGTCATACAGCTTGTCTGCACCCTGGCCGCCCCATTTGGCCTGGAAAGACGCGCCCTTCAGCGCCGGGGCGAAAGCGCCATTGTCCATCGTGCTGCCATGGCAGACGGCGCAGTCATTCGCATAGGCCGTGAGGCCCTGCTGCACCTGGCTGTCGAAGCTGGTTTCCGCTGCCGGTGTGCTCACGGCCAGCGAAAAGCCCCCGATGGCAATGGCAAGGCCGGATGCGCCGAGCGCCATGGCGCCGCGGATGGCAGAAGTGCGATGCATGATGGAAACCCTCCCAGATTGTCGTTTGGGCGCTTGCTAGGCGATCAGGGGATTTGAGGGCAAGGATGACTTTGTCCTGCCCGGCCTCAGCTGCCTATTTGCATGGCCCGGTGCGCGCGCCGGTCAGGCGATAGTCGAGGTAGATTTCCGGCACTTTCTCGAAGTCGCCGCTCACCACTTGCGCCGGCACGCGAACCCGCGCGCTGATGGCCACCGTATCGGGGCCATAGCTGCCATTGCTCTCCACCGGGCGCGCACCGCCATATTGCGGGAAATTGCAGGTCAGGCTGGCGCGATATGAGCCGCCAGCGATTGCATAGCTGCCCGCGCGGCACCCCATGGATGGGCGGAAGGGGAAGGAACTGGCGCGGGGCTGGTTGGCGACATTGTCGCTTACGCATTGCGACCAGCTCTCGCTCCGGCCGATGCCCTGGCGGTTGAGCTGGAAGCTGGTGTCCGACATGTCCACCTTGGTGACGTTGGCCAGAACGGTGGTGAAGGTCCAGTTGCCCGCCATGATCGGCGTCTGGGTTTGAGTTTGCGCTTGCGTCTGTGGCGCAACGGGGGAGGCTGTCTCGCTGGTTGTTACCGATGGGCTCTCGCTCGGCGTGGGCGTTGCGCTTGGGGTTTCGCTCGTTTCGGGAGTGGGCGTCTCGCTCGCTTCCGGTTCGGCCGTGACTGTTGGCGCGAAATCGCCCAGCGCGAAACGGATCACTGCGCCGGGGCGGCTTTGGCTGGCTATCAAAGCAAAGGCGCCTCCGCCAAGCAGGGCGATGCCGGAAACAAGTCCGGCCGCCAGCAGTGCCCGTCTGCACCAACGCCCGGTCTTGACGGGGACGGGGAGGCGAACCGGGTCTGCCGCGGTCGCGATGGGCGCGCCGCATCCGCCGCAATAGCGGTCATTCTCGTAGATGGCAGCGCCACAAGACCCGCAAATTTCCATCGTTTCTCCTTATCCCGCGCGCTGACTAACCGCTCGTCCCGAGTATTTCCAGCCATTGCGCGCCGGGCGTCTCGCAAAGGGCCTTCGCGCGATTTGCGATTTACACGGCAGGGCGGATCGGTGCAGGCAGCCGCCGTGAAGGGCGGCAAGGGGCCAGTGGATTTCATGCAGAGATGCGGCAAGTGCGGTTCGGAAAGCCGCGACGAGGTGAGCTTCTGCACGTCCTGCGGTGGCCAGCTCGTGCTGGAGCTGGGCGAGATATATGCTGCAGAGGCCGCGCTTGAACTGCAAGGCCCGCCTGCTCTCGCGTCGGCTTGCTGGCGCGGCGAAAGGTCCGCCGTTGCCCTGGAGACTTTGCGCGCCATATTGCCGCTGGGCACGGTCGAGCCGTTTGGCAGGAATGCAGACCGGAGCGATCGCAGGTCGCGGCTTGGCAGCGACGCGGCGGATCTGATGAGCGGCCTGTTGATCGAAGTGGGCGCGCCGGACCGCGTGGTGGACATGCTCGTGCCGGGAGGCGCGGTGGCCGGGGGCGATGTGCCCGCCTTGTTATGGAACAGGTTGCGTATGGCAGATGCACGCGCCAGCGGGACGGTACCGGCAAGCGCGCCTGAGGATATTCCTTCCGGTCCGGTTCAGGCGTCGTACGCTGCGATTGCAGGATGGCGCGTGCAATCTGGCACAGTGCTCAGCCAGGCAGGCCGCTGAGATGGAGCGTCGCCGCTTTCTTCTCTCGGCCGCGCAGATGTCGGAAGGTTTCGCCGCCGCGCGCGCCATTCCCGCCAATTCGGAATTTCTCTCCGGCCTGCCTCCGGCAAGCGGCATCCTGCCGGACGAGTTGGCCGGGGAGGACGGCGAACTCGATCCGGCCGCGCGGCTGGTGTTCGAAACGCTTGCGCAGCCCGTCTGCTCGCTGCGTTTTCTGGGCTTTGCAGAAGGCAGTGCCACGGGATTGGAAACCAGACTGGCATCTCCCGATGGTGCGAGCTGGATCGCCTTTGCCCGTCCGGCGCCGGATCGCTGGGACGTCGCACTGATCGGCGGCCCGGCCCAGGCGCTTGCGCTGGCCGATGAGTTGCTGGGGGCATCGCTTGTTCCGGACCCCGGCGAGGAACTGGCGATCGACCTGGGCAGCGAGGAGATTGTGCTGCTTGCCACCATGGCGCAGCAGGCCCGGCAGGAAGTCCTGCGTGCCCGATTGCTCGGGAGGGAAGGCGGCAGCGAATGCCTGGGGGCACCGGCGGACCTCACCAGCCTGGAAGCGATTATCAAACGCGAACGGGATCGCCCCGATCCTGGTTCGCCGCTCACTCGGCTCGGGATGCTGTGTGGTGGCGACCTGCTTGGCCGGATCGATTCAGGCACGCTGTGGCGGGGTCTCGATGCACTGGCGGCCCAGGGTCTCGCGAGTGAGAGCGATGCGCTGACCGATCGGGGCGCCGCCCTGGCAGAAATGCTTGCATCGCGTAGCGCGATGAGCCTGGTGCAGAGCGCCCGCCGCGTCGGCGATGCTGTCATGGTGGATGAGCTGATACTGCTGCATGGGCCGGGCAGCCTGCTCACCGGCACATGGTCGCCTGAAGGGGGGAATGGCGCGGAACGCAGTCAGGCAGCGCCGGGCTTGTCGCTCCGGACTGCGCGGGGCGCTGATCTTCTCATGCTGCTGGAACGATTGCTGGCCTGGGGTGATGCACGGCCTTCGCCAGCCTTCGTCGCGCAACCGAACGAGCCGGCACCCGAGCCTGTCAGCGAAGCAGGCATATGTGACGCCTGCGGGACGCTTTTCCCCGCAGGTTCCCGTTTTTGTCGTGAATGTGGGATGGGGTTGGTCGCAGTCAAATAATTCGCAAGTAAACTTTATTTCGGGTTACTCCGGCGTCGTTCCTTGCAGAAAGTGGTGAAAACTGGGGTGGGTTGGGGTGTCGAAAAGATTCCGGTAAAACGACTTGGAACTGTCCTATTTCCCGCCTAATGGGGTCGCAAGGGTCCCCAAGAAACAGAGATATTTGGGTTTTTTCCGGTGGTACCGACGGAAATGCGTCGACACGACGCTTGACCTGGGGTAAACACGTATGGTTAATAATGACCTTCGGTTCGCATCATTTTGAGGTTCACATGCTGCTCTGCTTGTCGTAGCAGTGCAGTAAGTGCCGCTAATGCGGAACGTAGTTTTGGGGGTATTCATGAAGCGTCTGCTCGCGTTTACGAGTATGTTCGTCCTTGCTGGCTTTGGTTCAACTGCCGGCGCGAACAATGTGGGCGAGAATTACGCCTGGCAGTTCCAGACAACTGCGGACAAGGTCAATCAGGCGGCTATTCTCGATTTGATCGAGAAGAAGCGCAGCGGGTATTACGCGCCTCCGACTTATATCACGAACATCGATCGGCAGTATAACTGCAATGTTGCGGCCACTGCGACGGGTAACGAGGGCACGAATACCAATCTTGCCAACGCGCCTACTACGTCGGGTTCCACCGCAAGTTCGACCGGCAACAACAATTCCACCGATATTGACGGCTGGCGCAGCGATAATGGCGCGGATAGCAATCAGGGCAATAGCGGTAGTATCGGCGCTTCGGTGGATGGTTCGACTTCCGCCAGCGTTAGCGGGTCGCCCACTCAGGCGCTCAACTCCACACAGACCAATAGCGGCGATCAGACCGCTACGGTGAATGACAGTACGGCTTGCCATTTCGCGAACGTATTGAACTAAGACTTTGAGAGGATCGAGCATGAGCTTCAGGCTTCCCGTGGGGCAGGGTAAGCGTCTTCGCACTTTGTCTTTGGTTTCGGTCCTGGCGGTGTCTGTGACGCTTGCCGGTTGTACCACTCCCGAGGCGCAGTCGGTTGCGCCGGGTGAACTCCCTCTCGTTATCGGCCCGCCCGTGCGGGATAATGTGACTCCGATGGAAGGCGTTCTGGCCTGCTTTGCGGATCACGTGGCTTCTACCGGCATGGCGCCGATCGTTGTCGGCGTGGGCGATGTGAAGGATTTCACGGGCAAATATTCGCTAAACGAAGGTAATGCGCTGACCCAGGGCGGCGCGCTGATGGTCTATTCGGCGCTCGGCAAGCTCTCGGGCGCAGTACGCATCGCGGAACGTTTCGATCCCTCGATCGCGGAGCGGGAGCTCGGCTATACTGACCGCCGCCAGCTCGGCGATGGGCAGATTCACGATCTTGATGGTCCGAACGGCAAGCAGAAGGTTCCTTGGCTGCCCTATTTCGGCGGTACGATCCAGCAGTCGGACTATTTCATCGTCGGCGGCATCACCGAGGTGAACTACGATATCCGGTCCGGCGGTTTCGAAGCTGGCGTCAACCAGGTCGGCGGCAAGGGCCGTACTTACAGCCAGCAGGTGGCGATCGATCTTCGTATCGTCGACACCAGGACGCTGGAAGTGGTGAAGACCGTCAGTCTCGCCAAGCAGTTCACCGGCTATGAGGTGGGCTTCAACGTCTTCCGCTTCTTCGACAATGACCTGTTCGACATCAATATCGGTGCGCGCGGTCAGGAGCCGATGCAGCTTGGCGTTCGCGCTGCGCTGGAAGAAGGCGTTGTGCGGCTGGTTTCGGCCGTCACCAATGTCGATTACGAACCCTGCAAGGCAGTTCAGGTGGGTGGCCGCATCGCGGTGACGCCGGCTGAAAAGCTCCGCGTGGTTGCCAATCCGACCAGCGCCTTTGCCGGCCCTGCGCCGGTAGTGAGGAATTCCGGAGCGGTGGTTAACAGCGGCGGCAACACTGTCGCTTCTGCCAGCGGTTCGGACGTCAGTATCGGCTTCGAATTTGGATCTGCGCAGCTCGGCGGCGACGCGCTCGCTCGTCTCGACCAGATCGCGGCCGCTGCCAAGCAGGGCGGCATCAACGTCCTGATGGTGTCGCGCGACACGGAAAACTTCGAGCCAGGCAAGCGTGATGAGCTTTCCGATCAGCGTATCGCGGCGATCACCAGTGCATTGGCAAGCCGGGGCATTCCCCCCGCTGCCATTACCATCATCTGGCGGCCGGCGCCGTCCGATACTTCCATCCATCGCGACGGGCCTGGCATGCAGGAGCTTGTGAGGCTTAGGATTGGCGGCTGATTGCCGTCGAAGCCAAATTGTAATGAATTGCGTTTAGTTGATAGATTTTGTGAAGTTTTTAACTAAATTTGTTTGCTGATTTGCATAAGGAAGTTGCGATTGTGGCGTTCTGTTGAGCGTCGGGATTGTGTTTTTTCAAAAGGGGCATGTTATGACTAAGATTACTGACAAGGGCCGGAATCAATTACTTGCGACCGTTGGCACCGCGATGGCTGCGTCGATGATGGTAACCAGCGCGCATGCTGCTGATACCGTTGTGACGCCTGCTGGCTTGCCGACGGTGACGACGAGTGTGCAAGGGCATGACGTTGTTGACGCGGTTCTCGCGAATGTCGACGATATCCTCTCGCAGATTGACGGTGTGAGCGGCGGCGTTGATCAGACGGTCAGCCCGGGCGGTACGTCCACTATCGTTGTTGACGAAAACATCGTGCGCGCGGCTGCACTCGGCAATAATTTCGACAATTCGATCGACCTGTCGATTATCGGCAATGATGTCGATGGTGACGGCGCTGCTGCGTTGGGCTTCGAATATAATGACGGGGCCATTACGGCGACGGCCACGAATGTGGACATTTTTGCTAACCTCGACGACTTCACCGGCGGTGCGGTTGGCGTTGACAGCAACAGCGTGAAGGCTGAAGCAACCGGCAACGCCGGCTCCACCTCGCTGGCTGGTTCGATCCCGAACACTTATGTCACCAGTGCTCCCAGCGGCGTGTCGCACTTCGACTCCGCCGGAACCCCTGAGCTTCTGAATGCTTCGGGCAGCCTTGTTGCCAGCACCGTTCAGATGAACGCGGACGTCGATATCGACTCCTACGTTGAAGCCGACATCTACCTCGACCTTGTCAGCACCGGCGACCAGTCTGTTGCGGGCAGCCCGGAAGTAATCGGCAATACGTCAGCCGCAACGTCCAAGGGTAACAGCTCTAACTCCACGATCGACATCCAGTCGGGCGGCGCGCCGACCTTCGAGGGCAGCGCTGTTGTCAGCAATGGACAGAGCAATGTCGGTGTTGCTGGCCAGGATTCGCACATCGAGGCTGAAAATTACACCTACATTTATGGTGACATCGGCGCCGAAGCCGGCTTCACCAACACGCTGACCGGTTCGCTGCTGGTGCAGAACAATTCGATCAGCGCCAGCGCCTCCGGCAACGAAGCGCTGGGTGCTACCACGGGTGCAGCGGGCAACCGCATTCTGCTGGCCGATGGCATGTCCTTCCAGGGCGCAACTGACAACAGCGCATCGACGGATATCGTCTATACGTCGGGCACGGTTGACAGCAACGTGGCTGCCGATCTGGTGATCAACAATAGCCAGGGCAATGTTGGCGCAGCCAATGGCGATCGCCTTGAAGTCTATGGTTATAACGATGAATCGGAAATCTACGGTGAAGCGCAGGAGCTGGTCGGCGGTTCGATCGACGTTTCCGGCAACTCCATCACTGCAAGCGCTCGCGGCAACGCTGCCAGCAGCGCACTGAGCAGCGGTGAAGGCGCGGCCACTTTTGCGGGCACCGTTGCGGTCGCTAACCAGCAGACCAACCTCTACACCGATGTCCTTGCTGAAGTTTATGACAGCTACATCTGGGGCTGGGCTGGCGACGATCTGGATAACCTCCTGACCGACAGCACCATCAGCGTTGACGATAACCGTTTCGCTGCCAGCGCCTATGGCAACCAGGTTAGCCAGAACGTTACGCTCGATGCGAATACGCTGGACTTCGGTTCGGGCGCTCTCGTCCTGACGGGCGGTACTGGGCCGGACGGCAACCTGAGCTCCGATGGCGGCGTGATCGTCTCCAACCTGCAGAGCCTCTACAGCAGCAACGTTACCGCTGATGAAGAGAGCTACATCGAAATCGGCACCTACTCTGCCCTCATCGATAACAGCACGCTGCAGGCAACCGGCAACACGCAGGAAGCCGTTGCGCTCGGCAATACGGGTTCCAATGGCCTTTCGATCTCCGGCACGACGGTGGATTCGAATGCCGGTATCAACAGTGTTCAGATCGTTGCCGACGCTTCCGCCATTTCGGCTGTCAGCAATAGCGAAGTTGACCTGGAATCGCTCCAGGTGAATGGCAGCACGGTTGAAATGAGCGGCAATCTCAACCGCGCGATTGCCTATGGTGCTTCGGTTTCGAACAATCTGGCGGTCGATGCCAACGAGATTATCCTTTCGGATAACGACATTGGTTCGACGGTTACTTTCAATCCGATCGCGCTTGACGGCTTCGTGCTCGACAACACCAATGCTCCGACCGTGCTTGCGCCCTATGGCGTGCTCAATATCCAGTCGGTTTCGGCCAGCATCAGCGCTCAGGCCAGTTCCGATACGCCGTTCGAGCTCGATATTGACCAGTCGCTGGGTGGCGAGGATGAAGGCTCGACCGCCATCAACGACAGCAATACGCTGGTCGCGGCGGCTTATGGTACGGACTCTTTCAATCGCGCGAGCCTGACGGCGAACACGGTTGACACTCCGTCCGAGCCGCTTCCTGAGGGTGGCGAATATTCGGCAGTGATGAACCTTACCAACGCCCAGACGGTGACGAATAATTCGATCATCAGTGCCGAGGCTTCCGGTTCGCGGATCGTCGAAACCGATATTACCCTTGGCGCGGGCAATGTCATTGAATCGACCTCGTCGGCATCCAGCAACAATGTTCAGGCGCTCGCCTATGGCAACCTTGCGGATAACGGCGTCTCCGGTTCGGCCACGACCCTCGACACAGAAGCCAGCTTCTTCGGCCTCGGTTCGCGTGGGGCGGCTGTTGTCACCAACGGCGTTACGCTTGCAGATGCTTCCTTCGGCCTGAACAATGTCCAGTCCGCTGGCGGTGTGATTTCGGCGGCGCTGCTTGACACTGTGAACCAGGAAGATGCTGCGCTCGTTCTGACCGCTGTCGGCAATGATGTTGTCGCTTCGTCGATCATCAGTGACGACAACAGCCTGGCTGCTTCGGCGACCGGAAATCGTGCCACCAATGCCATTGCTCTGGACGGTAACGAACTGGCTACCACCAGCGCGCTGGTGAACTTCCAGAACTCGGGTGCGAACATTACAACCGCTATCGGGCTTGCCGGAACGGACGCAGTGGCGCCGACTTCTGGTGGGACTTATCCGACCTCTGGCCTGACCGGGAACGCAACGGGTGGTTCGTCGCTTAATGGGCTTGGTATTCTCACTGTCCCGACGGGCGAAACTGTTACGCTTAGCTGGTCTCTGACCGGGGCCGCGGAAACGGATCTTGAAGCTTACCTTACCACTCTCGGCTTCTCGGTGAATGCTGGCGCCAATACCGCAACCGGTGGGCCGGACACCTATGACATGTCTGCGTTCTTCGGCGGAAACCTCGCGGTGGGCGGGGCCCTCTCCTTCAC
>DATJDU010000039.1:0-21662 GCA_035497315.1 Sphingomonadaceae bacterium
CCTCGGCTCACCCTCGGCTCACCCTCGGCTCACCCTCGGCTCACCCTCGGCTCACGTTTGCGCGGTCTTGGATCGCGGCCTGATCGGGCGGCTATCCGGTCGAGGAAGTCGTCATTGCCCAGTGGGCGCTCGATGGTTTCCGCGCGGCGCAGGGCCTTTGAGAGAGCTTCGTCCTCTCCCATATTACAGCCGGTCGAGGAATTCCCATCCCGCCCCAATCCACTTTCCTACACGTCCCCGATCTGCCACATTCCGAGGCGGTTCTTTGACAGCGTTTGTCCTTTCGTTGCGCTGTATATCGGGCACAGGTCGGGCCACATATTTCGCCTCAAAGCATAGCGTAACATGTGTAACACCCTTTCAGAATTACGCCTCCATTCCTGAATGGCAGAGCTTTTCAGCAGAGGGCGTGTTCGCAAGTCGGGCGGGAAGGGAGAGTGATCGGGTCTTCTTAGGCGATTATTCTTGCGAGTGATTTGCGATAGCGATAGCTCGGCCCCGTGACCCGCACCGATTCCGATTCGTCCAGCCAGATGCTTGCCGCCAGCCGCAGCCGCGGTTTCTGGCTGCGTCAGGTGCATCGCTGGCACTGGATCAGCTCGGGCCTTTGTCTGGCTGGCATGTTACTGTTCGCCATCACCGGGATCACCCTCAATCACGCAGGCGATATTGCGGGCGAGCCGGTGACGCGCGAGCAGGTGCTTGCGCTGGATGCCGCTCCGTTTGAGGCTTTGCGGCGGCCGGTGGAAGAGGGAGCCAAGCAGCCCCTGCCTCCCAGCGCGCGCCATTGGCTGGAACAGAAGCTGGACATCTCGCTGGCCGATACGATTGGCGAATGGTCGGAATATGAGGTGTTCATCCCCATGCCGCGCCCGGGCGGCGATGCGACGCTGACGATCGACCGCGAGACGGGGGAGGCCCGTTACGACACAGTCGATCATGGCTGGATTTCCTATTTCAACGATCTCCACAAGGGCCGCCATACGGGCCTTGCCTGGTCGTGGTTCATCGACATTTTTGCGGCCGCCTGCCTGGTCTTTTCCATCACCGGCCTTGTCTTGCTGCAGTTGCATGCACGCACCCGCCCATCGACCTGGCCGATCGTGGGTTTCGGCCTGCTGCTGCCGCTGATCCTCATGCTCCTTTTCGTACACAGGTGAGAGACATGTCCCCCATTGCCTATCGCATCATCTTCACCGGCGCTGCCGCAGTAGGCCTTTCGGCCCCTGCCGCTGCAGGTACCGTCGAATTGACGGTCACTATCCCGCAGCTCAAAGTGGCGGAATATCACCGGCCCTATGTGGCGATCTGGTTGGAGCAAGTGGGCCAGCCCAATATCCGTACGCTGGCGGTGTGGTATGATTACGATAATCGCGAGAATGGCGGTACCAAATGGCTGCGCGATCTGAGGACCTGGTGGCGCAAGGGCGGCCGTAATTCAGCCAAGCCTGCCGATGCCGTGACCGGCGCAACTCGCGCGCCGGGCGCGCAGAAGGTTCGCCTCGATGTCGGTACGCTCAAGCCTGGCAATTACGCACTGGTGGTTGAAGCCTCCCGCGAAGAGGGTGGGCGCGAACAGGTGACCCTGCCTTTCAGCTGGAACGGCAAGAGCGCCACTGCTTCCGCCAACGGCCGCACCGAACTCGGGGCCGTCAAGGCCACCATTACGCCCTGAACCGGAGAGATAGCCATGAACCGCAAGATACTGCTGGCCGCTGCGGCCTTTCTCGTTGCCGCCCCACTTCAGGCGCATAATGCCTGGATCAAGCCTTCCACCACCATTGTGGCGGGCGAGGATGGCTGGGTGACGTTCGACGTTGCTGCATCCACCGACGTCTACAATGCCGATCATCGCCCGATGGGGCTGAATATGATCAAGGCTATCGATCCCGACGGCGCCGAAGCCAAGCTTGAGAACGGCTCAACCGGGCAACTGCGCAGCACCTTCGATCTCCACCTGACCAAGCAGGGTACCTGGCAGATTGGAACCGAAAGCGCGGGCATAACTGGCAGTTACAAGCTCGATGGGCAAGATTATCGGGTGGGTGGCCGGGGCGGGCCACCTCCGGGCGCGCAGGGCGGGCCTGGCGGTCGGGCTGGCGGCGCAGTGATGGTGCCTGGCGGGGCAGACTTCTCGCCGCCGCAGGGTGCGACCGACGTGAAGCTGACGCTTACCAGCAACCGGAATTTCGTGTTTGTGACGCTGGGTATGCCGACAGATATCCGCATTTCGGGAACCGGGCTGGAAATGGAACCGGTGACACATCCGGCAGATCTGATCGCAGGCGAGCCTGCCATTTTCCGCTTCCTGGTGGACGGAAAGCCTGCGGCCGGGTTGGAAGTGGAGGCGACGCCGGATGGCCGCCGGTTCCGCGATGAGCAGGGCACCATTACCGCCACAACCGATGGCAATGGCGAAGCGGCTTTCGACTGGCCTGCCGCCGGGCTTTATTGGGTCCATGCATCCTTCAGCGACGAGACCTCGCCGCGTCCAGGCATCACCGGTCGGCGCTTCCAGTACACCGCCAATGTCGAGGTTATGGCGCCCTGATATTCAGGGGCACCCGCCCGGAGCCGGATGTGAACGAAACATTGGTCCTGTTACCGCCCGAGGTGGAGCCGGGCCGGCTGGTGAGCTCTGCCGGCGAAGGGCGGCATGCCCTGTTCGGTGCCTCCATGGGTACGCATTGGTCGCTGGAGCTTTCCGGAGATGCAGAACCGCGCGTGCTGGAGGCGCTGGTTCAGGCTGAGCTCGATGCAGTCGTGAGCGAGATGAGCCAGTGGGAGCCGGAATCCGAACTTTCCCGCTTCAATCGGGCTGAGGCTGGAAGCTGGCACGCGCTGTCACCCGGCTTTTTCCACGTGTTGCGCGCCGGGCTGGCTATGGCACGGGCGAGCGGCGGGGCGTTCGATCCCACGCTGGGCGCGGTCGTCGATCTGTGGGGTTTCGGGCCGCTTCCCGTGAAGCATATCCCGCCGCTTCCTGAGGCTGTGGCAACTGCGCGGGCGTTGTCGGGCTGGGAGAAGGTCGAGCTGGATGAAACGAACCGCCGCGCCCGGCAGCCCGGCGGCTTGCGGCTGGACTTCTCCGGTATTGCCAAGGGTCACGCACTGGACCGTGTTACCCGCGCGCTGGAGCAGGCGGGCCATCGTTCTTTCCTGTTCGAGCTGGGCGGGGAATTGATTGGGCGCGGGCTGAAGCCGGATGTCCATCCCTGGTGGGTCGAACTGGAGCTGCCGCCCGGTGCACGACTTCAGCCCATTCGCATAGGTCTGCTCGATATGGCGATTGCTACATCCGGCGATTATCGGCGTTTTGTGGAAGTCGACGGGCGTCACCTGGCGCATTCGATCGATCCGCTTACCGGTGCCCCGCTGGTGGATGCGCCAGCCTCCGTCACTGTCCTCCACCGCGAATGCATGATCGCCGATGCACTGGCGACGGCGATTACCTTGCTTGGACGGGAGGCCGGGCTGAAGCTGGCCGAACGTGCCGAAGTGGCTGCTATCGTGATCGAGCGTGAGGGTGGTAGCTGGCGCTGCACGCTCTCCTCCCATGCGCAGGCAATGGCCGATTTGTGAGCGAGCCTATGCGCCTCGCTGTGGCGGCTCTGGCCTGCCTCGTCTGGTTTGCGCTGGTGGGTGCGACCCTGTGGCGCCACCGTGCGCGCAGCGAGCCTGCAGCCGATCCCGACTCGGTGCTGGTGATCCATGCCAGCCAGACGGGCACGGCGGCTGCGTTGGCCAAGGCGACGGCTGCGGTATTGGAAGCGTCCGGCCGCAAGATTACGCTACGCTCGCTGGCAGGAATAACGCCTGTTATGCTGGCCAGTGCGCGCGAGGCGTTGTTTGTCGCCGCGACAACCGGGGAGGGCGATCCGCCCGATGATGCCGCGGCCTTCCTTACCCGCTTCGCCGCCGCGCGTCCCGCTCTATCCGGCCTGCATTACGCGGTGCTGGCGCTTGGGGATTCGCATTATCGCCACTTCTGTGCCTTCGGCCATGCGCTCGACCGGCTGCTGCATGACGCGGGAGCGGTTCCGATTGCCGATCTGGTGGAGGTCGATCAGGGCGATGCCGGGGCGCTGCGGCACTGGCAGCAGAATTTGCGACTGTTCGGTGCCTCTGCCGCACTGCCGGATTGGGAGCCGCCGAACTACAGCCGCTGGATGCTGGCGAGCCGCGAATTGCTCAATCCCGATAGTCCCGGGGGGGCGATGTATCGCATTCGCCTGACCAAGGCGGCAGGCGCGCCCGATTGGGCCGCTGGCGACATTGCCGAAGTCTATCCGGGCCCGGCCGAGAATGCCTTTGCGCCGAAGCCGCCGCTGCCGCATCGCGACTATTCGCTGGCCACGATTCCCCAGGAAGGCGAGCTGGGGTTGATTGTCCGCCTGTTTCGTGACGAAGAAGGGCGCAGTGGGCTCGGCTCGGGCTGGTTGTGCGAACAGGCGAGCGTTGGTGGGGAGGTCGCTCTTCGTATCCGCTCCAATCCGCGTTTCCACACTCCCGCTGGTGACGTTCCGCTGGTGCTGATCGGCAATGGCACGGGTATTTCCTCGCTCCGCGCCCATCTCAAGGCTCGCCTGCCCGGCACGAGCAATTGGCTGATCTATGGCGAGCGTGACCCGGCGCATGATCGCCCCTTTGGCGAGGAACTTGATAGCTGGTTGCGCTCGGGCCATCTGGCGCGACTGGACCGTGCCTTTTCGCGCGGAGCCGAGAGGCGCTATGTCCAGCAGGAGGTGCTCGATGCGGCGGAAATGTTGCGTGGATGGGCCTCCAGCGGGGCAGCGATTCTTGTGTGCGGCAGCGTGGTGATGGGCGAGGGGGTGGATGTCGCTCTGCGCGAGGTGCTGGGCAGTGCCGAACTGGACGGGATGCTCAGCGCAGGGCGCTATAGCCGCGATATTTACTGACGTCTGGTAAACAGTTTGTCAGGCCCGATATCGAACACAGAGGGGCACCCCAACTGAGCCATTGTCAATTCCAGTTCCGCCCGCAGTAGATGGAGCATGTGGGCGATGCCTGCGATGCCTGCCACGGCCAGCGCATGGATTTGTGGGCGGCCGAGCATCACTGCCGATGCGCCTAGCGCCAGCGCCTTGGCCACATCCGTCCCGCGCCTGATCCCGCCGTCGAGCAGCAGCGGCGCCTTGCCTCCGGTCGCCTCCGCAATAGAGGGCAAAACGTCTAGCGCGCTGGGCACACCATCCAGCACGCGCCCCCCATGGTTCGAGACGACGATCCCGCCTACGCCCAGCGAGAGCGCCTGTACCGCGTCCGGGGCGGCCATCACGCCCTTGAGGATGAGAGGCAGCGAGGTCAGGCCGCGCAGCCATTCCAGATCGCTCCAGCGCGGGGCGGCATTGGCGAGCGGAGTGCCGAACAGGATGCGCCCGCCTGCATCGGCGGTCTGCTGCAGGCGCGGCATTCCGCGCAGATTGGCCGCCTCGACACCTGGCGGCAGGGTGAGGGTGGCACGCTTGATCGAGGCATCGACAGTGAGCATCAGTGCCTGATAACCGGCGGCCTCCGCCCGGCGGACCAGTTCGGCGGAGAAGGCACGGTCTTCCTGCAGATAGAGTTGGAACCACAAGGGGGGCGCGGCAACGCCCAGTTCCTGTGAGGCTGCGCGGGCTGCTTCGGCGATTTCCTCAAGCGTGAAACTGGAAAGTGTGCTCACCACCATCCCTGTGCCCAGCGCGGCTGCGGCTCGTACCGTGGCCAATTCGCCTTCGGGATGGGCGAGCCGCTGATAGGCGACGGGCGCCAGCAGGATAGGCGCCTCATGTGTTCGGCCGAACAACTCTAGCGCCGTATTCCCGCCGCGCAAATCGGCCAGGATGCGCGGCAGCAACCGCCGCCGGTCGAACGCGGCGCGGTTCTCCGCAAGTGTAATCCCGTCGCCTGTGCCTTCCTGGAGGTAGGCCCAGGCATCGGCCGCCATGTGGAGGGCGGCGCGCTCTTCATAAGCGGCAAGGCTGGCGATTTCGGCGGGAATGGCAGCCAGCGGCGGAGCAGGCGTGCTCATGTCTCTGACCAGCCGCGCATCAGGTTGTGATAGGTGTTGGTGAAGGTGTCGATCGAGGGATGGTCGGGATGATCGGCGCAAAGTTGCTGGATCGCGCCGTCCAGCTCGAACAGCATCCGGCGCTGGCGATCGTCGCGCACCAGGCTCTGGGTCCAGAAGAACGAGGCGAAGCGAGTGCCGGATGTTACAGGTGTTACACGGTGGAGGCTGTTGCCGGGATAGACGATCGCGTCTCCGGCCGGCAGTTTTACGCGCTTTTCGCCGAAGGTATCCTCCACCACCAGTTCGCCGCCGTCATATTCATCGGGGTCGCTGAAGAAGATCGTGGTCGATACGTCGGTCCTTACCCGCACCGGGGTGCCGGGTACGGGGAAGACAGCGTTGTCGACATGATTGCCGTAGGTCCCGCCGCCTTCGTAGCGGTTGAAGCGAGGAGGAAGGATGCGCAGCGGCAGGGCGGCGGCAATGAACAATGGGGTGACGGACAGCCGTTCCAGAATGCGTTCGCCCAATTGCCGGGCGACAGGGTGGTCGAGCGGGAGCTGCAGATTGTCCTTGACGCTTGCTGCCCGGTGTCCGGCAGTGGCGCGCCCGTCCACCCATTCGGCACCCTCCAGCAAGGTGCGGATTTCGCGGACTTCTTCGGTCGAAAAGAGGGCGGGGATCTGCAGGAGCACGAAAGGGTCCTTCCCGAAACGGCTGACGCCCCGGTCTTAGCCGAGGCGCCAGGCACATGCCACCACGAGGGCGACAAAAGAGCGGTCCGGGGCAAGGCAAGTGTCTGCCCCGGACCGATGGAGAGCCATCAGAAGCTGAAATTGGCCGTGAGGATGGCGGAACGACCGTCGCCCGGAGTGGCCCAGCCATTGTTGCGGATGCGGGTGAAATACAGCTCGTCGGTGAAGTTCTTCACATTGAGCTGCAGGTTCACACCCTTGGCCACATCGTAGGACAGGAAGGCATTGTGGATCAGATAGTCATCCGCCTGATACGCGACGGGCGAGCTGCGGTTGGAAAGCCAGAAGCGCCCCTGATAGGTCAGGCCGTATCCGATGGTGAGTCCGAACGGCAGCGTATAGGTGGTGAACAGGCTGCCCGAATGTTCCGGCACATCCGACAGCGGGGTGTCGGCGAGCGCATCCACCGTTCCGGCCGGCGAATTGAGCGCGATGCCACGGATGATCTTCCCGTCGAGATAGGTGTAGTTCGCGGTGATCGACCAGGCCGGAGTGATCCTGCCCGATGCGCTGAGCGCCAGCCCGTTAACGCGTGAACGGCCATCGAGTTGCTGATCGGGGATCGTCGGATCGCCCGAGGCCACCTTGTACTGGTCACGCTCGTTGCGGAAGGCCGCGGCCGAGACGAGCAGCCCGCCGTTGAACAGCTCCGCCTTGGCGCCGATCTCGTAATTGAGGGCGCTCTCGGGCTTCACGTTACAGGTGGCATCGGTGCACGAACCATTGACCGAGGTCTTCGACGGGGTCTTCGAATTGCCATAGGCAACATAGAGGCTGACCGCGTCGACCGGCTTGTACACGAGGCCCACGCGGTAGGAGAACAGGTCTTCCTCATTCTCGAACTTCGTGCCCGGAGTGGTCGTGCCCGCGCTGGTGGAAGTGGCACCGGCAATGGTGTCGGCGCGGTACCAGCCCTTGTTGTGTTCGTAGCGGACGCTGCCATTGATCTCGAACTGGTCGGACAGTTTCATCGTGTCGAACAGATAGACGGCATAGTTTTCAAGCTCGCCATTCTGCTTGACCGTGGGGGTGAAATTGACCGGGCCGGTCCAGTAATTGCTGCCATAGGCATTGGCGTAACCCGCCGGGCCCTGGACCACTTCGTCCGGGTTGGCGATGTTGATCAGATGTGCTGTGGAAACCGAGGTGCCATCGGCATTGCGGGCCCAGTTGCCGGTCAGCAGCTCGTATTTTTCCCAGTTGATCGCGGCGCCCAGAACCAGCGTATGCTCGATCCCGCCGGTGTTGAAACTGGCGGAAAGATCGGTCTGGTTGAAGGCCAGCTGGTTACGGGAATCGCGGGTGTTCCCGCGCGGGCCGCCGGCCAGATAATAGCCTGCGGGCGTGGTGTCGGGGCAGGCGTCCCCGGTGGGCAGGGTGCCGTCTGCAAGGCACCAGGTTCCCTGCGGCGGGCTGACCATGGTCAGCTGGGTCACGTCCTGCCAGCGGGTGAGGTTGCGGATGCTCAGCGTTTCGCTGAAATCATGTTCGAAGATCATGGTCGCCTGGTCGACATTGCTTTCCTGCGTGTCGACATTGCGGTTGCCGTAATAGGAAGCGCGATCCACGCCCGGCAGCATCCCGCTGGTCACCCCATTATTGTAATAGGGCAGGCCATATTGCGGGGTGTTGGTATCTTCCTGGTGGAAATATTGCAGGGTCAGCCGCGTAGCGCTCTCGATGCCGAGCGTGACCGAGGGGGCGACGCCCCAGCGGCTGTATTCCTCGTAATCGCGGCCCGGAACATCGTTGCGGTGGGCCATTGCGTTGAGGCGGAAGGCGATCAGATCGCTGGCACGGATGTTGAAGTCCGCGGTGCCGCGCAGATAGTCTTCGGTGCCGACGCCCATGCTGCCGCCGATTTCGGTGTCGGCCTTGGGCCGCTTGGTTACGAGATTGATGGAGCCGCCGACCGAGCCTGAGCCCGCGACCGCCGAATTGGCGCCGTTCGTCACTTCGATCTGTTCCAGGTTGAACGGATCGGTGCGGCTGTATTGCGCGCTGTCGCGCACGCCATCGGTGGTGATGTCGGTATTGGCCGAATAGCCGCGCAGATTGATGCTGTCGCCATAGCCGCCGCCGCCTTCGCCCGCGCCGAAAGTTATGCCGGGCACGGTGGAGAGCACCTCGCGCAGGGTAAGCAGGTTCTGCTGTCCGATCACTTCATTGGTGAGGATGGTGACGGTCTGCGGCGTATCGCGCACGGGGCGGGTCGCCTTGGGGCTCGCCTGTTCGCGGCCCGGCTCTTCGTCGATGGCCGTGTCGGTCACGGTGACGCCGCCGAGGACGCGCGGTTCCTCCTGCGTGGAGGAGGAGTCCTGCGCATAGGCGGCTTGCGGTGCGAGCACCGAGCCGACGCAGGAAAGGGCGAGAAATGCGTGTGCCCTGGTGGCGCGCGAAACGGGCTTGGTCATGATGTCCCCTTTTTGGTCCCTGTGGATTTCAATTGCGCGCCTGTTATTGCGAATCGTTCGCATCGTCAATTGGGAATGATTTGCAATAGCGAAATCAGTCTGCGCGGGCAGGGATGAGGCAGGCAGGCGAATGCGGAAGACGGGGCAACAAGGCCTGCAATCAGGGCCGGGGTTGCCGGCCGCTACGTGTTCAGCACGAAAGGAATGGCCACCTGGCCCTTGACCGTCACGGGAACCCCGTCGCGCTTGAAGGGGGCCCAGCGCCACTTCTTCACAGCCTGAAGCGCTGCCTTGTCGAGCCGATCGAAGCCGCTGCTCCTGGCAATCGAAATCTCGGCCACTTCGCCTGCGGTGGAAAGCAGCACGGCAAGGATCACGGTTCCCTGCTCATGCTTGCGGCGGGATTCGATCGGATATGACGGCGGCTTGGCGGTGACCAGATTGCCGGTCAGGTCGCCTCCTTCCGCCGGGCCCGACGCCGCGCCTGCACGGGCGGCCGGTTGAGCGGGCGGTGCAGGGGAGGGCGGTGGGGCGATCGCAATCGCCGCAGGTTTTGCCATTGCCAGCGCCGGCAGGGGGGCAATCGGTGCGGGCGCTTCGGGCTGCGGGACTGGCGCAGTGACCTGTGGCGGGATCATCTGGACTTCTTCGGGAGCCGGCCGTTCATCCGGCTTTTCAGGCTGGTTCTCCGGCGTGGTGTTCAGTTCTACCACGGCAATGCTGGTCCGTTCCTCACGCTGTCCGACCACATTGAGCATGAAGAGCGAGGAAACGAGCAAGGCAGTGAAACCAACCGATGCGAACATCGCAATCGTCCTGCTGCCACCCGACGGCTGATACGCCGCAGGTGCCATTCGGCTTTCGGTCACGATTTCCGGCCTGAAGGGCGCATTCATTTCCGGGGGTCCAAGAATCGGCTATTGCGAGGCATTCGCATATGCTTTTCGCGTGCGCCGGTCCAGACATCATTGACCTGGATCAAGCCGATTATTTGCCGATTTCTGGAATCTGGATGCGATTATTCGGCGTCGAAGCGAAGTTTCAGGTCTGCAAGCGCGCGATAGGCCTTTTGCAGGTCCTTTTCGACCGAACTGAGGCTGACGCCCAGTTCCTGCGCGATTGCCGCCTGGCTGCACTCCTCCAGCCGATAGCGGCGGAATGCGATGCTGACGCGGGGGCCGAGTTCCCCCAGGACCCGCTCGACCGCTTCCAGCCGTTCGCGCGCGATGAAGGCCCGTTCGCACAGAGGATCTTCGGTGGCCGGGCCGACGGCTTCATGCCAGTCGAATTGCCTTCTGGCACGGCTGGTCTGCGAACGGCGCATATCGCACATCAGATTGTTCGCCGCCCGGAAAAGATAGGACATCGGATCGCCGACAGGCTGGGTGGGGGAGCGGCCTGCCCGCTGCCATAATTCCTGGAACAGGTCTTCCGCATCCTCCCCGGCCCCGCGCGCGATGAGAAAGCGCAGCAGGCGCGCTCGTTCGCTGACGGCTACGGCCTGGAGGTTGGAGGCATTCAATTGTCTGTCTCCGCTTCTCTGGCCTGCGCGAAAGCGGAGCGGTGCGGTTCGTGCCGTTCGAGTGGCGCGGCGGCGGGCAATATCCGCCTGTATCCGCCATCCTCGCCCGGGCTGTCGAGGAACCCGATCGGATCGAGCGGCAGCCCGCCCTTGCGCACTTCGAAATGGAGGTGGTTCCCGGTGGAACGCCCCGTCGAGCCCATCAGGGCGATCCGCTCGCCCTGTGCGACTATCGTTCCCGGCTGGACGAGACTGCGCGAGAGATGAGCGTATCGGGTGCTCATGCCGTTACCATGATCGATTTCGATCATCTCGCCATAAGCGCCGCGCCGACCTGAGAAGCTTACGCGGCCAGTTGCGGCGGAATAGACCGGCGAGCCCGCCGGGCCGGGAATGTCGATGCCGGCATGAAGCCGCCGGCTGCCGTCGATCGGGTCGATGCGATAGCCATAGTGCGAACTGAGGTGGAACTGCCCGCGCGGCCTGGGGGCTTTTTGGACGACATTGGCGGCGGGCAGGGCTGGTGGTGCGGGGGGCGTTTCGGCTTCGGCCGACCATTCCATCATCCGCGATCGGAATGTGGCGCCTGCGCCTGACGGCAGTTCGCTCTGCGGAGTGCCGGCATCTTCCGCGCATGCGGTTCCCGGCTCCGAAATCAGCGCGATTGCAACTGCATACGGGGCGAACAGGCGAAGGGGCATCATCTGCATAACGGAGACGATGCGCGATGACCTTGCCGGGCCGCGAAATAAATTTCGGGGTCATTTTTCGTTGAGGGGTCGGCAGGGGGGCTCCGTCTTCCGTGAGCAGACAGATGCATTTCATCACGGGAGCACCATAATGAATACAACCGAACGCGCGATGCTCGACATGCTCAGGAAGGGGCGGGACGAATTTGGTGTCGTGGCCGTAAAGGCCGAGTTCGAGGCAGAAGGCACGCGCCCCGACGAGTTGCTGCGCCTTCTGGAACTGGCCCATCGTGCCGATCTGGCGGTGGCGCTGAAGATCGGCGGTTGCGAAGCAGTGTCTGACCTGCTCTCCGCCAGGCTCTATGGTGCGGAATACATCATCGCTCCGATGGTGGAGACGCCCTATGCGCTTTCCAAATTCGTCGATGCGCGCGCCAAGACCTGGGGCGCGGATGTGGATACGGCCCGTTTCCTGTTCAATCTTGAGACCGCGACCACGCTCGACAATCTCGATGCGATGCTGCCGATCGCCTGCCGGCATCTGGACGGGGTCGTGTTCGGTCGGGTGGATTTCACCCTGTCCAGCGAACTTGCCCGGTCCGATATCAATTCGCGCCGGATCAGCGACGCGGTGCTCACGGTCGCCCAGGCCTGCCGCGACAATGATCTGGAACTGGTGGTGGGCGGCGGCGTCTCGGCCGAGGCTGTGGATGCCCTGCGCGAATTCCGCAAGATCCGGCTGGACCGCTTCGAAACCCGCAAGGTGGTGTTTGACGGTGCGGCCGTGGAATCAGCTCGCTTTGCGGAAGGCATCGCCAATGCGGTGGCGTTCGAACTCGCCTGGCTGGAGAACAAGCGCGACTATTACGGCTCCATCGCCGATGAGGATCTGGCCCGCATTCGCATGATCCGCGAGCGTAGCGACGCCGCCGCGCCTGCCGCCCCCGTTGCGAGCCTGGCTGCATGATCGCGATGCCGCTCTACCGGCAAGTCCATATGCTGATGCAGGATGTGGCCGACAGCGCCATCCTGCCGCGTTTCCGGCGTCTCAGCGGCGACGATGTGGCCGAAAAGAGCCCCGGCGAAGTAGTCACCTGCGCCGACATCGAGGCCGAACGCCTGCTGGCGGACGGGCTGGCGACGCTTTGCCCGGGCGCGCGGATTGTGGGGGAGGAGGCCGTTGCGGCCGATCCCGGCCTGCTTTCCGGCGTGGGCGAAGGGCTTGTCTGGCTGGTCGATCCGCTGGACGGCACGGCCAATTTCGCGGCCGGGCGGGCTCCGTTCGGCATGATGATCGCGCTGATCGAGAACGGCGTGCCCCAGATGGGCTGGATTCTCGACGGCGTGACCGGCCGGATGTGCTTTGCCGAAGCAGGCAAGGGCGCGTTCATCGATGGCGAGCGGATCAGGGCCCGGCCGTCAGGCTCCAGACGGCCCGTGGCGGCGCTGGGAACCCATTTCCTCGAACCGCACCGGCGCGAGCGGGTCCATGCCCATGCCTTCGGCCGTTTCGAGCGCGTCTCGGTGCCGCGCTGCGCGGCCGAGAGCTATCCGCGGCTGGTATTGGGCGAGAACGATATTGCCCTGTTCCAGCGCTCCCTCCCCTGGGACCATGCGGCGGGCGCGCTGCTCGTCAGCGAAGCAGGTGGACGCATCACTCATTGGGACCGTTCCCCCTATCGCGTGGGTGGCAGCGGAACCGGAATCCTCGCTGCGGCCGATCCCTATCATTGGGAAGCGGGCGCGGAAGTCTTGCTCAGCCCCGAGGCGGGCCTTGTCATGGTGGAAGAACTGGCGCGATGAGATTATCTATGCGGCGCCTTGCGGTAAGCTTGGCCACGGCAGCCCTGCTGCTGGCCACACAGGCATCGGCCCAGCTCGCACTTCCGGTGGATTCCTCGCAGCAACAGCAGCAGGGATCGTCTGCGCAATCCGGCATGGGCGGCGATGCCACCGTGCCGAGCGTGGGCGCCGCATCTGTTCCGTCCTATCAGCCCGATACGCTGGATAACGGCCACCCCGCGCAGGATCAGGCCGAGAGCACCGCTACAAGGCCGGCGCCCTCCAAGGTGCTGACCAAGGCCCCGCCGCCCAGCGAGTTCGAAACCTATGTCTCGCAAATGGCGGGCAAGCCGCTGCGCCGCTTCGGTTCCGAATTGCTGGTGCCTTCGGCGCGGGACTTCACGCCGCCGCCCACCGCCGCGATCCCCCCCGATTACCGCATCAATCCGGGCGACCGCATTCGCCTTGCCTTGTCCGGTTCGGTCCAGGCGAGCGACCTGCAGCTTACGGTCGATAATGAAGGGCGCATCTTCGTGCCCAAGGTCGGCGCGGTGACGGTTGGCGGGGTGCGCTATGCCGATCTCCGGCAGGTAATCGGGAGCGAGGTATCGCGCCAATATCGTTCCTTCGAGCTGGAAGTCACCGTGGCACGGCTCAAGGGTGTGACCGTCTATGTCACCGGCTTTGCCGCTTCGCCCGGTTCCTTCACCGTGGGCAGCCTTTCCACCCTGGTGAATGCGGTGCTGGCGGCAGGCGGGCCCTCTGCCGGTGGCAGCTTCCGTTCGATCCAGCTGCGCCGCAATGGCGAGCTGGTCTCCGATTTCGACCTTTACGATCTGCTGCTGAAGGGCGACCGGCGCGGCGATGCCGTGCTCCAGAACGGAGACGTGATCTATATCGCCCCTGCCGGGGAACAGGTCGCCGTGACCGGCAGCGTCAATCACGAGGCGATTTTCGAACTCGCACCCAATGAAACTCTGGCGGATGCGCTGATCTATGCCGGCGGGGTCAACACCATTGCCGACCGCACCCGCCTGATGGTGTTCGATGCGCTGGGCCAGGGTGAGGCAGGCTGGGAAGAGATTTCCGCCGCCGATGCCCAGACGCGCCCCGCGCAGCGTGGCGAGATCATCCGCGTTATCAGCAATGCCGGCATCGCCCGCCCGGTCCAGCAGCAATCGCTGCTTGTGACCATCGGCGGCGAAGTCGCGAAGCCGGGCCGTTATTACTTCCGCCCCGGCGCGACGATGAACGAAGTGCTCGAACGGGCAGGCGGGCTTACCCGCGAGGCATTCCCCTATGCCAGCGTCATCACCCGTGAAAGCGTGCGCCAGCAACAGATGGCCAGCTTCCAGCGCGCGGTCGACGATGTGGAACTGCTGCTGACTGCCCAGCCGCTCACCTCGGCCGACCGGGCGCAGCGTGTGCAACCGGCCAATATCGAGCTGATCCGTTCCGTCGTAGGCCAGATGCGCCAGCGCGAGCCGACCGGACGCCTGGTTTTCGACCTGCCCATCGATGCGGCGACCTTGCCGGGCGAACTGGTGCTGGAGAACAATGATACGATCTATGTTCCGCCCAGGCCCGTTACCGTGGGCGTGTTCGGCGCGGTGCCGACGCCTGCCTCCTTCGCCTATGCCGGGGGCCGCAGCATCCGCGACTATGTCGAACTGGCGGGCGGCATCCAGAAGCTGGGCGACAAGGGCGAGATCTTCGTCGTGCGCGCCAATGGCACCGTGTTGGCAGACGGGCGCAATACGCTGAAAGCCAAGGCTCTGCCGGGCGATCTGGTGTTCGTCCCGGTCGATGCCAATCGCGGCGAGTTCTGGGCGCGGCTGCGCGATATTACCGGCAGCCTGTTTGGCGGGCTGGTGGGTCTTGCTTCGATACAGGCGATTGTCAATTGAGCCGGGCCGAACAGATCAGGGCCGCAGTAGCCGATCCGCGCAAGCGCCGGCGGGCCTATGCGGCAGGTGCGCTGCTGCTGGCGGTGCTGTGCGTGGTGCCGCAGCCTTTTGTCGCGCGATCCAAGGTGGTGCCGCAGGACGTCAACAGCCTGGGGCTGGGCAGTATGACCAGTTCTTACACCGGGGGATTTTCCGGCGTTGCCGCCTTGCTGGGCGGGGCGAAGCAGCCGGTGGATCTCTATCTGGCCATTGCCCGCAGCAGTGAGGTGAGCGGCGAAGTGATCGACCGCCTCAAGCTGGTGGAGAAGGGCGAATATGCCAGCGTCCGCTCTGCCCGTGTCGCGCTTGAGCGGCAGGTGGATATCCATTCGCTGACAGGCGGCATCATCGAGATCGAAACGCGTGGCCATGATGCGGAAGAAACCGAGGCCATCACCAAGGCTTATAGCAGCGCGATCAGCGACCGGATCGTAAGGCTTGCCCGGGAACGGACCGAGCGCAAGCGGAGCGTTATCGAAAAGCGCTTTGCCGAGGCATCGGGCAAGGTGGGCGAGGCGGAGGCGGCACTGGAGGCTTTCCGTCGCAAGAATAATCTGGCCGCACCCGAGGCCCAGCTTGGCACGGAAATCTCCCTGCGGGCAGGCTTGCAGGCTCAATTGCAGGCGAAGAAGGTGGAACTCCAGACGCTTAGCGGTTTCCTGGGCCCCGAGAATCCTCGCCTTGCCGCGGTCCAGTCGGAGATCGCATCGCTCCAGGGGCAGATTGCCCGTACTGCGCGGCCCAGCACCGAGGCGGCGGGGCCGAATGTGGCCGGGCTTTCGGCCGTATCGGGCGAATATATCGACCTCTATCGCGACTATCGCTTCGCCCAGGCCTTGTACGAGGCCTATGCGCGTTCGTCCGAAGAAGTCGCGGTGGAAACGCTGGCGGGCGACACCGCCACCGATGTGCAGGTGATCGAGGCTGCCCGGCTGGACCCTGATCGCAAGTTCAACATCCCGGCCATTGCCGGGCTTGCCTTCCTGCTGTTGCTGGCTGCCTTCACGGAGCTTTATGCCCCCGCCACCGGCATCCGCCTGCCCTGGCAGGCCCGCAGGGGAGAAGCGGAATGAGCCGCCCCCCGCGCCCGGAGCTGTCTATCGTCATCCCCTGCTTCAACGAGGAAGCGAATGTCCGCGCAATCTGCGCGGCAGTGACGGTGGAAGCGCAAAAGGCGGTGCGCACGCATGAAATCGTGCTGATCGACAATTGCTCCACCGACAATACCCGGGCGATCATCCGCCAATTGTGTCTTGAGGGCGGATGCATTCGCGCGATCTTCAACAGCCGCAATTATGGCCAGATGCGCAGCCCCACCTATGGTATCTATCAGGCGAGCGGAGAGGCGGTGATCGGCATGTGCGCCGATTTCCAGGACCCGCCGGAAATGATCGGCCGCTTCGTGGAAGAATGGCGCAAGGGCGTGCAGGTGGTGCTGGGCCAGCGCCGGAGCGAGCCTTCTTCGCTGGTGCTGCGTGCTGTGCGCAAGGTTGGCTATGCGTTCCTCTCGCGCTTTGCCGATCACCCGATCATCCCCGGCGCGACCGGCTTCGGCCTGTTCGACCGCAAGGTGGTGGATGCGCTGGCCGCATGGAACGAGCCTGAGCCGTTCTTTCGGGGAATGCTGGTGGAAGTGGGCTTCCGCCTGACCGTGATCCCCTTCGATCGTCCGCCCCGGGCCGCCGGGGAAAGCAAGAACGGCTTTCGCACTCTCTTTGCCTTCGCCATGTCCGCGCTGGCCGGATCGACGCGGTCGCTGTTGCGCCTGCCGCTGTTTGCCGCGGGGTTGTTCGGCCTGCTGACCATGGCGCTGGTGCTGGCAACGCTGGCTGCCCTGATCCTTTCGGGCCCGGCCGGAGAACTGGCGCTGGCCGGACTTGGCTCGGCTGCCATGACACTCATCATGCTGTCCATCGGGCTGGTGGCGGAACAGGTGCGCCTGCTTAGCGAGCGCAGCCGCAACGTGCCGCTGGTGATCGAGGACGAGCGGATCAATTTCCCGGCAGGGGTGCAGTGAGGAATAGCGGGGGTAGCGGGAACGAGCGGGCCGAAGGGCGCCGGCTCTGGCCGCTGGTGCCGGAAATCCTGCTGGGGTTGGCGGTTCTGGCCAGCCTTGGGGTGACGGCCGTGTTCTTCGCCCGCTACGGATATCTGCCCCAGCCTTTCGTGTTCGACACCAATGACACATTCATGGATTGGTTCAACACTGCCTATTGGGCCAATAATCCCGGCAGCTACGATGTGTGGCGCAGCATATATCCGCCGCTGTCCTTCGTGTTTCTGGACCTGTTCAGCCTGCCCGGCTGCTATCTGCAATCGCCCTTCTACGCCCGCGATTGCGACTGGCTGGGCCGGGCCACGATCTATGGCTTCTTCCTGCTGGACATAGGGCTGATCTGGCTGAGCCTGCGCCGGCTGGACAGATACACGGCGCCGTGGCGCACCATCGCCCTGGGGCTGGGCCTGCCGCTGCTGTTCACGCTGGAGCGGGGGAATCTCATCCTGGCGTGCTTCGCCTGCTTCGTGCTGGCGCATGGCCCGCTGGTCCAATCTCGCCTGTGGCGCGGGGTAGCGGCGGCGGCGACGATCAATTTCAAGCCCTATCTGATCCTGCCGGTGTTCGAGCTGGCGTTGCGCCGCAAATGGCGCGCGCTGGAACTGGCGGGGGTGGCGACGGTGGCGCTCTATCTGCTCACGCTCGCCTGGGTCGGTTCGGGTAC
The DNA here is from genome assembly GCA_035497315.1 of Sphingomonadaceae bacterium. Taxonomy (GTDB): domain Bacteria; phylum Pseudomonadota; class Alphaproteobacteria; order Sphingomonadales; family Sphingomonadaceae; genus Andeanibacterium. The sequence goes on from DATJDU010000039.1 coordinate 17,845, forward strand.
GTTGGGTCAGATCGCGTCCAACACCGCGAACTGGATCGTCTTTCAGGGCGGGCAGGTGTGGAACGAGATCAATTATTCCACCAGCTATGCCCCATTCCTGACGATGCGGCAGGCGCAGGTGCCGCTGCTGGAATTCGTGTCCTCGCGCACGGTGGAGCGGATCGAATGGATCGTGCCATTGGCGATCCGCGCGACCCAGCTTGTCGCGCTGGCGGCGCTGGCGGCGGCGTGGCTGCAGCCGCGCGCCCTGCCTGCCAGCCGCATCGCGGCGATCCTGCTGGGGGCCTATCTCGTCACCCAGTCGCCGGGGGGATATACGCAGATATTCCTGCTGTTCCTCGTATTCCTCGAACCCTTCCGGCGCGTGGGGCCGGTGGTGGCGATCCTCTGTGCTTATCTGCTGTGCATGGTGGGGGATGTAATGCTGGCCTCCGTGCTGCAGATCACCGGCACAAGCTGGCTGAGCGAGCGCGTCGTCAGCCCGCAGTTCGGCCTCACCTATGGGCATTTCGCGCGGCCGGCGCTGATTATCGCGATCGTCTGGGCGCTGTCGCTCGATGCCATTGCGCAGGTGGTGCGCGCCCATGCGCGGTGGCACCCCTCCTTGTGGCTGGCTGCGGCATGATCGTGCGGCAGGATATCGAAAGGGTGGTCAGCGCCCTCGCGCCGCTCTGGCCCAGGCTTGCGGGCGCGCGGATATTCATGACCGGTGGCACGGGCTTCATCGGCCGCTGGATGCTGGAGGCACTGGCCGCGGCGCCGGTCGATGCCGCTGTGGTTCTGCTGAGCCGCGATCCCGCGCGTTTCGCCAAAGCCGCGCCGCATCTTGCCGCCCGGTTCGAGCTGCTGGCGGGCGACACGGCCAGTTACCATTTTCCCGCCGGTCGCTTCACTCACGTGATCCACGGCGCGACCGATGCCAGCGCGCAGCTGACCGCCACCGACCCGCGCCGCATGTTCGACACTATCCTCGGCGGCACGCGCCGTACACTGGATTTCGCGCTGGAATGCGGGGCATCGCGCTATCTCTTCATGAGTTCGGGCGCAGTCTATGGCGGGCAGCCGCCCGAAGTGACTCACCTGCCGGAAGAGTGGATGGGCGGCCCAGATCCGCGCGATCCCAAATCCTCCTATGCGGAAGGCAAGCGCGCGGCCGAAACTCTGTGCGCGATCTATCGCCACCAGTTCGGGCTCGACACGGTGAGCGCGCGGATCTTCGCCCTGCTGGGGCCGATGCTGCCGCTCGACACCCATTTTGCGGCGGGCAACTTCATTCGCGATGCGATGGAGGGGCGCCGCATCCGGGTGGAAAGCTCGGGGCAGGCGGTGCGCTCCTATCTCTATGCGGCGGACCTTGCCGCCTGGCTATGGACCATGCTGGCCGATGCCCCGGCGGGGGCGGCCTATAATTGCGGTTCGGAAGAAGCCGTCTCCATCGCCGATCTTGCCCGGATGACGGCCGAGGTGCTCGGCGGGCCCGGCGTCGATGTGCTGGGCCGGCCCGATCCCGGCTGGAACCCCGGCCGTTATGTACCTTCGACTGCGGCGATCCGCCGCGATCTCGGCCTGCGCGCCACGGTGCCTCTCAACGAGGCGATCCGGCGCACGGCCCTTGCCAATGGATGGACCAAGTGAGCACGATCAAACTTTCCGACTGGGTTGCCGGGCAATTGGTGGAGCATGGCATCGGCGATGTCTTCATGCTCACCGGCGGCGGGGCGATGCATCTCAACCACTCGCTGGGCACGCATCCGGGGCTGAACACCACTTTCACCCATCACGAACAGGCGCTGGCGATGGCGGCGGAGGCCTATTACCGGCTGACCAACCGGTTGGCGGTGGTGAATGTCACATCCGGCCCGGGCGGCACCAATGCGATCACCGGCGTCTATGGCGCCTATGTCGATTCCATCGGGATGCTGGTGATTTCCGGGCAGGTGAAGATGGAGACGACGGTGCGCCACACCGGCCTGCCGCTGCGCCAATATGGCGATCAGGAACTGGATATCGAGCCGATTGTCCGCCCGGTCACCAAATATGCCGCGATGGTCACCGATCCGCGCTCCATCCGTTATCACCTCGAAAAGGCGATCTATCTGGCGAAGAGCGGCCGCCCCGGCCCGGTATGGCTAGACATTCCGCTGGATGTGCAGGCCGCCCGGATCGATCCCGACGATCTGCTGCCCGGCTTCGATCCGGCCGAGCTGGACGAGCCCTGGAAGCAGACCGACCTGCAATCCGCCGCCTCCGCTATTCTGGCGCTGGTGGCCTCGGCCCAGCGGCCGGTGGTGTTCGCGGGCGGCGGCGTGCGGCTGAGCGGGGCGCATGAGGATTTCATCCGCCTGATCGAAAAGCTGGGCATTCCGGTCGTCACCGGCTGGAACGCGCATGATGCTCTGTGGACCGACCATCCGCTCAATTGCGGCAAGCCCGGATCGGTGGGCGACCGGGGCGGCAATATGGTGACGCAGAGTGCCGATCTGCTGCTGGTGCTGGGCAGCCGCCTGAACATCCGGCAGGTGAGCTACAACTGGCAGAGCTTCGCGCGTGAGGCATTCAAGATCTGGGTCGATATCGATCCGCTGGAACTGTCCAAGCCCAATGTCTCGCCCGACATGCCGGTGGTGGCCAACCTTTCCGAACTGATCCCCGAACTGCTCGCCGCGCCCTATGCCGGGCCGACCGAGGCCCATGGCGAATGGCTGGAATGGTCGCGCGAGCGGGTGCGCCGCTTCCCCGTGGTGCTGCCCGAATATCGCAGCCATTCCAATCTGATGCATCCCTATGTGGCGGTGGACGAGCTGTTCCGCGCGCTGGACGAGGACGATATCGTCGTCACCGGCAATGGCAGCGCCTGCGTGATCGGCTTCCAGACGGCGCATATCCGCAAGGGCCAGCGGCTGTGGACCAATTCGGGCTGCGCCACGATGGGCTACGATCTGCCCGCCGCCATCGGCGTCTGCACTGCCACGGGCGGCAAGCGCCGCGTGGTGGCGCTGGCGGGTGACGGCAGCATCATGATGAACCTGCAGGAGATGCAGACCATCGCGGGCAACAACCTGCCGGTGAAGGTCTTCGTGATCAACAATTCGGGCTATGTCTCGATCTTCCAGACGCACCGCAATTTCTTCGGCGGCGTGGAAGTGGGCGGCGGGCCGAAGAGCAATGTGACTTTCCCGGACTTCTCCCGCCTGGCCGATGCCTTCGGCTTCGCCTATTTCAGTGCCCGTTCGCACAACGAACTGCCCGGCGCGATTGCCGCGGCGCTGGCGGCAGACGGCCCGGTGCTGTGCGAGCTGTTCGTGGACGAGGATGTGTCCTTTGCCCCCAAGCTGGGCGCCAGGGTCCATCCCGACGGGCGGATCACCTCGCCCGCGCTGGAAGACCTTTCGCCCTTCCTTCCGCGCGAGGTGCTGCGCGAGAATATGCGCATCGAACTGATGGACGAGGAATGAGCCGCGCGATGAGCCTTGGCGGCAGGCCCCTGCGTTTCCTGGCGGCCGGGGCGCTGAACACGGCTGTCGGCCTGGCGTTCTATCCGCTGCTGATCTGGGCGGTGCCGGTGTTCCACCACCATTATCTGGTGGCGCTGGGAATAGCGCAGGCGGTCTGCCTGCTGTTCGCCTTCGCGACCTACAAGCTGGGCGTGTTCCGCACGCGCGGCAATGTGATGCGGGAATTCGGGGCTTTTTCGGGCTTCTACCTGATCAATTACGCGGCAAACTGGGCCGCGCTGCCGGCATTGGTGGAACTGGCGCGGATACCCCCCGCCATCGCCCAGACCGGCTTTACCTGTCTGGTGATCGCGGGGAGCTGGT
>DATJDU010000040.1:0-33338 GCA_035497315.1 Sphingomonadaceae bacterium
CGGCGATGCGATGGGGGGCGGCGCCGGAGCTGTCCACCATGACGTCGATTGCCTGTCGCGCCAGGGTCCGGCGTTGCTCCGCGGAGAAGTGTCCATGTGTGACCTTCTCCGCCGCCACCCACCAGGCCGCGCGCTGGGCATGGGTACTGGCCGGCTCACGGATCTGTTGCAGCACATGCACCGCGGCCTCGTGGTGCTTCGTGGCCTCGAGGACCATGAGCGGGTCGATGACGACCTGGCTGGACGGGTCCGCGGCGAGCGCGGCGCACGTGGAGATCACCGCCAGCTCGCCGTCCGGATGGCCGAGCAGGCGTGCCAACGCTTCGTTGCGGTACAGCCATTGTGGATAACTGCGCTGCCCGGTGGCCATCCCCTGCACCACGATCCGGACGCTCTGTATCGACACTTGCGCCGCGCGATCGCGGGCCTGCGCACCCAACCCTGACTGCAGACCTGCGGCACGGCAATCCAACATGACGAAACCTTCATCTGGCGGCAAAGCCCCCTCCATTCGAGTGGACGCATAAGGAACTCGCGGTCCGGAGAGGATCGCCTTGTTGAAGGGAGTAATACCCATGAAGTCTCGCACGATGCTGCTTTCCGCGATCGCAGCTTCTATGTTTGCCCTGCCCGCCATGGCATCGGCCACTACCACCCCGGCCAAGCCTTCCGCCCATCCCGCGGCGGCGACCACCAGCACCCCAGCGGCCTGCAAAGGCCTGCACGGCAGCAAGCTGAAGGAATGCGTGGCGAAACAGGCAAAGCCGAGCAGCAGCCACTGACGGCGCAGTGAAGTAGAGTAAATCCTGAACGCGAAATTCGGACATGGCTGTCCACCGCCGGCCTGAACCTTCCCTCTCGGCCGGACGGGCAAGGGCTCCCCACTCCACCCTCGTCAGCCGCCCCGGCTGGCAGCCATGTTCGGACCTTTTTCTTCAACGGCAATCTCGCGAGTGATACGGGCCGCCCAGTCCGGACGGTCTGGATCGCCCTTTACCGCTCGCCCCACCAGAATAAGTGCGGGTCCATCGCCCAGGCCTGCACGGGCTGCCAGTGGCAGCAGGTCAAGCCGGGTAATCACATGCCCCCCAGTGGGCAGGCTGGCGTTTTCAATCAACGCCACTGGCGTATCCCCTGGCATTCCCGCACCAATCAACCGTACCGAAACCTGCTTTGCAGCGGCCTTGCCCATATAGATCGCCAGCGTCGCGCCCGGATCGGCCAGTGCCGCCCAGTCGAGATCGAGTTCCTCCCCGGCACGGGCGTGGGCCGTCACGAATGTGAGCCTGCGGGCCATGCCCCTCAACGTCAACGAAATGCCAAGATCGGCCGCCGCCGCGCTGGCGGCAGTCACGCCGGGGCAGATGCGCACGGCAATGCCGCTGGCCCGGCAGGCGGCCATTTCCTCTGCCGCGCGGGCGAAGATCGCCGGGTCTCCGCCCTTAAGCCGCACCACCCGCTCCCCCGCCAGTGCCGCCTCGACGATCAGCGTATCGATGGTCCGCTGGTCTTTCGAATGCCGGCCGGACCGCTTGCCTACAGGCACAAGCCGGACCTGCGGTGGCACCAGATCAAGCACGCCCAGCCCTACCAGCGCATCGTGGAAGATCACGCTGGCCTTGCGGATCAGCCGTTCGGCCTTGCGCGTCAGCAGATCGGGATCGCCCGGCCCCGCGCCCACCAGCCAGACATCGCCTGGTTCGAAATCGCTCATTGCGCCGCCTCCTGAAGACTGACCTGCGCCTCTTCCAGCAGGCGGGCGATGGCCGGCCTGCACGATCCGCAATTGGTGCCCGCGCGCGTGCAGGCGCCGATCGCCGCGACACTGCCCGCACCGCCGGCGATGGCGGCGAGCACGGCCTGTTCGCCCACATCGTGGCAGATGCACACCAGCGCCCCCTTGTCGGGCAGCGGCGCGGCAGGGCGGCCCGCCAGCAATTCCGCCACATCGGCGCCCGCATGGCCCAATTGCCCCGCCAGCCAGCCACGCGGCGGCAATTCGCCATTGCGGGTGACGAACAGGGCGGCGATCAATCCGCCCTGTTCATCCAGCACGGCCTTGCGCAGCATTCCCCGCGCCAGGTCTGCCACTTCGCATTGCTTCCCGCCGGGCAGCAGGGTGGCCAGATCGGCATTGCCTGCGCCAGCCAGCTCCGTCAGCCATCCCCCCGCCACGCGGCTGCGCACCCAATAGAGCGCGTCGGGCGAAGGCGGATCGCGGGAGAGGAGGAAGGCACGCCAGTCTGGCTCGACGGGTGCGATCCGGGCGGGCGTATCCTTGAAGCCGGGCTGCCCCGAAAGGGGATCGGCAAGGCTTTGCGCCAGCCGCCCGGTGCGCCCGGCGCTGGCCATCGTATCAGTCCAGTGCATCGGCACGAAGATCTGGCCGCGCGCCTGCCCTTCGCTAAAGGCCACGCGGTAAATTGCTTCCCCAAAGGGCGTTGCGACACGGGCCAGCCGGCCATCGCGCAAGTTATAATGCGCGGCATCCGCCGGGTGGACTTCCAGCAGCGGCTCGCGTCGATGAAGGGAGAGCTTCGCGCTCAGCCCAGTGCGGGTCATGGTGTGCCACTGGTCGCGATAACGCCCTGTGTTGAGGCGGAGCGGCCAGGCATCGCTGCCCACCCGCTCCGCCACGGGGATGACCTCGATCAGACGCGCCTTGCCATCAGGTGTGGGGAAACCATGCTCGAAAGGCTGTCGTCCTCCCCATTGGAACGGCTCCATCGCGTCATATTGCAGGCGCGTGCAATCGGCCCAGCCTGTGAAGTCCAGCAGCTTGCCATGTTTCCGGGCCAGCGCCGTCATCGCCGCATATTCGCGGAAGATCGCGGCCGGATGAGGGAAGGCGAAAGCCTCCCCATGGCCAAGCCGGGTGGCCACATCGCAGATGATCCGCCAGTCCGCCCGCGCTTCTTCAGGGGCAGGAAACAGTGGGCGCTGACGACTGATCCGCCGTTCGGAATTGGTGACGGTGCCATCCTTCTCCCCCCAGGCCAGCGCGGGCAGGCGGATATGGGCGAAGCGGCCGGTATCGGTGTCCTCGATCGCATCGGACACGACCACCGTGGGGCAGCACGCCAGAGCCTCGCGCACAAAGCCGGCATCGGGCATGGAAACCGCCGGATTGGTGGCCATCACCCACAGGAACTTGATCCGTCCATCATGCACTGCGCGAAAAAGGTCCACCGCCTTGAGGCCCGGCCCGGAACAAAGGTTCGGCGCCTGCCAGAAATCCGCGACGTCAGCCCGCTCGCTGTCCGAAAAGCTCAGATGACAGGCCAGCATATTCGCCAGCCCGCCGACCTCGCGCCCGCCCATAGCATTGGGCTGGCCGGTAATGCTGAACGGCCCCGCCCCCGTTCGCCCAAAGCGGCCCATGGCGAGATGGAGATTGATGATCGCATTGCCCTTGTCCGTCCCGCCGACCGACTGGTTCACGCCCTGGCTGAACAGTGTGACCATGCGCGGATGGGAAGCAACGAGATCGGCAAGAGCATCGAACCGGGTTGGCTCAATACCACCAATTTCCGCCGCAACTGCGTGGGGCAGGCTTTCCCAGAACCCTTCTGGCACATCGCAGCGCCCGGTAAGAAACCCCTCGTCCAGCTTTCCGCGCCGGCACATCTCTGCCAGCAGAGCATTGAACAGCGCCGTATCCCCATCGGGCGCGACGGCAATATGCAAATCCGCCCGTTCCGCGGTCTCGGTCCGGCGCGGATCGATCACTACCAGCTTCGCCCCACGCTCGCTGCGCGCCTTCTCGATCCGCTGCCAGATCACCGGATGGCACCATGCAGTGTTGGAACCCACCAGCAGGATCAGCTCCGCCTCGTCCAGATCCTCATAGGAGCAGGGCACCACATCCTCTCCAAAGGCGCGATTGTGGGCAGCCACCGCGCTCGCCATGCAGAGCCTTGAATTGGTGTCGATATTGCCCGTGCCGACAAAGCCCTTGGCGAGCTTGTTGGCGACGTAATAATCCTCTGTCAGCAATTGGCCCGAGACGTAGAAGGCCACGCTGTCCGGCCCATGTTCGGCAATGGTGGCGGCCAGCCGGGTGGCCACTTCGCCCAATGCCTCGTCCCACGAAGCACGGGCATCGCCGATCATCGGGTGGAGCAGCCGCCCCTCCAACCCGACCGTTTCCCCCAGATGGGTGCCCTTGGAACAAAGCGCACCGCGATTGGCGGGGTGCTCCGGATCGCCCTTGATCCTGACCTCGCGCCCTTCCCCCGGCCTTGCGGCAATGCCGCAGCCCACACCGCAATAGGGGCAGGTGGTGCGGATTTCCGCCATCCGGTCAGGCCACCTGCGGGGCGACGGGGGGAGCCAGAACCGCATCGCGCAGCAGGAATATCCGCCCGCCATCCAGTTTCAGCGGAATGGTGGGAACGCAGCCCTTGTCATCCCCCAGTGCCTCGCCCGTCATCAGCGAGATGTTCCAATTATGGAGCGGGCAGGTCACTACCGCGCCATGGACGATGCCCTGGCTGAGTGGCCCCTGCTTGTGCGGGCATTTGTTGACCAGCGCATAGCAATCGCCATTCATGGTGCGGAACACGGCTATCTCCTCGCCCCCTTCCACCGGCAGGGTGCGGGCGGTGCCCGGCTCGATCTGCGTTACCGGGCCGATATCCAGCCATTTACCGATCATTGGGCGGGCTCCATCTGCAAGGGGCGGACATGGGCGATATGGGCGTGCAGATCGGCGCGCTTGCCGCCCGCCCGCTCTGCCCAGGGATCGTGCTGCGAATACTTCTGGCTGATGCGGAATCTCGCGGCGAGCTTGCGGACATTGTCCGGATCGGCAAGCCGCTGGCGCACGCTGTCGATGCCCACCCGCTCGATCCACGGGGCGGTACGCTCAAGGTAATGCGCCTCTTCGCGGTAGAGCTGGATGAAGGCGCTACACATCTCCATCGCCTGCTCTTCGGTTTCGACCTTACAGAGCAGATCGGTGCCGCGCAGGTGAATGCCGCCATTGCCGCCGACCAGCAGTTCATAGCCGCTATCGACACAGATCACGCCGAAGTCCTTGATCGTCGCTTCGGCGCAATTGCGCGGGCAGCCGCTGACGGCGATCTTGAACTTGTGCGGCATCCAGCTGCCCCAGGTGGCATGTTCGATCTTCACGCCAAGGCCGGTGGAATCCTGCGTGCCGAAGCGGCACCATTCGCTGCCCACGCAGGTCTTCACCGTGCGCAGCGCCTTGCCATAGGCATGGCCGGAAACCATCCCCGCCGCGTTCAGATCGGCCCAGATGGCGGGCAGATCCTCCTTGCGGATACCGAACAAATCGATCCGCTGCCCGCCCGTGACCTTTACCGTGCGCGCGCCGTATTTCTCGGCCGCATCGGCAATGGCGCGCAATTCCTTTGGATTGGTCAGCCCGCCCCACATGCGCGGGACTACCGAGTAAGTGCCGTCCTTCTGGATATTGGCGTGGAGCCGTTCGTTGACGAAGCGGCTCTTCTGATCGTCCTCATATTCGCCGGGCCAGGCGCAGAGCAGGTAGTAATTGAGCGCGGGCCGGCACGAGGCGCAGCCATCGGGCGTGGTCCAGTGGAGTTCCTGCATCACCTGCGGGATGGCCTTCAGTTCCTTCTCCAGGATCAGGCGGCGCACATCGTCATGGGTGAAGCTGGTGCATTTGCACATCGTCTTCGGACCGGACTTCACTTCCGCGCCCAGAGTGAGCGCCAGCAGGCTCTCGACAAGCCCGGTGCAGCTGCCGCAGCTGGCGGAAGCCTTGCAGGTGGAGCGCACCGCATCGAGGCTGTGCGCCCCGCCTTCGATGCAAGCCGCTACCTGCCCCTTGGAAACGCCGTTGCAGCCGCAGATCTCGGCATCGTCCGAGAGGGCGGCAACGGCTGCATTAGGGTCCGCCAGCGCACCCCCCAGCGCAAAGGCCTGCCCGAAGATCAGCGCCTCGCGGATATCGGAAATATCCTCGCCCTTCTTCAGCAGGTCGAAATACCAGCTGCCATCGGCAGTATCGCCATAGAGCACCGCGCCGATCACCCGGCTGCCGCGCACCACCACGCGCTTGTAGATACCGCGCGCGGCATCGCGCATCACGATGTCCTCGCTCCCGTCGCTGCCCGAGAAGTCTCCGGCCGAAAACAGGTCGATTCCGGATACCTTAAGTTTAGTTGAGGTTACTGATCCAGCATAGCCACTCGGCTGATTCACAAGGAAATCCGCCAGAGATCGGCACATGTCCCACAGCGGAGCGACGAGACCGTAGCAGGTTCCGCGATGCTGTACGCATTCGCCCACCGCCAGGATCGCCGGGTCGGACGTCACCATGTGATCGTCCACCACGATGCCGCGTTCCACCTCCAGCCCGGCCCCGCGCGCCAGCATGGTGCTGGGCCGGATGCCGACTGCCAGCACCACGATGTCGGCGGGAATTTCGCGCCCGTCCTTCAGGCGGATGCCCGCGACATGTCCATCCTTTTCGAGGATCGCGTCAGTATCCGCGCCGGTCAGGATCGTCTGGCCGCGCCGTTCCAGTTCTTCCTTCAGCAGCCAGCCCGCCGCCTCGTCCAGCTGGCGCTCCATCAGCGTAGGCATCAGGTGAACGACGGTGACCTTCATTCCCCGCAGGCTGAGGCCATGCGCAGCCTCCAGCCCCAGCAGGCCACCGCCGATCACCACGGCATCCCCGCCGGCGTCGGCAGCGGCGAGCATCTTCTCCACATCGTCCAGATCGCGGAAGGTGACGACGCCCGGCAGATCCTTGCCCGGCACCGGGATGATGAAGGGGTCCGATCCCGTCGCGATCACCAGCCGGTCATAGGGTTCGACCCGGCCCGATGCGGCGACCACCGTCTGCGTCTCGCGGTCGATCCGTTCCACCGGATCGCCCGAGATCAGCGTGATGCCGTTATCCGCGTACCATTCGGCCGGGTTGATCACGATATCCTCGAACCGCTTTTCGCCCGCCAGCACGGGGGAAAGCATGATCCGGTTGTAATTGACGCGAGGCTCCGCGCCGAAGATCGCGATCTCGTAGCGGGCGGGATCGCGGGCGAGCAGTTCCTCCACCGCCCGGCAGCCGGCCATGCCGTTGCCGATCACGACCAGCCGCTCGCGCCCTCCCCTGTCGAAACTCTGCGGTGCGTTCACTTTACCGGTCCTCCAGCCCGCCAGGGGCCAAAAGCGCACGCAAAAAAGCCGCCAAGCCTATCCCGAAGGACATGACTGGCGGCGACATTGCCACGCTGTGTTGAATTCATAACGGCTGCGCTGGTTCGCCCTTCCTTGGGCGGCGCGATTCCGTTCGAGATGTTTTCTAACCCACAAGGAAGGTGCCCGGCAAGATACTTTTTGCAGTGCAGCATCTGGCCGGGCACCTCGCTCACATTGCGACGGATGCCTGTAGCCACAATTTGTCTGTATCAACGCCGAAACCGTCGGCGTCATAGCTGGCATATCTGGCCGTCAACCCCACCTTGCCGAGCTTGAAGCCCACCGAAGCATCCCACTCGCTGCCATAACCAACCCCGCCGAAATCGCTTTCAAAGCTGTGCCATGTCAGCGCGGCATTCAGCCCCGGCAGCGACTTCACCCCGATGAATTTGTATCCGGCGCTGATCGAATAATCCCGCAGTCCCGATGCCGGGGTGGTGAGGAACAGGTCAGCCCATCCGTTGAAGGCATGCAATGTGGCGAGCGGCGTCTGGAAGGCAGCCACGCCGCCATCGCTGCCCAATTCCTCATAGCCCGCCTTGAGGCTCGCCCCGGCGATACCCAACCCGGCTTCGAGATTGTAATATTCCGCCCGATAGGAGGTGGGATTGCCGCCCAGATCGGACTGGGTGGCAAAGCTCGCGGCGAGATCCAGCGCCACGCCGCCGCCCAGCTTGAAACTGCCCGCCGCGCGCAGCCCATAGGTCTGGCTGCTGAAAGCAAGGCGGGTGTCGTAATCCACCAGATAGGCAAAGGCGCCCAGCTTCACCGGCTTCAAATCGGCCGAGGCATTCAGCAGCACCAGATCGCCATCGAAATGCTCGTTCGGGCTGTCCGTGCCAAAGACTGTCCGCTGGGAGATCGCATAGGCGGCATCGAGCTTCACCGGGCCGATCGCAGCCTGCGCCCGCACCGCGTCGAAGGTCTGTTCGTTCTGCCGCCAGCCGACATTGCCCACGAAACGCGCATTGTCCTGCACGATGCGCTGGCGGCCCACGGTGAGGCTGTAACCGCCCTTCGCATAGCCGACCTGCAGGCGGTTCAGCTCGATATTCTCGGGGTCCGCCACGGTGGGATAGGGCTCCACCCCGTTGCCGGGCAAAGTGTCGTTATAATGGTCGGAGACAGCGCCCGTCCCTTCCCCTTCGGCGAGCAGGGAGAAACCGCCCGCCTTGAGTTCCGCGCCCAACCGCAGACGAAGCGTCACTGCATCGGCATCCTTTGCGATCCCTGTCCGGCTGACATGTTCATATCGCAGATTGGCATCGAGGATCGGATCGAGCGTGGCTCCGTCGCCAAGGGCGATCGGATCGCCCGGCGCGGCCCATGCGGGGGTGGCGAAAGCGAAGGTGGAAACAGCGGCGAGGGAAAGGAATTTGAAGCGCATCTATACCTCCCTGTCCGGCACCTGAGGCCGGCGTGAGAGGCGAGCGCCATTGCCCGCCGGGTGATCGGACAAGCCTCAACACAAGGCCGCCCGCAGTTCCGAACGCCGGGGAAGCCGGCGCCCTTGCCGACTTCCCTCTCTCCCAATGGCGTATCAGGCCGCCTTTGCGGCGGGCCCGTGATCGTATTCGGCAAGGAAATGCAGCACTTCCTGCCGGTATTGATAGAATTTCGGATCTTCCAGCAGCGCCTTGCGGTCGCGCGGACGCGGCAGATCGACCTTCAGCACCTTGCCGATGGTCGCGTTGGGGCCATTGGTCATCATCACCACGCGGTCGGCCAGCAGGATCGCCTCGTCCACGTCATGCGTCACCATGATCGCGGTGACCTTGGTGCGGTTCCACACCTCCACCAGAACGTCCTGCAAATCCCACCGTGTCAGGCTGTCGAGCATACCGAAGGGTTCATCAAGCAGCAGCAAACGCGGGCTGAGCGCGAAAGCACGGGCGATGCCCACCCGCTGGCGCATGCCGTTGGACATTTCGGCGGCGAGCTTGTCCTTCGCATCGCCCAGGCCCACCCGTTCGAGATAATAGTCCACGATATCGCGTCGCTCGGCCCTGGCGGCGTGGGGATAGACCCGCTCCACCCCCAGCGCGACATTCTGCCGGGCAGTGAGCCATGGCATCAGGCTGGGCGCCTGAAACACCACGGCCTTATCCGGCCCGGCAATGTCGATCTCCCGATTGTCGAGCACGATGCCGCCGCTGCTGATCGAATTGAGCCCAGCCGCCATGGTCAGCACTGTGGACTTGCCGCAACCGGAATGGCCGATGAGGGAGACGAACTCTCCCCTGTCCATCAGCAGGTTGAAATCCTCCACCACGGTCAGCGGCCCGCTGGGAGTGGGATACACCTTCCTTAGCTTGTAGAATTCCAGATAGCGGCTCTCCACCGCGCTACGTGCCGCATCGCGATAGGCTTGCGGCGGAGGAGCAAGGTCCAGCGGAGCGACATTCGGCAGGGGCACAGCGCTATCCGCCCCGCTGGAGGTGCCAGCGTTCAGCTGGCCAAGATAATCGACGATCTGCTTGCGCAAATGCTGGAAGCCCACATCGTCATTCATTGCCTCCCGACCACGCGGGCGAGGGATTGCGACATCGAAGGTCCGGCCGATCCGCGCGGCGGGCGCGGGGGTGAGCACGGCCACCCGGTCTGCCAGCAGCAGCGCTTCGTCCACGTCGTTGGTGACCAGGATGATGGTGCGTTTTTCTTCCTTGCGGATGCGTTCGATTTCGTTCTGCAACTTCGCGCGTGTGAGCGCATCGAGTGCAGACAAGGGCTCGTCCAGCAGCAGGATTTCCGGCTCCATCGCCAGTGCCCGGGCCACTGCCACGCGCTGCCGCATCCCGCCGGAAAGCTGGGCCGGCTTACGCTCTGCCGCATGGCCGAGGCCCACCAGCGCCACCTTCTGCTTCACCAGAGCGGCGCGTTCGGCCCTGCCCATATCTTTATGGCCCGCATCCACTGCCAGCGCGACATTGGCCTCCACGGTCAGCCAGGGGAACAGGGAGTAGGACTGGAACACCAGCCCCCGGTCCTTGCCCGGCCCATCGATCGGCTCGCCCTTCAGCAGGATCTCGCCCGCATCGGGCTCGAGCAGGCCGGCGATGGCGGAAATCAGCGTTGTTTTTCCCGCGCCGGAAAAGCCCAGGATCGCGACGAATTCCCCTTCCGAGACGTCCAGATCGATTCCCGCCAGAACCTCGCTGACGCCGCCGGACTTGCCGGTGTAGCTCTTGCGGACACCCCTGAGGGACAGGATCGGCTGAGTGTTCATAGCTCCCCCCTCAGATCGTGTGGTTGCGATTGGCGAGCGACTGGAGCGCCATCATCGCGCGGTCCAGCCCGAAGCCGATGAAGCCGATCACGATCACCGCGAACATGATCCGCGCGAGGCTTTGCGAGCTGCCGTTCTGGAATTCGTCCCACACGAATTTCCCTAGGCCCGGGTTCTGCGCGAGCATTTCCGCAGCGATCAGCACCATCCAGCCCACGCCGAGCGACAGGCGCATCCCTGTGAATATATAGGGTAGCGCCGATGGCAGGATGAGACGGGTAAGCTTGGCGAACCAGCCCAGCCGCAGCACGCGGCCGACATTGAGCAGATCCTTGTCGATACTCGCCGCACCGATGGCGGTGTTGATCAATGTCGGCCAGAGCGAGCACAACATCACGACCAGCGCGGAGATGACGAAGGCCTTGGGAAGGACGGGATCGGGGCTGGTGATCATGGCCGAGATCACCATGGTGACGATCGGCAGCCAGGCCAGCGGACTGACCGGCTTCATGATCTGCACCAGCGGATTGATCGCAGCGTTGATCCGCCTGGAAAGGCCGCACACGAGCCCGATGGGCACTGCGAGCAAAGTCGCCAGTCCAAAGCCCAGAGCCACTGTCTCAAGCGAAGTCAGCACCTGATCCGGGAAAGTCGGTGGGCCGGAATAGTTGAATTCCCGCACCGCCTCAGGATTGCCGGCCGCAATCGCCGCTGCGTTGCTGGCTTCCTGCTGGGCGTAGAACTCCGCCTCGCTCGTCTTTGCCGCGCTCCATTCCTCGTAGAGCGACACGCCTTGCCCGGCGACTTCCACGGGGCCGGGCAATGAACCAAGCGAAGTCTGGACCTGCGGGGCCAGCACGGCCCACAGGCCGATGAAGGCGGCTATCCCGATCAGCGGCCAGACATATTCGCGAGCATGGGCGACAATCCTGCCCAATATGGTGCTGCGCGGCCCGGCCGGGGCATCCGCCAAAGCGGGAGGGGGGGCAGTCTGTGCCGCGGGGGCCGTATCATCCTGCATCGGTTCGGCATCTTCCAGTTCGGCATAAAGGGTAGCCATATCGTACTCCTGAATTCCTTCAGCGTCGCGCCAGACCGCCCTAGCGGACCCCGCCCGGTGTGACCTTCTGGCCCTGCTTCAGGCCGATGCTGAATTTCGCGAGATAGGCGTTGGGCGTGCGGCCATCGTATGTGATGCTGTCGATGAAACCGTTCTGCGGTGCGCGGAAACCGTCGGTTTCGGGTACGCTGGCGGCGGGGATCGCGCCCTTGTCCACCAATGCCCTGGCTGCCGCCATGTATAGGTCCGGGCGATAGACAGCCCTGGCCGTATCGACATACCACTGGTCCGGCCGATCCTGATCGATCTGGCCCCAGCGACGCATCTGGGTGAGATACCAGATAGCGTCCGAATAGAAGGGATAGCCCGCGAATTTGTCGAAGAAGATGTTGAAGCCGGGCGCCGGGCGGGTATCGCCGGGCTCGAATGTGAACTGGCCGGTCATGGAGGCGGCGATCACCTTCTCATCCGCGCCGACATAGTTGGGCTGCGCAAGGATCTTCACTGCCTCTGCCCGGTTCGCGCCGCCATCGGCATCCAGCCATTGCTGCGCCTTGATGATCGCACGCAGCATGGCGGCAGTGGTGGCGGGATATCTGTCGGCGAAATCCTTTCTGAGGCCCAGAACCTTTTCAGGATTATCATGCCAGATCTGATCGTCCGTAATGACCGGTACGCCGATCTTCTTCTGCACGGCGGCCTGGTTCCACGGCTCGCCAACGCAATAGCCTTCGATCGTGCCGGCTTCCAGAGTGGCGGGCATCTGCGGCGGCGGCGTTACCGACAGCTTCACATCCGCCCCCACGGTGCCCCCGACATCGCCCGGCGTGTAGAAGCCGGGATTAAGCCCGCCCGCCGCCAGCCAATAGCGCAGTTCGTAATTGTGGGTGCTCACCGGGAAGACCATGCCCATGGTGAACGGCTTGCCCTGCTGCTTGAACCCGTCGACCACCGGCTTCAGCGCGGCGGCAGAGATCGGGTGCTTCACCTTGCCGTCAGGCCCCTTGGGCAAGCCCGGCTTAATCTGGTTCCACACCTTGTTGGAAAGGGTGATGGCATTGCCGTTGAGATCCATGCTCAGCGGCGCGATCAGATCGGCCTTGGTGCCATAACCGATGGTGGCGGCAATCGGCTGGCCCGCCAGCATATGCGCTCCATCCAGCTGGCCGCCGATCACCCCGTCCAGCAGCACTTTCCAATTGGCCTGCGGCTCCAGCGCGACGTTGAGGCCTTCCTCCGCGAAGAAGCCCTTTTCCTTGGCAATGGCGAGTGGAGCCATATCGGTCAGCTTGATGAAGCCCAGCTTGAGGCTGGGTTTCTCGATGGCCCCGTCCGCAGACGAGGCGGCATTCGCGTCAGCCCCGCTTTTGCTGCCCCCGCCCGATCCACAGCCCGCCAATGCGGCGCTTGCCAGCAAGGCCACGATTACGCTGCGGCGATTGAACTTGCTTCCCACGATCCCGGCCATTCGCTTTGTCCATCGCTATGGCGCACAACGCAAAAAGCCGCCACGATTCAGCCCCGGTTATGGAGCGGATCGGGCGGCGACGTTGCCACGCAATGTTGAAATTTGTCCGGCCAATCTTGAGCCATCCCACATCGGATGATCCGCCCGGACGAATGGATCAGTAACCGATTCGCCCGAGCGCCGTAAAGGGGTTTTTGCAACGCAGCATGAAATTGCCGTTCAGGACAGCTTCTCAAGATAGGCCGGAATGTCATCCGGATCGAAGATGACTCCATCGAAAAAACTGTTTGGAGACAATACTATATCGCCCTGCTGGGCGGTTACGGAAGTGAGCCCGCGCAGGCTCCCTTCGACCTTCGAACTGGCTCCGGGGAGGATGTCCCCCGTACCCATTAGCGCACTGCGGTAGACATCCGGGCGGAACACACGAGCGGCCGCCTCTGCATCATGCGCGGAATATGTCAGCCCATCCCAGCGCAGCAGCTGCGAATAGAGCCATTCGGCCTGGCTTACCCAGGGGAAGTTCGCCGCTTCGCGATATTGGAACATAAAATCGGAATAATGGACCGGCTTTCCGCCCTGTTTCAGCACAAGCCGGTCGGCGATCGAGCGCATGATGAGCCCGGCATCGCCATCGAGATACTCCCGGCGCGCGAGAATCGCGGCGTTGACCTGCCAGTTCTCCGGCTCCACGAAGTGCCGTCCCGCCTTGCGCATGGCGCGGATCAGTGCCTCGAAAGCGGGGCGGCGATCCTCCAGTACAGGCTCGCGCATGGCCAGCACCTTTTCCACGCCGCGCCGCCAGATCTGCGCGGTGGCGAGCACAATTACCCCCACGCCGCGATCCACGCAGACGCTGTTCCACGGTTCGCCCACACAGGCGCCATGGACTTCGCCGCTGGCCAGCGCATCGGCCATGAAAGGGGGCGGTACGGTGACGATATCGATATCGCGGTCCGGCTGAATTCCGCAGGCTGCCAGCCAGTATCGCAACATATAGCTGTGGCTGGAATAACGGTGGACCACACCGAAACGCATCCGTTCGCCCCTGGCCGCAAGATCGCGTACCTCCTGCGCCAGTGCCTCGCCCACAAGGCGCGGATCGCCAAGGGAATCCGCCGGTGCAACCTTGCCTGCAAGGGCGATCGACAAGGTGACCGCATTGCCGTTCAGGCCGAGCACAAAGGGTGCAGAAAGGGGCTGAGGGGGACGATTCCGGCCCAGAGTGGTGGCTATCGCCAGCGGCGCCAGCATATGGGCAGCATCGCTGTGGCCATAGAGCAGACGATCGAGCACTGTCGCCCAGGAGACATCGCGCACGAAGTCCAGCGACAGCCCCTCTTCCTCCGCAAAGCCATGCTCCTGCGCCAGGATCGGCAGGCAGGCATCGACGAGCGGCAGGAAGCCGATGGTCAGCTTTTCGCTCATTGCGCGTCTCCCATGCGCTTTTCTCCCCCGCCGATCATCGTTCCATCAGCTCATGCGCGGTAACGACCGCTTCCGCGATATCGACGATACGGCGGCTCGATTGCATCGCCTTGCGGCGCAATTCGCCATAGGCCTCCGGCTCGGTGATGCCCTTGCTGTCCATCAGGATGCGCTTGGCGCGGTCGACAGTCTCGCGTTCGGCCAGTTTTCCCTTGGCCTCGGCCAGATCGGACTGGAGCCGGGCGAAGGCGGCAAAGCGTTTCACCGCCAGATCCACCACCGCGCGAATCCTGTTGGCGTGGAGCCCGTCCACCACATAGGCGGAAACGCCTGCATCGATGGAGGCGCCGATCGCATGATCGTCTGCCTCGTCCACAAACATGGCGATGGGCCGGGCCAATGCGCGGCTGACGGTGAAATATTCCTCCAGCACGTCGCGCGAAGGATTGCCGAGATCGATCAGCACGATATCGGGCGCGATCTCCTCGATCCGCGCGAGCATTCCCTTGCGTTCGGCGATGACGAAAATCTCGCAACCGTCGAGTTCGGCAAGCCCTTCCTCGATGACCGAGGCACGCGCTGTGCGCTCATCGACGATGGCAATCCTCATGCGCGCGATATTGCAGCGCACAATGAAACTGGCAAGGGCACCGTCTCAGTCCACACGATAGACCGACAGATGAACGGTCGTTCCGACCTTCCCTCCCGAGGCAAGAAATAGCGAGCGGTTGACCCAGTCATAGGCGGGATGTCCGCTTTCGAGGCGGATCGCCGTGCGCATGTAATATTCGGATGGCGGCACCGCTTCGCCCGCGGCAATGCGCGCGGCGACTTCCGGCGAGGCGTGGCGGATGCCCTGGCTGACGACTTCGATCACTGCGCCATCGGCGGTTTCGATGGCATAGCGCGCATCCAGCCCCGCGATGCCGCCTGCCAGCACGGTTTGCCAATCCGCGCCCACATCAATGATTCTGCCTTCCAGCATCGGCCCGCTCGCCGTGCCGCCCACTATGGGGATGATCCGCCGCGTGCCTGAAGGGCATTGCCCCATCTCATGCGGACGCGAAAGCTCCACCACCAGATCGAAGACATGCTCCAGCGGCGGAATCATGCCGGAACTTTCGCCACTTTCGCGCCTTCCGGAAGGGTTCGGGGGGCAGCGTTCAGCCGTTCCTTCGCAAAGCCCGCCGCCTGCTGGTAGGCCAGCATGAAGGCAGTGCGTTCCTCGGCCGGGAAGACATCGTCGATATTGTCGAACTTGCCCCCGCAGCGATCCTCCACAATGCCGAGCAGGCCGAACGGCCCTGCCCCGCGATTGCGCATGGCCACCTGGCCGATGGGGCCGCACAATTCCTCGTCAAACGCCCTGAGCGCCGCGGGAGTTACGCCATGCTCCACCATGATCCGGCCGATCACCCGCGCATCGACGATTGCCTGCGAGGCACCGTTGGAGCCGGTAGGATACATCGGATGCGCCGCATCGCCCATCAGTGCGACCGGGCCGTCCACCCATGTCGGCAGCGGATCGCGGTCGATCATCGGGTTCTCATAGGCCAGTTCGGACTTCGCCAGCAGCGCGGGCAAGTCGATCCAGTCATAGACAAAGCCGTCGAAATGATGGGCAAATTCAGATAGTTCCACCGGACGGAACCAGCCGGATCTGGTCCAGTCATGGTCCGTGTCATAGGTCTGTTCGGCAATCCAGTTGATATCTGCCAGGCCCTGCTCGTCGGGGTGGGAGATCGGATAGATCACCACGCGGTGGCGGCTGGTGCCAAGGCCGACGAAGGACGATCCGGTGCGGATAGGAACGCCGCGCGCCGTGCCGCGCCACATGATCGTCCCGCCCCAGTGGATCGGCGGCTGGCCGGGGTGCATCTGCGCCCGGACGGAGGAATGGATGCCATCCGCGCCGAACAGCAGCGCGCCGTTATATTCGCTGGAGCCGCCGTCCGCCAACTCGATCAGGGCGGTGACCGAACCGTCACCCTCCTTGCGATAGCCGGTGACTTTGTGGCCCAGCTTCACTGCATCCGGGCCGAGCCGCTCGATCACCTTGCGATAGAGCAGCAGGTGAAACTCGCCGCGATGAACGGCATATTGGTGCCAATTATAGCCCGCCAGCTTGCCGCGCGGCTCCGAATAGATTTCCTTGCCGTTCAGCCCCACCAGCGCCCATTCGCGCGCCGGAATGCCCACCTTGTCCAGTTCGTCCTCGCCAATGCCGAGGTCTTCCAACTCGCGCACCGCATTGGGCTGGAGGTTGATGCCCACGCCCAGCGGCCGCAACTGCCGGACGCTTTCGAACACGATGCAAGGCACCCCGATCTGGTGAAGTGTAAGGGCAAGCGTCAGTCCCCCGATGCCGCCTCCGGCAATCAACACGGTATCGTTCGGCATCGCGATCATCGTCTTTCCGTCCAGGGCCCATCGCCCGCGCCTCTCCGCGCGGGCGGACGTCTAACGACCCGCGCGCCCGGTGACAATCGTGCAGGGCACAGCAGGAAGGGCGGCGAAGCCGGATGTTGCTTCACCGCCCTCCCCTTGCTCTTTACGCCTTCACGAAGGCGAGCAGATCGGGATTGAGGATGTCGGCATTCACCGTCAGCATCCCGTGCGAAAGCCCTTCATAGACCTTCAGCGTGGCATTGGGCAGCAGTTCGGCCTGAAGCAGCGCCGCATTCTTGTAAGGCACCACCTGATCGTCATCGCCCTGCAGCACCAGCGTGGGAACGCCGATCGCCTTCAGATCGGCAGTCTGGTCAGTCTCGGAAAAGGCCTTGATGCCGTCATAATGGGCCTTGGCACTGCCCATCATGCCCTGCCGCCACCAATTGTCGATCACAGCGGGCTGCACCTTCGCATCCGGGCGGTTGAAACCGTAGAACGGCCCGGCCGCCACATCGCGGAAGAATTGCGCCCGGTTTGCCGCCAGGGCGCTACGGAAGCCGTCGAACACTTCGATCGGCAGGCCGCCGGGATATCGATCGGTCTTCAGCATGATCGGCGGGACAGCCGCAACCAGCACCGCCTTGGCCACGCGGCCCTGCGGAATGCCGTGCTGGGCAACATAGCGGGCGACCTCGCCCCCGCCGGTCGAATGGCCGATATGTACGGCATTGCGCAGGTCCAGATGTTCGGCCACCGCGGCCGCATCGGCGGCATAGTGATCCATGTCGTGGCCGTCGCTCACCTGGGCGGAGCGGCCGTGGCCCCGGCGGTCATGCGCGACCACGCGATAGCCCTGCTGGAGGAAGAACAACATCTGTGCATCCCAATCGTCCGCAGAGAGCGGCCAGCCGTGATGGAAGACAATCGGTTGCGCGTCCTTCGGACCCCAGTCCTTGAAGAAGATTTCGACGCCGTCCTTGGTGGTAACATATGCCATGGGAATATCCTTTCGCTTCTCTGGTGCCATCTTGATCGTGGCGTGCCTTTCATTCTGAAAGTGCGGAAACGGCGGGAGAAAGGCTGCCCTGCCGGCCCCGTCGGGGTGAGCAGAGATCTACGCCTCCAAGGTTATCCCAAGAAGTCAGATAAGTTTATCCATCGCGTTCGATAAAGTTGAATAGTTGCAGGTGCGGGCGCGCGACATCGTCAGCACGCGCCCCCCTGTTCTACCCCGCGCGGTCCAGTCGTTCGCTCAGCGCAAGCCACTCCGCCTCGACGGTTTCCAGTTCGCCAGCGACCTGAGCCCTTTGCTGGAGCAGTTCGGTCATCGTCTTGCTGGCGAGATGCGATACCGCATTGGCCGGTTCATACATCGCCTGATCGATCTGCGAACATTGCGCCTGCAACTTGGCGATGGCCTTTTCGGTCCGGGCGATTTCCGATTTGATATAGCGCGCTTCGGCTTGCGACTTGCCGGATTGCTTCGCAGCGGATTTTCCTGGCTTGGCTCCGCCATCCTTTTTCGGCTGATTCCGCCCAAGCACGAAGTCGATGTAATCCTCCATGCTGCCGGCATAATCCCTTGCCGTACCCTCATCGACCAGCACCAGCCGGTCCGCGGTCAGTTCGACCATGTGGCGGTCATGGCTGATAAGGATCACGGCCCCGGAATAGGCATTGAGCGCCTGCACCAGCGCTTCGCGCGCATCGACATCGAGGTGATTGGTCGGCTCGTCGAGGATCAGCAGATGCGGCGCATCGCGGGTGATAAGTGCCAGCGCCAGCCGCGCGCGCTCGCCGCCGGACAATTGCCCGACCGACGTCGTCGCACGGTTGCCCGAAAAGCCGAAACGCCCCAATTGCGCGCGAATGGCACCAGGTGACTGGCCTTCCATCGCGCGGGTCATATGTTCCAGAGGGGTGGCGTCGGTAGCCAGTTCTTCCACCTGATATTGGGTGAAATAGCCGACCTTCATCTTGCCCGACGCATTCATCGCACCGTCCATCGGGGGCAGCTGGGCAGCCAGCAGGCGGGCCAGCGTGGTCTTGCCATTGCCGTTGCGGCCCAGCAGCGCGATCCGCTCGTCAGGATCGATCCGCAGATTGATCCGGCGCAGCACCGGCACATCGGTTTTGTAGCCCACGGACGCCAGATCCAGCGAGATCAGCGGCGGGCGCAGCTCGGTAGGATCGGGAAAGTCGAAGCTGAGCGACGGGTCCTCGATCAGCGCCGTGATGGGCTGCATCTTGGCCAGCATCTTTGCGCGTGACTGGGCCTGCTTGGCAGTGGAGGCCCGGGCGCTGTTGCGCGCGACATAATCCTGAAGCCGCGCCCGCTGCGCATCCTGCGCGGCCTTGGCCGCCGCAAGCTGGGTAGCCCGTTCCGCCCGCTGGCGTTCGAAACTGTCGTAACCGCCGGGATAGAGCGTCACCTTCCCGCCCTGCAGATGCAGGATATGATCCACCACATTGTTCAGCAGATCGCGCTCATGGCTGATCACAACCAGGGTCGCCGGATAGGATTTGAGGAAATTCTCAAGCCATAGGGTCGCTTCCAGGTCGAGGTGGTTGGAAGGCTCGTCGAGCAGCAACACATCGGGCTGCGAAAACAACAGCGCGGCCAGCGCCACGCGCATCTTCCAGCCACCCGAAAAACTGTCGAGCGGCTGGCCCTGCATGGTCTCATCGAAGCCCAGGCCGGTCAGAATCCGGGCCGCGCGCGACGGCGCGCTATAGGCATCGATGGCAAGCAACCGATCGTGAATGTCTCCCAGCCGGTCGGGATCGGTGCAGGTTTCCGATTCCTCCATCAGACTGGCGCGTTCGACATCGGCTGCCAGCACGGCCTGTTCCGGCGTGATCGATCCGCTGGGCGCATCCTGCGCGATATAGCCCAGCCGGGTGCGGCGCGGCATTTCGATCTCGCCCTCATCGGGATCGAGCGCGCCGATCATCACCTTCATCAGCGTGGATTTTCCAGCCCCATTGCGGCCGATCAGCCCCACCCGTCCTCCGGGCGGAATCGCGGCGCTGGCGCGGTCGAGGATAGTGCGGCCGCCAAGGCGCACGGTAATACCGTTGATTGAGAGCATGGCCACGCCACTAGCAGCACATCCGGCACATCCCAAGCCACCATCGACCGAGAAATTCGCGATGGATGCCGGGGGGCCGACCGCGACGCCTTCCCGCCTTTCCTATCGGACCGAATAGGCCCTGAGGAAAATGTCGACG
This sequence comes from Sphingomonadaceae bacterium, assembly GCA_035497315.1. GTDB lineage: Bacteria > Pseudomonadota > Alphaproteobacteria > Sphingomonadales > Sphingomonadaceae > Andeanibacterium. Next base: position 20,002 of record DATJDU010000040.1, read on the forward strand.
GCAGCCTCGACGACTTCGGCTTCTGCGAACGCCGGTTTCGCACCGAAAAGCAGAGGCTCGAGGATTCCGGCTTCGAGCAATCCCTTGAGATGAACTGCCGCAATGCGATGGTTGGCTGGCTGAAGAATCCCCCTCTCCATCAGCAGGGCGATATAATCGCCCATCCGGTGCCAGCCCTGCTGGGGGCCCAATTCATAGAGCTCTTCGCCCAGGCCGCTGTTGTTACCTTCCGCGACCGCCGTACGTATGATCGACAGAGCGTCCGAAGTGGTAACCAGCCGCAGATATGCTTCCCCGAAACAGCTCAGGACTGCGCGGACATCGGATTGCGACGGATCCAGCAGGGCCATGACCTCGTCTGCCTGCTCAAGCATGGCATCCTGCATCGCAGCGGCGAACAGCTCCTCCTTGGATTTGAAGTAGCTGTAGAGGGTCGCTTTCGAGCCGCCGAGGCGTCGGGAAATATTCGCCATGGTTGCCCGCTCATAGCCGACTTCGCGAAAAAGCTCCGTGGCCACTTCCAGAATCGCCTGCCGGCGGGCGTCGGTCTTGATGCGCAATTTTCTCTCCCTTCTTTTCTAAACCAGACTGTACACTTTTGCCTTGACAGGGCAAGCCTCAATCCATAATTAAACCGTACGGTACAGTTATACTGGAGGCAAATTGTGGGGCTATCCAAGCCTGACGGACGAAAACGGGCAGCGGCCGGATTCGTTATTCTACCTGCGGCCCTGCTGGCAGGTGCCTGTGCAACCTTGCCTGAAAAGGCCGATTTGCAGGGCCCGGTTGCCGTGGAATCTCTGGCCACCACGCAAAGCCTTCCATCCGGGGGCGCCGAATGGCCTTCCGACGGCTGGTGGCAGGGTTTTGGCGATCCCCAATTGACGAAACTCGTTGAGGAAGGGCTCACAGGCGCAACCGATCTGCGCGCAGCGGAAGCCCGCTTCAACCGCGCCAACGCCCTTGCCGGTCAGGCCCGCGGGCGCCTGCTACCCACGCTCGATGCCGCAGCGCAGGCCGGCGGAACACAACAAAGCGACAATTATCTGTTTCCTTCCGGCTTCGCGCCAAGGAACTGGCCCGATTACGGGCAGGCAACGCTGAGCCTGAACTGGGATCTGGACTTCTGGGGTCGCAACCGCGCCGCATTGGCCGCCGCCCGATCCGATGTGGATGCGGCGCAGGCAGAGGCTGCCGCCGCGCGCCTTGCCGTCTCGGCCGGCATCGCCCAGGCCTATGCCGATCTGGCAGATCTTCATGCGCAGCGGGATGCCGCCAGGGATGCATCGAAGGTTCGCGCGCAGACCCTCGAACTCATGCAAGGGCGCCAGGCCCAGGGGCTGGAAAACAGCGGCTCGGTAGCTCGCGCCCGATCCGGCCTGGCCTCCGCCGAAGGGGATATCGCCGCCCTGGATGAAGCCATCGCGCTCACGCAGAACCGAATTGCCGCGCTTATCGGCGCCGGACCCGATCGCGCCCTTGCGATCACCCGCCCGGCGCTGGCGGGGCAGGCTCCCCCCCCTGGCCTGCCCCGCAACCTTCCGGCCGAACTGATCGGCCGCCGGCCGGATATCCGTGCAGCGCTCATGCGAGTGGAGGCAGCAGCCAGCAGGATCAAGCAATCGCGCGCGGCCTTCTATCCCAATATCAATCTGACCGGACTGATCGGCCTGCAGGCTCTCGGCATCGACAATGTCTTCAAGTCCGGCTCGGACTTCGGCACGGTTGGGCCAGCCATAAGCCTGCCGATCTTCGATGGCGGGCGGCTGCGCGGCCAATACCGCGCGGCCGAGGCCGAATATCAGATAGCGGTGGCGCAATATGACGGCGCGCTTGTCGAAGCGCTGAGGCAGGTCGCCGATGCGGCCACAAGCGAACGCTCCCTGGCGACGAGGCTCGACCGGGCCCGAGAGGCCGAACAGGCGGCCAGTGCAGCCTGGACGGTGGCCAACAACCGCTATCGCGGCGGGCTTGCCACCTATCTCGACGTGCTGGCGGCAGAGGATGCGCTGATCGCTTCCCGGCGGACGCTCGCTTCCCTGCAGGCCCGCGCCTTTGCCCTCGATGTCAGCCTTATCCGCGCCCTCGGCGGCGGCTTCAGAATCTGAAGGATAACCAAGCCATGTCCAAGATTACCCATGTCGTCGAGCATGACGTTTACACCACGACCGAGGAAGAATCCCCTCGGGAAGAACAAACCCGCACGGGCAAGCGCATCAAGGCCTTCGTCGGGCTCGGAGCGGCAGTGGCGATCCTGGGGGGCGCATATTACGCCTATGATTCGCTTATCGCTTCGAAACATGCGGTAACCGACAACGCCTATGTCGGCGCGGATGTCGCACAGGTCACTCCGCTCGTGGGTGGACCGGTGCTTGAGGTGACGGTGCAGGATACCCAGCATGTGAAGCGCGGCGATATTCTTGTCCGGCTGGACGATACGGATGCAAAAATCGCCCTTGCGCGCGCCGAGGCCCAGCTTGCCATGACGGAGCGCAAGGTCCGCGGCCTTGTCGCAACCGATGGCGGGCTCGGCGCGCAGATCGTCGCGCGGGCGGCAGACCAGGCGCGCGCCGAGGCCCAGGTCGCCGCGGCCCGCAGCGATCTCGACAAGGCACGCATCGACCTCCAGCGGCGCGAAGCGCTTGCCGAATCCGGATCGGTATCGGGCGACGAACTCACGATTGCGCGCAACGCCATGAGCACGGCCACAGCCAATCTGAAGATGGCGGAAGCGGTGCGCGCGCAGGCCCAGGCCAACCGCGCTACTGCGATCGGCGATCGCGAAGCCAGCAAGGCGCTGATCGCCAATACCACGATCGACACCAATCCCGAGGTTCTTGCCGCGCGTGCCGAACGCGACCAGGCGCGCATCAATCTGGAGCGCACGATCATCCGCGCACCGGTGGATGGCGTGGTTTCCCGCCGGCAGGTCCAGACCGGCCAGCGCGTCCAGCCCGGGCAGATGCTGATGGTGGTCGTCCCCATTCAGGCCGCCTATGTGGATGCCAATTTCAAGGAAGTGCAACTGGCCAGGGTCCGCCCCGGCCAGGAAGTGACGCTGGTTTCCGACCTGTATGGCGACGATGTCCGATATAAGGGCAAGGTCGTCGGTTTCTCGGGCGGGACCGGGGCGGCCTTTGCGGTTGTGCCAGCCCAGAACGCGACCGGGAACTGGATCAAGGTCGTGCAGCGCCTTCCGGTGCGTATCGCGCTCGATCCCAAGCAACTGGCAACGCATCCGCTGCAGGTAGGTCTTTCGATGACCGCCGATATCGATCTTTCCGAATAAGCGAGCGGAGACGCAACATGGCCAGCGCCGCCCAGCTTCGGCCCCAGGCTCGAAATGGAGATTTCACCGCCGGGCCGCTTACCGGCAGCAAGTTGATCCTTGCGGCGCTGGCAATCGGCCTCGGCAATTTCCTCGTCGTGCTCGACACGACGATCGCGAATGTTTCGGTTCCGACGATTGCGGGCGCGCTCGGCGTGTCTTCCTCGCAAGGCACATGGGTCATCACATCCTATGCGGTTGCCGAGGCGATCACCGTGCCGCTCACCGGCTGGCTCTCCAAACGGTTCGGCGCGCAGCGCGTGTTCATCACCTGCTATCTCGCCTTTGCACTTATTTCCCTCCTGTGCGGGCTTTCCGGTTCGCTCGGCACACTGATCGGCGGACGCGTCCTGCTCGGCCTGGTCGGTGGGCCGATCATGCCTCTTTCCCAGATGCTGCTGCTGCGCATATTCCCGCCCGAGAAGGCGACGCAGGGCACTGTCATCTGGGCCATGACCACCTTGATCGGGCCGGTAGCAGGGCCGATCCTGGGCGGCATAATCTGCGACGGCATAGGCTGGCAGTGGATTTTCTTCATCAAGGTTCCCGTCGCAGCGGCGGGCGGCCTGGCCGTTCTCTATCTGCTGCGCGGCCAGCCGGACCCTACCCAGCGCGCCACGATCGACAAGGTCGGCCTTGGCCTGCTGATCCTGTGGGTTGCCGCGCTCCAGATCACGCTGGATGAAGGCCGCAATCACGACTGGTTTGCGTCTGCCGAAATCCGCTGGCTGGCGGCCATCGCAGCGATCGGCTTCGTCGCCTTCCTGATCTGGGAACTGACGGAGAAGAACCCGATCGTCGATCTGAAGATATTCCGCCATCGCGGCTTCGTCGCATCGAGCATCACTTATGCGGTCGGGTTTGGGGGATTCTTCGCCAGCATTGTGATCCTGCCGCTCTGGCTGCAACAGAACATGGGCTACACTGCCACCTGGGCAGGCTATGCGACGGGCATCATGGGCATCTTTGCGGTGATATCCGCCCCAGGCGTCGGCAAGGCCGTGGAGAAGATCGACCCTCGGCTGGTTATTTCGCTCGGCATCCTTGGCCTGGGCATTGTGACGGCGTGGCGCATGACGTTCAATTCCGATGTCACCTTCTGGCAGATGGCCTGGCCCACGCTCCTTACCGGGCCGTTCATGGTCATGTTCTTCATCCCGGTGATAGGCCTGGCGATGGCCAGCGTCAGCCCCGAAGAACAGGCCAATGCGGCTGGTCTTTCGAACTTCATGCGGACTTTGGCCGGCGCATTCGCGACTTCGCTGGTGCAGACCGGATGGGCCAACGCGGCGCGGGAGAACCAGACCGAACTTGCAGGCGCGATGCATCAGGGCCAGCCGACGCTGGACGGAATGACGGCTGGGGGCATGTCGCTTGAAAGCGCGACGGCAATGCTCACCAGAATCGTCGAGGGGCAAAGCGTGATGCTGGCGACGCTCAACATGTTCGCGATCATCACCCTGTGTTTCGCCTTCGCTGCCACGCTGATCTGGTTTGCCCCGAAGCCCAGGGGGCCGATCGACACCAGCGGAGCGCATTAGGCCGTGATCGGTGGGGTGATGTGTCACCTTTGCGAGCAGGAAAATGCCTTGTTCTGTGAACAGCGCCCCATCCCTGTATTGCGCAGTTTCAAGCCGTTTTTCCCAGCTTTGTGCCGTTTCGGGTGTCACCTTCCATTTCGGGTTTTCGTGCAGGCCCTGCGCGCTCCCGAAAGCCGGGCTGACGCGGGCTGGAGTGGCACGAGGCAGGAGGGCGGAGGCAGGGCCGTTCATCGCGCAGGATAAAGGCCCTCAGGAGATATGTAGGAAAGTGTTTTCTGGCGGGGCCAATGGAACCGGCCCAGCCACTTCCCTTCACCCTATGCCCCCTCTCGCCAGACAGGAAGGTGCCAATCACCGAAAAAAACGGGCGGGGGGTGAGTAGCCCCCGCCCGTATCGAAGATGTGCTTCTTCCTACCAGGAAGCACGGTGGGAGTTCAGAACTTGAGGCCCGCGCCGATATAGAACCGGCGCCCCAGCACATCGTAATTACCGGCATCGTAGCGACCGCCCGGCAGGCGCCCTTCCGCCGGATCGGCCGAAGTATCGACTGCCATCAGCGGCGGCGCCCGGTCGAACAGATTGTCGACGCCAAAGCGGATCGTGGCCGCACGATTGATCTGATAGGACCCGGAGAGGCTGAACAGATCATAGGCCGGAGCGCCCGTGATCGTGGTCCCGCCCGCGCGCGTAACCGCAGTGACATGCGCAATGGCAGGCTTGTGCTGCCATTGCAGGCTGATGGTCGCCGGGCCGACCGCATAGTTGAAGCGCGTGAACAGCTTCCAGCGATAGGACCCTGCCTGTGTACCTACTTCGCCGCCGCCGGTCGTGCCGGCATAGTCGATGAGCGGAACCGCAACTTCGTCAGCCGTCGTCGCAAACTTGTCCAGGTAGGTGAACTGCACGTTGGTGGAGAAACGGCCCGGCAGGCCGATCCCGCCATCCTTGAAACGGATGCCCCAATCGAGCTGAACGTCGACGCCGGCCGTCTCCACCCGGCCCGCATTACCGTAGTTCACCAGGACATTGACCACTTCGCCGGTCTGCGAGTCCCGAATGATGCGCGAGCATGCATCATTGACAGAGTAATCCGGGTTGAAGACCGGGGTGAAACATTTGCGGAAGACGGCGTTGATGTTCTCCTGCGAGATGCCGCCGGAAAGCGTCACATTATAATAATCGATCGCCAGACGCAGGTTGCGCAGCCACTCGCCCTCGAAAGGCGAGGTAATCACCGCGCCGATCGTATAGGTGGTCGCATCCTCTTCCTTCAGGGCCAGGGCGCCTGACGAAACCGCACGGAAGTAATCGCCGGTGTTCGTGGGATAGAGACGATCGGCCAGATAGAATTGCGATGCGCCTTCGGCCCCCATCATCGACCGGCAGAGCGCTTCGACCTGCGCGGCGTTGGCGTTACCCGTCGTATCGCTCGAATCCGGGTTGAGATTGCTGTCGGCACCGATCGGGTTGGCGGAATAATTGCCGAAGAACACCGGATTGGTGATGTTCCCGCGTGAACAGGGATCGCCATCCGTCACCTGCGTCTGGGTCTGGGTCCGTGCTGTGAACAGCTCACCCAGATTGGGTGCACGGCTGGCCTTCTGATAGCCGCCACGGAAGCGCAGCCAGTCAAACGGCGCATATTCGCCATTGAACTTGTAAGTGCTGACTGTTCCCACCGAACGATAGTCCGACAGGCGATAACCAAGCTCCAGTGTCAGTGCCTTGGCAAATGGCAGATCCGCCAGCACCGGAATGAGCACTTCGCCATAGATCTCCTTGACCGCCGTCGTCCCTTCGGTGCTCGCCTGCGGGAAGCCGCCATTCACGGTCTCGTAAAAGGCAGAGCCATCCGTCATCGCGGAATCGCCATGGAACCTGATCTTGTTGACGCGATATTCGGCGCCCAGAGCGAAGCGCAGCTGGCCATAGGGCAGGTCGAAAAGCCCGCCCTGCAAATTGGCCTGAACATCCTGCTGTGTCAGACGGTTTTCAAGCTGCGCATCGACAGCCACTGCCAGGCCGCAATCGGCCGTGTAGCTGGACGAGGACGTGAACGGGCTCAGGCCACTCTGGCAACTCGCGCTCGCACCGTTGCGATTGCCACCCAGCGGTGTGCCATTTCCGGTGAAGCTCGAATTATAGCCGTAGTTGGGCGCATTCAAAACGGCAGCAAGGCGCTCTACCGAGAGATATCCGTAGAGTTCGGTCCGCGCCGTGGTCTCGCCATGCGAGCCAAAGACTTCCCAGGTCCAGTCGGTGCCGGGGATCTTCCCCTCAAGGCCGAGCAGCATCTGATAGGTCTGGTTGTGGTTTCTGGTCGTGCGGCGGGCGATGTCGCCGGGAATGAGGTTCACGTAGAAGGGCTGGGTCGCCGCCGCTCCGGTCCTGCTGCCGAGCAGCAGCGCCAGCTCGTCTGGAACCGGAAACACTTGGCTGTTCGTACAACCGCCGATGACCGGGCAATCCAGGCCGAATTTGCCTGTCCCCACACCGCCCGGTGATGTCACGCCGCGGGCAAGGAAGTCAGGGTTGGTGTAGGTTATCCCGCCGATAGTGGAACCTATGGATGACGGCGTACCGATTACCGAATTGCCCGTGTAGATTTCATCATTATGCGGAATCGCAGTGCCCAGAGAGCCCAGGGCCACGGTGTTGAGCGACAACGAAACTGTCTCGGTCGACGCATAGGATACCTGGCCGAATGCGGAAATGTTGTCCGTAACGTCGTATCGGCCATTGGCGAAGAATGAGTAGCGCGACTGCGGCGACGAGAGCAGCAAATCATCGATATTGTTCGCGATCAGACCGGTTCCGAGCAGCTTGCGCTCGATCCCGTCAATCGCGCCGGACGATGCCTCGTCATAACCGTAGAACAGCGGCGTATAGACGCCGCCGGGCGACGTCGAACTGTTCAGGAAGAGCGAATTGTTCCCGTTGAGATAGAAAGACGTGGAATTGGGAACGGTGATACCTGACGGCACACCTTTGCCGTGAAACAGATCGTTCACGGCTTGCGTCGTCGGACGGCCGGCAGCCGGGAACGAGATGTAATTCTGTTCGAGGAAGTATTCCGTACCGGCGGTATTGGGACTCTGCGCCAGTTCCACGTTCCAGGGCCGATCGAGCGTCCGGACTGACTCGCGATCATAATATTCCATGCCCAGCATGACGTTTCCGCGCCCGCCGTCGAGTTCCGCACCCATAAGCGCAGATACGCGATATTGGGCACCATCCCCGCGTTCATTCAGGGAATACTGGCCGTCCAGGGCAATGCCCTTGAAATTCTTCTTGAGAATGAAATTGACGACACCGCCGACGGCGTCCGCGCCATAGGTCGACGAGGCACCGCCGGAGATCACTTCCACACGCTCGACAGCGGCGGACGGGATGGTGTTAATATCCACCACGCCCGAACCATTGATCGGCGTGGGGCGCCGGCCATCGATAAGGACCAGGTTCCGGTTGGCGCCCAGCTGACGGAGGCTGACCGTTGCAACGCCGATGGTGACATTGGCGTTCGCCTGCAATCCCTGCGTATCGAACTGGGTAAGCGCCGGCGCAAACTGCGGCAGCTTGTTGAGATTTGCCTCGATATTGATCGCGCTGCTCTCTTCAAGCAGGTCCGCGCCCACGGTCACGATGGGACTGGTGGCTGTGAAGTCCTTGCGGATGATGCGCGATCCGGTCACGATGATCGGCGCTGCATCTTCTTCGTCAACAGCCGCCGGGGCTTCCTGCCCATATGCGGGTGCAACGGTCAGACAGGTCGAGACGCTGATTGCCGTGCAAAGCGATGCCACACGGAAATTCTTCAGAAAATGTGCCTTCATGAGACTGTACCCCCTCCTCATCCCCTGGCATTCATGCTGGCTCGTTCGATGCGAACCTAATGCTTAGATGCCTACGTATTGGCCCAAATTACCCAATCGCCCGATGTTGGTAGGAGGGAACGGAAGCCTCCGGCAGACCCGATCCGGCTGCCGCAGACGACACGAAAGGGTATTGCCGCCGAGGCTGGACAGCCTGAATTCAGCCGGTGGATTAGCGACACCGAAGTCCAGGTTGGCGGCGCTTTATGCGAGAGGATTAAGACAGGCGTGGGCAAACCTACGAAGCAAAAACAGGAGAGCAGACGCCAGACAGGGCTGCTGCTAAGAGGCTTACTTCTCTGGATATTGCTCGTCGGCGCCCCCAGCGGCACCGCCGCGTCAACTGCGAAACGCGGCCTCGGTTTCGAACACTTCATCCACACCACGCTCGAAGCCAAGCATGGCTTGCCCGCCCAGGCGAACTCGATCGTCCAGACGCCCGATGGCTATATGTGGTTCGGAACGCCCGATGGCCTATTCCGCTACAATGGCCAGACCTTCGAGCGTATTCCTGTCAAGGCCAGGGGCAACTTTACAGACGCCGCGATTATCGAAGCGATCGTCACGCGGCGCGGAGAGATGTGGCTCGGAACCGGTCAGAATTCGGGCGTCGTCATCTTGCGCAATGGCGCCCTGCAGCAAACCGACATGAGATCGCCACCCCCCCAGATCACTCATCTGGTGGAAGGGAAAGACGGCACGATCTGGGCCGCCTCCAGCGGAAAAACCAAACGCCTGTTTCATTATGCAGTCGGACACTGGCGCCAAGTCGACATAGATCTGGCCATGCCCCCGGGCGCTGTCGCCGACCTTGAAGTAGATCGGCGCGGCGCGCTCTGGGTTTCGCTGGCAGGGCCCGCAGGCGGTCAACTGGCATATCTGAAATTCGGCAGCAGGCATTTCGAAACCGCAGATGACCGGATCGGCCTTGGCCGGCTGACGCTCGATCCAAATGGCGGTTTATGGGTGGCCGACAATTTCGGCACACGAATGCTACGGGATTCGAGCGGAGCGCGACCGATCAGGCCTATCGCCTATGCGCCCGTCCCGAATGTCGGCTTTCCGAGAATAAAATTCGACAACAAAGGCAATATTTGGGGCACTTCCCTCGCCGGCGGCATGTTCCTGATCCCCGAGGCCGGCAAGGCCGGAAACTCGGGCAGACAGCCTCTAACGCTGAATTACGACAGCCGGATCGGAACGCTGCCGACATTGGACGTCTTCGCCGACCGTGAGGGCAATGTCTGGATATCGAGCAGCGAGGCACTTCACCGCTTCCACCCCGCCAACGCCGTTCCCGTAACCTCGATACCGAGCCACCCCCGTTCGCCCCAGCGGCTGGCGGTTGCCAACGATGGCAGCATCTACCTCTTCAGCCTGGGGCATCTTTACCGGATAGAACCAAACGCCGAACCATCGCTCATCGCATCGGACCTCGAAGACAACGCTGTGATCTGTGCCGCAAGATCGGGTGGCGCGTGGTATCTGGATGGTAAGCGGGCATTGTTATTCGACGGGAACGGGCGCCATGCGATGCCCGGCGATGGCGTCGACGGCGAAAGGCCTGTCCTGTGCGAAGAGGATGGCTTCGGCCGGCTCTGGTCCCTCTCCAAGGGCACCGTAAGCTGGTTTCGCGATGGCCGCTGGCATCAAGGTTTCCCGGATCTCACCCAGAGCGATATCTGGGATGCGGCCACAGATCCCTCTGGCGCATTGATTCTCAGCATAGGCGCCAACCGCCTGCTGCGGATCGATGAAAACACCGTCACACCGATCAAGACCGGCTGGACGGGCAGCATATCCTCGATGCGGAACACGCGTATCGGCCTGCTGGTCAGCCACTCGAACGGCCTGTGGCGTGCCAGCGCCGACGGCCAGCCCGGTGCCTCCATCACCGCGCGCGCTCTCTCGAAGGCGCGGGACTTCGATCTCGACGAGAACCACTTGTGGGTGTTCGGCCTTTTCGGCGTCAAGCAGATCGCTACAACCGAACTCGGCAAGAGCTGGGGCAAGGAGCGCGCACCTGCATCGAGCATGGTTTTCGACTGGAGCGAAGGCTTGCCGGTGGGCAAACAGGACAATGGATTTCGCGGTCGCCAGATCGCGGCCGGAAGCGACGGACGCCTTTGGGTACTGACGCGGACCGGCCCCTATGTGATCGACACTCGAAATGTCATCCGCAACGTGACTGCGCCCCCTCTGGCCATTGAGGGCCTGTGGGGCGACGGGCGGATCGCAAGCGCAGACAAGGGCAGGCAGACGCTCAGAAGCGGCACCCGCTCCGTGCGCATCGCCTACAGCGCATTGAGCTATTCGATGCCGGAGCGCGTACAGTTCAAATATCGCCTGATCGGCGCCAGCGACGAATGGACTTATGCCGGAAACCGCCATGAGGTGACCTTCGACAATCTGGGCCCCGGAACCTATCGTTTCGAGCTAACCGGCGCAAACGAGGATGGCCTCTGGAACAATCAGCCAGCCTCTATCGACTTCACTATCGCCCCCACGTTCCTCCAGTCACCGCTGGTAAAACTCGCAGCGGCCCTGCTGCTGCTTGTAGCCATTGCCCTGGCCTACCACTGGCGAACCTATATCCTTACCACCCGCGTTCGAAATGCGATGTCGGTGAGATCGGACGAACGCGAACGTATCGCCCGCGAGTTGCACGACACGCTGCTGCAATCGGTCCAGGGCCTGATCCTGCGTTTCCAGCTGCTCGTCGATCATCTGCCCAAGCACCATCCGTCCCGCGCCGAACTGTTCACGACATTGGATCAGGCGGACGAAGTCCTGTCGGAGGGCCGCAAACGCGTTCTGGACCTGCGGTCCTGCCTGCCCCGTTCCAACCTTGAAGACGTGATCGCAGCCGTGGTGCAACGGCAACTTCCAGCCAGCCGTTTCCAGACCGAGATCCGTACCACCGGGATCGTCATGCCTGTCGAGCCCGTCGTCTTCAACGGCTTGATAGATGTTGCGAACGAATGCCTGTTCAACATCCTGCGCCACGCCCAGGCAAGCCGCGTGCGTATCGAAATCCGCTATTGGTCCTCTCAGTTCGAAATGGAAATCGCCGACAATGGCATCGGGCTCGATGCAAAGGCGATTTCCGATGCCGCCACCACCGGGCATTTCGGTGTCGTGGGCATGCAGGAGCGGATCGCAAAGCTGGGCGGCACGCTTCGGCTTGATTCAGAACCCGGCCATGGAGTGACGATCACCGTCCGGATTCCATCCTCCATTGCATACCGAGCTAAAAATGAGCAAACTCCCAAAAAAACATGGGGAGGGTGGCTATGGCTTACCCGGAAGCTTCGCGGTCAAACGGGCGGATAACGACGCTGCTTGTCGACGATCACGAATTGTTGCGTGATGGTTTACGCGGGCTGATAGATGATCAGCCGGACATTACTGTGGTGGGAGAGCTCGGCGATGGCACAGGCGCGCTCGAACTCGTCCGGAAATTCAGGCCCAACGTACTCGTCCTGGATTTGCAGATGCCTTGCATGGATGGGCTTGAAGTAACCCGGCAGATCGCGCCCGAGGTACCTTCGACGAAAATCCTGGTGCTCTCCACCTTTCACACCAGCGGACAGGCCATCCGCGCCTTCGAAGCGGGCGCAAGCGGATATGTCCTGAAGACCAGTATCCGTCGCGAACTCCTCGATGGCATCCGGGCAGTCGCGCGGGGCAAGCGGTTCGTCTGTGCAGAAATTGCCAAGGAAGTGGCCGCCCAATTGTTCGACGAGCGGCTGACCGAGCGTGAAATCCAGTTGCTGAACCTTATCGCCGAAGGGAACCAGAACAAGCAGATCGCGTGGTCCCTGGATCTGTCGGAAAACACCATAAAGGGTTCGCTGAAGATCCTGTTCCAGAAGCTGGGCGCCAGGGACCGGACGCATGCGGTAGTGCTGGCATCCCGCCTTGGCTGGATCAGACTTTGAAGGCTACGGCGAAACTTCCCCGGGAGTGGCAACTTCAACCGGCAGGCCAGCGCCGTCGCCAGTTGAGGACATGGGCCGAGGCGAGCAGGACCGCGCCGGTGCTGGTGATGACGGCTTCGAAGACCGGATCGCCGACGACAAGGCCCAGCCCCATGATGCAGAGCCCTGCCGCCCCCAGCCAGAATGGCCCGTAGAGCACCCGTCCGCGGGCGGCCTTGATGAGCACCATGAGGCTGAACGGAAAGGCGAAGGCGAAGACCCAGAGGTGGAAGGATTCCGGCACGTTCAGCCAAGCCGACCAGGCGGGCAACAGTGCGATCACGATCGGCAGGGCGAGGCAATGGATGAGGCAGGCAAAGGAAACTCCGATGGCCAGGCTGTCCGACAGGTCTTTCAAACGACCGGGCTTGTTGATGATGTACATGGGCTTCGGATCTCTTTTGCAGCGAGGGAACCTTAGTGATATGTTATATCATATCATGATTTGCAAGGGTTGAACTGGTCAGCCGTGCGATCTGTCCCCCGTCAGCACCAATGGCACAGATTTGAGGTTGTGAATTAAGGAGGGTTGGGGCTTCGTCGTAGTGACGAAGGAACGAAGATGAAGCCCCAACCCTCCTTGAAAAAATCGCCGGTAAAGGCCCCCGCTGAGCG
>DATJDU010000041.1:0-27003 GCA_035497315.1 Sphingomonadaceae bacterium
TTTGGCGGTGGTGGCGGCTTTGGCGGCGGCGACCGCTTTGGTGGCGGTGGCGGTGGCGGCGCTGGATACCGCGGCGGCGGCGGCGGTGGTGGCGGCTTCGGCGGCCCCCGTGGCGGCGGCGGCGGGATGCCTGCCCAGGTCGTCGGTGCCGGCAAGGGCACGGTGAAGTTCTTCAACGCAGGCAAGGGCTTCGGCTTTATCCAGCAGGAAGGCGGCGGAGAGGACGTGTTCGTCCATATCAGCCAGGTTGAACGTGCGGGGCTGGAAGGCCTTGCCGAAGGTCAGGAACTGGCTTTCAACCTCGTCGATCGCGGCGGCAAGATTTCTGCGGCCGATCTCCAGATCGTGGGTGACGTGATCCCGGTGGAGCAGCGCGCTGCTTCTTCTGCGGCAGCCGCTCCCCAGCGTCAGCGTACCGGCGAAAAGGCGACCGGCACGGTCAAGTTCTTCAATGCCATGAAGGGCTTCGGCTTCATCACCCGCGACGATGGGGAGGCGGATGCCTTCGTCCATATCAGCGCGGTGGAGCGTTCGGGCATGACCCAGCTCAATGAAGGCGACCGGCTGGAATTCGAACTCGAAGTCGATCGACGAGGCAAGTACTCGGCGGTCAACCTTGTGCCCGTTCAGGGCTGACCTGCCAGCGTTTCGCCCGGTGGTTTGACCGGGCTTCCGCAAAAGCCTAAACGGTAGCGAATGGCGGCCCTCCGGGGCCGCCATTTGTCGTTCCATTAAACCTTACGGATATTCACCCACCCAATAGTCCAAGGGAGTTCCACGATGTCGATCACTCCGCTCATGCCTGTCTATCCCCGGTGCGATGTTCGCCCCGTGCGCGGCGAGGGATGCTATCTGATCGGTGAACGCGGTGAACGATATCTGGACTTTGCGGCGGGTATCGCCGTGAACGCGCTCGGTCATGGTCATCCCCACCTGACCAAGGCGATTCAGGAACAGGCCGCCACGCTGATGCATGTCAGCAATCTCTACGGCTCGCCCCAGGGCGAGGCGCTGGCGCAGCGCATTGTCGATAATTGCTTTGCCGATACGGTGTTCTTCACCAATTCCGGGGCCGAGGCGATCGAATGCGCGATCAAGACTGCGCGCCGCTATTTCTACGTCAACGGCCAGCCGAACCGGCACAAGATCATCACCTTCAACAACGCCTTCCACGGGCGGACGATGGGGGCGATCTCGGCCACCAACCAGGCCAAGATGCGTGATGGCTTCGAACCGCTGGTACCGGGCTTTGCCTATGCTCCGTTCAACGATCTCGAAGCCGCGCTTGCGCTGGTGGACGACGATACGGCCGGCTTCATGGTGGAAACGGTGCAGGGAGAAGGCGGGATGACCGCTGGCACGCCCGAATTCATCCAGGGCCTGCGCAAGGCCTGCGACGAGCGCGGCATGCTGCTGATTCTTGACGAGATCCAGTGCGGCTATGGCCGGACCGGCAAGTTCTTCGCCCATGAACATTACGGCATCACGCCCGACATCATGACCGCGGCCAAGGGCATTGGCGGCGGCTTCCCACTGGGCGCCTGCCTTGCCACGGCTGAAGCGGCCAAGGGCATGGTGTTCGGCACCCATGGCTCCACCTATGGCGGCAATCCGCTGGCCATGGCGGCGGGCATGGCGATCCTGGACGTGATGCTGGAGCCCGGCTTCTTCGAGCATATCACCGAAATGGGCGATCGTATTCGTTCGGCTTTCGAGCAGCTGATGCCGAATCACGATCATCTGTTCGAGGAAATTCGCGGCAAGGGCCTGATGCTGGGCATCAAGCTGAAGGAACCGGCCGTCTCGCGCGATTTTGTGGCGCATCTGCGCGACAATCACGGCCTGCTCACTGTCGCGGCGGGCGAGAATGTGTTCCGCGTCCTGCCGCCGCTGGTGATCGATGAAAGCCATATTGCCGAATGTATGGAACGGCTCAGCGAAGGGGCGCGTAGCTACGCGCCGCTTAGCGATGACTGATTCGATGATCCGGCATTTTCTCGACCTCTCCGATGCGGGGGGCGATGCCATCGCGGCGATGATCAACGACGCGATGGAGCGTAAACTCGCGCGCGCGGCCCTGCCGAAGGGAGCCTCCGATTCGGATGCTCCGCTGGCAGGCCATGTGCTGGCGATGATCTTCGAGAAGAACTCCACCCGTACGCGGGTGAGCTTCGACATGGCCATGCGCCAGCTGGGCGGCAGCGCGCTGATCCTCGATGCGGGTACGACCCAGCTGGGGCGCGGCGAATCGCTGGCCGATACGGCCCGCGTGCTCAGCCGCATGTGCGATGCGATCATGATCCGTACCGACGATCACGCCAAGATCGACGAACTGGCCCGCCATGCCAGCGTGCCGGTGATCAACGGCCTGACCGACCGTTCGCATCCCTGCCAGATCGTGGCCGATCTGCTGACCGTGGTGGAACATGGCAAGCCGCTGCCCGGCCTTGAAGTCGCCTGGCTGGGCGATGGTAACAATGTGCTGCATTCCATTCTGGAAGCGGCCGGCCTGATGAAGTTCAACATCCGTGTGGGCACCCCGGCGGGCTATGAACCCGATCCCGAATTCGTCGAAATGGCACGTGCGGGCGGGGCGGTGGTGACGCTCACCAACGATCCGGTCGAAGCGGCGGCAGGGGCTGATGTCGTTGTCACCGATACATGGGTGTCGATGGGCCAGGCCCATGCGGCGGAAAAGCTGGCGGCCATGGCCCCGTTCCAGGTGAACGAGGCGCTGATGGCCGGGGCCGCTCCCGATGCGATCTTCCTTCACTGCCTGCCGGCCCATGTGGGCGAGGAAGTGAGCGAGGGCGTGTTCGAAAGCGCCCAGTCGGTGGTGTTCGACGAGGCGGAGAACCGCATCCACGGACAGAAATCCGTACTGCTCTGGGCCTTCGGGAAGCTGTGAAGGTACACCGTTGACCGAAGTGATCCCGATTCTGGAAGACGAGACCGGCTTCGACCGGCTCCTGGCCTTCACTCTGCCCGACCGCGATGCTCGCGGCCGGGTAGTGCGGCTTGGCCCGGTGCTGGACGAAGTCCTCTCGGCCCATACCTATCCTCCGGCGATCAAATGCCTGCTGGCCGAGGCGCTGGTGCTCGCGGCGCTGCTCGGCTCGCTGCTGAAGGAAGATGGCAGCCAGATCACCATGCAGGCGCAATCGCAGGGCGGGATCGTTTCGCTGCTGGTATGCGATTATCGCGGCGGCGAATTGCGTGGCTATGCCCAGTTCGACGAGGAAGGCGTGGCCCGGCTTGGCGCCAATCCCTCGCTCGGCGCGCTGTTCGGCGAAGGCTATCTGGCGATCACCTTCGACCTTGCGGCCACGGAGCAGCGTTATCAGGGCATCGTTCCGCTGGAAGGCGCATCGCTGGCCGAAGCCTGCGAGAGCTATTTCGCTCAGTCCGAACAGGTGCCGACGCTGATCCGCGCGGCCGTGCGTTCCAGCGGCGAAGCCTGCATCGCGGGCGGCCTGCTGGTGCAGCATCTGCCCGAAGGCGAAGAAGGGCGCGAGCGGCTGCATGTGCAGCTCGACCATCCCGAATGGGAGCATGTCGCGGTGATGGCGGGCAGCACGAAGCATGACGAACTGACCGATCCCACCCTCTCGCTGGAGGCGCTGGTCTGGCGGCTGTTCCACGAGGAGCGGGAAGTGCGCGTGGAAAAGGGCGCGCGCCTTTCGCGCGGATGCCGCTGCACGGTGGAGCATTACCAGAAGGTCCTCGCCCGCTTCCCCGAGGGTGAGCGTGCCGAAATGCGCAATGAGGAAGGCAAGATCGTGGTCGATTGCGCTTTCTGCTCGCGCCTGTTCAATATTGAATTGTAACACGGTTCGTCGCGCACAGAGGGCAATTTGCCGTTCAGACTTGTCGTGCTAAAGAGCATTCGACGTTGCGGGGTGGAGTTTTTCACGGATGCGTTGGAAGCTGTTCGCCGGTACGCGCCCGATGGCTGCGATGGCCGGTATCCTGATTGGAATGGTGATTGCGCCTGTCGCCGCGCAGGGGCCGGAACTCGCCATGCTTGACGGGTTGCGCCGTGGCGCGTGGGAATTGCGCATCCGGGGAGAGGACACGCGCCAGCGCATCTGTGTGCGCAATGGACGCGATCTGATCCAGATTCGCCACAGTCGGCAGAACTGCAACCGTTTCGTGGTGGAGGACAAGGCTACTTCCATCACGGTGCATTATGCCTGCCCGGGCAATGGCTATGGCCAGACGACGATCCGCAAGGAAAGCCCTCAGCTCGCCCAGATCAGCACTCAGGGGGTGGAGGGTAAATCGCCCTTCAACTTCAGTGCCGAGGCCCGGCATCTGGGCCCCTGCTGAGCGAGGCGGCGAGGCTTCTCTTGCCAGTGCGGTGCAGCCGCGTTAGCCCCCGCGCATGGGCGCCAATTCCGGAAATTCGGGCAAATCCGCGGTCGTGCTGCTTTCGGGCGGGCTCGATTCGATGGTCTCTGCAGCACTCGCGCGCGAAGCGGGCTTCACGCTCTTCGCGCTGACGATCGACTATAACCAGCGCCACCGGTGCGAGATCGAGGCGGCCAGCCGCATCGCCCGCCATCTGGAAGTGCGCCGCCATGTGGTGCTGCCGCTGGATCTCAGCCGCTTCGGCGGCTCGGCTTTGACCAGCGACAAGATCGCCGTGCCGAAGGAAGGCCTGGGCGAGGAGATTCCCGTCACCTATGTGCCCGCGCGCAATCTGGTGTTCCTCTCGCTCACGCTTGCCATGGCGGAAGCCAGCGGCGCGCGCGATCTGTTCATCGGTGTCAATGCGCTCGATTATTCGGGCTATCCCGATTGCCGTCCGGAATTCATCGCCAGCTTCGCGGAGACCGCCCGGCTCGGCACCAAGGCCGGGGTCGAGGGGGAACCTTTCACGATCCATGCTCCGCTGCAATTCATGGGCAAGGCCGATATTGCGCGCGAGTGCATCCGGCTGGGGCTCGATCCGGCGATGAGCTGGTCCTGCTACGATCCCACGCCCGATGGCCTTGCCTGCGGCGCCTGCGACAGCTGCCGCCTGCGCCGCAAGGGCTTTGCCGATGCCGGGCTGACAGACGATACGGAATATGCACCCGGTGCCCCGCCGGTATAGACCGGGGCTGGGGGAGGAGAGCAGGATGAACGAGGCTGAAAAGCCGGCCGGTTCCTATGGGTGGTATGCCCTGGGCGTGCTGATGCTGGTCTATATGCTCAATTTCATCGACCGGCAGATCCTCTCGATCCTGGCCAATGACATCAAGGCCGATCTCGCCCTGACCGATGCCGATCTCGGCTTTCTTTACGGCACCGCCTTCGCGATATTCTATGCGCTGTTCGGTGTACCGCTGGGGCGGCTGGCGGATGGCTGGCATCGCGTGCGGCTGCTCAGCCTGGGGCTGGCGCTGTGGTCCATGATGACGACGCTTTCGGGCTTTGCGCGCAATGGCACGACGCTGGCTCTCGCGCGAATCGGCGTGGGTGTGGGTGAGGCTACCGCCACGCCTTGCGCCTATTCGTTGATCGCCGACTGGTTCCCCGCGCGGATGCGGGGCACGGCGCTGGGCATCTATTCGGCCGGATTGTTCATCGGCAGCGGGCTTTCGCTGCTGATCGGCGGTGCGATTGTCGAGGCGTGGAACGGGGCGTTTCCGGGCGGCGGGCCATTGGGGCTGGTCGGATGGCAGGCGGCCTTCATCGGGGTGGGCCTGCCCGGCGTGGTGCTGGCCCTGTGGGTGCTGACCCTGCGCGAGCCGGTGCGCGGCGCGATCGACGGCATTCCCAGCATGGGCGACCCGCATCCCTGGCGGGTGTTCTTCGAACAACTCGTCCAGCTGATCCCGCCGCTTACCCTGATCGACGCCATCCGGCGCGGGCCGAAGGCGCTGGCGATAAACCTCGTGGGTGGGGCCATTATCGGCGGCATATTCTGGCTGCTGGCCTGGCTCACTGCCAGCCCGGCCCAATTCCTGTTCCTGGGAATTGGTTATTACGCCGTATTCAGCTGGGCCTGTGCGCTTTACGACCGGGACCGGCCGCTCTTCGCGCTTACCTGGGGATCGCCCGCCTTCATGGGAATCGTGATCGCCTATGGGGCCGATTGCTTCGTGGGCTACACCGTATCCTATTGGGCAGCCCCCTATGCGGAGCGGATCTTCGCGGTGGACAAGGCCTCGCTCGGCCTGCTGATCGGCGCGCCAGCCGCGCTGGGCGGTTTCCTGGGCGTGGTGTTTGGCGGGCGGCTGGCCGATATGCTGGAGGCCCGCTTCCCCGCCGGGCGGATCATGGTGCTGGCCATTGCGCTGATCATGCCGGTGCCGATCATGCTGGTGGGCTATAGTACCGGCAGCCCCGCGCTGTTCTATGTGCTGGCCTTTGCGGTGCAATTCGTCACCGCATCGGCGCTGGGCGCGGCGGCGGCGGCGAGCCAGTCGCTCGTCCTGCCCCGGATGCGCGGCACGGCCACCGGGATATTCTTCCTTGGCACCACCTTGTGCGGCCTGGGTCTTGGCCCCTTCATGGCAGGCTTTGTGTCGGAGGCGACGGGGAACCTGGCCCATGGCGTGAAGTCGACACTGGTCGCGGCCCCGTTCGGGTTGATTGCCCTGGCCATTGCCATCCGCACTGCGCCCCGGGCTGCCGCCACTCTGGTGGAGCGGGCCCGAGCGGCGGGCGAGACAATCGCCGCCGCCTGAGCCTGCCCGTTTCCTAGTGCGCCTTCACCACGCCGCAGGCGACACGGCCGCCTGCATTGCCTGCCGGATCGCTCATATTGTCGTCAGGCCCGGCATGGACGACGATGGCCGTGCCGTCGGCATCGTAGATATCGTCCAGCACTTCCTGCTTGCTTCCACGCAGCACGGCCGAGATCGATCCGGTGCCGTCCGCCGCGATCTGGGCATTGGGCAGATCGCCCAGATGGGCACCCTGCGGGTTGTTCATCCCGTGCTGCCTCTTGCCGGGATTGAGATGGCCGCCGGCCGAAGTGAATGCGGGCGCCTCGCACGATCCGGTGGTGTGCAGATGCACTGCGTGGATGCCGGGCTCGAAGCCGGAAAGCGCGACCGTCACGGAGATTGCGTCACCGCTGGCGAGCAATTGGGCCGTGCCCGCCGTCCTTCCGTCGGCGAAATGAAGCGTGGCGCTGCCCATCGGGGCCAGGGGTTTCGCGCCGCTTGCCGGTTTCGAATCGCCGGTCGTCTGGCAGGCTGCCAGGGCGGCGAGAAGGATGGCGGGGGTGAAAATCCGGGCTTTGATCATGGCGTTCTCCTTGCGCAGTCCAGATACTCCTAACGCAAGAATGGGCTGTTGGCTCCGAAACTTCACGGCGAAGGAAAGATGCCCGCCACGCCCAGGGCCGCGATCAGGGCGGAAATGGCTGCGCGGGCCTCTGCATCTACAATGGTTCCGCCGCTCGGCGTCGCCGGTGCGGCAGGAGCAATCCAGCCTCCGCCGCGATAATGCTTTGCCTGCCCGGTCGAACGGTCGAGCAGGCGCATCCCGTCGCGCGGTGCGGCGAAAATCCATGTGCCCGTGCTCCAGCAGGCAAGCTCGCCCGCATGGCCCACCCATGCGCCGGATGGGCCGGAGCCGACCAGCCAGCATTCGCCTGCATCGGGTGCGGTTGGCGGCGCGCTCGCCTCTCCCTCCACGGCCGGATGGAGGAGCGCGTCGATCAGGGCATGGGCTTCGTTGATCTGGAATTCCTTCTGTGCCTGCCCGGTAGGCATGGCTGTGCTGGGGCCCGCGCAGGCTTTCCGGCTCGCCCGCGCCATAGAGCGTGGCGACCGCGCCGTTGGACCAGCTCAGCCGGCGCAGGGAAGGTTCGAACAAGGGCCGGCGGCTGGGCGGGGCGCTGGCAAGGATGCCGCTTTCGCCTTCCACCATCACCGCCCGTGCTTCCACCAGCGAGGCGGCGACGAGCGCGATGCGCGCGGCCGGATTGCGCCGCGCCATTTCCAGCACCCATTCGGCCCCCGCGCGGGTCTTGCCGAAGCCGCGCCCGGCCAGCATCAGCCAGAGGCGCCAGTCGCCTGCGGGCGGGATCTGTTCCCGCCTTGCCCATAATTGCCAGCGCCGGGGGAGGGATTTGCGTTCTTCCGGCGAAAGCGATTGGATGAAGGCCTGCCGCTCCTCCGGCGTCAGCCGCAGCAGGGTGCGCCAGCCCTCAACCCAGCTCATCGAAAGCCCTTGTGCTGCGGGCATCCTCGATGGCGAGCAGGCGCATGGCCTCTTCCTCGCGCGCGGCCATGGCTGCGATCTTCGCATCGAGCGAGGCGAGAATCGCGTCCTCGTCCTCCTCCTCGCGCAGGGAGCGCTGGCGGACCACGGCTTCGTGGTGCAGCGCCAGCAGGCGCAGCGCATTGGCGGTGTCGAATTTCGGATCGTCCTTGCCCGTGCCCATGCGCAGGCGGTGGAGCGTTTCCATTTCGAGATGCTCATAGCCTTCGAGCAGGGCGGCGCTCCACTGGGCGCGGAAATCGGGCTCCGCCCGGCGGACCTTATAGGCGCGGCTGGGATCGATTCCCGCCACACGCGCGGCGGCGCTGACATTGGAAGTTTCCGCCAGAGATTCGAGGAACAGGCTGCGCCAGTGGCGGTTGAGGCCGGTTTTTTCGCCCCGGCGCTGTTCGGGCCTGATTTTGGTGCGCGCGCGCTTGCGCCGCACAGCTTGTGCTGCGGTCATGGCAAGGTTCCGTGTTGGGAGGGAAGAAAAGGGGGCGCGTCCGCCCCCGAGTCGCACTATCGCGATGTTGATCCTCTCTAACCAAACAGCGTCACGATGTCAAGCATAAAGTGCCATATGGGTTAATCGCTTTGACTTGTGGCCCTGCCCGCCCTCGCGTAGATGGGCGCTGCTTGTCGCTCGTCATTGCGAGCGAAGCGAAGCAATCCAGGGCGTGACGCGTTGGGCGCTGGATTGCTTCGGGGCTGCGCCCCTCGCAATGACGATGCCGGTTCTAGCCCCGAGGTTTCCCATGCTGCGCCGCCTTTACGATTGGACCATGGCCAAGGCGAGCCATCCCCATGCCGAATGGTGGCTGGCGCTGTTCGCCTTTGTCGAAGCCAGCTTCTTCCCCATTCCGCCGCATCCGGTGCTGGGGCTGATGTGCCTGGCCGAACCGAAAAAGGCCGTGCGCTTCGCCGCCATCGCCACGCTGGCTTCCGTCGCCGGGGGCATATTGGGCTATGCGATCGGCTGGGGCCTGTACGATACGATCGGCCGCCAGTTGCTGGATCTGCTGGGCCTGACGCACAGCTTCCCGGTGGCGGCCTGCTATCTGCGCGAATACGGGGCCCAGATCATCATGATCAAGGGCGCCACGCCCATCCCCTTCAAGCTGCTGACGATCACGGCCGGGTTCATTCACATGAACCTTCTGACCTTCATCCTCGCCAGCCTGGTTTCCCGCTCGATCAGCTTCATGATCGTGGGCGTGTTGTTCCGCCTGTTCGGCCGGCCGATCAAAGCCTTCATCGACAAATATCTGGGCCTCGCCACGGCGGGCTTCGTGATATTGGTGGTGGCGGGTTTCCTGGCGATCACCCTGCTGGAAGGCGATGGTTCGGGCGATGTGAAGGCCAAATGCGAGGCTGCGGCCAGCACTATCGCCTGAGCGGGTCTGGGTGGCGGTTCAATCCTGCGCCGCCCAATCCTCCGCCTCCAGCGCCAGATCCACGCTGTCCAGCCATTCGCCGGCGATATACCAGCTCTTCTCGCGATAGCCGGTTTCGGTAAAGCCCAGCCGTTTCAGCAGCTTCAGGCTGGCATGGTTGCGCGGATCGACATCGGCGATGGCGCGGGCCAGCAGGTGGGTGGTAAAACCGCGTTCCAGAATCGCGCGCAGGGCTTCCTGCGCGAAACCCTGCCCCCACGCGGCGGGGTCCAGGACATAGCCGATCGCGGGAAAGCGATAGAAGCCTGCCTTGCCGATCAGGCGCCCCCGATGTTCGATGATGAAATCCTCGCCCTGCTGCGGGCGGATGGCCATCATTTCGGCCAGCCATTCGCGGGTCGTCTCGATCGAGGAATGGGGCGGTGTGGACCAATAGGCCATGGCGCGCGGATCGCTCAGGATCGGGTGCAGCGCATCGAGATCGCCCTCGGTGGCCGGGCGCAGGGTCAGGCGTTCTGTCTGGAGGATGGCCATGGCCGGACCTATCGCCCGCCGCGCAGATTGGCGCAAGCGGGCGCAAGGCCTGGCGGAATGGGGCCTATTTGAGGACGACGATCACCACGCGGCGATTGGCGGCGCGGCCGGCGGCGGTGTTGTTGGCCGCGATGGGCGCTTCCTCGCCATAGGAAATGGTGGCCATCCGGTTGAGCGGAACGCCTGCCTTGTAAAGCACCAGCCGCACTGCCTCGGCACGCTCCATGCCCAGCTTCTGGTTGTAGCTGTCGGCGCCGGTGGAATCGGTATGGCCCTGGATTTCGAGATAGGTGCTGGTGTTTTCGGCCTTGAGCTGGCTGGCCAGCTCGGAAAGGCGCTGTTGCCCGGCGGGGGAGACGACGGCGCGGTTGCTGCCGAACTTCACCGCATCGTCGGACAGCACGACGTCATAGGCGAATTTGCCTTCCGCCAGCTTGCCCGCTGCAATCGCCCGCTCCAGCGCTTCGCGGCTGGTCTTGTCGATCTGGTCGATCCGCTGGTCCGTCTGGTCCATGCGGGCATTCTGGCGCGTCTCAAGGTCGGACACGCTCTCCTTCACAAAGCCTTTGGTTGCGCAGCCCGAGAGGGCAATGGCTGCTGCGGCCAGAAGCGCGGTGTGGGAAAGACGCATTGAGTTCTCCGAAATTGTGCAACCTGTTCTTCTCTGGCCCCGGAATCTGCCCCCACAGGCGAGCGCGGCCAAGCGTGGCCCTCGTGCCGTCCAACCGTGGGACGAAGTAGCACTAAGGGTTAATGCGGTGCCTATTTGCGGTGGATGGCGGTGGATGGCGTCAAACGGCTGTCAGAAATCCACCGCGATGCCGTCTTTCACCCAGTCGCCATAGCGGGTGGGGCTGAGTCCGGCCGGATCTTCGCCGGACTTGCCCTCCTGCGGGGCGGGTACGGGTTTGTCTTCCCAATGGGCGGGCTTCTTGAAGGGCTGGGGCCGCTGGGTTGCGCGCTTGGTCATGGCTGGCATGATGGGGGTGCTGGCGCCGCGATGCAATGGCGGATAGGGGGACCCATGGCCGACATACCAGGACTTCCCGCGCGCCGCGCTGCGCTGAAACTCACCGATGCCGTGCTGCGCCGGGGTGAAACGCTCGACGTCGCCGCCAATGGCGCCTTGCAGGGGCTGCGCAGCGGGGCGGACCGGGCGCTGGCCCGGGCGCTTGCCTCCGAAGTGCTGCGCTGGCTCACCGATTTCGATGCGCTGATCGATTCGGCCACCAAGCAGGTGCTGCCGGAGGATTCCAAGCCGCGCGCCGTGCTGCGGCTGATGCTGGCGGGCTGGCTGCGGCTGGATACGCCGCCCCATGCGGTGGTGGCCACCGCGCTGCCGCTGCTCACCGGCGGCCCGCGGCGGCTGGCGCATGGCGTGTTCGGCGCGCTGGTGCGCAAGGGCGTGACCCTGCCCGCCGCGCCGACCCTGCCCGAAGCTGTGGCCGCACGCTGGGCCGAAAGCTGGGGCGAGCGGACCGGGGCCATTGCCGCGGCGCTGGCCGAGCCGCCGCCGCTCGACCTCACGCTGTGCGATCCGGCCGAGACGGAGAAATGGGTGGCGCAGCTGGGCGGCGTCTCGCTGCTGCCCGGCCATGTCCGGCTGCCGCGCGGCACGGCGGTGGAAAATCTCGCGGGCTTTGCCGAAGGCGCCTGGTGGGTGCAGGATATCGCCGCGAGCATCCCCGCGCGCCTGCTGGGCGAGGGGAGGGGCCGCCGCGTGCTGGACCTCTGCGCCGCGCCGGGGGGCAAGACGCTCCAGCTCGCCGCCGCCGGGTGGAATGTCACCGCGCTCGACCTCGGGCAGAAGCGGATGGAGCGGCTGAAGGAAAATCTCGCCCGCATCGGCCTCAGCGCCACCAGTGTGGTGGCCGACATGCTGGAATGGGAACCCGACGCGCCATTCGATGCCGTGCTGCTCGATGCGCCCTGCACTGCCACCGGAACCTGCCGCCGACACCCCGACGTGCTCCACCGGATCGGCCCGCGCCAGATCGAGGAGATGGCCGAGCTGCAAGCGCGCCTGATCGAACGGGCCATGCGCTGGGTCGTGCCGGGTGGCGAGCTGGTTTATGCCGTCTGTTCGCTCGAACAGGAGGAGGGGGAGGATCAGGTCGCCCGTCTGGCGCTCTCCCCGCTGCCTGTGCCCCTTTCAGCGCTCCCTGCGGGCGTTTGCGCGCACCCTGGCGGATGGGTGCGCACAGACCCCGGAATGCTGCCGCAAGATGGCGGAATGGACGGGTTCTTCATCGCCCATTTCCGCGTCTAATCCCTGATTTTCTCCGAAAATCCCTTGCGCAATTTGGCCAGCTTGGGCGGGATCACGGCCAGGCAATAGGGGTTGCGCTGGCCTTCGCCCTGCCAATATTCCTGGTGGTAATCCTCGGCCGGATACCATTGCGCGGGGCCTTCGATAGTGGTCACCACGCGTTGTCCGTTCCTGGCGCCAAGCTCCGCATCGGCCCGTGCGATCGCAGCCTCTGCCTCGGCGCGCTGGGCGTCGTCCAGCGGGAAGATGGCGGACCGGTATTGGGTGCCGATATCGTTGCCCTGCCGGTTCAATTGCGTGGGATCATGTGTGGCCATGAACACGTCCAGCAGGTCGGCATAGGAAATCGCCGCCGGGTCGAATGTGATGCGGATCGCCTCGGCATGGCCGGTGCTGCCCGAACAGACCTGCTTGTAGGTCGGGTCCGGCACAGAGCCGCCGATATAGCCGCTTTCCACTTCTTCCACCCCCGCGCACATGCGGAAAACCGCCTCCGTGCACCAGAAGCATCCGCCGGCGACAATCGCCGTTTCCATTCCGCTCATCGGCCAGTCTCCTTTGCTTCGGAAGATAGGAAGCCGCAGGCCGCTTGTCATCCGGCCCCCTTCGCCTAGAGTTCGCCCACAATGAATGCCGACTCTATGGGGAGAGGTTTGATGAGGAAATTTGTGGGTCTTGCCGCAGCCGCGGCTCTTGCGGGAATGGCGCTGGCCGCCGCCCCTGCGCTGGCCGAATCGAAGGCAGGTGCCGTGCCTGCCAATCCCGCGCTCGACACCGCGCTTGCTGCGGCGATCCGGGGCGATGACGGCAAGCGGGACAAGTTCCGCCACCCGCGCGAAACGCTGGCCTTCTTCGGTGTGGAGCCGGGGATGACAGTGGTGGACTACATGCCCAACGGCTGGTGGTACTCGCGCGTGCTGGTGCCCTATCTGGGCAAGGACGGGGCCTATATCGGGATGAACCCCGATGTCTCGAACCAGACCGGCTATATGAAGAACACCTATGAGGATGTGGGCGGAAAGCTCGCCGCCGAACAGGCCAAATGGGCCGGGCCGAATGATGCGAAGATTTCCGGCTTCAACGCCAATGCCGTGCCCGAAGGGCTGGACGGCACGGTGGACCGGGTGCTGATCTTCCGCGAAGTCCACAATATGTTTCGCTTCGACTGGCTGCGGGGCGATCTGGCGATCATGCGCAAGATGCTGAAGCCGGGCGGTCTGATCGGCATTACCGACCACCGGGTGGCCGAAAACGTCCCCTTCGAACGCAGCGACGGCAATAAGGGCTATATGCGCGAAAGCGATGTGATCGCCCTGTTCGCCGCCAGCGGCTTCGACCTTGTCGCCAAGAGCGAGATCAACGCCAATCCCAAGGACCCGACCGACTGGCAGATCGGCGTATGGGAATTGCCGCCCACTTATGCCGGGGCCGACGATGCCAAGCGCGCCAAGGTGGACGCCATCGGCGAAAGCGACCGGATGACGATGGTGTTCCGCAAGCGGCCCTGACAAATGGGCGCGGGGAGTCAGGTCGTAAACTCATAAATGCCGCCCACGAGGTTTGAGGCAAAATGGCTCAGCGCGAGGAGGAGAGGCGCAGCAATAGTGGTTCTATTTCCAGCCTCTCCGACGCGGCGCCGGGCCATTTTGGCCAAATCCCTGCGGGACATCCAAATGGCTTCCATCTCGAACCGAAAGACGCTTGCGATGGCAGCAAGCCGTCACAGCGCGCCTTTCGGCCCGATATGTTCGCCATTTGGATGCCTCGCGGGCGGCATTTATGAGTTTACGACCTAACTTGGACAGCCCCGCGCCGCATAGTAGGGTGGCGGCGCGTTTCAATTCGGGGGGAATGCCGTGATTCGTGCCGCCTTGATCCTGTGTGCCGCCCTTTCGCTTTGCGCCTGCCAGGTCGCGAAGGAGCCTGAGGCGGCGGCCATCGAACAGCAGGCCGTGCTCGCCGCGCTGGCCGAGAGCACGGCGGGCTGGAACAGCGGCAATCTCGACCGGTTCATCGGCGTCTATTCGGAAGATCCGCAGACCAGCTATGTCACCGCCGAAGGGCTGGTGCGCGGGCGCAAGGCCTTGGCGGAGCGTTACTCGGGCAAATATGATTTCGCCAATCCCGCCGCGCGCGGATCGCTGAGCCTGGAAACGCTGGATTTCCGGCTGCTGGATGCGGAACATGCGCTCTATATCGGGCGCTATACGCTGGCCTATCCCGACGGGAAGACGGCCAGCGGCCCCACCAGCCTCGTCCTCCAGAAAGAGGCGGGCGGGTGGAAGATCATCGCCGACCATTCCAGCTAGACTTGGCCAGCACGGGGCAATAGGTCGCCAGCCATGAGACAGATCACCGTCGCCGCGCTCCAGCTCGCCCTCAACGCCGAAGACGAGCGCGACAATATCGCCGCCGTTGGCGCCCTGGTGGAAGAAGCCTCGGCCAATGGCGCGCAGATCGTGCTGCCGCCGGAGCTTTTTTCCGGCCCCTATTTCTGCAAGCTGGAGGACGAGGCGCTGTTCGCCCTTGCCCGCCCGACGCTGGAACATCCCGCCGTCATCGCCATGCGCAACATGGCGCGGGCGCTGAGAGTGGCCATTCCCACCAGCTTCTTCGAGCGGGACGGGCATCATTATTACAACACCATCGCGATGATCGGCCCGGACGGCGAAGTGATGGGCACCTATCGCAAGAGCCACATTCCCGATGGGCCGGGCTATGAGGAAAAATATTATTTCCGCCCCGGCAATGACGGGTTCAAGGCGTGGGACCTGTTCGGCGCGCGCATCGGCGTGGGTATCTGCTGGGATCAATGGTATCCCGAATGCGCCCGCGCCATGGCCCTGCTGGGCGCCGAAGTGCTGTTCTACCCCACGGCCATCGGGTCGGAGCCCTACGATCCCGAACTCGACACCAGCCGCATCTGGCGCCGCGCGATGATCGGCCATTCGGTGGCCAATTGCATGCCGGTTATCGCGGCCAATCGCATCGGGCTGGAAGAGGGGCAGAATTTCTACGGCCACAGCTTCATCAGCGACGAATGGGGCGATTTCGTCTGCGAATTCGGCGCTGAGGAAACCGGCGTCCTGCTGGCCACGCTGGATCTCGATCGCGCCGCCCGCCACCGGGCGGGCATGGGCTTTTTCCGCGACCGGCGGCCGGAGCTTTACGGCCGGCTCGCACGCGACGAGTGAGGGGAAAGATGGGGGCGAAGCACCGCTATCTGATCGCCCTGGGCTCCAACCGGCGGCATCCCCAGTATGGTCGCCCGCGCGATGTGGTGGAAGCGGCGGTGATCGCGCTGGTGGAACAGGGCGTCCATATAGAGCGGGTTTCCCCCATCGTGCTGACCGCGCCTGTCGGCCCCTCGCTGCGGCGCTATGCCAATGCCGCCGCCGTGATCGGGACGGATCGCGGCCCCCACAAGCTGTTGCGCCTGTTGAAGAAGCTGGAGCGCAGGTTCGGCCGCCGCCAGGGCGGACAGCGCTGGACCTCGCGCGTGCTCGATCTCGATATCGTGCTGTGGAGCGGCGGGCCCTATGCCGCACCGGATCTGATTATCCCCCATCCCCTGTTCCGCGAACGGGGCTTTGTGCTGGAGCCGGCAGCGGCGGTAGCGGCCGATTGGCGCGATCCATTGACCGGACTTACGGTGCGACAGCTAAGAGCGCGCTTGACCGCACCCCGCCCCCTTTCTAGGTGAGCCCCGCACCACATGCGTGCACCCATGGTCGGGGCCCTTAGCTCAGTCGGTAGAGCAACTGACTTTTAATCAGTAGGTCGCTGGTTCGAATCCAGCAGGGCTCACCATGATTTCCCGCCCGATTTTGCCCCCCTGCGCGCCCCGCGCGGGCCGATTGCATGCTCAGGGTTTGCCCTGATGGCCGGTTAACGGCTCGAAAAGGCGCTTTCCGGCATATTTGCGGCAATTGGCAGCAGGGGCAAATCATGGCGCAATTCGACAGGCGCAGTTCTCCGCGTGCGGAAACCCGGCAGAGGGTTCGCCTGCGCGATGCCTTTCAGCTCGTGCCCGGCGCGGTGCTGATCGACCTTTCCGTCACCGGATGCCAGATCGCCCTCAAGGGGGCGTGGCTGGAGCTGAACCAGATCGTGGTGGTCCGGCCTGACGGGCTGGAAGGGCTTTCGGGCGTGGTGCGCTGGCTGGAGGAGGATCGCGCGGGCATCGAGTTCGACCGGCCGCTGCATCCCGGCGTTGCGGCGCATATCGCCGCCGCCGTGCCCGATATTTCGGGGGCTGGCGCGGCCGTACCGCGCCGACCCGCTGGGTATTATGGCCGGATGCAACTGCTCAAGAGCGTTGCCTGACCGGCCGGAGCTGGTGCAGCCCTTGCGATGGAAATTCACCGGGAACTGGTTTACAATAGTTGCGAATTACCAATAACATGCCTGAGGA
Organism: Sphingomonadaceae bacterium; assembly: GCA_035497315.1. Classification (GTDB taxonomy): domain Bacteria; phylum Pseudomonadota; class Alphaproteobacteria; order Sphingomonadales; family Sphingomonadaceae; genus Andeanibacterium. Next base: position 16,817 of record DATJDU010000041.1, read on the forward strand.
TGCCGTAGCGGAGAATAGCTGAAGGTGCGTTGTCCGAACAGACCTGCGGATGAAGCGGAGCGTCTGCGCGCCCTGGCGGAATATGGCCTGAATGCAGGCCGTGGACTTCCTGGCCTTGACCCGATTGTCGACATGGCCGCGCAGATGTTCGATTGTCCGGCGGCGGCAGTCAACATGATTGGGGACGATCACGTCTTCATCGTTTCATGTTACGGGATCGACGAATACGATCCGGGGCGCGATGTTTCCTTCTGTGCCCATGCGATCAATCAGGATCGGGTGCTGGTGGTGCCCGATGCTACGCTCGATCCGCGCTTTCATGATAATCCGCTGGTCGAAGGCGGGTTCATCCGCTTTTACGCGGGGGTGCCGATTCTCGACCCCGATGGGCATGCGCTGGGCGCGCTCTGCGTGATCGATACGGTGCCGCATCTGCAATTCCCGCCCGAGGATCAGCGCCGGCTGAAGGAACTGGCGAAGCTCGCGGCCGATCGGCTGGAACTGCGGCGGCTGGAAGTGGCGGGGGAAAGGGGCGCGCATCGGCTGGAGGCCAGCGCGGCGACTTCGCCCAATGCCATCGTCTGTTTCGACGGCGATGCAAGGATCACTGCCTGGAACGGAGCCGCCGCCGGCATGTTCGGATGGACGCAGGCCGAGGCGCTGGGCCGTCCGCTGGACCTGATCGTGGCGGAGGACGAGCGCGAGGCGGTGCATGCCGGGATCGCCCGCGTACTGGCGGGCGGTGTCCCGCGCGAGGAAGGCACAGCGCTGATCGCTTTGCGCCGCGATGGGGAAGGCTTCCCGGTGGAACTGCACTGGTCGCGCTGGCTGGAGGGTGACCGGATGCATTTCGGCGCGATCATCCGCGACATGACCGAGAAACGCCAGGAGGAGGATGCGCTCCACCATCTGGCCAATTACGACATGCTTACCGGCATTCCCAATCGCAATCTGCTGTATCACCAGATCACTCAGACCCTGACGGATGGCGTGGCACTTTCGCTTATCGTCACCGATCTGGAGGGCTTTCGCGACATCAACAATACGCTGGGCCACGATGCGGGGGACCGGGTGCTGCTGATTGTCGCGGAACGAATCCGTCAGGCCATTCCCGAAACGGCACTGCTGGCCCGCATCGGCGGAGACGAATTTGCCACCCTGCTGCAGGATGCGGGCGATCCGCTGCAGCTTGGCGAAATCGCGCATCGCATCAATGGCGCGCTGGCCGAGCCGATCGATATCGACGGGAATGAAGTGCGGATCGCGGGCAATTGCGGCATCGCGATCGCGCCCCGCCATGGGGAAACGGCGGAAGATGTGATGAGCAGCGCCAATCTCGCGCTGTTCCAGGCCCGCAGCGAAGCCGGGCGCGGCGGCACCTGCCTGTTTCATCCGGCCTTGCGGGCCGAGGCCGTGGCGCGGCGCATGTATGAGGCGGAACTGCACCGCGCCTTCGAACGCGGGGAATTCGTGCTGTTCTACCAGCCGCAGATATTGCTGGCGGACAATTCGCTGGCCGGGGCAGAGGCGCTGATCCGCTGGCGCCATCCGGAGCGCGGGCTGCTGGCCCCTGCCGCCTTCCTGCCAGCGCTGGAAGCGGGCGCGCTGGCCGACCGTGTGGGGCGCTGGATTCTCGACACGGCCTGTGCGCAGGCGGCGCAATGGCGCGAAATCCTGCCGGAGATGCGCATCGGGGTGAATTTGTTCGCGGCCCAGCTCAGGGGCGGGACCCTGCCGCAGACCGTGGCCGAAACGCTGGAGCGGCACGGCCTGCCGCCCGATGCGATCGAACTGGAGATTACCGAGAACATCATCCTCGATCAGGAGGAGGACGTGCTCAGCCAGCTGGAAGCCTTGCGCGCGGCGGGCTGCGCGCTGTCCTTCGACGATTTCGGCACGGGCTATGCCTCGCTCACCCTGCTGCGCAATTTCCCCGTCACCCATATCAAGATCGACAAGAGCTTCACCCAGGTGATCCACACTTCGCCCAAGGATCAGGCGATTGTGCTCTGGCTGATCGACCTGGCCCGGCAATTGGGGCTGAAAGTGGTGGCCGAAGGGGTGGAGAGCCGGGAAGACTGCGATTTCCTGCGCGCCCATGATTGCGAGAAGGGGCAGGGCTATTTCTTCGGCATGCCGGTGCCTGCCGCCCTGTTCGAGGAACAGTTCCTGGGCGGCACACGCGCGGCGATGTTCGCCTGAGCTTGCGGCCCTGCCGCCGCCGTCCGATAAGGGGGCGATGGAGGAAACCCCCGGCACTCTGCCCCGCCGCAGGCCTAAATGGGGCACGCTTGCGCTTGTCGTCCTGCTGCACCTGCTGGCGATAATCGGGCTGGCCCGGGCCTTCGCGCCGAATTTTACGGCGCGGATGGTGGAACAGGCGGCTTCCGTCCTCACTGTCACCATTACCGCACCGAGCGAGGAGCCGACCGAACCGGCCGCATCGCCAGAGCCGGACGAAGGTGCCGCCGCGCCGGAGGGCCCGCAGGCCAGACCCCGCGAGGTAGCCGTGCCCGCCGTGCGCCTGCCGGTGAAGCCCAGCGCCGCGCCGCCGGTCAGCTCGACCGGCGATGAGGACCGGTCCGGAGCGCGCGACGAGGGGGAAGGGACAGGTGCAGGCGGCGAAGGCGCGGGCACGGGCAGCGGCAAGTCCGGATCGGGCCAGGGCAGTGGCGGTGGGCGCAAGCTGGAGAAGATCGCAGGCGACATCAATTCGTCGAAGGATTATCCTAGGAAAACCCGCGAATTGCGGATCGGCCATAGTGTGACCATCCAGCTTACAATCGGCACGGATGGGCTGGTGAAGGATTGCAGGATTGTCGAACCCAGCCCCGATAGTCAGGCCGATGCCATCACTTGCCAGCTTGCGCGCGAACGTTTTCGCTTCAATCCGGCCATGGATGCGCAGGGCACGCCGGTCGTGGGGCAATATCGCTGGCGCCAGCGCTGGTTTTATTGATCCCGATATGGGGACATTGGCGCTTTCGTAATGTTCTTGGGCGATACATAAACAGGTGCAAGGGAGGCAGGGCGCAAGAAGGGCTGAGTGCACTGGGCGGCGCAAGATATAATCACATGAATCCGATCACACCTGTCATTCTGTGCGGAGGCAGCGGCACGCGCCTGTGGCCCCGCAGCCGCAAGGCGGCACCCAAGCCGTTCCTGCCGCTGGTGGGCGGGTCCAGCCTGTTCGAGGCGACCCTGGCCCGCGCCGCCGATCCCGCGCATTTTGCCGCGCCCATCGTGGTGGCGGGCGATGCGCATCTTGGCCTGATCGAGGCGCAATTGCCGCAGGGCAGCGGCGCGCGGCTGGTGGTGGAACCGGCGGCGAAGAACACCGCCCCCGCCATCGCCCTTGCCGCGCTGCTGCTGCCGGAAGACACGGTGATGCTGGTGTGCCCCAGCGATCATTACATCGCGGATGAGGCAGCCTTCGTGGCGGCGGCGCTGCAGGCGGCCCGACTGGCGGAGCAGGGCTGGCTGGTGGCCTTCGGCATCGCGCCGACCCGGCCCGAAACCGGCTATGGCTATATCAGGCGCGGGGAGGAGCTTGCGGGCGGCTACCGGATCGAGCGTTTCGTGGAAAAGCCCGATCTGGAGCGGGCGCAGGCCTATCTGGCCGAAGGCACCTATTGCTGGAACGGCGGGATCTTCGCCTTCCGCGCGGGCACTTATCTGGAAGAACTCGCCCGCCATCGGCCGGACATGGCCCGCGCCGTGCGCGATGCGGTGCAGCAGGGCGGGCACGACGGCGCGCGTTTCCACCCGGCGGCCGGGCCCTTTGGCGCGATTGCCGGGGATTCGGTGGATTATGCGGTGATGGAACTGACCGACCGCGCCGCCATGGTGGATGCCGATATGGGCTGGTCCGACATCGGCAATTGGGAAAGCCTGCGCGAGGCTCGCGCCGATGAGGCGGACGAGGCGGGCAATATTGCACGCGGCCCCGCCGAACTGGTGGATTGCCGCCAGGTGATGGTGGAAAGCGACGGTCCGCGCGTCTCGGTCGTGGGGCTGGATGATGTGATCGTGGTGGTCGACAATGGCGAAGTGCTGGTCACCAGCAGCCGGGGCGCGGCCAGTGTCGGCAAGCTCAAGGGTGCCTCCAGCCAGTGAGCGCGCGGGTTTGACCAGCCTCCTGCCCATGCTCCGGGTCGAAAAGCCCTGGGGGCGCGACGTGCTGCCCGCAGCCTTTGCGGCAGAAGCTGGCAGGCGTGTGGGCGAGATCTGGTTCGAGCCGCCGCCTGCGCTGGATGGGCTGCTGGCGAAATATATCTTCACCAGCGACAAGCTGTCGGTCCAGGTCCATCCGCCCGGCGCGGCGGGGAAGGACGAATGCTGGCTGGTGCTGGATGCGGAACCGGGCGCGGTGCTGGGCATCGGCTTCACTACGCCCGTCACGGCAGAGGAGATGCGCGCGGGCGCGCTTGACGGATCGATCGAGCGGATGCTGGCCTGGCACCCCGTTTCGGCCGGGGATTTCGTCTATATTCCGGCCGGCACTGTCCATGCGATCGGCGCGGGGATCAGCCTGGTGGAAGTGCAGCAGAACCGCGACTGTACCTATCGTTTCTACGATTACGGCCGCCCGCGCGAGCTGCATCTGGACGATGCGCTGAAAGTGGCGCGCGGCCAGCCGCACGATCCCGCCTTGCGCGCCCATGTGCGCAAACACGGCCATGTGCCGCTGGTGCGCGGGCCTTTCTTCCGGCTCGACCGGGCGGATGGCCCGCCCGATGCCGCGCTTGCCGCGCTTTATGCCGGCGCGCCGCTGCTGGTGCTGCCGCTGGATGGTGCGGCGGAAGGGGGTGTGCGGGTCAGCGGGGAGAAGGCCGCATGCGGGCAATGCGCCATTGCCGCTTCCATCTCGGACGTGGACATTTCACCCGGCGTTCGTTGCCTGCTTGCACAGCCCTGCACGCCCGGCGCATAGACAGGGCATGATTGCCCATACGATCCAACTCGCGCTCGCGCCCGTTTTCGTCCTGGTGGCGATCGGCAATATCCTGAATATCCTCGCCCAGCGCCTGAGCCGGGTGGTGGACCGTTCGCGCGTATTGCAGGATCGGCACAAGCAGACATCGGGTGTGGAGCACGATCTGGTGGTGATGGAAATCCGCACTATCGACCGGCGCATCAAGCTGATCAGCCGGGCCATCCTGCTGCTGGTGATCAGCGGTATCACCATCGGCTTCACCGTGGCGCTGCTGTTTCTGGAAGAATTCGTCGGCGCCAATGTTCAGGCTGTGGCCGGCGCCTGCTTCATCTTCGCCATTTCGCTGCTGATGGGCGCGCTGATCCTGTTCATGCAGGAAACCCGCACGGCAACGGCGCTGCTGCGTATCCCGGAGGAATTTCTGGAGAGCCACCGGAAATTGTAAGGGGACGAGGTGCTACCCTGGCTTTCCGACATCCGTTCGTCCTGAGCCTGTCGAAGGACGCGCGCTGTCCTGTGTCTGAAGCGCCCCATCATCTCGTCGCGTCTGGACAAGGTTCCTTGGGCCGATGTCCAGCGCGCCCTTCGACAGGCTCAGGACCAACGGAGGGGGTGAACAGGTCAGCCCGAAATCGCGGCACCCTACTCCTTCGGCGGGGCCAGCAATTTCTCGCCCATCTGGCGCATCGCGGCTTCCGCCATCGGCCTGGCGAAGGACAGGGCCAGCGGCAGTTCCAGCTCGAAAGCCACTTCGCCTTCGCCGATTTCCACCGCACCGGACAGGTTCTGGCCCATGGCGGAGATCACCATGGTCATGCGGTCCTCGCCGGCCCAGTCGGTCGTGACGTCAGCCATGCCGCCCGGCAATTGCCCGGCGATCTTGTGGCTGTTGTCATGCAGGCGGCGGCGGACTTCCTCCTTGCCGAGGCTGTGGGGGAGGACCATGCGCATCAGTTCTTCTCCGGCGAGGTGTGTTCGGCCTCGCCATATTTGTAATCGAGAAAGCGGGTACGGATCGCCAGATCGTCCAGCGCGCCGGCGGCGAGCTGGCGGGTGACGCTGTCGATCTCGGTGCTGATCCGGCCGAGGCTCTCCACGATCTGCTGGTCGGGCGTGCTGCCCGCGCTTTCCTCGCGGCGCAGCTGGGCCGGGATGCGGCGATAGGTTTCGACTGTTTCGGGCAGATGCTCGCCCACCAGCTTGCGCACTTCCTGCGCGGCGGGGTGGGCCTGGTCGATCCCTTCCAGCTGCATGCCCAGCGCATCGAGCTGCACGCCGATCTGGTCCATCAGGGTGACGGCGGGGGCGGGCAGCGCGGGGCGCTGATGTTCCAGCCATAATTCGGTGCGGCCCACCAGCTGGCGCACATCGCCCCGGTTGAGGTCGGCCCGCTTGGGCACTTTCACCTTCGGGAAGTTGGAGAACAGCATCACGGCGGCCACCACGGCAAGGAAAGTCACCATCAGCCCGGCAAAGCCGATCCCGTCCAGCACCAGCCCCGCCACCATGGCGGCGACGACAATCGCCAGCAGCGCGCCGGCGATCAGCTTGATCCGCATCATCAGATTGCGGCGCTTGATATCGGCAGAGCCGCGCCCGATGGAAGCAGTGCCGGCGCGCCGGTGCCGGCCCCCTGTCTGATTGTCGCGCAGCAAGGCCCGGCCCTGGTCCAGCGCCCGATCCGTATCGCGGGAAAGATCGACCATCTTGTGCCGGTCAGCCTTCGAGCGAGAGGATCGAGGGGCCGCTCACTTCCTTCTTCGCCTGAGCCGCGCCTTCGGCCCGGGCGATATAGCCCTTGGATTTTTCGACCTCGTTCGACAGCGTATCGACCGTCTGCTTCATCGAATCGAGCGCCTTGAGCTTGAAGGTGTCGATATTGTCCATCGTGTCATAGATGTTCTGGAAGGCGCGCTGCAGCGTTTCGATCGGGATGGTCGAGCTGGCGGCCTGTTCGTGGATCTTGGCGGTCTGAGTGGCCAGCAGGGTGCTGGTGGAATCGATGATATTGGCGGTGGTCTCGTTCAGTGCGGTGATCTGCTGCAGCACCAGCCGCTGGTTGGTCATCGCCTCGGCCACGGTCACGGCAGTGCGCAGCGCGGCCACGGTGGTGGTGCTGGCGCGGTCCACGCCCTTCACCAGCTCGACATTGTTCTTCTTCACCAGATCGAGCGCGAGATAGCCCTGCACGGCCACGGCCATCTGGGTCAGCAGATCCTGGGTGCGCTGGCGGACATAGAACAGCGCCGTCTCGCGGATCGCCTTGGCCTTGGCCGGATCGCTGGCGTCCAGTTCGTTCGCCTTGTCTTCCAGCCGGGTGTCCAGCGTCTTGGAGATGTGGATCATCTGTTCCAGATTGCCCATCGCCTCCCACAGCTTCTGGCGCTCCACATCGATGGCGGCATTGTCCATCAGCAACTCGTCCTTGCCGGATGCCAGCTTGGACAGGATCGCCTGGATATGGCCCTGCGCGCTCTGATAGCTCTGGAAATAATTCTTCAGGCTGTTGCCGAAGGGGATGATGCCCAAAAACCTGCGCCCCGGGCTCAGCTTGCCGCGCCGGGCCGGGTCGAGATCTTCCACCACGCGGCGCAATTCGGTGAGATTGGCGCCCACGCCCTCATCCTGGTTCATCGCGCGCACCGGCCGGTCGAGGAAGCGGTTGGACATGCCGGAAGCCGCCACGATTTCCTTGCGGCCCATATTGGTGAGCTGATCGACCTTCTGGCCGAATTCGGGCGAATTGGCATCGGCCGAGACCAGATCGGCGACGAAGGCGTCCACCTTCTCGTCCAGCTTGCTGCGCTTTTCGTCCGAAACGGGAACCAGCCCGGCGGCTTTCTGCGGCGTGACCACGGGTACCGGATCGGGCGGCGTCAGCTGCAAATCGGTCGCATCCGCCGTCTTGGTTTCATTGCTGGCCATCGTTCCTCCAAACCTCCGGGCGCCGTTGCCGGTCATGCCGACCGGCACAAGGCCCCAGCCTGCTGTATTAATAAGCTAAGACACGCATTTCAAGGCACGCATTTCAAGGGGCGCCGCCACATCCCCCCCACATCTCTCCGGTGCGATTGCCTTTTCTGTTTCGAGAGATGAGGATAGCGGCAAGGCGCGGCCTGCGGAAGAGTGGCCGGTTGCAATGAGGAGAAGCGCATGGCCACTGGCCCGAATACGGCAGGGCATCATTCCTTCGCGCGGGTGGTGGAAACCTGGAGCCACTGGTGGCGCAATGCAGTGGTCAAGACTGTCGACCAGGCCGAAGTGATCGCGACGCGGCGGGAAGAATGCCAGCTTTCGGCGCGTTATCTTTTCATGCTCGCCATGTCGGCGGGTATCGCGATCCTGGGCCTGCTGCTTTCCTCGCCTGCCGTGGTGATCGGCGCCATGCTGCTTTCGCCGCTGATGGGCCCGATCATCGGGCTGGGCTTTGCACTGGCGACGGGCGATTATGTGTGGATGCGCCAGGCGGCCAAGGCGCTGGCCATCGGCACGGCGCTGTCGGTCCTCCTGTGCGCGCTGGTGGTGGTGCTTTCCCCGTTGCAGACTGTGACGGCCGAAATCGCGGCGCGCACCCGGCCCAATCTGTTCGATCTGGCCGTGGCCTTCTTCTCGGCGCTGGCCGGTGCCTATGCCCTGATCCGCGGACGCGAAGGCACGGTTGTGGGCGTCGCCATCGCCACGGCCCTGATGCCGCCGCTCGCAGTGGTGGGCTTCGGCCTTGCCACCTGGAATGGCGCGGTATTCTGGGGCGCGCTGGGCCTGTTCGTCACCAACCTGCTCACCATTGCCTTCACGGCCTGGTTCATGGCGCGGCTTTACGGCTTCCGTTCCAGCCTGTCGCAGCGGCACACAAGGTTCCAGACCGTTGCCATCGCGGCAGTGTTCGTGGCGATGGCCGTGCCTCTTGCCATTTCGCTCAACCGGATTGTCTGGGAAACCCGCTCTTCCCAGAAAATCCGCAGCGAAGTGAGCGATGCCTTCGACGACAAATCCGTCATTTCCGACGTCCAGATCAACTGGGATTCGGACCCGATCCGCATTTCGGCCACTGTCTTCACGCCGCAGCTGAAGCCCGAGGCGGAAGGCGTTGCCGAAAAGGCCATCGAGCGGGAGATCGCGCGGCCGGTGGATGTCACGATCGTCCAGTCCCGTGTGGGGCCGGACAAGGACGCGGCGGAAGCAGCGCAGCTTGCCGCTGCCCGCGCCAATAAGGAAGTGGCGGATCGCCGGCGGGCGGAACAGCTGGGCCAGGAACTTGCGCTGGTTGCCGGGGTGGAGGAAAATCAGGTGGTGATCGACCGGCAGAACCGCCGCGCACTGGTTTCTGCCATGCCGCTCGAAGGGCTGGGCCTTGCCGGCTATCGCGAACTCGAAGCGCGGGTCGGCCGGACCGAGCCGGAATGGCGGATAGAACTCAAGCCGCCGGCACGGCCGCTTCCCGCAATCGCCTTTGCGGAAGACAAGCCGACGAAGGAAGGGGAGGCCGCGCTCGGCCTTATCGCCTGGGCTGCCGAGCGGATCGCCGTGCCCGTGATCCTTTCCGGCCGGGAAGACGATACGCGCCGCGCCGCGGAATTGCTGGGCGAAAAAGGCATCGTCACCAGAAGCGAAGCAGGTGGGTCTCCCGGCCGGGTGGCGGTCCGCTGGGGCACGCCGGGCGAATGAGAGGAACTGCGATGAACCCCGAGATCACTATCCTCGCCCTCGCGGCCCTGCTGCTGCTGGTCCACATCATGGCCGCGATCCGCATCAAGACGCGGCAATATGGCGTGGAATGGAACATGGGCGCACGCGACGGAGAATTGCCGCCGCTCAATCCGGTGGCCGCCCGGCTGGAACGCGCGCGGGATAATTTCCTGGAAACGCTGCCGATCGCGATCATCGCCCTGCTCGGGGTGGCCTTGACGGGCAAAAGCTCGACGCTGACGGTCACGGCCGGCTGGGTCTGGCTGGGCGCGCGGGCAGTCTATCTGCCGCTGTACTGGACGGGCGTGCCCAAAGTGCGGACCTATGTGTGGAGCGTGGCTCTTGCCGCGCTGCTGGTGCTGCTGGGGGTGCTGCTGCTGGGATGACGAAGTGGGAGTTGGTTATTTAGCTTGACATTATGAACCAGTTCGGTTATATGCCCCAGCACTCCACAGGCCCTGGCAAGCTTGTGGAAGTCCAATCCGGAGCAAGGCCAAGTCGACAGCATTGCTCCCTTGTTCGCATGAACAACGCGGCCGGTGCGGGTGTGTGCAAGCCGGGGGGC
>DATJDU010000042.1:0-18808 GCA_035497315.1 Sphingomonadaceae bacterium
TCTCGCCTGTTCCGCCGGTTCTTGAGGTTCCTTCGGTGTCAGCGGTTCCTCCGATTCCCGGCGTTTCGAGCGTGACCACGGTGCAGAGCAGCAAGGTCAGCAGCGATCCGGCCAGCGGCAAGGAAACGCAAATGTTCCTGTTCACCCAGAGCAGCGACAAGACGCCCGCCACCGTGCGGAGCATTTCCCTGAAAAGCGATACGCCGCTGACTGCCCAGCAACGCAAGGCGCTGGACGATATGCGCCGGAAAATCGCCGATCAGGACTGGAACAAGGCCGGTGCCGACTGGGATCGGCAGGCCCGGCAATGGGAAAAGCAATGGGATGAATGGGGCAAGCAGCTGGAGGTCAACATCGCCCGCGGCTTATCGGGTTCAGTTGCAGTGGCTACCCCGCAGGTGGCTGTGGCGGTGGCCTGCAACAAGGCAGATGCCCGCCGGAACGGCGCTTCGGCGCAGGCCGCTGCCGGTTGTGCCAGGGCTTCCGCCGATCTGGGGGTGAAGGCTGCCGCAACCGCGAATGCCAGCGCCCGCGCGGCTCTGCTGGCTACCCGCGCCAGCATCGCCCGCAACCTCAGCCTCGATGCGGAAACGCGCCGGGAAGTGCTGCAGGAGCTCGATCAGGAAATCCGGGAACTCGCCACGGAGATCTGAAAGGGCCCAGGAAGGTTCCCGCGTTTGCCGGAATGACGAGCAAGGTCTGGAAGGAGGCCGGAGCCTCCTTCCGGCTCACTTTTCCGCTTTATCGGCGGCTTTCTTCGCCGCCTTCTCGCGTTCCTTGACCACGTCCTGCTGATATTCTGCCTGTTGCTCTACCAGCTTTGCCTGTTCGGCTGCCTTGGCGATGCGCGCGCGGTCTGCATCGCTGGCCGGGCGGGCGGGGTAGCTGCAACCTAGCTTGAGGCCGACGCCCTTCAGAAAGGCGCGGCGCATCACGCCAGCCACGATCGCATCCTGAAATTCGCGCTCATGCTTGTTCGCGCCCGAAATCTCGCGGATTACGCCCCGGAAGGGGATCAGTGCGCCGACCACCGATTTGGCCACGCTGCCCACAGTCATGTTGCGTTCGTCGGCAGTGGCAACGTCAAAATCGGGGCCGAGGACGGCGTTCAGCTCGTCAACGGCGACGATTATCTTGCTGCAGCGATTGAGCCCGGCAAGGCTGTAGGGATTGGCCTGAGCGGACTGCAGCAGCGGCGGGATTTCGTCCTTTTCGAGATTGAGGTCTTCAATCGGGGTGATGGCCACGTCCCTGGCGGTCACCGTATCGTCGGTAATTGGCTTGTCCTGGTCGCGCGCGGCGGCCGGACTTGCAAGGAGGGCGCAGGCAGCAACAGCGGCCAATCCCCTAGCGGAGTATGTCTGCGAATGTATCACAGCGATCTTCGTCTCCTGTTTGTAGCCCGATGTTGAGCCACTTCATACGCTGCGCACTTGAACCATGCGTGAAGGCGGCCTCCACGGGCCTCCGCCCGGCTTGCTCCATCAACGTGTCGTCGCCCACCGCATGGGCGGCGGACATGCCTTCCTCGATATCGCCGGGCTCTATCCGGGCGCGGTTGTTCGCTGCCCATACGCCTGCATAGCAATCGGCCTGCAGTTCCATGCGCACTTGCAAGGCATTGTCCTGATCCGGGTTCTGCTGCTGCAACTGGCGCACCTGCCGGGCCATGCCGGTGAGGTTCTGCACATGGTGGCCATATTCATGGGCCATCACATAGGCGCGGGCGAAATCGCCCTTGGCGCCCATGCGCTGGGCCATTTCGTCGAAGAAATCGGTGTCGATATAGATGCCCATGTCGCTGGGGCAGTAGAACGGGCCCATCGCGCTCTGCGCTTCCCCGCAGCCGGACCTGCCGGAGCGGGAGTAGAAATTCAGCACCGGCTGTTCGAACGCCACGCCTGCGGCGCGGAATTTGGGCTCCCATGTCTCATTGAGGCTGGCCAGATGGGCGCAGGCTTCGGTGCTGTATTGGTTCACCGCGCAGCTTTCCGCCGTATCGCGCCCGCCCACTGCCTGTTCCTGCACCTGGCCCTGCTGCGCCTGCTGGAGCCCGCCGATCAGCTGCGCCGGGTCTGCCCCGGTGAAATAGGCCACAGCCAGCACCACCAGCACACCCACGATCCCGATCCCGCCGCCGGGCAGACCGCCGCCCCCTCCGCCACCGCCACGCTGGTCGCGCACGCGGATTTTGGCCGGGTTGAAATCGTTCAGGCGCATGAGGAAGTGTTCCTGTTATTGTGCAAGTGCGAAAAAGGGCTGGACCTGTCGCCCGCTTGGCGCGAATTCTGGCACGGCATTTGTCAGGGAGTCGAGCATGTTCCTCAAAGGTAAGCGCGCCGTGGTAACCGGATCGACCTCGGGCATCGGGCTCGGCATCGCACATGCGCTGGCGGGCGAGGGAGCCTCGGTGGTGCTCAACGGTTTCGGCGATGCGGAGGCGATTTCGGCGATCCTCCATGAATTGTCTGCGATGAGCGGAGCAGAAGCAGTGCATGTCCCGGCCGATCTGATGCGGCGCGAAGGCGTGGAGGCTCTGATGGCGGAGGCCGGGCCGGTCGACATCCTCGTTAACAATGCCGGTATGCAGCACGTCTCGCCAGTGGAGGAGTTCCCGCCCGAAAAGTGGGACGCGATCATCGCGCTCAACCTCACGGCCGCCTTCGATACCAGCCGTCTTGCCATTCCGCATATGAAGGCCGCGGGCTGGGGGCGGATCATCAGCACCGCCAGCGCCCATTCGCTCGTCGCCTCGCCCTTCAAGGCGGCTTACGTGGCCGCCAAGCACGGCATTGCGGGGCTGACCAAGACATTGGCGCTGGAACTTGCGCAATTCGGCACGACGGTGAACTGCATCAGCCCCGGCTATGTCTGGACGCCGCTGGTGGAGAACCAGATTCCCGATACGATGAAGGCCCGGAATATGACGCGCGAGCAAGTGATGCACGATGTGCTGCTCGCCAAGCAGCCCACCAAGAAATTCGTGCAGGTGGAGGAAGTGGCCGCCCTCGCGCTGTTCCTGTGCCGCGACGAGGCACAGAACATCAATGGGGCGAATTACTCGATCGACGGCGGCTGGACCGCAGAGTGATCTAGCTCGTCATTGCGAGGAGGCAGAGCCTCCGTGGGCGGATCGAGCAATGGCCCTGGATTGCTTCGCTTCACTCGCAATGACGAACAATGTGCCTCGTTCCGTAACAATATTGCGCAATTGACGCTGCAATTGTTTGCCCGCCCCCTAGCGGTTCCGGCCCTGTGCGGTTACATGGGCCGCCACGATTCTCCAGAGGCGAGCGAGCAGTGGCACATTTTGATATCCCGACCGGCCTGACCTTCGACGACGTGCTCCTGCGTCCGGCGGAAAGCGATATCGTCCCCTCGCAGGCCAGCACGGTAACCCAGCTCACGCGGGGTATCCGGCTCAATATCCCGGTGATCTCCGCCGCGATGGATACTGTCACCGAATCCGACATGGCAATCGTGATGGCGCAGATGGGCGGCATCGGCGTGTTGCACCGCAATCTCACGGTGAAGCAGCAATGCGCGGCGGTGCGCCAGGTGAAGCGTTTCGAAAGCGGCATGGTGGTGAATCCCATCACTATCTCGCCCGATGCCACGCTGGGCCAGGCGCAGGCCATCATGCGCGACAATCGCATCAGCGGTATTCCGGTGGTGGAAGTGGGCGGCAAGCTGGTGGGCATCCTTACCAATCGCGACGTGCGCTTTGCCGACAATCCGGCCCAGCCCGTGCGCGAGCTGATGACGCATGAAAATCTCGCCACCGTCAGCATCGGCGTGGGCCAGGAAGAAGCGCGCAAACTGCTGCACCAACGCCGGATCGAAAAGCTGCTGGTGGTGGACGATGCCTATCATTGCGTCGGCCTGATCACTGTGAAGGACATGGAAAAGGCGGTTACCTATCCGGAAGCCACCAAGGACGGTGCGGGCCGTCTGCGCGTTGCCGCTGCCACTACGGTTGGCGACAAGGGCTTCGAACGGACCGAGGCGCTGATCGACGCGGAATGCGATGTGATCATGATCGACACCGCGCATGGCCATAATAAGGAAGTGGCCAGGGCGGTGGAACGGGTGAAGGCGCTTTCCAACGCCGTGCAGGTGGTGGCGGGCAACGTCGCCACGGCCGAAGCGACCAAGGCGCTGATCGGGGCGGGCGCGGATGCGGTGAAGGTGGGTATCGGCCCCGGATCGATCTGCACCACCCGCATCGTGGCGGGCGTGGGCGTTCCCCAGCTGACCGCGATCCTCGAAGCGGCGGAAGAAGCGCGCAAGGCGGGCGTGCCGATCATCGGCGATGGGGGCCTGCGCACTTCGGGCGATGCGGCCAAGGCGCTGGCAGCCGGCGCCTCTGCCGTGATGATCGGTTCGCTGCTGGCCGGCACGGAAGAAGCCCCGGGCGAGACTTTCCTCTATCAGGGCCGGGCCTATAAATCCTATCGCGGCATGGGCTCCGTCGGCGCGATGGCGCGCGGCAGTGCCGACCGCTATTTCCAGCAGGATATCAAGGACCAGATGAAGCTGGTTCCCGAAGGGATCGAAGGCCAGGTGCCTTATAAGGGCCCCGCCAAGGATGTGGTCCATCAATTGGTGGGCGGCATCAAGGCGGCAATGGGCTACACCGGTTCGGCCACGATCGAAGAGCTGCAGCAGCGCGCCAAGTTCATTCGTATCACCAATTCAGGCCTTGCCGAAAGCCATGTCCACGACGTGACGATCACGCGCGAGGCACCGAATTATCCCACGCGGTGATCTGGGTTTCGGCCCCCTCTCCAACTACGGCTAGGCAGCAAGCTGCCAAGCCTATGTATCCTCTCCCGCAAGGGGAGAGGATCGTGGGGCGCTGTTCCTCCCCCCTCGCGGGGGAGGATAGCGACGCTTGCTTCCGCAGGAAGCTAGCGAAGCTTGGAGAGGGGGCAAATCCATGACCCCCGCCGCCCGCGTCCAGGCCGCGATCGACCTGCTCGATCAGATCATCGATGCCGCCCGCCGCAATGGCGCCCCGGCCGACAGGTTGATCTCCGACGGTTTCCGCCAGCGCCGCTATGCCGGATCGAAAGACCGGCGCGCGATCCGCGAACTGGTTTATGGTGCGATCCGCGCCTGCGGGCCGGTGCCGGAAAGCGGTCGCGCGGCGATGTTGCGGCTGGCCGAGGGGGATGCGGCGATCCGCTCCCTGTTCGACGGTTCGTCTTATGGCCCGGCACCGATCGAGCCTGAGGAGATGCCTGCCCAGGGAGGTATTGCGCCCGAGTGGCTGGAGGGGAAACTCGCGGCATCGGGCGTTTCGGGCGCTGATGCGCAGGCCCTGCTGGGAAGGGCTCCGCTCGATATCCGCATCAACACGCTCAGGGCCGCGCGCGATGTGCTGGAACTGCCCCTGGCAGGCGAGACAATCGCCGCACCCAACGGGCTGCGCCTGCCTGAAGGCACGCAGGTCGATCAGTGGGATGCTTATGAGCGCGGGCAGATCGAAGTGCAGGATGGCGGCAGCCAGATCGCCTGCCTCGCGGCGGAGGCAAGGCCGGGCGAGACAGTGATCGATCTTTGTGCCGGGGCCGGGGGCAAGACGCTGGCCCTGGCCGCCGCGATGGAGAACCATGGCACGCTGATCGCCGCCGATACGGACCGGACACGACTTTCCCGCCTTGCCCCGCGTGCGGAGCGGGCCGGGGCGGCGATTGCCGAAACTTTGCTGCTCGATCCGGGCAAGGAACTGGCCGCGCTCGATCCATGGCGCGGCAAGGCCGATGCGGTGCTGGTCGATGCGCCCTGTTCGGGCACCGGCACCTGGCGCCGCAATCCGGAGGCGCGCTGGCGGCTGACCGAGGCACAGCTCGCCCGCTATGTCGACGTGCAGGCCCGGCTGATGGATGTCGCGGCCGATCTGGTGCGGCCGGGCGGGCGGCTGATCTATGTCACCTGTTCGCTGCTGGACGATGAAGGGGCAGGGCAGGTGGAGGCGTTCCTGAAGCGCCGGCCCGACTGGCGCGCGCAAGCGCCGCATTTGCCCGCCGGAAGCCCGCGCGGAGGGGGAATCCGCTTGACACCGGCCAGCGATGGAACCGATGGTTTTTTCATCGCCCGTTTATTTAGGGCATGATAGGTCCCCGCCACTATGGCTGACCGAGGCCGATAGAATATGACCGCGCTCAAGGAGTTCGCGATGCGTTATTTTCCCGCCGCCTGTGCCCTTTCTTTGCTTGTGGCGTTGACGGCGAGCGTTGGGGAGGCTGGAACATATCAGCCTGATCCGCGCGCTGCCTCGCTTGCCACACAGGGCCGCGCCCAGCTCAAGGCGGGCACGGTGAGCGATGCGATCGATTCCTTCGAAGCCGCGCTGGCGATCGATCCGGGCTATTCCGACATCTATCTGGACCTGGCCGAAGCCGCCCGCCTCAACGGGATGCAGGGCAAGGCGATCCATTATTACCGTTCCGCCCAATTGCGCGATCCGGGCAATCTCGCCGCCATTTCCGGTGAGGGCGAGGCGTTGCTGGAAAAGGGCGCCGTGGAAAAGGCCAAGCGCAATCTGGCCAAGCTTGAATCCATGTGCGGCGCCAAATGCGAAGAAACCAGAGAGCTTTCCAGCGCGTTGGAAAGCGCGCCCAAGCCCAAGGTGCTGACTGCAGAGGCCGTTCAGCCGGAGCCGGTTGTCAGCAATAATTGAGTTCCTGATTCGTCATTGCGCCTGATTCCTCATTGCGAGGGACGAAGTCCGGCGGCAATCCAGGGCGCAGCGTAACTGCCCCTGATTGCATCGCGACGTTCGCAATGACGAAGGGAGGGGGAGCAGTCCCCCTCAAATCAGCGAGCGGAATTCTTCCAGCACGGCGCGATAGACGCGCTTCTTGAAGGGTACGATCAGTTCCGGCAGCAATTCCGGATCGACCCATTTCCATTCGCAGAATTCGGGTGGGTTGTGGGCCTCCAGATCGATTTCGCTGTCCAGCCCGGTGAAGCGCATCAGCAGCCAATATTGGCGCTGCCCGCGATATTTGCCGCCCCACAGCCTGCCGATCAACTCGTCTGGCAGGTCGTAAAGCAGTTCCTCCTGGCCGCGCGCGATGAGAGCGGCACTGGCCGCAGTGACCCCGGTTTCCTCCGCCAATTCGCGTAGGCCGGCGGTGATCACATCCTCGCCATCGTCCATACCGCCTTGCGGCATCTGCCAGGCATCGCCTTCCTTATTGTCGATCCGGCGGCCGACGAATGCCTTTCCGTCCCCGTTTACCAGCATCACCCCCACACAGGGGCGGTAGGGAAGGTCCCTTTGGGAAGTAGTCATGCAATCCGTTCCAGCGTCGCCTTGATTGCGCCAAGGATAGCAAGCAGGTCCCCATGAGCGCTAGGGATGGCTTTACGTATCTGGATGAAACCGTGGATATTCCCGGCGAGTTCCAGATAAGTCATGTCCGTTCCCGCCTGCACCAGCGCGGCGGCATAGGCGCGGCCCGAGTCGCGCAATGGATCGAGTGCGGCGGTGGCCAGCACGGTGGGCGGGGTTCCTGCCATCGGGCCGAGCATGGGATAGGCCCGGCGGTCTGCCGGATCGAGCGCGTAGGAAAGATCGAAGAAATCCATCGCGTCCTTTGTCAGCAGATAGCCCTCGGCGAATTGCGCATAAGATGCATGGGGCGCGACCGGATCGGTGACGGGGTAGATCGGCGCCTGCAGGATCACCGGCACTGCCGCCGGTTCCAGCATCAGCGACTGGGTGACGACGATGGCGAGGTTGCCGCCAGCGCTATCGCCCAGCGGGATCAGGCCCGTGACTTCGCGGCCCATTTCTGCCGGGCTTTGTGCCAGCCAGCGCGCGGCGGCTTCGCAATCCTCGGGCGCGGCGGGGAAGGGGTGTTCGGGCGCCAGGCGATATTCCACCGAGACGAGCGGCAGGTCCAGTTCTGCCGCGATAGTGCGGCAGGTCCGGTCATAGCTGGCGATATCCCCCGCCACGAAACCGCCGCCATGGATGAACAGCAGCAGCGGCGAAGGCCCGCGTTCCGCCCGCGCGTCATACAGGCGCAATGGCACCGGGCCGCCGGGGCCGGGCGCGGCGAGATCTTTCACCAACGCAAGGTCCGGGCCGGGCAGCTGGGCGAATTCCTGCATCGCGGCCATCATGGCGCGGGTCTCGCCAATGGGAATGCTGGCGATATCGGCACGGTTCATCGACGCCACCATGGCGAGGAAGGCGCGGACATCGTCGCGCATGAAGGGTTCATTGGCATTCATGGAAACTTCTCCCCGCTGTCTGGATTGTGGATAAGAGGTGCGGGCCTGCGTTTCCATCCGCGATTTTGGGCAAGAGACAGAAAAACTTGATTGCGACACGCCTTGGGGGGGCATAGTGGCCCCACCATATTGCGAAATGGCGCGCCTCCCGCGCCCCGAAGGACAAGACAATGGCAACACTCGCAGCCGAAAAGCCGGTCGCCGCCGCTCCCGCCCCTGAAGCGGTGGTAGTGCGTTTCGCGGGCGACAGCGGCGACGGTATGCAGCTCACCGGCGGACAGTTCACCCTGTCCACCGCGCTGGCGGGCAACGATCTGGCCACTTTCCCGGACTTTCCGGCAGAAATCCGCGCGCCGCAGGGCACTTTGTTCGGCGTTTCGGCCTTCCAGATCAATTTCGGCTCGACCGAGATCGATACGGCGGGCGATGCGCCGGATGTGCTGATCGCCATGAACCCGGCGGCGCTGAAGGTGAATGTCGATGCGCTCAAACCGGGCGGGCTGATCATTGCCGATACGGGCGAGTTCACGAAGCGTAATCTCGATAAGGCGAAATACGACACCAACCCGCTGGAAGACGGCTCGCTCGCCAAGTGGGATGTGCTGGCCTTCGACATTTCCGCGCTCACCATGGAATCCGTGAAGCCCTTCGGCCTCGGCAACAAGGAAGCGCTGCGCTGCAAGAACATGTGGACGCTGGGCCTGGCCCTGTGGATGTTCGACCGTGACCGGCAGCCGCTGATCGACTGGCTGAAGGCCAAGTTCGCCAAGGCGCCGACCATTGCGGATGCCAATATCGCCGCGCTCAACGCCGGCCATGCCTATGGCGAGACGGCGGAACTGGCCGGGCCGCTCCGCAAGGTCCACCTCGAAGCCTATCCCCAGCCTGCGGGCCTTTATCGCACCATCACCGGCGCCGAAGCGGTCTCGCTCGGCCTTGTGGCGGGCGCGCAGTTGGCCGGCCTGCCGATGTTCTTCGGCGGCTATCCGATCACGCCGGCTTCCGCGATCCTGCACCATCTCGCGCGGCTGAAGGAATTCGGCGTCACCACCTTCCAGGCGGAAGACGAGATCGCCGCGATCTGTTCGGCCATTGGCGCTTCTTACGCTGGGCAGCTGGGCGTCACCAGTTCGTCGGGCCCCGGCATCGCGCTGAAGGGCGAGGCGATGGGCCTTGCGATCATGACCGAGCTGCCGCTCGTCATCGTCAATTCGCAGCGCGGCGGGCCGTCCACCGGCCTGCCGACCAAGACCGAGCAGAGCGATCTCTATCAGGCCGTCTATGGCCGCAATGGCGATGCGCCGATGCCCGTCATCGCCGCGTGCAGCCCGGCCGACGCCTTCGACTGCGCGATCGAGGCATGCCGCATCGCGGTGCAATATATGACCCCGGTGATGCTGCTGACCGACGGCTATATCGCCAATGCGGCAGAGCCGTGGAAGGTGCCCGATCCCGCCGCTTACGAGCCGTTCCCGGTGACTTTCCTCACCGAAAAGAACGCCACGGATGCCGAAGGCAACGAGAAGCTGCTGCCCTACAAGCGTGACGCCAAGGGCGCCCGTCCGTGGATCAAGCCCGGCACCCCCGGCCTGATGCACCGCATCGGCGGCATCGAGAAGAACGAAGGCACCGGCAATATCGACTATTCGCCCGCCAACCATCAGGCGATGACCGACGCCCGCAAGGACAAGATCGACGGCGTGGCCAGGGGCATTCCGGCGCAGGACGTGGTGCAGGGCGGGACAAGCGGCAAGCTGGCCGTGGTCGGCTGGGGTTCCACCTATGGCCCGATCCACCAGGCCGTGCGCCGCGCGCGGGCCAAGGGGCTGGACGTTAGCCAGATCCATGTCCGCCATGTCTGGCCGCTGCCGGAGAACCTGGGCGATCTGCTGCGGGGCTTCGACAAGATCCTGGTGCCCGAAATGAACACCGGCCAGTTCAAGACCGTGCTGCGCGATCAACTGCTGGTGGATGCAAAGCCGCTGACCAAGACCAGCGGCCAGCCTTTCCAGATCGCCGAGCTGGAAGAAGCCATCGCAGCCTATTTCGACGGTGTCCCCGGCAATGAAGGCGGCGAGGTCGAGCCCAATTCCCAGCAGCTGCCGAATCCTGAAGCAGGCTTCGACGACGGGTCGGTTAAGGCTGGCGTGAAGCCGTGAAATCGCGCTTCGATCGTCTTGAGCAGATCATATCCGTGCTAGGTCTCCTTGCACTTGGATCTGGGCTGCTCGTAGGGCGATTTTCAGGCAATCTGATCGCTGCGGGGTTTGTCCCATTTCTTGTGGTGGCGACTGGGGCAGTGGTGTTGCGGGGTTTTTTCGCAAGCTGCGCGCGTCAGCGTTATACTGAAAGCCCCGGATATCGGATAGTCGTCGCGCAGCATTATGAAAAGTATCGTCTGGCCTTTTTAATCCTGCCTGCGACAGCGATTATTTTGGCGTGGTATTCGTTGGCAGAGAACGTGATTTACGCGGCTGTAGTGGCCGGCATATTGACAGGTTTGCCGTTCCTCGGCCTCACGATGAAGTCGGCATTTGCAGTTAAGGCAAAGAAGAACCCATGAACGACATGACCCCCATCACCACCACGCTCAAGGACTGGGAAACCGACCAGGAAGTGCGCTGGTGCCCGGGTTGCGGCGATTACGCGATCCTCAAGGCGGTGCAGCGCACGCTGCCGCAGCTGGGTGCTGACCCGAAGAACACCGTGTTTGTTTCGGGCATCGGCTGCTCCAGCCGTTTCCCCTATTATGTGGAAAGCTATGGCTTCCACACGATCCACGGCCGAGCGCCCGCTTTTGCCACGGGCATCAAGCTGGCCAATCCGGACCTCGACGTTTGGATGGTCACGGGCGACGGCGATGGCCTGTCCATCGGCGGCAACCATCTGATGCATGTGCTGCGCCGGAACGTGAATCTGCAGATCATGCTGTTCAACAACGAGATCTACGGCCTGACCAAGGGCCAGTACTCGCCCACCAGCCGCGAGGGCACTTTGTCGCCCTCCACGCCGATGGGTTCGGTGGACCGCCCGGCCAACCCCTGCGCCTTCGCGCTGGGCGTAGGCGCGCGCTTCGTGGCGCGTGGTTTCGACGTGTCGAAGAATCTGCCGGATGTGCTCAAGGCTGCCCATGCCCATCAGGGCGCGGCTTTCATCGAGATTTTCCAGAACTGCATCGTCTACAACAAGGACGTGTTCAACGATTTCGCCGCGCCCAAGGGCGGGGAAGATCGCCAGCTGTGGCTGCAGGATGGCCAGCCGCTGCTGTTCTCCAATGGCACCAAGGGCATCAGCCTGAACCGCGACAAATGCTGCCTTGAAGTGGTGGACGTGGTCGATGGCGATTGGGAAGCTGCCGGCGTTGCCGTGCACGATGTGAAGAACCGCGCGCTGGCGCACATGCTGGTGGAAATGCCCTTCGGCGCGTTCCCCATGGCGCTGGGCGTGATCTATGACGATCCGCGCCCGACTTTCGAAAGCGCCGTGCTGGCCCAGAACGCCAAGGCGAGCGAAGGCAAGGTTGCCGATCTCGCCAAGCTGCTGGCCAAGGGCCAGACCTGGACGGTCGAAGCGTCAGGCGCCGACCACATCTGACGGGATTAGCGAGCAGCCCTCTAAGCGGAGGGCTGCTCGATCCTGCGGAATTCCTGCATCCGGCTGGCCACCAGCCCCATAAGCAGCGCCCATGCGCCGCCGATGCTCCATCCGGCCAGAACATCGCTCGGCCAGTGGACGCCAAGATATATCCGCGAAAAGCCGATGATCAGCGTCAGCCCCAGCGCGCAAAACATGATGAACATCCGGGTCGAACGCTCGGGATAAGTGCGTGAGACGATGGCGCCCAGAGTGAGGAACACGATCGCGCTGTTCATCGCATGGCCGCTGGGGAAGCTGAGCGAACTGACTTCCACCAGATGATGCACCACATCCGGCCGCGGCCGGGCGAACAGATGCTTGAGCGCGGTTCCGGCAAACGCCCCGCTGACGGTGGCCGAAACCAGAAATGCCGCCATGCCCCAGCGGCGATGGAGCAGCAGCAGCGCTGTGGCCAGTATCACCGCAAGGGTCAGCACGGTCACGCCGCCCAGCGCGGTCATGTCCACCATTGCATTGTTGAACCAGTGCGGGCCAATCGGCACCGCATGATCCGGCCCGCTGCGCAGGGCAGTGATGATCGTGCGATCGAAGCCGAGTTGTTCGCCTTCGAAGATTTCATGCGCGAGGGCGGTGAAGCTCGCGAGCAAGAGCGTTGCCGCGATGAAGATCGGCGCAGCCTTGAGGTGGAGATGATTGTCGCGGGGCTGGGCAGCGCTGTTCAACGGTGACGTCCTGTTGGCCTTGGGTTCGGGCAAGTCTTATCGCCATGCTGAACTTGTTTCAGCATCCATCTATCCACACGGACCGCCTTACGATCGGGAACCGCAATAAGTCACCTGCCCCAAGAAACACTTTCCTACTTCCCCTGCCACTGCTTTGATACGCGGGAACGGGGCGGTCCCGGTAATGATCGGGGAGAAGGCGGGTGAACGGAAAGTCACAAACGGCACTGCTGATATCCCACTCAAGGCAATGTTATAAAAAGATAATCACCCGGATGGTCACAGAGTTTCGCGGGCCGTTTCGCGTCACTTTCACCGGGCATTCCGCATGGACAATCTGACTCACAGCCTCATCGGCGCACTGCTGGGGCAGGCAGGGCTGAAGCGGAAGACCGGGCTGGCCATGCCCGCGCTGATCATCGGTGCGAACATCCCCGACGTAGATGCGACCTGCACGATCTACGGCATCGAAAGCCTCGCCATGCGGCGCGGGCTGACTCACGGACCGATTGCCTGGGTGGTGCTGCCGCTGATCCTTGCCGGGCTGCTGTGGTGGTACGATCGCTGGCAGGCGAAGCGCGGCAAAAGGCCGGAAAAACGGCTGGCGGTCCATTTCGGCTGGCTCTGGGCGCTCAGCTTCATCGCCTGCCTCACTCATCCGGCGATGGACTGGCTGAACACTTACGGCATCCGCCTGCTGGAGCCGTTCAGCCATCGCTGGTTCTATGGCGATGCGCTGTTCATCGTCGATGTGTGGCTGTGGCTGGGCATGGGCTTTGCGACGTGGTTCTCGCTGCGGCGCGAGAAGCGCGGCAGACCGTGGCGCTGGCCTGCCGCCGCGGCGCTTGCCGGGGCAGGCATTTACATTCTGGTAAACGGCGCGATTTCGGTGGGCAGCGGATTGCTGTTCGGAATCAATAACAAGGCTCCAGGGAAATACATCTCAGCCGATACCGTCATCACGTCCCCAGTTCCGTTCATTCCGTGGCGACGCGAACTGATCGTAGGCCGGCGAAACGATTGGTATGTTGGAAGTAGCGATGAATTCGAAGGCTACAAACCTCCCAGGCCGATTGCGCCACATATCTGTACCTGGCCCGATACCGATGAACTCACAAGGTCCCGCCCCGACCTGAAGGCCTTCCTGTTCTGGTCGCGTGCGCCGTTCGTCACGCCCTCCGAGGACGGCAAGGGGATCGTGTTCAACGACGCCCGGTTTTACAATGGGTTCACGCGCGGCCGCTTCGCGGTCGAAGTGCGGGGAGTGCCCTGCAAGTGAACGCCCCCCAAATCGTCTGGCTGCGCCGCGATCTTCGCCTTGCCGATCAGCCCGCTTTCCGCGCTGCTGCTGCGGCCGGGCCGGTCATTCCCGCCTATGTGCTCGATGATGAGTCACCGAAGCACCGCACAATGGGCGGGGCGAGTCGCTGGTGGCTGCATCACAGCCTCGCCTCACTGGCGCGCGATCTGGAGGCGCGGGGATCGCGGCTGATCCTGCGGCGGGGGCGGTCGGAAGAAGTGCTGGCCGCGCTGGTCGAGGAAACGGGGGCGAGGGCCGTTCACGCCCTGCGCCATGTCGAGTCATGGTGGCGCGAAGCCGAAGGAGCCGTGGCATCGGCCTTGCCCACAGACGTGGCGCTCGAACGATATGAAGGGCTCTATCTGTTGCCACCCGGCAGCGTTACCAACGGGCAGGGTGGGCAATATCGCATTTTCACGCCCTTCTATCGCGCCTTGTTGTCGCACATGCCGCCGCCTGCGCCGCTTTCCGAACCGGAACTTTCTGCGCCTTCCGCTTGGCCCGTTTCGGAGCGGCTTGAGGATTGGGGCCTGCTGCCGACTAGCCCAGATTGGGCGGGCGGCTTTCGCGCAGCATGGCAATGCGGGGAGGGGGCTGCCCATGCGCAGCTGACGGATTTCGCCCGCCGGGTCGCCAGCTATGATGAGAAGCGCAATCTGCCTTCCATCGACGGATCGAGCCGCCTCTCGCCCCATCTTCATTTCGGAGAGCTTTCACCCGCGCATGTGTGGCACGCATTGGCGAAAAAGGGTGGGGCCGGGGTGGAGAGTTTCCTGCGCGAACTGGTGTGGCGCGATTACGCGGCCAATATATTGGGCCAGTTTCCCGACTATCCGGAGCGGCCCTACAAGGCGGAGTTCGCACAATTCCCCTGGCGCGATCCGCTCAGCGATTCGCAGGCGGCGGCGGATCTGGAGGCGTGGAAATATGGCCGCACCGGCTATCCCATTGTCGATGCCGGGATGCGCCAGCTCCGGGCCACGGGCTGGATGCATAACCGGGTGCGGATGATTGCGGCCAGTTTCCTGATCAAGCATCTGCTGATCGACTGGACCGAAGGCGAGCGCTGGTTCTGGGATAATCTGGTGGATGCCGATTACGGCAATAATGGCGTGAACTGGCAATGGTCGGCCGGGTGTGGGGCCGATGCCAATATGTTCGGCCGAATCATGGCACCGCTGACCCAGAGCGAGAAGTTCGAGGCAGCGCCCTATATCCGCCAATGGGTGCCGGAGCTTTCCGGGCTGGACGCGCCCTATGTCCACGATCCCGACAGCTACGGGATGCGCCCCCCTGCCTATCCCCGCAAGCGCATCGGCCATCGCGAAGGGCGCGAGCGGGCACTGGCGGCCTGGGAACGCCTCCGAAGCGCTCGGGCCGAATCGGACAGGCTCATGGCTTGCCCAAATGGGGAGGCAGAGTCATAATCGAGTCATGTCTGTGGAGGGGATCAGACGAGGAGATATGCTGCTGGAAGGCAGCCACCGGGTTCGCACCGGGCCCACTCTGCTTGCGCGCCTGTTTGCCGGCGGCGGCCACAGGTTACTGGACGAGTTCGATCGCGGCCTCGCTACCGGCAGGCTCACGGTCCATATGCCCGATGGCGACACTCGCCAGCTTGGCGGCCGGGAGCCCGGGATCGAGGCCGAAGTCACGTTGCATGATTGGCGGGCCTTGGTGCGACTCGCAACCGGCGGTTCGGTGGGCTTCTATCAGGCGTGGGAAACGGGCGAATGGACCAGCCCGGACGAGGTCGCCCTCTTCGCGCTGGTAATGGCCAATGGCGAGGCGCTGGGCGATTCGGGCCGCGCCAAGGGCCCATGGCGGATGGCCGGGCGGCTGCTCCACTGGCTCAACCGCAATACGAGGGAACGGGCGGAAAGAAACATCCATGCCCATTACGATCTGGGCAACGATTTCTATGGTGCCTGGCTCGATCCGACGATGAGCTATTCCAGCGGGCTCAATTACGACAAGGGGCAAGGAGCCCGCGCGCTGGAGGTTTCGCAGCATTCGAAGTGGGAACGGCTGGCCCAGCGGCTGGGCAATCCGGAAAGCCTGCTGGAAATCGGTTGCGGCTGGGGCGCGCTCAGCAATTACTTCGCCGCTCGCGGCAGCAAGGTAACGGGGATCAGCCTTTCCGACGAACAATTGCGCTGGGCGCGGGACAGGCAATCGGGCGCTATCGACTTTCGCCATCAGGATTATCGGGACGTTGCGGGTCAGTTCGACGGCATCGTCAGCGTCGAGATGGTGGAGGCAGTGGGGCGCGAATTCTGGCCCTCCTATTTCGATTGCCTCGCTCGCAACCTCAGGCCGGGCGGACGTGCCGCGATCCAGTTCATTGCCATGCGGGAGGAATTGTTCGACGGCTATGCCCGCAATGCCGATTTCATCCAGGCCTATGTATTTCCCGGCGGCTTGCTGATTCGCACCAGCGAATTCCAGCGCCTTGCGGCCGAGCGGGACCTGTCGTGGGAGGATCAGGAGGATTTTGGCCTCGATTACGCCGAAACGCTGAAGGCCTGGCGTGTGAATTTCGACCGCGCCGTGGCGGAAGGCCGCCTGCCCGAAGGCTTCGACGAACGCTTCTGCCGCCTGTGGCGCTTCTATCTCAAATATTGCGAAGGCGGCTTCCGGGGCGGGGGGATCACAGTCAGCCAGGTGACGCTGGTGAAAGGGTGAGGCCGTCAGATCTGCCGATAAATCCCGTCGCCGCGAAATCGGGCGATGATGTTGTCATGTACGATGGGATTGAGGAGCTGCGAAAAAGCGCACCCGCACATCGCATTGTCCCACCACACGACTTCGGCCTGCAAAGCCTCCAGCCCCGGCAAGGTCAGCCAGCAGATCGCGCGAGAATGCATGCGGTTCACCGCCGTGGCCGAAAAGCCCGACAGGGACAGGTCATGCACCACCGTCTGGAAGCCGCGCCCGCCTGAAACCCGCAATTGCGCGGGTATGGTGATCCGGGTGCGCGGGGCGCAGCGATCCTCCTGAGCGGCGATCTCGTAGCGGGTTGTGACGCGGTCATTCGTCATCGCAGCGGTCTCCCATCACCCTAACTGGTCCACGGGAGGTGCACCCCGTGGTTTAGGCAGGATGCGCGATTCTGCTTTACCTGCTCTTTTCGGAGCTGGTTAACCGGCGGGCTCGACCCGTTCACGATGGCCGGTCGGGAAATCTTCCTGCACCAGGGCCACAATCCGTTCCGCCACGACCTCCGGTGCCTTCACCGTCAGCGGGTCCTCCCCCGGATAGGCGCGGGCACGCATGGCGGTGCGGGTCGCTCCCGGGTCAAGGATCGCCACGCGGATGTTGGAGATGCGCGCCACTTCCTGCGCATGGCATTCCAGCAGCGTTTCGAAGGCGGCTTTGGTGGCAGCATAGGCGCCCCAATAAGCACGCGGCGCCTGGGCAAGGCTGCTGGTGAGCCCGATGATCCGCGCATTTGTGCTGCGTTTCAGCATCGGGTCGAATGCCGCGATCAGCGCCTGTGTTGCGAGCACATTGGTGGTGATCGCCTGACTGAAGAAGCGCTGCTCGATCTGGGTTACCGGGCCGAGTTGTGGGAGGAATGCTGCCGACAGCACCATGATGTCCAGCGCATCCCAGCGATTGGCAATGGCGGTGGCGAGGCGAGCGATCGCGTCGGTTTCTCCAAGGTCCACCGGCGCGATGGTGGCGCTGCCTCCCGTGGCGTGAATCGTTTCTTCGACTTCCTCAAGCAGCGCGGCATTGCGGCCGGTGAGAATGACATGCGCGCCCGCTGCGGCCAGTGCCTTCGCTGTCGCGCCGCCGATTCCCCGGCTTGCCCCGGTGACAAGCGCTACCTGGCCGTCGAGCGGCTTGGTGGCGAAAGCTGTCGCCATCACGCCACCTTGTTGACCGGCAGAGAAAGCTGCGCCGCATCGTTCTGACGGCGGGCAAGGTCGGTCAGGCGGGTGGGGTAGTCGCCAGTGAAGCAGGCATCGCAATATTGCGGGCAACTATTGTTGCGCTGCTTGTGGCCCACCGCGCGATAGAGGCCGTCGATCGATACAAAGGCGAGGCTGTCGGCCTGAATGAAGTCGCGCATCGCGTCGAGATCCATCCGCCCGGCGAGCAGCTTCGAACGCTCCGGCGTGTCGACCCCATAATAGCAGCCCCAGCCTGTGGGGGGGCTGGCGACGCGGAAATGTACTTCCTTGGCGCCAGCATCACGCATCATCTGCACGATCTTAAGGCTGGTAGTGCCGCGCACGATGGAATCGTCGATCAGCACGATACGCTTGCCTTCAACGATCAGGCGGTTGGCATTGTGCTTGCGCTTCACGCCGGCATGGCGCGCGCCGTCGGACGGCTGGATGAAGGTGCGGCCAACATAATGCGAACGGATGATGCCCAGTTCGAAGGGAATGCCCGACTGCTGCGAAAAGCCGATCGCCGCCGGTACGCCGCTGTCGGGCACGGGCACGACCAGATCCGCGTCGGTCGGGCTTTCCAGCGCCAACTGCACGCCGATCTCTTTGCGAACCGAATAGACTGCCCGGTTATCGAGTATCGAATCCGGGCGGCTGAAATAGACATGCTCAAAGATGCAAGGGCGCGCGCTGGGATTGCCGAAGGGGCGGTGCGTTTCCACATTGCCGGCGTGGTCCACGCGGATCAGTTCGCCCGGCTCAACTTCGCGAATGAACTCTGCGCCTACAACGTCGAAGGCCACTGTTTCGCTGGCGAACACGGTGGCTGGCGCCTAAAGGTGCATTGCGTGTCGCCATTAATTTTGGCAATCCGGTGCTGGCGCAGCCCCACCCGCAAACGCAGGCGCCCATGGGCGTGTCGGCGGACCTGGCACAAGAACTGGCGCGCCAGTTGGCAGTACCGCTGGAATTCATTACTTACGATGGGGCCGGCAAGGTTGCGGCGGCGGCCGATACCGACGCTTGGGATGTCGCAG
>DATJDU010000043.1:0-2007 GCA_035497315.1 Sphingomonadaceae bacterium
GCGCTTCATGGGCAGCAGCCGCAACTGATCCCACAAGTATGGCCGACTATCGTGCCCGGGCTGCCACATGGCATCCCGGGCATTTTCATTATTGGTTAGGCACGTTAGGAAGGCGCTTCATCGGGGCGAAAGCTCGTGTGCGCTATTGGGCGCCGCCAAAGCTGGCAGATAGGCCGGCAGGAATTGAAGGGTAGGGGGCCCGAATTGGAATGAGCAGGACCGTGCATATCTCGTTACGCAAGTTGCCCGCCTTTGCCGTTGTCACTGGTCTTGCGCTGCTGGCCGCCTGCGCCCCTCCTCCTCCCCCGCCGGAGCCTACTCCGCCGCCGCCCGTCGCGATCGTGATCGTGCCTGAGCCGGAACCCGTGCCGATGCGCCCGATCCCGCCGGGCTCGGCTTCGGCCGATATGGCAATACCCGTCCTTGGTGCTGATGGCGTGCGCCAGACAGTGAATGCAAACCTCAGCCCGCTGGAGGCGGTGTGGAATTTCCGTTCGGCCTGGAACGTGGCCGCGCTCAACTGCCTCGATTCGCGTTACCAGCCGATTCTCGATGGCTACAAGGCTCTGCTGACCAAGCATGCCAAGCGGCTGAGCAAGGTGAATGCGGATATCGACAAGCAATACCGCAAGGAATTCGGCGCCAAGGCCACTCGCACGCGCGAAGCCTATATGACGCAGGTCTATAATTATTTCGCCTTGCCGCCGGCGCGGGAATATTTCTGCGATGCGGCCCTGCAGGTGAGCCAGGAAGCGCTGACCACTCCGCCCGCCGATATTGACGCTTTCGCCCTTGCCGGCCTGCCCAGGATGGAAAGCGCGTTCGAGCATTTCTTCCAGGACATGGAGAAATATCGCGTCGCCGTGGCCGATTGGGATTCCAAATATGGTGCGCTCTATGGGGACGGTGCAGGCGGCCCGGCCTATCTGCGCGCAAACTATGGGGCAACCAGCGTACCGGGTGTGAACTACACTCCGCCGGCGCCGGATAATCTCGCCCTGCCTTCACCGCAGACCAGCTATACGGCGGCTCCCGGTCAGTTTGCCCAGCCTGAGCAGGGCGGGCAGCCGGCGTTCGCTTCGCAGCCTGTCGTGCAGCAATCCCCGTAAGCCGGGAGGCAGGGGCTGATGCGGAAGGCAATTTTGCTCTTTCAAGCGGGATGCCTCTTCGCTAAGAGGCCCGCTCTGCGGCGCCCGCTTGGCATCGCAATCGCACTGGAACGGGGCCGTAGCTCAGATGGGAGAGCGCGTCGTTCGCAATGACGAGGTCAGGGGTTCGATCCCCCTCGGCTCCACCAGTGTGCTGAGAATTATTCCATTTCGGTCTCCGGTCAGCCACATTTCAGCAAGGTGGCTTTGAGAACCCCGGTCGGCTAGAAGCCGGTCGCAAGGCCGAACGGCCGCCCGCAGCCCCGCAAGGGGCTAGGATAGCCAAGGGGCCGGATGGGCCCATCGGCGCTTGAGGCTAACAAACATGCATTTCCTCGACCAGGCCAAGATCTACATTCGCTCCGGCGCGGGCGGGCCGGGTGCTGTCAGCTTCCGGCGCGAGAAATATGTCGAATATGGCGGGCCCGACGGCGGCAATGGCGGCAAGGGCGGCGACATCGTGTTCGAATCCGTACCCGGCCTCAACACGCTGATCGATTTCCGCTATGCCCAGCATTTCAAGGCGCCGCGTGGCAGCCATGGCATGGGCAAGGACCGTACCGGGGCCGCCGCGCCCGATCTGGTGATCCCCGTTCCAGTGGGTACGCAGATCATTTCCGACGAGGATGGGGAGACGGTGCTGGCCGACTTCACCGATGTGGGCCAGCGCGTCACGCTGCTTGAAGGCGGCCTGGGCGGGCGGGGTAACGCCAGTTACAAGACCAGCACCAACCGCGCTCCGCGCCAGCACCAGCCCGGCCTGCCGGGGGAGGAATTGTGGGTGTGGCTGCGGCTTAAGCTGCTGGCCGATGTCGGCCTTGTCGGCCTGCCCAATGCGGGCAAGTCCACATTCCTCAAT
>DATJDU010000044.1:0-16641 GCA_035497315.1 Sphingomonadaceae bacterium
TGCCGCGCTTCAAGGCGGTGGGCAAGCAGGTGCTCGATCCGCGCACGGCCTTCCAGGTAGTGCACATGCTGGAAGGTGTGGTGCAGCGCGGTACCGCAGTCGTGCTGCGTGATCTCAACATGCCGCTGTTCGGTAAGACAGGCACCACCAACGGCCCCACCAATGTGTGGTTTGTCGGTGGTTCGCCCGATATCGTCGCGGGGGTATATCTGGGCTTCGACAAGCCGCGGAACATGGGCGGCTATGCCCAGGGCGGCACGATTGCGGCGCCGATCTTCAAGCAGTTCGTCAAGGAAAGCCGCGACCGCTGGAGCGGCAGGCCCTTTGTAGCGCCTGCAGGCATCCGCATGGTGCGGATCGACCGCGCGAGCGGCCGCCGCATCTTCGGCGCCTGGCCGACCGACGACCCCAAGGCGAGCGTTATCTGGGAAGCTTTCAAGCCGGATACCGAACCGCGCCGGGCTGCCTTGCAGGACGAGATCGACGCAATGCGCGATATGATCATTGCCCAGTTGAGACGACGGGAACAAGGCGCTCAGCAGGGCGTTACCAATGGCAGTTCCGAGTCAGGCCAGCCCAAGAATTTCGCTGAGGAGCAGGGCGGGCTCTACTGACCTGAACCTTTGCCGTGTTGCACAGGGGAGAACACATGATGATCGCACGCAAACTGGCCGCCGTAGCTGCATTCGCGGTCATGACCTTGCTTCCCGGTGCGGCTTCGGCCCAGTTGAACACGGGCGTGAAAGCGCCCGGTTTCACTACTCAGGGGGCGCTGGCGGGCAAGGGTTTCAGCTTCGATCTCGCCAGGGCGCTTAAGAACGGCCCGGTCGTGCTGTATTTCTTCCCAAAGGCCTTTACCCAGGGCTGTACGCTGGAAGCGAACGCCTTTGCCGAAGCGATGGACGACTTCAAGAAGGCGGGGGCCACCGTGGTAGGGATGTCGGCTGACGATCTGCCCACGCTGAAGCGCTTTTCCACAGAGGAATGCCGTAACAAGTTCCCTGTCGCTACCGCCAGCAAGTCGGTGATCAAGGCCTACGACGTGGCCTTTGTGATGAATGGGCAGGATACCGGCCTTTCCAACCGCACCAGCTATGTGATCGGCATGGACGGCAAAGTGAAGCTGGCCCATTCCGATCTCGACTGGCGCGAACATGTCAACCGCACCCTTGCCAAGGTCAGGGAACTCAAGAGCCGCTGAGCGGAGATCGGGGCAGGGCCCCGTCTGTCGGGGCGGCCCTGCTTTACAATCGGCAGTCTTCCGCTAAGCGGACCGCTGGATTAGCGGAGTAAGATTGCCATGCGTGCCGAAGGGCAGGCCCAAATTGACAGGATCGAAGCAGCCTTGGCGCTCGTGCGCCGTTCGCTCGACTGGGATCGCGCAGTGCGGCGCCTCGATGAGCTGAACGCGCGCGTCGAAGACCCGACCTTGTGGGACGATCCGAAGGGGGCCGAAAGCGTGATGCGCGAACGCCGTCGCCTGGAAAGTTCCATCGGCACGGTCAATGAGATTTCGGCCGAAATGGCCAATGCCGTCGAATTCGTCGAACTGGGCGAAATGGAAGGCGACGAAGATGTGGTGCGTGAAGGGCTCGACGCTCTCAAGCAGCTTGCCACCCGCGCGGACGCGGACAAGGTGCAGGCCCTGCTCTCGGGCGAGGCCGATGCCAACGACACCTATCTGGAAATCCATGCCGGCGCTGGCGGTACCGAAAGCCAGGACTGGGCGGAAATGCTCCAGCGCATGTACACGCGCTGGGCGGAACGCCATGGTTACAAGGTCGATCTGGTGGATTATCACGCAGGCGAACAGGCCGGGATCAAGAGCGCTACGCTGCTGATCAAGGGCGAAAATGCCTATGGTTATGCCAAGACCGAGAGCGGGGTGCACCGCCTCGTCCGCATTAGCCCCTATGACAGTTCCGCGCGCCGCCACACCAGCTTCAGTTCGGTCTGGGTCTATCCGGTGATCGACGACAATATCGAGATCGAGATCAATCCGGCGGATTTGCGGATCGACACCTATCGCGCATCGGGTGCCGGCGGCCAGCACGTGAACACGACCGATTCCGCAGTGCGTATCACCCATATTCCCTCAGGCGTCATCGTGGCCAGCCAGGTGGACCGTTCACAGCACAAGAACCGCGAAATCGCGATGAACATGCTGCGTGCCCGCCTGTTCGAGGAAGAGATGCGCAAGCGTGAGGAGGCGGCGAGCAATGAACATGCTTCCAAGTCCGATATCGGATGGGGCCACCAGATCCGTTCCTATGTGCTGCAGCCATACCAATTGGTGAAGGACCTGCGCACCGGTGCCACTTCGACCTCGCCCGATGACGTACTCGACGGCGATATCGACGATTTCATCTCCGCCGCGCTGGCTCAGCGCGTGACCGGCGAGGCTGTCGAAGTGGAGGATGTCGAGTGAGATTGCGCGCAGCCTTCTGCGCAGGGCTGCTGCTGCTTGCGGGTGGCTGCAACCTGTTCAGACAGGATGATGATGACCGGGCGGAAACCTCGCGCGAATTTCCGCGCGCCTATCGCCCTGTCTCTGCTCTGGGCGGAAACAGCGTTTCTTCCGAACAGGCGCGCGACGACCGGCGCGAGGCGCAGACCGTCATGGATCTGGCCAATATAAAGCCCGGCATGACCGTTGCCGATCTCGGCGCGGGCGAAGGATATTATACTGTGCGCCTTGCAGCCAAGGTTGG
Source organism: Sphingomonadaceae bacterium (assembly GCA_035497315.1). Taxonomy (GTDB): domain Bacteria; phylum Pseudomonadota; class Alphaproteobacteria; order Sphingomonadales; family Sphingomonadaceae; genus Andeanibacterium. Next base: position 2,712 of record DATJDU010000044.1, read on the forward strand.
GCGGCGTGGGCGCGTGCTGGCGCAGGATATCGACGAAGCCGCGATCAAGCGTCTCGGTTCCCGCGTCGAACGTGAGCGGCTCGACAATGTCTCGATCAAGCTCGGCGCGGAAGACGATCCACGCCTGCCTGAAAAGAGCTTCGATCGGGTGTTCCTGATCCACATGTATCACGAAGTATCAGAGCCTTACGCATTCCTTTGGCGGTTGCGTCCTGCTCTGCGGCCGGGGGCCCAGGTGATCGTGGTGGACAGGGATCGGCCGGCCGATCAGCACGGCATAGAACCCAAATTGTTATTCTGTGAATTCGACCATGTGGGCTTTCGTCTCGTCGAATTTGTTCGTAGACCTGAACTTGCTGGTTACTACGCGCAATTCGAAGCGGTGGGCGACAGGCCCGAGCCAAATGATATAGAACCCTGTGGCCAGCCAGGGCAGAAGGACATGGCAAAGCCCTCGTAGGTTGGCGCGTTTAGGTAGGAACGTACATGAGTTTCAAAGGTTTGCGGCCGATCCAGTATGGTGGCCGGGAAGTCTGGCCGCTGGTTGAAGGCGGAAAGGGCGTGGCCGCCACGAACCACGCCTCTTCCGGCGCCTGGGCGGCTGCCGGCGGCATCGGCACGGTCAGTGCCGTCAATGCTGATTCCTATGACGCAGATGGCAATGTGATCCCGCAACTTTATCCGCAGCGTACGCGCGTGGAACGGCACGAGCAACTGATCCGCTATGCGATCGATGGCGCGGTCGAGCAGGTTCGGCGTGCCTATGATATTGCCGGCGGCAAGGGTGCGATCAACATCAACGTGCTGTGGGAAATGGGCGGCGCGCAGGCCGTGCTGGAAGGCGTTCTGGAAAAGACCCGCGGACTGGTGACGGGCGTCACCTGCGGTGCGGGCATGCCCTATAAGCTGGCCGACATCGCCGCCCGCTTCAACGTCAACTACCTGCCCATCATCAGTTCCGCCCGCGCATTCCGCGCATTGTGGAAACGCTCCTACAGCAAGGTGAGCGAGTTGATGGCCGCCGTGGTCTATGAAGACCCTTGGCTGGCGGGCGGGCATAACGGGCTTTCCAACGCGGAAGACCCTACGAGGCCCGAAGATCCTTATCCCCGGGTGAAACTGCTCCGCGAGACCATGCGCGCGGAAGGTATTTCGGACAATGTGCCGATCATCATGGCGGGCGGCGTGTGGTTCCTGCGCGAATGGAACGACTGGATCGACAATCCCGAGCTGGGCCAGATCGCCTTCCAATATGGCACCCGGCCGCTGCTGACCCATGAAAGCCCGATCCCGCAGCAGTGGAAGGATGCCCTGCGCATGATCGAGCCGGGCGATGTGCTGCTGCACAAATTCTCGCCCACCGGTTTTTACAGTTCGGCGGTCAAGACGCCGTTCCTGCTGGATCTCCAGGCACGTTCGGAACGCCAGATTCCCTATTCGCGCGTCGAGGCCGGTGAACATACGGTGCAGCTGGATGTGGGTGTGAAAGGCAAGAACTTCTGGGTTGCGCCGAAGGATCTTGATCGTGCCCGTATCTGGGCGTCGCAGGGCTTTACCGAAGCGCTGAAGACGCCGGACGATACAGTGGTGTTCGTCACCCCGCAGGATCGCAACGAAATCCGGCAGGATCAGACCGATTGCATGGGCTGCCTTTCCCATTGTGGTTTCTCGTCATGGAAGGACCATGACGATTACACCACCGGGCGCCTCGCCGATCCGCGCAGTTTCTGTATCCAGAAGACCCTGCAGGACATCGCCCATGGCGGCGACGTGAAGCGCAATCTGATGTTTGCAGGCCATGCGGCTTATCGCTTCAAGCAGGACCCGTTCTATTCCAACAATTTCACGCCCACGGTGAAGGAACTGGTCGACCGCATTCTGACGGGGGATTGAGGTCGAAAAGATGGCCGGCGGCGCGCAGGACGCGCAACTCCCGCCGTTCTGGCGCTTGCTGACCGAAGCGGCGACTGTGGTGCCCATGGGCCTCAGTCCGCTGCTCGGTGCGGTGGATTGCGCTGGCGATGGCAAGGGCTGGCCGGTCATGGTTCTTCCCGGCTTCACGACGGACGATCTTTCCACTTCGCTGCTACGCCGCTCGCTCGATCGGGCGGGCTTTCATTCCTACGGTTGGGATCAGGGCCATAATCTAGGCTTTCGCCCGGGGCTGCTGGAGGCTCTGGAAGATCGTATCCGGGCAATCGCCGGGCAGGAGAGCCGCAAGGTAATCCTGCTGGGCTGGAGCCTTGGCGGCATTTTCGCCCGGGCCCTGGCTCATCAGGTCCCCGATTTTGTCGCACAGGTCGTGACGCTGGGCAGCCCGTTCTCCGGCAATCGGCACCGCAACCGGGCATGGCGGCTCTACGATTTTCTGAACAACCACACGGTGGAGGATATTCCTCCGGGCGTGGACTTCGTCTCAAAACCGCCGGTTCCGACCATCGCCGCATGGTCAGCGCGGGACGGTATCGTCGCCGTCGATGCCGCTCGCGGTTTGACGGATGAATCCGACCTGCAGGTCGAACTGAACGTCACCCATTTCGGCTTTGGCGGGACCGAAGACGGCGTGCGGCAAGTGGTGGAACTGCTGGCGGAAAACCTTCCCGCCTGACCCTTATCGCTATTACAGGGTATCGGTGCGCCGGGCCGCCTTATTCAGGGCAACCCGGCGCCCATCCTCAGTCCAGTTCCCAGCCGCGCTCGCCATGGCTGGTAATGTCTAGGCCTTCGGTCTCTTCCTCAGGGCTCACCCGCATCGGTATCAGGAACGACACACCCAGCGCCAGCACGACTGAGGCGATGGCCGACCAGATTGCCACTACGACCACGCCCACCACCTGGGCAGAAACCATGGTGATCATGTTGAGCCCTTCGGGAAAGCCGGTGCCGCCCAGCGCGGGCGCGATGAACACTCCCAGCAGCAGCGAACCCAGCATCCCGCCCACGCCGTGAACGGCGAAGACGTCGAGCGAATCGTCGATTTTCAGCTTCAGCTTGATCAGATGGATCGCGCCGTAGCAGACCAGTGCCGCAGCAGCGCCAAACAGCATCGCCGCACCGGGCGAGACGAAGCCGGCGGCGGGAGTGATCGTGGCAAGGCCCGCGATTGCGCCGGTTGCAAAGCCAACGCTGGTCGGCTTGCCGAAAGTGTAGCGTTCGATCAGCACCCACACCAGCGCGGCCATGGCGGCGGCGACATGGGTGTTGATGATCGCGGTGGAGGCATCGTCGGTCGCGGCAAGGGCCGAGCCACCGTTGAAGCCGAACCAGCCCACCCATAGCAACATGGCGCCGATCATTGTGAGGCCGGGTGCGTGGGGCAGCATGGCGGTGCCCGGAAAACCCTGACGCCTGCCAAGCAGCAGTGCGATGACGAGGCCGGAAATACCGGCGGTGGTGTGAACCACGATCCCGCCCGCGAAATCCAGCGTGCCCATCGTCGAGGCGAGCCAGCCGCCGCCCCACACCCAGTGGGCAACGGGTGCATAGACCATCACGCTCCACAGTGCCGAGAAGCCGACCACCCAGCCGAACCGCGCGCGATCGACCCATGCGCCAACCATCAGCGCCGGGGTGATAGCCGCGAATGTCATCTGGAACAGGACGAAGGTGCTTTCCGGAATTGCGAGACCTTCGCGCACATTACCAAGGTCGATCAGCATCCAGGCATTGCCTGCGCCCAGCCAGCCATTGGTGACATTTCCGAAGGCGAGCGTGTAGCCCACCATTACCCATAACAGCGAGGCAACTGCCGCCACAGCACCGCATTGCAGCGCGACCGAGAGGAAGTTCTTGGACCTGACGAGGCCGCCGTAGAACAGGCTGAGGCCGGGAAGACACATCAGCAGCACAAGGGCTGAGGAGACCAGGATCCATGCCGTATCGCCGCTGTCGCCTGCGGCCGCATAAGGATTCTGGGCGAAAGCGGCGGCCGGGACGGCGGCCAGCGCCATCCCCGCAACGAGTTTGCGGATCATCCTCAAGGTTCTCCCCCTGCGCCCGCTGTTACGGGCCCTTCTGACGCCCCGCCGTCTAGGACAGATAAGGCCTGCCAGACAAGCGGAGCGGGTAACAAAACTGCGGATGTGTGCCGCTTGCGGGCAACACCCGGGCCGGATGGATCAGGCCAGCCCCACGACGACCCGGTCGGGCGGGGAATGACCGTCCGCCCAGCTCTGGATGTTGCGGATGATTTTCTCGCCAGCGGCGGTGCGGCCTTCAAGCGTGGCGCTGCCCAGATGGGGCAGGGCAACGACATTGGGCAGGTCCACAAAACGCGGATCGATGTTGGGTTCGTTGAGGAACACGTCCAGTCCGGCACCACCCAGATGGCCGCTCCTGAGCGCGTCTATCAGTGCGTCCTCGTCGATCAGGTCGCCCCGGCCACTATTGATGATGAAGGAGCCGGGCTTCATCGCCGCAATACGCTGGGCATTGAGCATGCCCTTGGTGGCCGCAGTTGCCGGGCAATTGAGCGAGATATAGTCCGAGATTGCGATCACCCGGTCAAGATCGGGTTCGAACTCCGCGCCAAGGATCGTCTCCAGCGCGTCCGGCAGGCGCCGGCGGTTGTTGTAAACCACCTGCATCCCGAATGCGCGGGCGCGGTGAGCCAGCGCCTGGCCGATTCGGCCCATGCCCACGATCCCCAGAACCTTGCCGCGCAGGGTGCGGCCCAGCATGTGCGAGGGCGACCAGCCGGGCCATTCGCCGGCGGCAACCATGCGCACGCCTTCGGAAAGGCGGCGCGATGCGCACAGGATCAGCGCCATGGTGATGTCGGCCGTATCCTCCGTAAAGACGCCCGGAGTGTTGGTGACCATGATCTTGCGCGTCTGGCAGGCGTTAATATCCAGATGGTCCACCCCGGCGCCGAAATTGGCGATCAGGCCCATGCGGTTTCCCGCTGCCTCCAGCATCGCAGCGTCGATCTTGTCGGTAACGCAAGGGACAAGCACGTCGCAATCCTGCATCGCGGCGACCAGTTCATCGCGTGTAAGCTGGCGGTCTTGTGTGTTGAGCACGGTGTCGAACAGCTCGGCCATGCGCGGTTCCACCCCGGGTAAGTGCCGCGTAACGATCACGCGGGGCTTGCCCTCTACGCGGCGAGGGGATTCTGGCGAGGCGGGGGAGGGAGTGCGGTCGGTCATACTTAGCGCGCTATGCGCCCGCGATGGGACGGTCAAGCACCCGATTGCGCGCTTGAAGCGCAATGGTACCGGGGGGTATGGGGACGGTATGCGATTCCTCGCCCGATCATTTCTGCTTACCGTTCTTGTATCGCTTGCCGTCCCTGCCACTGCGCAGGATCGGGAAGTGCCCTATTGGGCATCGATGCGATCGGAGGAGGTCAACATGCGCGTTGGCCCGAGCGAGGAATACCAGATCGAATGGGTCTATCGCCGCGTTCGTCTGCCGGTGAAGGTGGTGCGGGTCAAGGAAGGCTGGCGCCTGATCCGCGATCCCGATGGCGCGCAGGGATGGGTCGTTGCCCGGCTGTTGAGCCCCGAACGCACTGCGCTGGTAGTGGGCAAGGGCCTTGCCGCAATGCGCGATGGGCCGGGCGAGGGCGAGGCTTTGCTGTGGAACGCGGAACCTGGCGTGGTCGGCAAGCTGGGCAATTGCGACAGTGGCTGGTGTCAGATCGACGTGCAGGGCCGCAAGGGGTGGGTCCGCCAGCAACGCCTTTGGGGTGCCGGCGAACCCTGAACCGATTGCTGGTGTATTCAGCTGAGCTTGCGCATTTTCACCGGATCGCCTTCGTCGGGCGTTGCGGTAAATGTTCCATCTTCACCGACTTCGCCCTGTGCGTAGCAGAGTGGCTTCTTGCCCTCTATCTCGGGCGTATAGCAGGTCTTGCCGTCCTTGATTTCCCAGGTACCCCATTCGACGACTTCGCCGCGAATGGCATCTGTATAGCTGCGATCGGCAGCAACAACCGAGGTCATTTTCGTTCCGTCGGGCTGGGTGACTTCATAAGTCCCCAGCATAGCTTCTTCAGGTGTTTTCGGGGCTTCCGAAGCTGCCTTTTGACTTTCGCTTTCGGAACCGGAACATGCGGCCAAGACCAGGGCCACGCTTAGCAACGCGATTTTTCTCATTATTGCCTCTCCCTTTTTCAAAGAGGGCAACTGATTAGCATAAAATGCAGTTGTTAGCGCGACCTTGGTCTCGTTTCTCCCCGGTTTGGGTCAGATCAGTTCTACAGCAATGGCGGTACCTTCGCCGCCGCCAATGCAGAGCGAGGCGATACCGCGGGTCTTGCCCTGATTTTTCAGCGCGTTGAGCAGGGTGACGATGATGCGGGTGCCACTGGCCCCGATCGGATGACCCAGCGCGGTGGCGCCGCCATTCACGTTGATCTTGTCGTGCGGAATGCCCAGATCGTGCATTGCAAACATGGCGACGCAGGCAAAGGCTTCGTTCACTTCGAACAGATCGACATCGTCAATCGTCCAGCCGGCCTTGGACAGCGCCTTCTGGATCGCGCCGACGGGGGCAGTGGTGAACAGGCGTGGATCATGGGCGTGGGCGGCCATGGAGACGATCTTTGCCACCGGCGTGAGGCCTTTGGCACTGGCCACGCTTTCGCGGGTGAGGACCACTGCGGCCGCGCCGTCCGAGATCGAGCTGGAAGTTGCCGCCGTGATGGTGCCGTCCTTAGCAAAGGCAGGGCGCAACTGCGGGATCTTTTCCGGGCGGCCCTTGCCGGGCTGCTCGTCCATATCGACGGTTACATCGCCAGCGCGGGTCGCATAGGTCACCGGCACCACTTCATCGGAGAAGGCGCCGCTTGCGATGGCGGCATTGGCGCGGCGCAGGCTTTCGATCGAATAGTCGTCCATCGCCTGACGGGTGAGCTCGTAATCATTCGCGGTTTCCTGCGCGAAGCTGCCCATGGCGGCGCCAGCCTCATAGGCGTCTTCCAGCCCATCGAGGAACATATGATCATAGGCCGTATCGTGGCCGAGCCGCGCGCCGGAACGGTGCTTCTTGAGCAGATAGGGCGCGTTGGTCATGCTCTCCATCCCGCCCGCGACGATCACGTCCACGCTGCCGGCCGCAAGTGCTTCGGAACCCATGATCACCGTCTGCATGCCAGAGCCGCAGACCTTGTTCACTGTGGTCGCCTGCACCGATTTGGGCAGGCCTGCCTTGATGGCTGCCTGTCGGGCAGGAGCCTGGCCCAGCCCGGCGGGAAGCACGCAGCCCATATAGAGCCGCTCGATATCCTCACCCGCAACACCCGCGCGTTCCACGGCGGCCTTCACCACCGTTGCGCCGAGATCGGTGGCCGAAACTTCGGCGAGGGCACCCTGCATCCCACCCATGGGGGTGCGTGCGTAGGATAGGATCACAATCGGGTCGTTGGCAGAGAACTCGGACATGGCGGAACTTCGACCTTTCGCTTAAAGGAAACGGTATTATCGGCTGTAATGTTGCGGTGCGGCAGAATCAATTCATCTGGCGTTTCTAATGTTCTTGGCGCGCAGGGGTATGGCGAGATGAACCAGGCTTCGGCAATGGAAGCGGCAGGGCTGCTGGCGATCCAGCGCGCTGCGTTCGAAGCAGCCCGTCCCGAAGCGCTGTCCGCACGCGAAGGCCGCATCCGCCGCGCCATTGCCCTCCTCGTCGACCATGGGGACGAGTTGGCCGCGGCGATGAGCGCGGATTTCGGCAATCGCAGCCGCGAGCTATCCATGCTGACCGACATGCTCCCGGCAGTGAGCCTTGGCAAATATTGTCTCCGAAAACTCAAGCGCTGGGCCAGGCCGGAGCGCCGCTCGGCAACCTTCCCTCTGGGGCTTGTCGGGGGCAGGGCGGAAGTTCGGCATGAGCCGAAGGGTGTGATCGGCGTTATCTCCCCCTGGAACTTTCCCGTCGGACTGAGCTTCGCGCCGATGATTCAGGCCTTCGCCGCAGGTAACAGGGTGCTGCTGAAGCCCAGCGAATATACCGAACGCACAGCCGCCCTGATGGCACAATTGGTGGCTGCCGCCTTCGCTCCAGAGGAAGCGGCAGTGGTCACGGGCGGAGCAGATGTTGCGGCGGCCTTCGCGGCACTGCCTTTCGATCATCTGGTCTTCACCGGCTCGGCTGCCACCGGGCGCAAGGTGATGGAAGCCGCAGCGCGCAATCTGGTGCCCGTTACTCTGGAACTGGGCGGAAAGTCGCCGGTGATCTTGGGGCGTAGTGCCGATCTCGGACGGGCTGCCGAGCGGATCGCGATCGGCAAGCTGATGAATGCCGGCCAGGTGTGCCTTGCACCCGATTATCTGCTGGTACCCGAGGAATGCGAGCAGGCCATTGTGGAGGCGCTGACCGATAAGGCGAGCGCGATGTATCCGGCGGTACTGCCGAATGAGGATTATACCTCCATCGTCAATGACAGGCATTTTGCGCGGCTCAACGGGCTGATTGAGGATGCAAAGGCAAAGTGTGCCGAGGTGATTGAGGCCAATCCTGCAGGGGAAGACTTCGCCTCCAGCAACACCCGCAAGATACCGCTCACCATCCTGCGGAAGGTGAATGACAGCATGGCGGTCATGCAGCAGGAGATATTCGGGCCGATCTTGCCGGTGATGACCTATTCCTCGGTCCGTCAGGCCGTGGATTACGTGAATGCGCATGATCGGCCATTGGGCCTCTATTATTTCGGGGAAGACGCAGCGGAACGCGAGCGGGTGCTAGGGCAGACCCTTTCCGGCGGGGTGACGGTCAACGACGTGATCCTGCACATCGCTCAGGACGATCTGCCGTTCGGTGGTATCGGGCAGTCCGGCATGGGTAGCTATCATGGTCCGGAAGGATTCCGTGCCCTCAGCCATGCCCGCGCGATCTATCGCCAGCCACGTTGGGACATTGCCGCGCTTTCCGGCCTCAAGCCGCCCTATGGCGCGGCGACAATGCGGGCGCTCAGGATGCTGTTGCGCAAATAAGTGCGCGCGAGCCGTTCCATCTGCTCAACCTTGGGGATTGATGGCTAATTTCACGGCTGTTTTGCCCCGTTCCGGCCTTGCACCCTGCTTGGGCAGGGCCTAGAGGCGAGCCGACTCTAACTGTCTCCGCTTAACGGGAATCGTCCGTGGTCGATCTGTCACAATATCTGCCGATCCTGATCTTCCTTGCCATTGCGCTGGGTCTGTCGGCTGCTTTCGTGTTCCTCCCGATGGGGGTCGCACGGCTAACCGGCGCGCATAATCCCGATGCGGAAAAGCTCAGTGAATATGAATGCGGCTTCCCCGCGTTCGAGGATCCGCGCAGCCAGTTCGACGTGCGCTTCTATCTGGTGGCGATCCTGTTCATCATCTTCGATCTTGAAGCGGCGTTCCTGTTTCCCTGGGCAGTTAGTCTGGATGTCACGGGCTGGCCGGGCTGGATCACGATGATGGTGTTCCTGGGCGAACTGGTGATCGGTTTCGCCTATGCGTGGAAGAAGGGAGCCCTGGAATGGGAGTGATCGAACCCCAGAAGGCCGGGCTGACAGTTCCGGGTGCGATGACCGCGCCGGATCAGGCCTTCTTCGATAGTCTCAATGCCGAAGTGAGTGACAAGGGCTTCCTCGTCACCTCGACCGAAGAACTGTTCCAGTGGGCCCGTACGGGCTCGCTGTGGTGGATGACGTTCGGCCTCGCCTGCTGCGCGGTCGAGATGATCCATGTGAATATGCCGCGCTATGATATGGAGCGTTTTGGCGCTGCCCCGCGTGCCTCGCCACGCCAGAGCGACGTGATGATCGTGGCTGGCACGTTGTGCAACAAGATGGCCCCGGCGCTGCGCAAGGTCTATGACCAGATGTCGGATCCCAAATATGTGATCTCGATGGGCAGCTGCGCCAATGGCGGCGGCTATTATCACTATTCCTATTCGGTGGTTCGCGGCTGCGACCGGATCGTGCCGGTGGATATCTACATCCCCGGTTGCCCGCCGACTGCCGAGGCGCTGCTGTATGGCGTGATGCAATTGCAGCGGAAGATCCGCCGCGTGGGCACGATCGAGAGGTAAGGATGGCCAAGGTCCTGCATTCCGCCCCGAAGATCGCCCTGATCGACGGGATTGCCGACACGCTCGCCGGCGCGCTGGGCGACATGCTGATCCACGCCAAGGAGGAGCACGGCGAGATCGTGCTGTCCGTGGTGCGCGAGAAGGTGGAGGACGCCCTCCGCCTGCTGCGTGACGAGCATGAATATCAGCAGCTGATGGAAATCGCCGGCGCCGATTATCCGAGCCGCGAAGAGCGGTTTGATGTCGTCTATATGCTGCTGTCGGTTACGAAGAACCATCGCATCATGGTGAAGTGCCGCGCGGCCGAGAATACTCCGGTGCCGACGGCGACCACCCTGTGGCCCAATGCCGGATGGCTCGAACGCGAAGTGTTCGACATGTATGGCGTGCTGTTTGACGGGAATACTGACCTTCGCCGTATTCTCACCGATTACGGCTTCGAAGGGCATCCTTTCCGCAAGGATTTTCCGCTCACGGGCTATCAGGAACTGCGTTATTCTGAAGAGGAAAAGCGCGTGGTCTATGAACCGGTGGAGCTGGCGCAGGATTTGCGGCAGTTCGACTTCATGAGCCCCTGGGAAGGTGCGAAATACGTGCTTCCGGGCGACGAGAAGGCCGAAGGAGAAAGCAAGTGAGGGCGCCTGCGTTCCGCATTGCCTTGCCGCTGGCTCTTGCCGCCACCGGCCTTGCCGGTTGTAATCTGATGAAGAGCCAGGACGAACAGCAGGTAGAGGCTCCGGCCGGCACCGCCATCGTCCAGCCCGATGTCCAGCGCGATTTGCCCAAGGATGCAGCGGGCAAGCCGGTAGACAAGGGCGAAGGCCCGGTTCTGCAGGCGCTCGGTAGCCTTGCAGGGGTCGATCTGGGGCAGCGCAAGGGCGGTTGCACCTTCCAGCATAAAGACGGGCGCGATCTGATGATCACGGCTGCGTCGGCCGATCAGGGCGTCGCGGGCAAGGGCGCGGTGCGGATGGACGGCGTGATCGTTTATCTGCAGACTGTCGGCGATATCGGGCTGAACGGCATCAAAGCTGGCGGCAAATACAGCAACGGCACTGTCACTGTCGAAGTCGCGCGCGGCTCCAACGCCAATGGCGGGGCGTCTGGCGGGGTAACCCGCTATCCGGCCAATCTGGGCGTGACCGACGCCAGCGGCAAGCAACGGCTCTATTCGCCGGGGATGTGGATCTGCGCATGAGCGGTTTGACCTTGGAACAATCGCCGACGACCGGCGACGAAACCATTACCAATTACACGATCAATTTCGGGCCCCAGCACCCGGCGGCGCATGGCGTGCTGCGCATGGTGATGGAACTGGACGGCGAGATCATCGAACGGATCGATCCGCACGTCGGCCTGCTGCATCGCGGCACCGAAAAGCTGATCGAGCACAAGACCTATCTTCAGGCGCTGCCCTATTTCGACCGGCTCGACTATTGCTCGCCGCTCGCGATGGAGCACAGCTATGTTCTGGCGATCGAGAAGCTGCTGAACCTCGAAGTTCCGCTGCGTGCGCAATATCTGCGCGTGCTGTTCGCGGAGCTGACCCGCATCTGCAACCATATGCTGAACATGGGTTCCCATGTGATGGACGTGGGCGCGATGACGCCGAACCTCTGGCTGTTCGAAATCCGCGAGGATTGCCTCAATTTCTTCGAACGCGCTTCGGGCGCCCGTATGCACAGCGCCTGGTTCCGTCCCGGCGGCGTGCATCAGGACGTACCGCTCAAGTTGCTGACCGACATTGCCGACTGGCTCGACACGCGCCTGCCGGAACTGTTCGAGGATGCCATGTCGCTCGTGGTCGACAACCGCATCTTCAAGCAGCGCAATGTCGATATTGCGCTGGTCAGCAAGGAAGACGCACTGGCATGGGGCTTCTCCGGCCCGATGATCCGCGCGGCGGGCATCCCGTGGGATCTGCGCAAAAGCCAGCCCTACGACGTCTATGACCGGATGGATTTCGAAATCCCCGTGGGCACCAATTCCGACTGCTACGACCGGTTCATGGTCCGCGTGGAGGAAGTACGCCAATCGGCCCGGATCATGAAGCAGTGCCTGGCCGAAATGCCGGAAGGCCCGATCGCTTCCGACGACCGCAAGGTCTCGCCTCCCAAGCGCGGCGAAATGAAGCAGTCGATGGAATCGCTGATCCACCACTTCAAGCTCTATACAGAGGGCTTCCATGTCCCGGCGGGCGAGGTTTACGTGGCGACCGAAAGCCCCAAGGGCGAATTCGGCGTTTATCTGGTGAGCGACGGCAGCAACAAGCCCTATCGCTGCAAGATCCGCCCGACCGCCTTCAGCCACCTTCAGGCCATGGATTTCATGTGCAAAGGCCACATGCTGCCCGACGCGACCGCCATTCTCGGCGCGATCGACGTGGTGTTCGGGGAGTGTGACCGGTGAGCTATTTTGTGGGTCAACTTGTGGGGGGGGCTCTGGCCATTGCGGTCTTGAGTATTCTCCTGCGATTGATCTACCGGAAATTCTTGGCAGGGAACCAGTTGGTTTTCGCAACAGTAGTGTCAGCTGTTGCAGTTGCCACGTTTCTTTACGCATTTGGTAGCGCTGACGGCGGGACACCAAAATTTGGTGCAGGTCTCGTTCAATATGGGATTGGTGGGGTCATTGTGGCGATTTTCTGGTTGTTTAGGGTACGTAAACGGGGCGGCAAATGACTAACAACCTCGCCACAGCAGAAGCCATGATCGCGGCTTACAACGCGCAGGACGTGGACCTGTACGTTTCCTACATGACCGACGAGGCCTGCGAGGCGAATTATCGCGGCGATGTCGTGCGCGAAGGCAAGGAAGGCACGCGTTCCGGCCTTGCTGCGGCCTTTGCCCGCTGGCCGGAAAATCACGCCGAAATCGTCGAGAAGCAGGCGATCGGCAATTATGTCATCTTTCGCGAACACGTCACGCGCGGCACGGCCACCGATGGCTCGGCCTTGGTTGAGCCTTTCGACGTGATCGCCGTCTATTCGTTCGAGGGCGACAAATGCTCTCGCGTGGAGTTCATTCGCTAATGGCTGCCCGTCATCTCGAACCCGATAGCCCCGAACTGCGCGCCCGCTGGGGCACCTTTGCGTGGAATGCGGAGAACGCCGAAAAGGCGAAGGAAGTGGTCGCCCGCTATCCGGCAGGGCGCCAGCGTTCGGCCGTGATGCCGCTGCTCGATCTGGCCCAGCGCCAGGTCGGCGCGGAAACGAACACGCAGGGCTGGCTGCCGATCCCGGTGATGGAATATATCGCCGCCTATCTCGACATGCCGATCATCCGCGTGGTCGAGGTCGCCAGCTTCTACACCATGTATAATCTGGTGCCGGTCGGCCGCTATCACGTGCAGGTCTGCGGCACGACGCCCTGCATGCTGCGCGGCAGCGACGATATTCTCGCCGCCTGCAAGAAGCGCGGAATGCACAAGGGCCACACCACCGAGGATGGTTTGTGGACGCTCACGGAAGTGGAATGCATGGGCAATTGCGCCTCTGCCCCCATGGTCCAGATCAATGACGACAATTACGAAGATCTGACCGCCGAGAGCTTCGATAAGGTGCTGGATGCGCTGGCGAAGGGCGAACAGCCCAAGACCGGCACGCAGCTTCCCGGACGCCACACGGTGGAACCCGTGGGTGAACCGACTTCGCTTGCCGCCATGGTCAAGGAAAACCACGACTATCGGGGTGAGTGGTGATGGGTACGGCAGTTACCATCGGCGGCGCGCTTCTGCTGGGCTTCGTGGCCTGGAAGGCGTTCACCGGGCTTATCAAGGTCGCTTCCTTCGTCACTTTCGTGGCGGTTGCGGGCGTGCTGTTCTGGCAGGGGTACATCTGATGCTGGCTGACAAGGACCGCATCTTCACCAATCTCTACGGGTTCCAGCCCTGGAACCTTAAGGCTGCGCAGGCGCGCGGCGATTGGGAT